>NZ_FNNL01000008.1:42133-309797 GCF_900106735.1 Pseudomonas sp. NFACC08-1 | reverse complement strand
AATTGCCCGTGAGGCTTGACCATATAACACCCAAGCAATTTGTATGCTCCAAGCCGAAGGCGAAAGAGACCAGATTGCGGTGTGTGAAGACGAAACGAACCGAAAGTTCGAGAGACTCGACAGCAACACACAAACTATCGCATACCCATTCGCTGGAACGTGACCGCAAGGCACGCGCTGGCTACCGAATTTCTTGACGACCATAGAGCATTGGAACCACCTGATCCCATCCCGAACTCAGAAGTGAAACGATGCATCGCCGATGGTAGTGTGGGGTTTCCCCATGTGAGAGTAGGTCATCGTCAAGATTAAATTCCGAAACCCCTATCTGCTGATGCAGGTAGGGGTTTTGTTTTGCCCATCATAAAAGTCTGCGAACGCTCGTAATAAATTTGCACAGTTATTTTCGAGCTGGAGCACTAGAATAGTCCCACCTTAGCTGAGCCTGAGCTGTTTATGCCCGATCCGTCAGACACTGATAGGTTGCCAGATCTTCCTCTGGGCGATTTGGTTGCGTGTCATGAGTGCGACTTGTTGATGCGCAAGCCCCAACTGGCCCATGGCGAAAAAGCCGAGTGCCCCCGCTGCGGTTATGAGCTTTATGCTCACCGGCACAATGTAGTCGAACGCAGTCTTGCGTTGGTGATCGCCGCCCTGCTGTTATATGTGCCGGCCAACTTCTTACCCATCATGGAGCTCAATCTGCTTGGGCAGTCCTCCCAGGACACCGTTTGGAGTGGGGTGGTCGGTCTGTTTGATACCGGCATGCAAGGCATCGCGGCAGTGGTGTTCCTGTGCAGCATGGGCATTCCGCTGCTCAAGTTGCTCTGTCAGTTGGTGGTGCTGTTGTCCATTCGCTTGGACTTTGGCCGTAGTTACGGTTTGTTGCTGTATCGCATTTATCACCATCTACGAGACTGGGGGATGCTTGAGGTCTACCTCATGGGCGTGTTGGTGGCCATCGTCAAGTTGGCAGACATGGCGGCCATCACTGTAGGCCTTGGCCTGGTGTGCTTCATCAGTTTGTTGCTGGTCCAGGTCTGGCTGGAGGTGGTGATGTCACCCCATCAGATCTGGCAGGCGTTATCAGGAGAAGATGCCCATGCGGGCGATTGATGCAGGGATTCTGATCTGTACGGAGTGCCACGAGTTGAATCGGCAGGATGCTGAGGTCGACAACCAAACCTGTACTCGCTGCGGCGCGCTGGTTCACCCCCGTCGCCCGAACAGCTTGATGCGGACCTGGGCGTTGTTGATCACGGCCGCGATTCTTTATATTCCGGCCAACATGTTGCCGATCATGACTATCAACTCGCTGGGCCAGGGCGCCCCGAGCACCATCATGGCTGGCGTCATCGAGCTGGTTCAACACGGCATGATTCCTATTGCCGCCGTGGTGTTCATCGCCAGCATCGTTGTACCCACTTTCAAACTGGTGGGCATCGCCTTGTTGTTGTTTTCCGTGCAGCGGCATCAGCCTATGTCGGCGCAGCAACGCATCCTTATGTACCGTTTCATCGAGTTCATTGGCCGCTGGTCGATGCTGGATATTTTCGTGATCGCCATTTTGGTGGCCGTGGTGAATTTCGGACGGCTCGCCAGTGTTGAAGCCGGTCTCGGCGCGATCGCTTTCGCCAGCGTAGTGATTTTGACAATGATTGCCGCAGTAACCTTCGATCCCCGACTGATTTGGGATAACACGGAGTCGGATGACGACCATGACTGATTTGCCTACCGCTAAAACTCGACCGGCTTCGAACTGGTCGGCCATCTGGGTCCTGCCGTTGATTGCCTTGATCATCGGCGGCTGGCTTGGCTGGCGGGCTTATAACGAAACCGGAATCGAGATCAACGTGCGCTTTGAGAGCGGAGAGGGCATTCAGGTCAACAAAACCGAAGTCGTTTACAAAGGGATGACGGTCGGCAAAGTGACGGCCCTTACCCTCGATGATGAAGGCAACTCCAAGGGAGTGGTCGCGACCATCGAGATGAACAAGGACGTCGAGCAATACCTCAAGACCGGAACACGTTTCTGGCTGGTCAAGCCGAGCGTGAGCCTGGCCGGGATCACGGGTCTGGAAACCCTGGTATCGGGTAACTATGTGGCTATCAGCCCAGGTGAAGGGGAGTCGACCCGTAAGTTCAAGGCCCTGGCCGAAGAGCCGCCGCTGTCGGACGCCAAGCCGGGTTTACACCTGACCCTCAAGGCTGATCGGCTGGGTTCGCTGAACCGTGGCAGCCCGGTGTTCTACAAACAGATTCAGGTCGGTCAGGTGAAGAGTTACCTGCTGTCCGAGGATCAGAGCAAGGTCGAGATCAAAATCTTCATCGAGCCGACCTATGCCAGCCTGGTGCGCAAACACACGCGTTTCTGGAACGCCAGTGGCATCAGCATCGATGCCAACCTCTCGGGCGTCAAAGTGCGCAGCGAGTCCCTGGCCAGCATCGTGGCCGGAGGGATTGCCTTCGCCACGCCGGAAAGCCGCAAGGACAGCCCGCCGACGGACCCAAGCCTGCCGTTCCGTCTTTACGAAGACTTTGACGCCGCTGCGGCGGGCATTCGAGTGAAAGTCAAACTCAGCGATTTCGAAGGGTTGCAGGCCGGTCGTACGCCGGTCATGTACAAAGGTATCCAGGTCGGCAGCCTGAAGAACCTCAAGGTCGATTCGGACCTGGCCAGCGCCACGGCTGAATTGACCCTGGACCCCTTGGCCGAAGATTACCTGGTAACCGGCACGCAGTTCTGGGTCGTCAAGCCATCCATCTCCCTGGCGGGTATCACCGGCCTGGAAGCCTTGGTCAAGGGCAATTACATTGCCGTGCGTCCGGGTGACAAGGGCGGCGCGCCGCAACGCGAGTTCGAAGCTCGGGCAAAAGCTCCACCGCTGGACTTGCGTTCCCCGGGGCTGCATTTGGTCCTGCTGACCGAAAACCTCGGATCGCTGGAGGTCGGCAGTCCGATCCTCTACAAGCAGGTCAAGGTCGGGTCGGTGCAGAGCTATCAGTTCTCCCGCAAGAAGAAACAACTGATCATCGGTGTGCACATCGAGAAGGAGTACGAAGGGCTGGTCAACGGCTCGACCCGGTTCTGGAACGCCAGTGGGATCACCCTCACGGGCGGTTTGACCGGCGGGATCCAGGTCAAGAGCGAGTCCCTGCAAAGCCTGATGGCCGGCGGGATTGCCTTTGAAACGCCGGAACCGAATGTGCCGCTGAAAAGACGTATTCCGCGTTTCCGCCTGTTCGCCGATCACGAAGCCGCACAACAGCGAGGCACTGAGGTCACGATCAAGGTCGATCGCGCCGATGGTTTGCGCAGTGGTACACCGATCCGATTCAAAGGATTGGATGTGGGCAAGGTCGAGGATGTTGATCTCAGTGCCGATATGCAATCGGTGCTGCTCACGGCGCGTATCACCGAAGTGCCCGAGCGCATCGCCCGGGTCGGGTCCCAGTTCTGGGTGGTCAAGCCGGAGTTGGGGTTGATGAAGACCTCCAACCTGGAAACGCTGGTCACCGGCCAATACATTGAAGTGCAGCCTTCGGCGAAAAACCTCGGGCCGCAGAAAAACTTCGTGGCCCTGGCCAACCCACCGCAAAGCGCTGTGCCCGAAGCGGGATTGAGCCTGGTGCTGAGCGCGGCCCGCCGAGGTTCGTTGAAGATCGGCGTACCGGTGACCTACCGCGAGATTACGGTGGGCAAGGTCACGGGTTATGAACTGGGCCAGACCGCGGACCGGGTGTTGATCCATATCCTGATCGAGCCCAAGTACGCGCCGCTGGTGCGCAGCGGCACGCGTTTCTGGAATAGCAGTGGCTTCGGTCTGGACTTCGGGCTGTTCAAGGGCGCGACGGTGCGAACCGAGTCCCTTGAAACGCTTATCCAGGGTGGCATTGCGTTCGCAACGCCGGATGGCGAACGAATGGGCAATCCGGCTCGACCGGAGCAGACTTTCCCGTTGTTCGATAAGTTTGAAGATGAATGGCTGACCTGGGCGCCAAAGATCAGTCTCGGCAAGTAAGCATAATGGTCGGCAATACCCGTGGCGAGGGAGCTTGCTCCCGCTGGACCGCGTAGCGGTCCTAAAGCCAGCGGCTGCTGCGCAGCCGAGCGGGAGCAAGCTCCCTCGCCACAGATTATGCATTAACCATGAAAAAGGCCGCGATCCATTAGATCGCGGCCTTTTTCATGCCCGGCTACTCACCTCACACCGGATCCAGCTCCGGCTCGTCGGCCTGGACATTCACCGTGGCCTTCACCGCATCGTGACGACGGATGTATTTCCAATCCGCTTCGTCTATGTAGATGCCGTTCGGCCCGCTGCCGCCTTCCAAGTCGATGGCGACACTGGCGCAGACTTGCGGCTTCACACTGGCGAGGATCGGCACGAAGCCCAGTTGCAGACTGGTTTCCAGCAGTGCCGCCTGGTTCTTCTCGTCGATGTCCGCCGCTTCGTCGAGGTAGTACGGCAGGCGCACGCGGCCGGCCTGTTCGCGGTCCATCAGGTGCAGCAACAAGTACATGTTGGTCAGCGCCTTGATGGTCATGGTAGTGCCGTTGGACGCCGCGCCGTCGATGTCGGTGTGGATCACGGGCTGACCATTGACCTTGGTGATCTCGAACGCGAGTTCGAACAGGTCCTTGAGGCCGAGCTGGTTGTGGTTCGCCGCCACCAGCCGCGCCAGGTACTCCTTGGCTTCTTCGTTCTTGTTGTCCTGCTCGGCGCTCTGGCTGAGGTCGAACACCGACAGCGTCTCGCCTTCCTCGTACTGGCCGGCACTGTGGATGATCTGGTCGATGTGCTTGAGCGCTTCCTTGTTCGGCGCCAGGACGATGCGGAAGCTCTGCAGGTTGGACACCTGGCGCTTGTTGATTTCGCGGTTGAACAACGCCAGTTGGTGCTCGAGGCTGTCGTAGTCGCTGCGGATGTTGCGCAGGGTCCGGGCGATGTCGGTCACCGCCGCACGGCGCGCCTTGCCCAGGGTCAGGGCTTCGTCGGTGCGGTGGGCATAGGCGTTGATCAGCAGTTGCAGGCGTCGCTCCATGTCGTCTTCGCTGTCGAACTTGGCCACGCCCTTGAGGCGCACCTGGGCATAGAGCGCTTCGATCTGGCCGTCGACCCGCAGCAGCCCTTGCCAGCTGTCCTGGTAGTCATTGAGCAGCGGCAGCAGGTTGTCCATGGAATCGTCGACCGGGTCCATGAACGGCGTGCCGAACGGCAGGTCCGCCGGCAGCAGTTGGCGGCGGCGCAGGGCGTCGTCGAGGGTGCGTTGCTTGGCTTCCATGTCGGCGATCTGCCGGCCCACCAACTGCAACTTGGCGGACAACTGCTGGACGCGCTCGGTGAAGGCATCGCTGGAGCGCTTGAGTTCGTCCTGGGCGGCTTCCATTTGCGCCAGCTGTTCGAGCTTCTCGCTTTCCTCGGCGCTCAAGGTCTGGGTACGGCGGAAGTCTTCCAGGGCTTTTTGCGCATCCAGGACCTGCTGGTACAGCGCTTCGGTCTGGGTCTTGCTCGCGGCGCGGTCGGCGGCCACGGCTTGCTGGGTCTTGAGCTGCTTGAGTTCTTTTTCCAGGCGTTCTTTCTGGTCGCGCAAGGCTGCACGGTCGGCCAGGGCTTGCAGGGCAGGTGGCTCGATGTGGGACAGGTCGATGGACAGGCCTGGCACTTCGAAGCGTTCACCCTTGAAGCCGTCGAGGATCAGCTCCATGGATTTGACCCACTCGCCATTCTCGTCCAGCGCGATGCCGTGTTCGCCCAATGGCAGGCTGAACAGGGCGCTGTTGAACAGGCGCATCAGGCGTTCGACGTCCTGCTGCGAGAACTCTTCCCGCAGGCGGGCGTAGCTGTTGTTGTCGGCGTGATCGAGTTGCTGCTTGACCGACTTCAGGCGTTTTTCCAGATCCCGCAGACGCTCTTCCAAGTCTTCGGCGCTGAATTGCCGGGACTGGGCCAGGGCGCCGGCCAGTTCGTCGTGGGCGTCCTTGGCGGCGAGCAGTTGCTGCTCCAGGACCTTGACGTCATCCACCAGGGCAAACCGATGCTTGAGCACCGACAACTCGCCGAGCCAGCGCTGGATGCCGCTGATTTCCCGTTCCAGGCGCATCAGTTCCTGAGTGCTGCCGCGCTGGTCGTTCTGCAGCGAATCCTGTTCGTTGCGGTAGTGTTCGGCCTGGATGGTCAGCTCTTCCTTGCGCGCACTGGCGTAGTCCGACCAGGTGCCGAGCAACGAGTCGAGCAATGGCGATAGGCGATGCAGTTTGCCGCGCAGAATGTCGCGCTGCTTCACGCCATTGGCCAGGGCTTCCACCAACGGGCCGGCGGCGACCAGGGAGTTGTAGTCCTGCTCCATGCGTCGTACGTCGCGGAAGGCTTCTTCGCACGCGGCGATGTAGTCCACGCTTCCGGAGCGCAGGCTGTGCTCGAACGCGTCGAGGAACAGTTGCTTGAGCTTGGCCGCAGTGATTTCGCGCATGTGCAGCAGGTTGATGAACAGCGCGCGGAAGGTCTTGAGGCTTTGCTCGCTGGTGGAGCGCAGCGGGATCAGCGTCAGGTCCAGCGGAATGGACGTATGACCGCCTACCAACAGCCGCCGCAGCTCATCCGGCTTGAGTTCGTAGGCTTTGAGGCCTTCGCGCTCCAGGTTGGTGAATAACTCTTTCTGACGCAGACAGGTGTCATTTTTCTGATAGTGGGCCAAGTCCAGCTTGCCGGCATAGGCAAAGAACTGATGACCGAAACCGCCGCCAGGGCCGCGACCGACCACGCCAATCACGTGCGGGCCGTGGGGCAGGGCGACTTCCACCAGGATGTAGCTGGTGTCCGAGGCAAAGTAGAAACGCCGGGACTGTTCCAGGCTGTACTTGCCGAAGCTCATGTCCGACATGCGCGCCAGGATCGGGAACTGCAACGCGTTGATCGAGGCGGATTTACCGAGGTTGTTCGCGCCATAGACCGACAGCGGTTCTTCCAGCGGGAACAAACCGAGGCTGTAGCCGGCGGTGTTCAAAAGGGCAAAGCGGCGGATGCCGTAGCGTTCCTTGCTCATGCGTCGGTCTCCTGTTCTTCGGCAATGGCACGGGCCAGTGCGTCTTCTTCGCTTTCACCTTCGAATTCGCTGAGGTCCAGCGGATCATCGGTCTGTAGCAGTTTCTCGTCGCTGTCTTCGTCGATCAGCACCGGCGCGGGCAGCGGCAGCACACTGTGCAGGCTGGCGGCCAGGTCGCGGTCCTGCTGGACCGACAGGCACACGTCGAGGAAACGATGCATCGGCGGCAGGAAGCGGTACACGCCGTTGTCTTCGCTGGCGAAACCCAGTTGGGTCATGCGCCGCATGATTTTCTCTTCCAGTTCTTCCTGGGTCTGGACTTCGGCCTGGATGAACAGGTCGCGGTACTTTTCCAGCAGCGAAGGCAGCTCATCGCGGCCCAGGCTGCCGCCGTCGAGCACGGCAATCGGGTCGCGGCCCTGGTCGGCCAGGTGCTCGACCAGGATAAAGGTGAACAGGGCCAGGCGCTGGGCGGTCTTGTTCACCGCCGCGGCGGCCAGGTCCGGCACGAAGTAATAGAAGCCACGGGTGTCGCACACCAGTTCGAAGCCCAAGGCCTTGAACAGCGTGCGGTACTGGTCCTGGAAGTTCGACAGTTGCGCGTACAGCTCCGGGTCGCGGCGGCTGACGTGGTAACCCTTGAACAGCTCGCGAAAGATCGGCGCCAGCTGGGACAGTTCGGATAGATCAAGATGCATGGGGGATGCTCGCAGAATCCTCGGCGGCGGTGTCGCCGGCCGAGAGCAGGGCGAAGGAGCGCAGGCTGACCTGATGCTCGTGAGTGTGATAGTCGCGGCGTTCCAGACGCTCGCGCTTGAAGCGTTTTTCCCGCGACAGGCGCGAGAACCAGTACAGCAATTCGTCGGTGGCGCCGTCCGGTTCCTGTTCCAGCAGCCAGGTCATCAGGTCCGGCATCGGCAGGGCGTCTTCGCAACGCTCGACCATCTCGCGCACGGTGCGTGGTGCGCGCGGCGCCTCGCCGCCCTTGTGGGTCTTGTGGGACTTGGGGAAACGCGCCGGTTTCGGTTCGAAACGGGCCAGGGCATAGACGTAGGCTTCGACCTGGCTGGCGCTGCCCAGGAAGGTGCTTTGCGGCCGGGTAAACAGCGGCATGGCGGCCTGCGGCACGGCGTCGATGCCTTTGCGACGAATGGCGGCCAGGGCCAACGCGGCGCCACGGGTCACCGCGTTATGGCGGCGGGCCTCTTCGCGCAGTGGCAGGAGCAGTTCACGGGCATGGCGTAGGGTCAACTGGGCGCTGGTCTGCATTTCAAGAATGCGCGCGTGGGTGCGCAGCAGCATGTCGTCGTCCACCAGGTGGCCGAGGCGTTGCTGTTCGGTGAGCATGCGCAACAGCACGTTCTCGACCTTGCGCACGCCTTGCTCGAAGGCGCCGTCGGCGTTCACCAGTTGGATCATCGGTTCGACGTATTCGTCCCAGGTCGCCAGCACTTCGGCATAACGCTGGCGCAGCGGGATCTGCCGGTCGCTGGTCTTGGCCCGCTCGGCCACGGCCACCAGGGCCTGTTCGTCGTTGGCGAGTTTCTTGAGCACGTCGCGCACGCGCATGTCCAGCAGGCGCAGTTGGCGGGCCAGGTCGTTGCCGTCGCGAATGTCGAAGGCGTCCTGGATATAGCCGGCCAGGCGCTCGAGGTGGCGCAGGTAGGCTTCGATCTCCAGGCACAGGCCCAGGCGGTGTTCGCGGCGCAGGTAGGCGAGAAAATCATGGATCTGGGCGTTGAGCTCGAAGCGGTTCGGGCTTTTCGCCACCGGTACGAGAATGTCCAGGCGGATCCACACATCCAGCAGGCTGGTGATGTCCTGGGGCGTGCTGTCCAGTTGTTGGGCGGCCAGCTGTGAACGCAATTCGTTGAGGCTCAGGGTGCCCTGGTCGAAGTGCTCGCACAAAGGTTCCAGCAATGCCCAGTGTTCAGCGAGGGCGCGCAAGACGCGCTTGGGTTCGATCATCGCAATGGCCGTCGGGTTGGCAATTAAAAGCGGCGATTGTACTGCATCGGGCCGGTTGCGATTCACCCCTTGGACGGACTGTCGTTCGCTATCGATCAACTATTGGCTCAACAGGGAAGCGATCCGCCTCGAAGGGCGGTAGAATCCCTCCCACTTTCAGTTATCCACAAGTGGCCGACCCTTGCTTATCGAGTCCCGCCGCCGCGCCTATCTGACCGCCATGCAGGTGGTCAACTGGCTGCCGCGTACCGAATTGCCGTTCGCCGCCCCGTCGCGGCCCGAGCTGTTGGAAGCGCCCGAACCGGTAGAGAGCGTGCCGGTCGTGACGGCGCCCGTGGCCAAGACCGTGGCCGAACCGGTGGCCGAGCGGCCGAAAGTCGAGGTGCCACGCCCGAGCCTGGCCTCGACCCGTACCAACGCCAAGCCGGTGGAGGAGGCCGATGAAAAGCCGGCCCCGGTCAAGGCGCCCTATGTCGCACCGCCGCGTTTCGCCCTTCAGTTGTTGCGGGCGGGACGTTGCCTGCTGTTGGTGGAGTTGCCCACGGGCGAGCCGTTCCAAAGCCGCGATCCAGCCTACTTGCTGCTCAAGGACATGCTGCGCGCCGCCGGTCTGCCGGATAGCCCGCAGATCATTGGCGAGCCGGTGCGCTGGCCGCTGTTGTCGCGCGGCACCATGGACCAGGGGCCCGAAGCGGCGCGGGATTTCGTCCAGGGCTTCGTTTCAGCGCGGCTAGAAGACGAGCCCTGCGTGTGCCTGTGGCTGATCGGCCTACCGGCGGTGAAGTTTGCCGGCGAGGCGGATGCCGAAGCGTTCAATCGCGAACTGCAGGTCGAAGGCCTGGGCTCGGCCTGGGCGTTGCCCGGGTTGGAACTGTTAATGGAAACGCCACAGCGCAAGGCTGATGTCTGGCAAGCCATGCGCCGGCTGATGGCGCGCTGGAAAGAATCGAATGAGTGACGCTGTATCGTTCCGCCCGATGACCGAGGCGGACCTCGACGCTGTGCTGAAAATCGAATACGCCGCCTACAGCCACCCGTGGACCCGCGGGATCTTTCTCGACGGGCTGGGCAAATACCAGATCTGGCTGATGTTCGAAGGCCAGCAGCAAGTGGGCCATGGCGTGGTGCAGATCATCCTGGATGAGGCGCACCTGCTCAATATCACCGTCAAACCGGAAAACCAGGGCCGTGGCCTGGGTTTGCGCCTGTTGGAGCACTTGATGTCGATTGCCTACAAGGCCGAGGCCCGAGAGTGCTTCCTGGAAGTGCGAGACAGCAACCGCACGGCGTTCCGGCTGTATGAGCGCTATGGCTTCAATGAAGTGGGCCGGCGCCGGGATTACTACCCGGCGGTGGGCGGGCGTGAGGATGCGGTGGTCATGGCCTGCACGTTGGTGGACTGAAGCACCGCGACCCCATGTGGGAGCGAGCTTGCTCGCGAAGACGGCGGTACATTCGACATCGATGCAAACTGATCTACCGCTATCGCGAGCAAGCTTCCACAGGGTCGGGTCAACGCTTGCCATCCAGAGGATCGATATCGGCCATTTCCGCCTCGTCCAGCCCGTCGCCCCCGCCAATATCATTTTCACCCACCACGCTCAGGTCCCAGTCCGCCTGTTCGTCGTCTCCGGTCTCGTGGGCGTCCCGGGCGCCGTCTTCGCGAATGAGCGTTTCCGGGCTCATGTCGTCGTCGGTCGGTTGGTGATCGTCCGTCGAAGCCCCCGTCAGGCCGGCTTCACGAACGCGCTCACGCGGCATCAGTTGTTCGCGCTCGTTGTCCGGCAGTTCATCGCCGATTTTCGCGCTGGGTTCTTCTTCGTCGAATTCCAGTTCATGCATCGAGCCCATGCGATCTTCATTGTCGTCGATGGGTTCCGGTTGCACCGCATCGAAAGGGCGTCGTGAATCATTCATGGCAATTCCTCATACTGTGGGCCTTACTGGTGTCGACCGGCAGCGCATCCAGGAATTCCAATGCATCGCCGACGTGACCTTGACCGACGGTCGTTTGTCATAGTTGCGCACTCTCAATCGAGGCTAGACAGCATGAACGAATTACAAGATCTGATTGATAACAACGCGCGTTGGGCCGATGCGATCAAGCAGGAAGATCCTGACTTCTTCTCCAAGCTGGCTCGTCAGCAAACCCCGGAGTACCTGTGGATTGGCTGTTCCGATGCGCGGGTGCCGGCCAACGAGATCGTTGGCATGCTGCCGGGCGATCTGTTCGTACACCGCAATGTGGCCAACGTAGTGTTGCACACGGACCTCAACTGCCTGTCGGTGATCCAGTACGCGGTGGACGTGCTCAAGGTCAAACACATCCTGGTCACCGGCCATTATGGCTGTGGCGGTGTGCGTGCCTCGATGCAGGACCGGCAACTGGGCCTGATCGACGGCTGGCTGCGTTCGATTCGCGACCTGTACTACGAGCATCGCGAGGCCTTGGGCCAATTGCCGACCGAGGAGGAACGTGTCGACCGCTTGTGCGAGCTGAACGTGATCCAGCAGGTGGCCAACGTCGGCCATACCAGCATCGTGCAGAACGCCTGGCACCGCGGGCAGAAACTGTCGATCCATGGCTGCATCTACGGCATCAAGGACGGACGCTGGAAGAGCCTGGACACCACGATCAGCGGTTTCGAACAGCTGCCGCCGCAGTATCGGCTGCGGCCGGTCGGCGCGCCCTGAGTCCGGTTCGTCAGTCGCGGTGACATTGACGGCGCCAGTGCCGTAGAAACTTCATTCCCTGTTCATTGGGCGGTTCGTCATAGCCGGTAATCCAGCCATGACAGTTGTACGAACCGCACCGGCAGGCGAACTGTCGATACAGTTTCTGTTCGGTACTGGCGTAGTCCATCGTCAGGCAGTCGCCTTCATCGATACGGGCCAGTGACCACAACCACAGTTCGCTCATGTCGAGGAACACATTCGGGTTGCAGGAATGCAGCAGCAATCCGGCGAAGCGTGGGTCATACATGTGCACGTCCGGCAGGATCTGCAACGTGTGCAGGCGCCGTCGGCTCACCAACAGCCCCGAAACCCTGCACATCCTTGTCATGGGAGCGAATGGTTTACGGGCGATGATGCCGTTGCCGCGGCCGTCGGTCGTGTGATGCACTTCGAAGTCGTGCACCGAGGGGTAGCCCAAGCGGGTGCTGAGTTGTTTTTCCGGGTAGATGCAATCCCGGTGCTGTGAACAGGCGCTATCTGTGATGAACGTGGTCATGACAGTCCTTGTCGGTGCTAAACACTCGACTTGCTGGCGCTGGCGATCCTGCCGGCGGTCGTTGAAAAAACCTTGATAGCTTCGCCCAAGTCGGGGGCGTCATCTACTGTCGACTCTGACAGGTGCCAAAGGCGCTTTCCCGCGTCAGCGCCAGCCTACGCGGGAAAACGCCTCAAGGTTTAGACCGCCTCGGCTGGCAGCGGCATGGGTACCTTCAGTTGCGGAAGTTGCGACTTGATCGCAGGTGTTTCGCATTTTTTCGCTGCGTCTTCCTCGCTCAGTTTCCGAACCGAGGTGTAGAACAACTCGCAGGTTTTCTCCTTCTGCGTGACCTGCCAGGTCTGCGTGCACTGGTTCAGCAGGGTGTTCGGGTCGGTGCCCGGCTTGCTGCCCATGCCGGCCTGCCAGCATGCAGCACTCAGGTCCTGGCCCATGACTTTCAGGCCGGCGGCATCAGCCTTGGCTTCGTCTCCATCGTAGTTGTCCTTGTCGGCGGCGTACCAGATGTAGCTCGGATGGTTGGAGCCCAGGACCGGAACCTTGACCCCGCTACCGGTTGTGATGGTCGCCAAGCTGAGCACATTCACGGTCTGGCCGTACTGAGCCTTGATCCAGTTCCGAACGGGCGCTCCGAAGGCGACCATCGGCAATGCGGCGCCGCTGGCGGTTTGGGTGACCTGTGTGACCATGGTGGTTTGGTAATCGTTGAAGTAGCTATAGAGCCCCTCCAATGTGCTGCCAGCATTGGACGGCGCTGCGATGGGCGCAATGTCGATGATGGTCTGGTAGGCCGGCGTCTGTTCAACCGCAATGCCGTTGACGGTCAGCAGTGTGGCCCAACGATCGGTGGTCGCCGACTCCAGGTAGTCCTGGGCCTGGGTCAGGGAGTAATCCGGCGGGAAGTGCAGCAACTCGACACTCTTGCGGTTTTCCAGGGCCATGCCCAGCGGCAGGAACAGGTACCAGTTATAGGACCATTTCTTGTCGCTGTTGAGTTTGGATGCGCTGTTGTACGCCAGGTCCCCGGCGTCAAGCAGGGCCTTGAGCGGTTGGCCGTAGCTCTTCGGTACGCCACTGATGCTGGCATAGACCTTGTCATTATCGATTTTGACGTGGACCTTGGCCGTGCCGTAGCCGTCGCGCTGCACGCTTTGGGTCAGGTAGTGCTCGACGGTCTGCTCCAGGGTCCAGTCGCGAAAGCAGATGACGTTGCAGTTGTTGGGGTAGGCGAAGAGTCGAGTGACGCGTTCGGTGCTGCCCAGTTGTACGTCAATGTCGGTAGCGTGGGCGGCGGCACTGAAGGCCAGGGCGGCAAAAGAAAGTACGGCGAGTTTGGACATGCTCAGATCCTTTTCAGCGTGTGGGCCCCTCAAAACAGGGCGCATCCATACTGAAACAGACCGGGCCGAAGGAGAAGTGGGCCGATGGAAATATCGGCCCTTTTTTATGGCTTTATGGCATCACTGGCGGCAAATAACTCAATGTCGTCCCCAGCGCCCATAGCAGCACCAGCACCAACGGCGTATGCACCAGCAACTGGACGAAGGAAAAACCGATCAGGTCCCTGGCCTTCAGCCCCAAGACCCCGAGCAACGGCAGCATGTAGAAGGGGTTGATAAGGTTCGGCAGCGCTTCGGCGGCGTTATAGATCTGCACCGCCCAGCCCAGGTGATAGTTCAGGTCGTTGGCCACCTGCATGACGTAAGGCGCTTCAATGATCCACTTGCCGCCGCCAGAAGGAATGAAAAAGCCCAGTACCGCCGAATAGACACCCATCAACAGGGCGTAGGTGTCATGGGAGGCAATTTGTACGAAAAAGGTCGAGATGTGGTGGGCCAGGGTCTGGGCATCGCTGCCTTTGACCGTGGTCAGCAACGCGGCGATCGAGCCGTACAATGGAAACTGGATCAACACGCCGGTGGTCGTCGGCACTGCACGGGCCACGGCGTCGAGAAAGCTGCGCGGCCGCCAGTGCAGCAAGGCGCCCAGCATGATGAACAGGAAGTTATAGGTGTTGAGCCCGGAAATGGCACTGATCGCAGGCTTGGTCGAAAACTCGTGGAACAGCCAGCCGGCCGCCAGCAGCACCAGGGCGATGATCAACAGTGGACTGTGTTCCAGCCATTCCCCTGGGCGGGTACGGGGCTGCAGCGCCGGCATGCTGAAACTGGGGTCGATACCACAAGCGGCGGCGTCACGGGCACTGTTCGGCCCGGGAGCGGTGGCGTAGGCGACGATCAGGGAAATCACGATCAGCGCCAGCAACATGACCCCGGACTGCCAGAGAAAAATGGTCTGGGTAAAGGGAATGACGCCAGTAATCGACAGGATCGAAGGCGGGAGGCTGGCCGGGTTGGCCTGCAATTGCGCTGCCGAAGAAGACAAGCCCAGGGCCCACACTGCGCCCAGGCCCAGGTAAGCAGCGGCCCCGGCGGCGCGATAGTCCATTTTCAAGTCGGTGCGCCGGGCGAGGGCGCGCACCAGCAAACCGCCAAACACCAACGACAGGCCCCAGTTGAGCAACGACGCGACCATGGAGATCAGCGCCACCCATGCCACGGCGGAGCGACCGTTGGTCGGAAGTCGTGCCAGGCGGTCAATCAATTTGACGGCTGGTGGAGAACTGGCGACCACGTATCCGCCGATCACCACGAAGGCCATTTGCATGGTGAACGGGATCAGGCTCCAGAAGCCGTCGCCGAACGCCATGGCCGCCGCCGTGGGCGTGGCGCCGATAAATTGTGTCGCCACGGCGACCACCAGCACCGCCAGCGCGGCGAAGACCCAGGAGTCGGGAAACCAGCGTTCGGCGAAACTGGAACAGCGCAAGGCGAAGCGGGCGGAACGGCTGTCTTCGATGTCGGTGGTCACGGCAATTACCTCGTTTTTATGGTTATGGGTATTGATGGCGGCAAAGGCTTCAAGGATCAGGCGCAACAGTAGAACAATCCAGTGACCATGGGAGGCTTATCGGGTTCGAGGGTGTCCTGGAATATTTTCACTGCGGGCTCGAGGTGCTCTTTAGAAAAAAAACGCCGGGCCGATGGCAAGGGAACAGCATTCAATTCTCCTGCTGTCGGAGCTGCCCATGTTCAACAACCGCCTGAAGCAGGAGCTACTGGCTCTTCGCCAAGAACTGTCCAGCCTTGCGCAAGTCAAGGAAAGCCTGGATCGCGAAATGCTTGGCCTCACCCTGGACGCCGATGGACGGATTCAATCGGTCAATCAGAATTTTCTCGACGAGATGCGCTACAAGAGCCAGGACTTGATTGGCCGGCCTGTGGATGAGCTGGTCCCTGGGTATTTGAAAACCAATGAGTTCCAGGTTCGCTTCAAGTCGGCGCTGACCCGTGGCGAGCACTTCTCCGGCGCCGTGCGCCTGCTGCGAGGCAATGGCCAGGAAGCCTGGCTGCGTTCGATCCTCCAGCCCGTACGAGGGGCTGACGGGCGGGTCCGCTTTTTTTCGATGTACTCCAATGACCTGACCCGCACCATCGAGGCGTCCCGCGAGCATGAAAACCTCATTGGCGCATTGGTGCGTTCAACGGCGGTGATTGAATTCGATCTGGGCGGTCACGTACTGACGGCCAATGATCGTTTCCTCAACGCCATGGGTTACAGCCTTGCGCAAATCAAGGGCAAGCATCACCGCATGTTTTGTGAACCTGAGGAATACAACGGCGCGGCCTACGAGCAGTTCTGGAAGCGCCTGAACAGTGGTGAATTCGTGGCCGGCCGCTTCAAGCGTATCGACAGCAGTGGTCGTGAGGTCTGGCTGGAAGCCTCCTACAACCCGGTGCTCGATGCCAATGAGCGGCTTTACAAAGTGGTCAAGTTCGCCACCAACATCACCGACCAGGTCAACCAGGAAAAAGCCGTCGCCGAGGCGGCCAACATCGCCTACAGCACCTCGTTGCAGACCGACAACAGCGCCCAGCGCGGCACGACGGTGGTAACCCAGGCCGTGGACGTGATGCGCGACCTGGCCCGGCACATGCAAACCGCTGGCGAAGGCATCGAGGCGCTGAATGAGCAATCCCTGGTGATTGGTACCATCGTCAAGACCATCAGCGGCATCGCCGAACAAACCAACCTGCTGGCGCTCAACGCCGCGATCGAAGCGGCCCGGGCCGGCGAGCAAGGTCGCGGCTTTGCGGTGGTGGCCGATGAAGTGCGACAACTGGCATCGCGTACCAGCCAGGCGACCGATGAAATCGTTGGCGTGGTCCGTCAGAACCAGGACATGGCCCGCAACGCCGTGGCCCTGATGACCGACGGCCAGCACCAGGCCGAACACGGCCTGGCCTTGGCAGCCGAGGCGGGAACGGTGATCGTCGAGATCCAGGACGGGGCGAAGAAAGTGGTCGATGCGGTGAGCCAGTTTGCCAATCAGCTATCTACTTAAGCTTCGACTATTATTGTTTTTTACATATTAATTATTGTTTTGCGATAATTTCATGGCTATGTTCTGGGCTCCTCTTATTCTGTTGGAGCCTCAACATGCGTACGAATCGTCTTGCCCTGTACAGCCAGCGCATGGCTGCCATAACGCTTTTCTTCATCGTCGCGATGATGGCCGTCAATGCCGCGGCCTGGCTCTTTCCTGATGTTGCATCACGATACGGCCTGGGATTTGCCCTGACCGAACGACAGCTGTCGAGTTTGTCCGAAGAGGCGCTGCACTTGACCGGCTGGCAATCGCTAGGCGGCATTTTGCTGTCGAGTATTCCTTTGTTGGCGTTGGCGGCTGGCCTGGCCAACTTGCGGCAGTTGTTCAAGCGGTATGCCCATGGCCAGTATTTTTCCAGCGAAGCGGCTGTCTATCTGGGCAAGGTCGGGCGCGCGGTTGCGCTGTGGGTGTTGTTGGATTTCCTGTGCGAGCCGTTTCTCAGCCTGCTGATGACAATCCATGCGCCGGTTGGCCAACGATTGTTGACCCTCAGTATTACCGCCCCCTCCTTTGTGGCTTTGTTTCTTGCGGCCTGTATTGCGATCATTGCCCGGATCCTGTCCCAAGCCAGTGAAGTCGACTCAGAAAACCGAACTTTCGTTTGAGAACCCCATGCCTATCGTGATTCAACTCGATGTAATGCTGGCGACACGCAAGGTCAAATCCAAGGACCTCGCCGCCGCCATAGGCATTACCGAAGCCAACCTTTCCTTGCTCAAGCAAGGAAAGGTCAAGGGTATACGCCTGGCGACCCTCGAAGCCATTTGCAGTTATCTGCAATGTCAGCCCGCCGATCTGCTGGTCTATCAGCCCCAGAGCGAGGTTGATCAATCCCCCAGCGCTTGACCCTCACGCCGTGGATCCGCCCCGCCAGCCAGTGTGGTTTTCCCTTGCGCATCGCGCACCCGGACAATCGCCTGGGTGCCACTGGTCATGTCAATTTCGCTCACCTCATGGCCTTTGTCTTTCAGCGCCTGGATCAGCGCCGGGCTGAATTGGCCCCGCTCCAGTTCGGTAGGGCCGTTGCGGCTGCCGAAGTTGGGAAGGTTGATGGCGGTTTGCGGGTCGAGGTCCCAATCCAACAGGCCAATCATTGACTTGGCGACGTATTCGATGATCTGAGAGCCACCGGGGGAGCCGACAGCGGCCACCAATTCCCCCCGACGATCGAAGATCAGCGTCGGTGCCATGGACGAGCGTGGGCGTTTGCCCGGTTCGACGCGGTTGGCGACTTTTTGCCCATTCTCTTCGGGGATGAACGAGAAATCGGTCATCTGGTTGTTGAGCATGAAGCCCTGGACCATCAAGTGTGAGCCGAACGCCGATTCCACGGTCGTGGTCATGGACACGGCGCCACCCTGGTCATCCACGGCCACCACTTGCGAGGTGGAAATACGCAGGGGGGAACGGTCCGGGGCGTAGGCCACCTGGATGCCCGGTGGTGTGCCGGGCTTGGCGACGCCCATGCTACGAGGGCCGATCAGGCTGGCGCGGCTGGCCAGGTACCCGGCATCGACCAAGCCGCTGAGCGGCACGGCGACAAAATTGGGGTCGGCAATGTATTGGGCGCGGTCGGCATAGGCCAGCCGCTCGGCTTCGGCGATCAGGTGCACCGCGTCTGGGGTGGGTTCAATGCCGGCGGGCTTGTCGGTCTTGACGGGTTTCAAAGGTGCGAGGGCTGCGGGGCTGTCGCGCTGTTCCAGGGCCTGCAACGTCCCGAGGATCTGCGCCACGGCAACCCCGCCCGAAGACGGTGGTGGCATGCCGCAGACTTGCCAGCGCTTGTAGTCGGTGCACAACGGTGCTCGTTCCCGCGCGGTGTAGCCCTGAAGGTCGTTCAGCGAAAGGCTGCCGGGGTTGGCGTGGCCTTGTACCTTGGCGACGATCTCGTCGGCGATCGGGCCTTTGTACAACGCGTCGGGGCCTTCGTTGGCGATGCGATTGAGCACGCCGGCCAATGCTGGATTTTTCAGCACGGTGCCAACCGCCTTCGGGCTGCCATCGGCATTGAGAAAGTAAGCGGCCATGTCTGGCGAACCCGGCAGGGAGGCGTCGGCGGCGATCAGCGAGTGCAGTCTGGGCGAGATCGCGAAGCCCTGTTCCGACAGCGTGATGGCCGGCTCGAACAGCGTCGCCCATTTGAGGCGGCCATGTTTGCGATGGGCCAATTCCAGCCCGCGCAACACCCCCGGTGTACCCACGGAACGACCGCCGATCTGCGCCGCCGTAAAGGGCATGGGTTTGCCGTCGGGTTGCAGGAAAAGCCTTTCGGTGGCGCCAGCCGGTGCCGTTTCGCGCCCGTCATAAGTGCTCACAGCCTTGCCGTCCCACAACACAATGAATGCACCACCGCCGATGCCGGAGGATTGTGGTTCCACCAGGGTCAGCACGGCCTGCATCGCAATGGCCGCGTCGATGGCCGAGCCCCCGCGTCGCAACATCTCCCGCCCGGCCTCGGCCGCCAACGGGTTGGCCGCGGCCGCCATGTGCTTGTCGGCGTAGCGGGTCTGCAGATCGGTACGGAAGCCGGAGATGACCTCTGGTGGAGCGGGCAATGCCGGTGTCGCTGTGGAGGAGGGTGGCGCCTTACAGGCCGCGAGTGTTAGAGCGACAGCCAACAACGAAACGGCTGACAGGCGATGGAGGTTCGGTTTCAGATCTGTAAGCACGTGTCGCTCCATCCGTGGACTTGGGGGTATAGAGATCGACTGTAGCGATGCGAGGCGTGGGGCGCAAATCAACACAAGGCTGGTCGCCTTGATTTCCGGCTTGCCCAGCTGCACCGTGGCGAGGGAGCTTGCTCCCGCTGGGCTGCGCAGCAGCCCCTTTTTTAGTACTTGGTGTACACAGTCATTTGAACAAGATTCCTAAACGCACTGTATCTAAATAGTTTAGTGCTTTTAATTTTACTCAGGCATACATGCAGGCATTACAAGCTGCCGCCTTTTGACTACTTTTTTCTCTCATGCTTGTACCAACAGAGAATGATCGTCACGCCAATACCTGAGGGAGCGATAGACAGAGTCCAGATTACCGCTCCCATGACAAGCCCTTGGCTTGACAGGCTCATCAGTAGACTTGATGCGAGCAACAGCGTTGCGCCGCAACGTAACACGCGTGTTCCGAGTAACTGTCGTTGAAGCGTAACCCTGCGCAAGTGAGTGATTTGACTTAGCGCCAATGCGCAGAGCCCCAATACCATTAAGCAGACCGCAGCGATGCTCGATAACCAATAAGCCATTTGTCACCTTGCCGAGCGCTTGTGACGGAGCAAGCGCCTACCCATGATTCCCGCGAGCAACGCGATGATCATCAACGCCAGATCCACCCCCGCCACCGCCGATAGCTTCTGGTTCATTGCCCGCCAGAGATGATCGCCCGTACTCCAAGCATTGGAGAGCACAGCCAGTAGCGCCAACGCGCTGATCAGCAAAAGGTGCGCGGCCCATGGCGCCCGTGATTGCGCCGAGCGCAAGATAACCAACAGGGCATGCACAGCCGCCAGCACCCAGACCCAGTAAAATGCTGTGGTTTCCCACTGGGCCCGGTCAACCAGGTCGATCGGCAGCCATCGATTGACCACTAGCATGGCCAGGGTGGCCAGTGGCATTCCAGTGATCAGCGCGCTGCTGAGCAGTGTCATCGACACCACGCCCCATTGCCCGGCAGCGTGCTGCAGGCGGCGCTTTTCCAGCCAGTACAACAGGCCACTGCCGAGCATCACGCAACCACTCAAACCGGCAAAAAAATACAAGGCGCGCAACCACTGCTGCTGAAAATGCGCCACATGCAATCCGGCCAGAAACTTGAAGCTCGCGGAGGCGGCCGGCAATCGGGACTCATGTAGCAGCCTTGCGCTGGCGCCATCGAAGTACAGGGTTTGCCCATCCTGGCTCATGCGGTCAGCCAAGGAGCGACTGATCTCGACGTAGGCATTGGCATCCCCGGGGTGCCAGACCCGGACAAACGCCGGCTCGCCATCGCCCCAGTGCAATCGGGCTTGCGCCATCATCCGGTCCAGCGAGGCCAATGACCCCGGTATGCCCGATGCCGGGCGACTGTAGGCTGCGTCCGCCTCTTGACCGAACTTACCGGGCTGGTCCAGGTACACCGCCAGGATGCCGGCAGGGAGATACAGTGGGAACAGGATCAGCACTCCCGACAACAGGATGACCACTTGAAAAGGCAGGGTAAACACACCGGTCAGGTTGTGCATGTCCAACAGCCGCCTGGGCGACTTATCGGCTCGCAATGTAAACAGATCCTGAAACAGGCGCGCATGGATACAAACGCCGGCAATCAACGCGATTATGCCCAGCATGGCGGCAAGGCCCAGCAGGCGCGCACCGATGTTCCAGAAGTTGATATTGAGGGTGTAATGCATTCGGTAGAAAAAGTCGCCGCCGAGGCTTCCGGCTTCGGGCAGCGCGCGGTCCCCGGCCGGCGCCAGAAAACGACTGAAGCCCTGACGGTCCTTGGTCCAGGCTTGAAATCGCACCACTGGCCGGCGCTCATCGGGCAGCTCCACGTACCACTGCATCAGCGGTTTGCCCTGCGTCAAGCCGGCTATGTGGGGGACCACCCGGTGATCCAGTGACAAGGGCGTGTCAATTGGTGCCAGGCGAATGTGCGGCAGCATCCAACTATCCAGCTCACGGTCATAAACCGCCAGGCTACCCATGAAAAATGCGATCAGCAGCAGCCCGGAAAAACCGATGCCGACAAATCGATGCATCCACAGCAACGCCTGCCGAACACTCGTGAACATCAGGCGCCTCCCGCCAGATAGCGGGTGTTTGCCCACATCGCCAGCAGTGCACTCACCACCAGCAAGCCGTTGCGCGTTGCATGTGGCGCACTGAACAACCACAACACCAGCCATGGAAAGAGCAAGAAACTGGTGATCGAACTGGTTAGCACCGCTTCACTGGGCTGCACACGCCAATGCACTAGGCACAACGCCAAAAAGCCGTTCAGCGCCCAGCACGATAGGTAACTGAGCAGCAACACCAGCACTAGCCACGCGGTACGCTGTGGGCCTAGGTTTTTCCTTGGTTGTTTTGACGCTGTTTGTCTCACCCCAACTCCCGGATCGCAGAGCGTGTAGCCGATAAAAAACGGCATACCGAAGTATGCCGGGTGAGTGACAGGCAATCGTAATCAGAACTTGGCGCGCAGTGTCATGGACACGGCACGGGGGTCACCGAAGATATTCCCGTCCTGGAAAGTGTTGATCCGCTGAAAGTACTTCTTGTCGGTCAGGTTGGTGCCGAGCAGATCAGCGGAGAAGTTTTGCGTGATCTGGTAGCCAATGCCCGCATCGTACAGAGCGTATCCACCCTGGCGGAGTTTGGTGCCGTTCATGCCGATGCCAGGGACATCCAGCTTATTATAGGTCTCGCTGACAACGCTGACGCCACCCTGGACACTCCACTTCTCCAACTCGCCGGGCAGTTTGTACAGGCTCCACACCCGCAACATGTTTTTCGGCAGGTAGGTCTGCAACTGCTCGTTGGGGCTGTCATAGCGTTTGTAGGTATGGGTAAAGTTCGCGCTGAGGAACCAGTCGGGAGTCATCTGTCCACTCAGCTCAGCCTCGAACCCACGGGTCCGAGCCTTGCCGCTGGCAACCACGGCCCGTGCATTCGGATCGTTCATATCCGGAATTGCGCGATTCTCTTCTTCGATCTGGAACGCTGCCAACGAGGCGTTCAATGCGCCATCGAGGAATTCGCCCTTGATACCCAGTTCATGTTGCTTGCCTTCCAGCGGCTTTATGATGTTGTTGTTGATGTCCAGATTGCTGACAGCCTGTGGCTGGAATACGCCGGAATAGTTGGCATACACCGAGTAGTTATCATTGAGGTCGTAGATCAGCCCGTAGAACGGAGTGAACTTCTGCGACACACTATCGCCGCTTTTTTCCGACGGTGAGCCGGCCTCGGGTTGGTGCTGACTGCGGTGCATCTCAAGCCAGGTCACGCGCCCGCCGAGTACCAGCGTCAGAGGGTCGGAAAGGCTCAAGCGCATGTTGCTGTAAAGCGCTTTTGCGCGGGTGTTGGCAACACTGGTCGGCAACTTGTCCGAATCAGGAAAGGCCGGGTAGGCAAAGTCGGGCTGCGGGTTAACGAGATCAACGTTCCCTAGGAAATTTGAAAAGTAGCCGCCGTTGGAGGCGAACTCGGAGCGCGAATAGTTGGCGCCCACCAGCACTGTATGTTCACGCCCGAGGAAGTTGAACGGACCATCGACATATACGTCAGCCTCGTCCTGTTTCTCGCGGTAATCGAACATGATCGAGTTCATTGACACCAAGTTGTCCGCAGGGTCGATGCCGCCGCCATTACGTGCGTAAGCCTGTGTCAAATCGTAATTGTTATCGGCGTGCCGCAGCGACAACCTGGTCTTCCAGCCATCGCCCAACTGATGCTCGAGTTCGGTGAAAACTGCGGTACTCCAGAAGTAGTCGCGGTTCCAGTCTTCACCGTAAAAGTTCTTGCGCGATGCATTCGGCAGTGACATCGCGGCTTCACCGGCTGAATTAGTGTAACGATAGGCCGGTAGGGAGCGTTGGGCGCCACGGATGTCGGTGTTCTGATTGCTCGCACCGATTGTCCAGACTGTGTCTGGCGTCAGGTCTATATCGACAATGCCATAGACTTGATTCGACTCTCGCTTGCCGCCACTGTCGTAGTAGTAACCTTCGTCGTGCTCGCTGAGCACCAGGCGTCCCCGCACATTACCGCTCTCGGTCAACGGGCCGGTGACGTCAACCATGCCCCGATAGTCGTCCCAGGAGCCGGCGCTGATTTCCGCCGAAGCAGCTGCCTCGGCCAACGGTCGCTTGCGTATCAGGTTGATGCTACCGCCGGGGCCGCCTGCACCGGTCAGGCTGCCAGACGGGCCCTTGAGTACCTCGACGCGGTCATACATGGTCAGGTCGGGTGACAGGAACACCCTGTTGTCCATGGTGGTCGGCGTACCGTCCAATTGCAGCGAGGTCATTTCGAAACCCCGGGAGAAAAAACTTAGACGGCTGGCGTCGATTCGCTGCACGGTTACACCACCGACCTTGCCCAGAGCATCTTCGAGGGTATAGAGATTTTGCTTCTGAATACGCTCCTGGCCAATCACGTTGATCGTCTGCGGCACCTCTCGAAGACGCAACGGGACTTTGGTACCCACCGACACGGTGGGTGCTTCGGTCTGCATTCCGACGATCGACTGTGCCGGTAGCGTCATGCTGCCGAGGGCGTCCAGCGTCAAGGTTCCATCCGAGGTCGTGCGTACTGACAATCCGCTGCCTTCAATCGCGATTTGTGCCGCTCGCTCGGCATTCATTGTTCCCTTGATGGCCGGAGCACGTAGCCCGGCAACGAGATTCGGCACATACACGATTTCGTGACCGCTTTGGCGGGCTATGCGGTCGAGGGTTGCCACCAGGGAGTCGGCTGGCAAGTCGAAGTTTTGTAGCGATTGGCTTTGCGTCGAAGCCGACTCCGCAAAGCTGGTCGAAGCGTATCCTTGAGCCAGCAATACAGAAAAGCACACAGACGTCAGCCTGCGCGTAGTGTTAAAACGATTGGACATAGGTAACTCCGTGTTGGCGGCTGCGCTTTTATTAGCGGTTAATGCCTATGTCCAACGAGACTGAAAAAGCGATACAGGGCAGATGAAAAAAACTTAGCCGAGCAGTTCGATCTGGGTCCAGAACCCCAGGTACTGCTCGATGCGTACGGGCAGAATCTGCTCCAGCGAGTTCAGTGCACGCTCACTGTTATCCAAGGAGAACAGGCCGGAAACACGAAGCCGGGCCGCTGCCGTACTGATGCGGATCACCCCGCGTCGGTAAGGCTGCAATGCCTCGATCACCTCCCCAAGCGCCCAGTCATCCACACTTAGTTTGCCGCTCTCCCAACTGCTCTCACCTTTACGATTAGCCGCCAGTGGCGTGATGCCTTTCGAGTCGAGTCGGGCACCTTCGCCGCTTTGGAGTGCTGAACAACGATCGTTGAGGCGACCGATGCAGAGGCTGGACCGCATGCCCCATACATGGGTCGAATCGCCCTGCAGCGAAACCATGAACCGAGCGCCAGCGCCGCGTGCAAATCCGTGGGACGTTTGCACTACGAAAGGCCGAGGGTCGTCACTGACCTCAATGATCAGCTTTCCGGCACGCAGCAGCAGGCTGCGCTCGCTATCAGTAAAATTGATATCCACCGCGCTGCGTGCATCCAACCGCAATTTGCTGCCATCCGACAGATTGAAATCACCCCGTTGGGCCGTAGCGGTCCGCAAATCGCCTCCGATAGTAGAGAACAGCGTACTCTGCCGGCCAATCAGTGTTGCACCGATGCCGACACCGCCGAACACCAGCGCCCCACGAAGCAAGCGACGTCGCTGCAGATCAGGGGTTTGCAGCACCCGGCGTACCTGTGAGTCCGAGCCACGCAAGAGGGGTGGGAAGGTTGCCTCCAAATGGACCTGAACTTTCTCCCATGCCTGCGCATTCGTCGGGTTGGCAAACCAGGCGTCAAACGCCTTTTGTTCGTCGGCCATGACTTCGCCTGAGCGCATACAGGCCGTCCACTCGATAGCTTCATCGACTGCGGAGCGTGTGTGCTTCATTTGCGCATCAGATTCTGGCAGCACAGTTTCAAACCCTTGGCCACGTATTGACGTACTCGAATGGTCGAGACCCCTATCAACTCGGCAATGTCGGCGTACTTCATTCCGTCCACCTGACTGCACAGAAATGCAGTACGGGCTCGCGCAGAAAGACCGGCGAGCAAGGCATCGATTTCAAGGAGCGCTTCAATCGCCAAAGCACGTACTTCGGGAGAGGGCTCAAACATTTGAGGTTGCAACGCTAACGCTTCCAGATAAGCACGCTCCAGATCGCGCCGTCGCCAACTGTCGTACATCAGTCGCTTGGCAATGGTCGTAAGCAACGCCCGAGGTTCGCGTATCGCCTGCGGCTCAGGTAAAGCGACAACCTGAACGAACACTTCGGCAGCCATGTCAGCGGCATCATGAGTACAACCAAGCCGCGCCCGCAGGCGACTCAGCAACCAACCATGATGGTCGCCAAAAAGACTGTGCAGAACCGTCTGCCGAGCACTGGAAGAAGCGAGCGCAATGTGGGTCATTGGAGTGTACTGAATGATAATTCTTATCATTATCTCCAGTGTTGTGATTTTTTCAAGGCGTAAGGCTTTCTATGAGCTTCGCCTCTGCGACATGGGGCGTTTAGACGTCCCTCATCAACGTTTTCCTAGAGAAGGGAACACGTGACGTTCCAAGGCTCCGAGAATCCTCTTCGCTGTGTCGAGATCCCCAGCCGCCCAAGCGAGAGGAATGCCATTTACGAGCCAAGGCCTCGAGGGGTTCGTTTGTGGCTTCTATCTCCGCAGCTTTCCTAGCTTTCTTGGCGGCTATCGGAGAGGGGACGGCGTTTGATATCGCTGCGCTTCATCTATGTATGCTTTCTACTGAGGCAGACATGGGGGGCATACAGGATGTGAAGGATGCGCGTAGAGCGGAATGGATTTCCAGATACAAGAAAGCCCGCACTAGGCGGGCTTCTTGTTGTTCAAAGACGTTCGAAAACATCGTTGAACAGGACTTGGTGGCTACACAGGGACTTGAACCCCGGACCCCAGCATTATGAATGCTATGCTCTAACCAACTGAGCTATGTAGCCAAGTGGCGCGCATTATTCGCCGGTAACGCAGATGTGTCAAGCGTAAATCTGAAATATTTCTCTGCGCTTTCAACCGCTTAACAATCCTCGCAGCAAATCGCTATCAACCGAGCTGAAATCTCCCTGTGTTGGCACTCAGAGCCCGGCTTCCCTGGCTCAGGGTATCCGCCGCCAGGTTCACGGCCCTTGCGCCTTCAAGCAAACGCATTGCTGCCTGGTCGACCTGCTGGATATTGCCGCTGACCTCGTCGGCGGTGCTGGCTTGCTCATCCACGGCGGTGGCGATTTGCGCCAGGGTATCGGTGACGCTTTGCACCGCGCTGGCAATTTCTCCCAGCCGTTCGCCAAGACCGGTGACGGCTTGGGCGTCGGTCTGGGCCTGGCCGCAGGCGGCTTCCATCAGGCTGACGGCTTCGTTGACCGTGGCGCGCAGGCTGTCGACGGTGGCGGCAATCTGTTGTGTGGAGGATTGGGTGCGTTGCGACAGGCTGCGCACCTCGTCGGCCACCACCGCGAAACCACGGCCCTGTTCCCCGGCGCGAGCGGCTTCGATGGCGGCATTGAGGGCCAAAAGGTTGGTCTGCTCGGCCACGCCACGAATGGTATCGACCACCAGTTGGATCTGTTGCCCCTGTTCGCTGACCCGTCCCAGTGCGGCGGCGGTTTCGTTGAGGCGCTGGTTGAGCTGCTGGATGCTGGCCGTGGTGCGTTGGCTGTCGTGGCTGCTGTCGGTGGCGATGCGGCGGGTCTGCTGGGCGCTATCGGAGGCCTGTTCACAACTCTTTGCCACGCCCTGGGAGGTGGCGGCCAGTTGTGTCGCGGCGGCAGCGATCTGGCTGATCTGCATCTGCTGGGCCTCGACTTCGCCCAGGGCGCCGCTGGAATGGGTATTGAGGGTGCGTACAGCGTTGCTCAACTGCAACGTTTCGTGGTCGACCCCCAGCAGGCTGTTGCGCAATTGCACCACGGCGACGTTGAGAGCGGTGCTGATGGCCGCCAGTTCATCGCGCCCTTGCACCGGCACTTGCAGGCTGAGATTGCCGTCGCGCAGGGCTTCGGCCAGCAGGGTAATGCCGCTGGCGCTGCGCCGGATCGACGCTTGCAGGCAAACAAAAAGATACAGCGCCGCCAGCAGCAGGCAGCCCAGTACCGTCGCTACCAGGGTGAACTGGCGAATCGCCGAACCGTGGTAATGGTCCAGCCGCGTATCCAGTGCCACCAGTGACTGTTGCCGCAGGGTCGCCAGGTCGGCGAGGAGGGCGTCCATGTGTTTTTCGAAGTCTTCGGGCTTGAGATTGATGGAACCGCCGAACACGCCGTCATCCAACACTTTCAGGCCAGCATCCAAGTGCTTGAGGCTGCCCTGGTATTGTCCGGCCCAGGTTTGCAGATCGCTGGGCAGGCGGGTTTCCAGCAGCGCTCCGGTCTTGACCAACTGGTCCCGGGCGTCGCCGATACGGCTGCGCAGGTCCCGCAGTTGCAGGCGACTCTGCAACGTGAACTGGCCTGATACCACGGAGGCTTGTCCAACGCTGGCCAGGCGACCGACCCGTTCGATCAGGTCCGGCGTCTGTTGGGTGGAGATCTGAGTCAGCAAATACGTTTCCAGCCAGGAGGCGAGGGTCAGGCGGTTGTCCATGACCATCTGTTCGCGCAAGGCTTGCAGGGCGCTGAGGGCGGCGGTGAAGCGGTCGTAGCCATCCGGCCACCAGCCCACGCTGCCCAGGCTTTTCGAATCCAGACCGTTGAGGCTGGTTTGCAGGGCTTGATAGCGGGCGAGGGTATCGGCTTCGGCGCCTTCGGTTTGCAGGGCGTTGCCCAGGTCACTGGCGGCCTGGGTAAGGGCCGGTTGCACTGCGTCATACGCTGCCATGGCGGCCAGCGTCGCGGGTGTCGGCTGCCGATTGGTTTCGGTGGCACGCCAGCGGGCTGCGCGGTTGCGCTGCGCGGTGAGCAGGTTGTCCAGGTTATCCAGGGCCAGCAATTGGCGCACCCCGGCGCGTTCCCCGGAAATCAGGCTGAGTTTGTCGCGATAGTCCTGGCCGATAAGCCATAGGCTGCCCATGAGCGGCAGGATAAAAAGCAGGAACAGCAATTGGAATTTGCGGGCGAAGCCGAAATGCCCCAACAACCTGATTCCAGGTGATAAAAAAGCCTGCATGCCCATACTCCCCTGAACACCCTTGCACTATTTTTGTGCGTTTTCTACACAAGTGTCGAAACAGGTGCTCTTTTAAAAGGCCTCGAAAGTTTGTCCAAATCGGCTCGGTAGGCCAGCTCTGTAGCGAAACTTCCCATTCTCGGTCTCCTTTGTAAGGAGCCGTGTTGTAGACCGTTAACAAGGCAAGATTCAGACCATGGCGTTGGGCTATCACCTTGGATTTCGACAATTTTTCGAGGTCGATAGCTAGCTAAGGGGATAGCCTTGCTGCACCGAAAAATGGCACATTGACGCCTTGCCCGTGTGCACCCTCTGTCGTATGGAAACTCCCATGGCTATCAGCAATACCCAGGCCGAGACCCCGGTCGTTGCCACCACTGCGCAAAGCAGCCCGTTGGTCATGCGGATCATCGGCGCCGTGGCGCTGGCGCATCTGATCAACGACTTGATCCAGGCCGTGCTGCCCTCGATTTATCCAATGCTCAAGGACAGCTATGGCCTGACGTTCACTCAGGTTGGCTTGATCACGCTGACGTTCCAGTTGACCGCCTCTTTGTTGCAGCCTTGGGTCGGCTATCACACTGACCGGCACCCCAAGCCCTGGCTGCTGCCGGCCGGGACGGTGTGCACGTTGATCGGCATTGTGATGATGTCCATGGTCGGCAGTTTTGCCTTGATCCTGTTGGCGGCGGGATTGATCGGCATTGGCTCGTCGACCTTCCACCCGGAAGCGTCGCGGGTGGCGCGATTGGCCTCGGGCGGCCGTTATGGGCTGGCGCAATCGACGTTCCAGGTGGGCGGTAACGCCGGCTCAGCGTTCGGCCCGCTGCTGGCGGCGGCGATCATCATTCCCTATGGGCAAGGCAATGTGGCCTGGTTCGGCTTGTTCGCCCTGTTAGCGCTGTTCGTGCTGTACCGCATCAGCCGCTGGTACGCCAACCACCTGAACTTGTTCAAGCTCAAGCAAGGCCAAGCGGCCACGCATGGCTTATCCAAAGGCCGGGTCTTGAGTGCGCTGGTGGTATTGGGGCTGTTGGTGTTTTCCAAGTATTTCTACATGGCCAGTTTCACCAGCTACTTCACGTTCTACCTGATCGAGAAGTTCGACTTGTCGGTGGCCTCTTCGCAATTGCACCTGTTCCTGTTTCTCGGGGCAGTGGCGGCGGGGACGTTCTTCGGCGGACCGATTGGCGACAGGATCGGGCGCAAGGCGGTGATCTGGTTCTCGATCCTCGGCGTGGCACCGTTCACCCTGATCCTGCCTCACGTTGACCTGTTGTGGACCAGCATCCTCAGCGTGGTCATCGGCTTCATCCTGGCCTCGGCGTTCTCGGCCATCGTGGTGTATGCCCAGGAGCTGGTACCGGGCAACGTCGGGATGATCGCCGGCGTGTTCTTCGGGCTGATGTTCGGTTTCGGCGGGATTGGCGCCGCGCTGCTGGGGCACCTGGCGGACATCCGCGGCATCGAGTATGTGTACTGGTTGTGCTCGTTCCTGCCGCTGTTCGGGGTGTTGGCGATTTTCTTGCCGAGGACTCGAAAGGCTTGAGGCGCGAAGGTCCATGTAGCTGAGCCGACGCCAACGCGAGCTTGCTCGCGAAGGCGTCGGCACATCCAACATCATTGCAAACCGACCCAGCGCCTTCGGAGCAAGCCCGCCTGTCAACACGGCTTTTTCTTCTAGCGCAATTCCCGTTCCTCATGCCTGCGATTCACCCTTCAAGGACGGTAGATACTGGCCTGGATGGCGCCGGGGTATTGCTTGTACCCGCCCGAGTTGCACAGTGGAGTCGACAGTTGATAATCGCCCGCCGTCGTGGCGTTGGCGGTGCGCACATTACCGGCCGCAAACCCAGAGTAATCCTGAAAGGCATCGAACGAGGCGATTGGCTCGTCGAAGTAGTTGCCACGGGAAGGGTCGAAGATCGAGAGCGTGATCGCTACACCACCAGGAAATGCTGCTTCGGCCTCGATCAACACGGTCTCGTAGGGATACAGGGTCTGTGGGGACGGCCCGGCGGAAGTGGGGGACGGATTGAACACCGTGGCCACCAGCGTGTTCGGGCTCAGGTTGGTAAGCGCGATTACCAGGTAATTGGCGGCGTTGCCGCTGTAGGTGTAGGGCCGCGTCATGGCGAACGCCCAACCGTTCCTGTTGTTAAAGAAGTCGTCCTTCGAGCCGCCGTTGTCCCAGACCTGGGTGAGCGCGATTTCTTGCGGATAGATTGACCAATCCGTCGAATCGGCGATCCAGTATTTGAAGTAGGTCCCGTCGATCGCGGGTGTGATGTACTGCGCATAGGCGGGCACACCGTCGATGGGGTTGTTATTGACGTCCAGGTATTGATAGATCTGGAATTTGGTCGGCAGCAGCATTTGCATCACCGACAGCACGTAGCCCTGCTTGGCGGCTTTCACCATATTTCCAGTTTCACCGGAGTTCCAGAACAATCCGTCGGGCGCAGTGGAAGCGATCAGCGTATAGGTGATTTTCAGCTTGGCCCAGTCGGTCAGTATCGTGGTTTCCATGGTGTCGAACGTGTCCAGCAACCCTTCGAAGGTAGCGCTCAATTGTCCCCACAGGTCGGCATAGGCTACCTGGAACAGGCTGGGAGAAACGTTCGAGGTCTGGGCCGCGACCGCCACATTGATACCGCTCTGGAGAACGTTGGCCGCGACGGCGAAATAATTGATGTCGCCTTCCATCGTTTCAGCCGAGAGCACGGTGTAGATGACGCCCGAGAGCACCGCCAGGATGATGCCGCCGATATTGGTCGAGTCACCGTCCTCGAACCCGGCATCCAGCCCAAGTTCGGAGAGCAACGCCCCCTGGTCCTCGAACAGCAGGGTGTGGAAACTGGTGTAGCAGGCGAACAGGCTGTTGACGGCGCTCGCCGCGCTGAGCTCCAACTTCAACTGGTCCACTACGGGGTGCCAGACTTGCGGTGGGAACGCGCTGTAGTCCAGGCCGAGCATGTCTTGCCGGTAATTGTCCAGGGTGCTGGCGCCGTTGGTGTACTGCTCGCGCAGGATCAAATGGGGCTGATTGTTCATGGCCGCCAGTTTGTTGTTGATCCAGTCATAGACAGCCTGTTGGTCAGGTGTAAAGGCCGGGAAGGCCGAGTCGGACGCCGGCAAGGCCATGATGCTGTCCAGGGGCGTGGTAGGCATGAAGTACCATTGGCTCAAGGTGTCGGTATCTTGCATCTGAACCGAGCCCCCCGTGATATCGACACTCAGATACTGATTCGAAGCGCTGTTCTGGATGGCCGTGGGGCCGAGTCCCGTTCTCCACAGCCAGGTTTGCTCGACCGGGACGGGTACGCTCTGTGTGGTGTTGATTGGCGTACTGCTGTCGGTATCCTGACCCAGCACCAACCCGGCGAGCAGGCCACTGAGCAGCCGTCCATCGGCGGTGACTTGCCAGATCTGGTTGGGCGAACCGGCCACGAAAGGGCTCAGCGTCACGCCGTCTGAACTGGCGGTGAGTACAAAGGGCACGCCTTTCTCGGGTGCGACGAGGCGGCTTTGTACATTGACCCAGCGAGTCGGCGGCCAAACCTGATAGTGATTGCTGCTTGAGGCCCAGCAGGCTTGGTTGAGGGTGTTGTACAGCACGAGGTTGCCGTCGGTCTGGACGAGCAGTTCCTGTGGGTCGATGCCGTTGGTGTAGGGTGACCATGCCACGTTGCCGTCGCTGGTACCCAGGACCAGGTTGCCATCGGTCTGGACATCGAAGTAGGCGCCATTGTTGGTGCCAGTGGCCCAGATCGCGCTACCGGTGAACGAGCTGTTGGCCGCCACGGGGCCTGTGACGACCTGGTACAGCACCAGGTTGCCGTCAGGCTGCAGCAGCAACACGTAACTGTTGTCGGCCGCTGCCGCCCACTGGCCGGGCAGCATCCGCGTGTTGGGTGGAATGTTGCCGTTGTCAGCCTGGACCGGATCGCCGAGCGGGACCGTGAGGAAGGCGCTGGGGTTGGTGGATGTTGCCAGCGTTATATCGCTCAGGTTGTTCATGTGGATCTCCTTTTCACGACATTGGGTGGACGCCTTGCGGTTGTTTGCGCATGTGAGGGCGCGCAGTGCATGGGTACGGCTGCGCTCCCAAGAGTCCGGCGCGCCGGTGCCTGCTACGCCGATGCATTGATCGGGAAGTCTTTTCAAGTGTCGGGTTGCGAAGTCCCGGAGCGAATCAATCGTTCCCGGACTTGAGGTAGCCGAGGGAATGCTCAGCCAGGGAGGTGCCGTTCAATGTCGCCAGTGGCTGGCAGCACTGCACAAATGGCGGGGGCGGGTCTCTTCGTATATCCGTGGTTTGCGAGACGGTGCATGAGAATCTCCCTATCTATGCGGAAGAAGGCGTTCGAGCGTTGTGCCTTGCTGGGCGCGCATGGAGTGTAGCCCGGCGCCCATATCTTGCCTGAGCCCTCCCTTTTGCGCGGTGGTGGCCAGTGCCGTGCAAGGAGTGAGTCCAAACTTGAAACGCTGTGAATCTTGTACTTGATGAGTACGTTGCTGTTGCGACTAAAGTACTGGTTTGTATAAGCCTTAAGTGGGTATTTGTATAAAGGTTGGTCGTGTTAATTTGCTGTTGTGGTTAATGGTTAGAAGGGAATCTGCAGCATTATTCAAGGGTGACCCCTGTGGTGACTGAAAAAGCAGGTTTTCACATTCTTTCCAGCTATCGCCCTTATTGTCCCGGACATAAGGCCTTCGATTCTTGGTTTGATGACCTCTTCTGCGCTGCGGGCGGACAGGGGTTGCGCCCCCCACCTGCCATATTGAAATTCTTATAAAGAGCTGTATCGCCAAGTTCTTCCAAGGTGTTTGCCTCGGGGACGGCGTAGCAGCCGTAATCGATTGTCATGCCGTGTCGTGCATACGTTAGATGCTGCCGTCTTTTGACGTTGGCCATAAATAGAATCAGGCGGGGAATGATATGAAGTTCAAGTCATTGCAGGCACGCATTTGTGTCACGGCAGGCGTATGCCTGTTTGTTTCATCCATCAGCCTGATTGTCTACGGGCTCTTCAGCGCCCGGGCCAACGAGCAATATGTTTCGACCGAGGTCAGCGCACTGGTTGAAAAATCAGCGATCCGGGAAATCCAGAACCTGGCCGAGTCCCGGGCCAACGCCATCCAGGCCAAGTTGCAGAATGCGCTGGATGCAGCCCGCACCATGGCCAATGCCTTTGCCGCCAGCAAGGCCTCGCAAAGCCCCCTGGCGTTGGGCCGTGAACAGATCAACAGCGTACTGCTCAGCGTCCTCAAGGATAACCCGGACTTCAACGGCACCTATTCCTGCTGGGAACCGAATGCGTTGGACGGGCAGGATCCGGCGTTCCGCAATGCAGAGGATGGCAATAACCCGCTGACCGGGCGCTTCACGCCTTACTGGACGCGCAGCGCCGATGGCCACGTCGCGGTGCAACCATTGGTCGAGTATGACTCCCCGGACCGTCATCCCAACGGTGTGCCCAAGGGCGGCTGGTACAGCGGCCCGCGCGACACCCTCAAGGAAAGCGTGCTCGACCCCATTCCTTATGTGGTCCAGGGGAAAAACGTCTGGCTGACCACCTTGTCGGTGCCCATCGTATCCAACGGCAAGTTCTACGGTGTGGTCGGGGCTGACTTCGATATCGCGTTTATCCAGAAACTCAGCGAGCAGATGTCTGCCGATCTCTACGGCGGCAAAGGCACGGTTTCGATCTTGAGTAACCAGGGCTTGGTGGTCGCGGACAGCCAGCGGACCGACCTGATTGGCCAGCCGATCAAGGCGTTGTTGCCGAACTCATGGGAAAAAGTGCTCCGCGATATCCAGGGCGGTCGGGGTGATGGCCTGCTCAATGCGCAAACACAGAACATCGAAGTGCTGATGCCCATTGCGCTCGGTCGCACGGGCAAGCCCTGGGCGGTGTTGATTCGCCTGCCCAAGGCTGTGGTCATGAGCCAGGCCATCGCCCTGGAGCAGGAACTGCAAGCGCGCAGCCTCAACAACAGCATCTGGCAGGTATCGGTAGGGTTGGTCATTTCGTTGTTGGCCCTGGCTGCCCTGTGGTATGCCGCGGCAAAAATCGTTGGGCCGATTCGCGAAGCCGCCGCCTTGGCCGCCACCATCAGCCTGGGGGATTTCTCTCGTCGCCTGGTGCAGAAATCCGAAGATGAAGTCGGGCAGTTGTCTGTGGCCCTCAACGACATGTCTGAAAGCCTGCAACGGCAGGTGCGGGTGGCCGAGCGTATTTCCGAAGGTGACCTGGATCTGGAGGTCCGCTTGTCTTCGCCCCATGACACCCTTGGCAAGTCATTGGAGAAAATGGTCAGCAACCTGAACCAGCTGATTTCCGAGGTTCAAATCAGCGCCACCCAGATCACCGGCAGCTCGGCGCAGGTTACCGACTTGAGTCAGTCACTCTCGGACGGAGCTTCCAATTCCGCCTCGTCCATCACCGAAATCAGCGCGGTGATGACGCAGATGGCCGCCCAGACCCGGGACAATGCCGCCAACGCCAAGAAGGCCGATGAGCAATCCCAGGCCTCGCGGGCCGATGCCGGGGAAAGCGACAAATTGATGAGCGAACTGATAGCCGCCATGGCTGAAATCGACAACTCGGGCAAGGACATCACTGCGATCATCACCACCATCGACAACATCGCCGCACAAACCAACCTGCTGGCCTTGAACGCGGCGATCGAGGCTGCCCGGGCTGGTGAGCTTGGGCGCGGTTTTGCCGTGGTCGCCGATGAAGTGCGTAGCCTGGCCGCCCGCAGTGCCGAGGCCGCCCAGCAGACTGCCGCGCTGATCGCCGATTCATCGAGCAAGACTCAGCGTGGCATGATCATCGCCGGCCGGACCGCCGAATCACTGAAGAACATCGTCAGTGGAACCAGCGCGGTTTCCAACCTGGTTTCGCTGATCTACCAGGCCTCCAGCGAGCAGGCTTCCGGCTTGCAGCAGGCCAGCATCGGCTTGGAACAGATCGATGAAGTGACGCAGAAAAACCAGTCCAACTCACAAGAATGCGCAGTGGCAGCCAAGGATCTTTCAGAGCGAGCTTCCCTGATGCAGCGGGTGTTGGGACGCTTCAAGGTCAAAAGAGGCTAATGGGCATCCGTGGCGAGGGCGGAAATTCCCTCGCCACGGCGATCACAAACCTCGAATGAACCGCATTACGACATAGCAGGCTTTTTGTTATCCTCCCCGCCTTCTTTCATGGACGAATACCGGGACAAGCTATGGCTAACTACCCCCCGTCACGCACCGGGACGATACTGCTGGGCCTGCTTTTTGCGCTGATCGGCATTGGCTTGCTGGGCATTGCCGTCAATCTCACCCTCGACCGTCGCGACTTCCTCGCCCGGGCACAGACCGTCGATGGCATCGTCAGCCACTTGAATGCCGGTGGTTCGCATCCCGAGATCGCCTTCACCACCGTCAGTGGTGAAAAAATTTCCTACCCCCAGGGCGGCTTTATCTTCGGCTATCAGAAGGACCAGCCGGTGCGGGTGCATTACCTGCCCGAGCAGCCGACGGCCAGCGCCATCGTCGATGCCCCGGCGGCACTGTGGGGCACTTCCGGTGTACTGGGTGTTATCGGCCTGGTGTTCACCCTTGTCGGCCTGCTGAAAGCCACCCGCCAACGCGGTCGCGATGCGGTTCATTCACATAAAGGACTTTGAACGTATGAGCTACAACATCCCACTCCCGGTTAATGAAAGTCGCTGGCAGTACCAGACCGCTAGCGGTGGTGGCCTGACCGTGGTCATGGTGGCGGGCAGTGGTGGCTCGATTATCCTGCGCTCGCCCCAGGGCGAAGACGTCAGCTACCGCTATGGCGGGGTCGGCGTGGGTGTCGGGTTTGGCGCCAGGCTGCCGCGTTTCGGCAAGATCAATATCCAGATCAAGGGCAAGGGTGTGGCTGCGGCCGGTGCGGCAGAGGCGTTTCCCAGCACTGGCAAGGTGTTTGTCAGCGACGCCCTGGTCGACCGCGACCTGACCAGTGACGATATCACCGGCCCTTGCATGTATACCGAAGTGGGCGTGGGCTTGGGGATCGGCGGTTCGGCCACGGCCCTGCTGTTCGGGCTCGATCCCAAGTTGCTGGCGTTGTCGGTGGCCCTGAGCTCCAACCCGGCAACCTCGCTCATCGCTTCGACCACGGTCAACCGGCAACTGGCGCGCTCGGCCAAGGGCGCGGTGGTCATGGCCGGGGTGAATGCTGGCCTGCAGGCCGGTGGTGGCGCGGCGATCTACATGGGCTATCTGTTCTAGTCGGATTGTGCGAGCGGACAACAATCCCGGCATCTAAAACCTGTGGGAATGAGTTTGCTCCCGCAGGGAGTTGCGCCCATAAAAATTGGTATGTGCCGAAAGCATAATGAAAATATCAGTCATCGCTTCGCTAGGGCTTTTATCGCTCATTCAAACATCACTGGCCTTTGCGGATAATGCCAATGGGAAAAATCTCTATCTACAGAGATGTGCCATGTGTCATGGGGCGGATATCAAGGGGACAGGGCCGTTGGCGCATAAAAGCAATCCTCCTGCGCCTGACCTTACAACGTCCGCTTTCAAGAAACGACTGAGTGATTATCCGGGTGTCATTGTGTCGTCGATAATACTGCGACCCAATGGGGATTTGATTCCGAGGACCTTGCGAGAGAATGGTGTGAAGCTACCGCCGCATTCTTGGAGCGTTAAGGATTTTCGCGATTTGAATCAGTATATGGATGGCGTGATTTCAAAGAGCCGATGATCTCTCCGGTTTGGGAGGGTGTGTGTATTCGTTTCTGCGGTAAGGGCTACTGGCGGCCGATACTGGCAAGAAGAATCTAATAAACAGCCTCATGCAGGCTGCCCATGCGTGATGGTTCGTATGGATCAATTGCCGTGGTGACGGTTCGCCGGCAAAGCCAGCGCGACGCCCCCCAGTACCACGGCTGAGACCATCAACAAGCGGATCGACATAGGCTCGCTCAAGAGCCAGACGCCCCCCAGCGCAGCAATGATGGGTACGCTTAATTGAAGGGTTGCCGCTTGCTGCGAGCTGATTTGCTTAACCGTGCCGTACCAGAGCGCATAGCCGCAACCTGACGCCAATACACCTGAAGCCAGCGCGTACAGCACGCCAGGCGAACTCATGTGAGCACCACTTCCGAAAGCCATGCCGGGGCCAAGCAAAAACAGCAACGGAAGGCTTCTTGCAAAATTGCCCGTGGTGTCGGCGAGCGGGTTGGCGGACCTTTTGCCGAGCACCGAGTAAATGCCCCACGCCACTCCCGACATCGCCATGAGCAATGCGCTGCCAATAGGCGGCGCATCAGCGCCCGGCAGCAACATTGCAAGCAGACCGCAGAACGCCGTTATCATGCCTATCAGCACTTTTTTCTGAATCTGCTCTCCTTCTTGCCAGGAAAGGATGAACATCGTGATTTGCACCGCTCCAAACAGGATCAGGGCGCCCACGCCTGCACCTAGCTGAACATAGGCAATGGAGAAAAGGTAGGCGTAAAGAAAAAGAGAAAGGCCACCCCTCCAGCTACCGCCGATGCTTGGACGAGGATTACGACGCCTGATCAAGAGCAGCAGAAATACCCCGCCACTGAGCAACCGAATCGCCGTGAATGAATCGGGGTCAATTTGACCGTTCATCAGTGCCTGGCGGCAAAAAATCGAATTTGCTGCGAAGGCAACCAGGCATAGAATCGCCTGCAATGCCCAGATCGAACGGCTGGTTTCATTGCGGTCTGGGTCAGTTATCGCAGTCATCAGACAAACGCTCCAACCAATAGAAAAACTTTACTGACTTGCTCTGTAGTTGCCGAAATTGAGTTCAACAATTCAGAGCTAATAGAATCTTTGGAGATCAGTAGGGTTCTCCACAACGAAGATTTTCTATGTCGGATGCGTAGATTTAATCAGTCGCGATGCGGCGTTTGTTTTCACACCATGACTTCATTCGAGCTGAATGCACCCCCCTACATAGCCCAGCTCGCAACAGGAGTCTTATATGCTCACCGGTAAAACGGCGTTGATCACTGGCGGTAACTCAGGCATCGGCCTGGCCACGGCGAAGGTGTTTCTGGCTCACGGTGCGCGCGTTGCGATCACCGGCCGCGATGCGGATAAATTGGCGGCGGCGCGCAGAGAGCTTGGCCCAGGTGTTATCACGTTGGTCGCTGATGTAAGTTCAAGCGAGCAACTCCGGCAAATGGCGAAGGTTGTCGAGCAGGAGTTCGGCGGCTTGGACATCTTCTTCGCCAATGCTGGAGTCGCGTTTGGAACGCCGCTGTCCAGCACGACCGAAGAGCAGTACGACAGGCTTATGGATATCAACGTGAAGGGCGTTTTCTTCTCGGTACAAGCCATTGAACCGATCATGCGCCCGGGCGGCTCTATCATCCTTTCCACATCCTGGCTCAATCAGGTTGGTGCTCCGGGCCGGACGCTGTTATCGGCTTCCAAGGCTGCTGTCCGCTGTTTCGCGCGTACCCTCTCGGCAGAGTTGTTGGAGCGCCGCATTCGAGTCAACGCGGTCAGCCCCGGTGCTATCGAAACCCCGATTCACCATCAGCCAAACCAAAGTGAAGAGGAGTACCGTGCTTATGCCGAGCGAGTGGGTGCGCAAGCGCCCATCGGCCGTATGGGGCGCGCTGAGGAAGTTGCGGCGGCGGTGCTCTTTTTAGCCAGTGATGCTTCAAGCTACATGCTGGGTGCTGAAGTAGTCGTCGATGGTGGCAGGGCAGAGTTGTGATGAAGGAGCTTGTTAACGACGACCGCCAAAAAAGGGCAATTGTGCATAGCTCTACGCTGCCATGGATTCATAGCCCGATCGCAGGAGTGGATCGGCGCCCTTTGTATCGGGTCGGTGGCGAACAGGCGCGGGCAACTTCAATGGTGCGGTACGCTCCCGGCAGTGCGTTCAGCGCGCATGTTCACTCGGGCGGAGAGGAGTTCCTGGTGTTGGAGGGGGTCTTTGAAGATGAACACGGCCGATATCCCGCAGGTACTTATGTACGTAATCCTCCTGGCAGCCGGCACGCTCCAGGAGCGAGCTGCGGCTGCACAATCTTTGTTCGCTTGCGCCAGTTCCATCCCGCAGACCGGCACCCGGTAGTCTTGCGTATTGGAACTCAAAACAATCAGCTTCTGTACGAGAGTGAGCATGAGCGCGTCTGGGTGGAGGCTATACCGGCTGGAACCCAGCAGACTCGAGCTAATCACAGAGGACTGGAGTTGCTGGTGCTGGAGGGCGAATTGATAGGCGAAGGTTTCCTGCTGCAACCACTCAGTTGGTTGCGTTTACCGCAGGGCGAACACTTTGTGGTGAAAGCGGGCACGCAAGGTGCTCGCGTCTGGATCAAGGATGCTTCGCCAGATCTAGGCGTGTGATCCGGCTTGCTCTGCCTCGGCAATCAACCAGTCCCGGAAGGCTTGGATTTTCGGTAGTTCACTGCACTCAGCGCGGTAGACGACGTAATAGGCCTGGGTCAACGGGCAGTCCAGCCCTTTGTCCGCAAACGGCCGTATCAGGCGGCCCGTCGACAAATCATCGCGCACCATCACGCTGCGGGCGAGCGCCAAGCCTTGGCCGTCTATCGCGGCTTGCAGGACTGAAGCCGAGTTGTTGATCCGCAATCCGTGGTCAGACTTGATGTGCGTAAAACCAGAGGCGTCCAGCCACATTCGCCACGTGGGATAGTCACGATCGTTGGCCATGGATAGATCATGGATCAGCGTGCAATCGGCCAAAGCCTCGGCTATCAGCTTGCCGTCCTTGAGCAGAGGGAAGTCGGGCGCGCAGACGGGGAACATCACCTCATCCATCAAGTGCACGGCGATGAGACCTGGCCACTTTCCTGCACCGTATCGCACTCCGACATCGATGCGCTCGACCTGAAAATCCACGGATCGAGCGTTCGTGTCCAGCAGTACATCCAGATCCGGGTGGTCCTGCTGAAAGCGCTCGATTCGTGGCAGTAGCCACTTGGATGCGAAGGCCGGGCTCACCGTGACCGTAAGCCCGGCATGTATGCTGGCATCCTTTAGCCGGGCGAGACCAATCGACAGCCGATCAAACCCCTCTCTGATATCCGGCAAGGCCACTCGGGCGACGTCCGTGAGCATCAGGCGCGCAGTACCGCTACTCGCGCGCGTGAACAGGGAAATACCCAGCCACGACTCCAAGTTACGGACCTGTTGCCCCACGGCGGCTGGCGTGACGTTCAGTTCGGCGGCGGCTGCGGAGAAGCTTTGGTGCCGCGCGGCGGCTTCGAATGCACGCAGGGCGTTTAGATAAGCGGGAGTGGTCATTGATAGTTTTTCTATCTCTTAAAACAAAATCTTCTGCGTTGTCGCTGTGAGCGCAGCCGTGAAGAATGCACACCAAGCCAACGGATTAGTACCCAGAAGATAGCAGAAAAAGGGTCAATTCCAAGGCGTAGTTGTTTCTCACCCCTTGCGCTCAGTGTCACTGAGGAGATCAAAGCATGAATAGTTTTTCTAACAAGGTTGCGATTGTTACCGGCGGTGGTTCAGGCATTGGTAAGGAAGTAACCAAACGGCTCGTTGAAGCGGGCGCCAGTGTTGTCATCGGTGGTCGAGATGCTGTGAAACTGGCCCAGGTTGCCCAGGAAATTGATGCCTCGGGTCAAAAGGTCCGCTTTCATGCGGGGGATATCGCCAAGCCTGCCACCGCGCAAGCACTGGTTGACCTCGCAGCGAGCAGCTTCGGCGGCGTAGACATCCTCATCAACAACGCCGGCATCTTCAGCCCTAAGCCATTTCTTGAGGTGAGCCCGGAGGAATATGACGCGTTTCTGGACATTATCCTCAAAGGCAAGTTTTTCATGGCCCAGGCTGCGGCCAAAGCCATGCTGAAGCGCGGCGGCGGCGCAATCGTCCAGACCGGTTCTTTGTGGGCGATCCAGGCCATCGGCGCGACGCCCTCGGCTGCCTATTCCGCCGCGAATGCGGGCGTCCACGCCCTGACTCGCAACTTGGCGCTTGAGCTGGCCGGCTCCAACATCCGCATTAACACGGTGGCGCCCGCAGTGGTTGAAACTCCGGTCTACGGGACCTTCATGGACGCTGATCAGGTCAAGGAAGTCTTACCGACCTTCAACGCTTTCCACCCGCTTGGCCGCAACGGTCAGCCAGCAGATGTGGCCCAAGCGATGTTGTTCCTCGCCTCGGATGAAGCCTCGTGGATCACCGGCACTGTATTGCCAGTCGATGGCGGCGTGACTGCCGGTCGTAACTAATCGGGAGAGATGCAACATGATGAACTGGAATGAGTATTTTGCGGGCCTGATGGGTAACGTCAGTGAGTTCGCCAAACTGGCCCCGGAAACCATGCGTGGCCTCCACACCATCGGCAGCGCCCCGGCTAAGCACCTGGAGCCGAAGATCCATGAGCTGATCGCCTTGTCCGTGGCAATCACCACACGTTGTGACGGCTGTATTGCCTCCCACGTCCAGGCTGCGCTCAAGCATGGTGCAACCCGCGAAGAAATCGCTGAAGCGCTGGGCGTAGCCATCTCGCTCAATGCTGGGGCGGCACTGACTTACACCGCGCGGGTATTCGATGCCGTGTCTGCCTTCGAGAAACACTGATATAACTGGGCGCCGGATGGCGCCCTTTTTTCGTCCCGGAGGGCACCCATGACTACACAGAAAATTGCCATCATTGGAGGAGGTCTGGCTGGTGTTTATGCAGCCTATCGCCTTCGTGGTCTTGGCATAGACTTCGATCTGTTCGAAGCACAAGGTCGACTTGGTGGAAGAATTCTTTCAACGGAGGTGGGTGGCTTTGATCTCGGGCCGACGTGGTTCTGGCCAGACTGCCAGCCTCGCATGCAAAGCCTGGTCGAGGAGTTGGGCTTACCTACGTTTCAGCAACACGAAGAAGGGGATGCGCTGGTAGAGCGCTGGGCCACTGATCTGGTTCGTAGAGAGGGGTATCGCTCGGGCAACGTTTCGATGCGTATAGAAGGGGGAACAGGCCGCTTGGTTAAAGCGCTCGCGGCTTCATTGCCACAAGCATCTGTCCACGTCGATGCAGCGCTGACGGACATCCAAATCGACGATCAGGCTATACGCTTAACGCTCTCTGAAGGCCGAGTTCACTCTTCGATTTACTCACAGATTTGGCTGGCTATACCTCCTCGGCTAATAGGGAAAATTCATTTTACGCCGCCCCTCTCTCGGCAAAAATTGCAGCAGATGAACAGCATGCCGACATGGATGGCGTCACACGCTAAATACGTTGCACGATATGCCAGGCCATTCTGGCGTGAGCACGATCTCTCGGGCGATGCGTTCAGCGGTGTTGGCCCACTAGGTGAAGTTCACGACGCCTGTAATGAAAGCGGGGCAGCACTCTTCGGTTTTCTAAGTATGAATGCGGCTCGACGCCAAAGCATGAATATGTCGGATTTGAAGGCGTTATGCCGGGAACAACTGAAGCGTCTCTTTGGCGATGAAGCGCTCAATCCAATTGAGGACTTCATACACGACTGGGCAACCGATCCATTTACTGCGACAGACGAGGATCAGGTTTCGCTGGGGTGGCACGGACGGCATGAGTTCACGCTGTCGCTCGATTCACCATGGAGCGATATATTTCATTTGATCGGCAGCGAGGTAGGTGGCGATCAAGGCGGCTACATGGAGGGCGCATTGGCAGCCGTCGATAAAGCACTGGGCGAGCTTATCAACAGCGACATTCGTACTGGATTCGGTTTGGAGGAGCAGTTAGGTCGAAAGCACAACTGTACGGGCTGAATGTCGGTTATGTGAATCTCTACTGGCAACGCTCGGATCTCAATGGATGGGGATGGTGGGGCTTAGACGCGAAACCCCCGTATCGCTTAACGATAACGGGGGGCTGAGGTCCATCAAGTACCGTGGAGAGCCACGGAAAACCGTCAGACGTTAAAGCGGAAGTGCATCACATCACCGTCCTTGACGATGTACTCCTTGCCTTCCAGACGCCATTTACCAGCCTCCTTGGCACCCGCTTCGCCCTTGTACTGGATGAAATCGTCATAGGCGATGACTTCGGCGCGGATGAAGCCTTTTTCGAAGTCGGTATGGATCACGGCCGCGGCTTGTGGCGCGGTGGCTCCGACGCGAACGGTCCAGGCGCGGACTTCTTTTACGCCAGCGGTGAAGTAGGTCTGCAGGTTGAGCATTTCATAGCCGGCGCGAATCACGCGGTTCAGGCCGGGTTCTTCAAGGCCCAGGGCCTCCAGGAACATGTCCTTTTCTTCGCCATCTTCAAGCTCGGCGATTTCCGCTTCGATCTTGTTGCAGACCGGTACGACCATCGCGCCTTCTTCTTCGGCGATGGCTTTCACCACGTCCAGCAGCGGGTTGTTCTCGAAGCCGTCTTCGGCAACGTTGGCGATATACATGACCGGTTTGGTGGTCAGCAGGTGGAAGCCGCGGATGATCTGTTTCTCATCGGCGCCCATGTTCTTGATCAGGCTGCGTGCCGGCTTGCCCAGGGTGAAGTGAGCGATCAGTTGCTCGAGCAGGGCTTTCTGGGCGACGGCGTCCTTGTCGCCCCCCTTGGCATTGCGAGCGACTTTCTGCAGCTGTTTTTCGCAGCTGTCGAGGTCGGCGAAGATCAGTTCCAGATCGATGATCTCGATATCGCGTTTCGGGTCGACGCTGTTGGAAACGTGAATCACGTTCTCGTCTTCGAAGCAGCGGACCACGTGGGCGATGGCATCGGTTTCACGGATGTTGGCCAGGAACTTGTTGCCCAGGCCTTCACCCTTCGAGGCGCCAGCCACCAGGCCGGCGATGTCGACGAATTCCATGGTGGTCGGCAGCACGCGCTCCGGGATCACGATGGCCGCCAGGGCGTCCAGGCGTGGGTCGGGCATCGGCACGATGCCGCTGTTCGGCTCGATGGTGCAGAAGGGGAAGTTCTCGGCCGCGATACCGGATTTGGTCAGGGCGTTGAACAGGGTGGACTTGCCGACGTTAGGCAGGCCGACGATGCCGCAATTGAATCCCATGGTGTTTCCCCTCGGATAAGTGTCAGGCCTTCTGGCTGTGCAGGTTTTTCATCGCGCGGTTCCATTCACCGGCGAGGATATCCGGCAGCACGCCGAGGGCGAAGTCGATGCTGGCATCGAGTTTTTCCTGTTCGGCGCGAGGCGCACGACCCAGGACAAAGTTTGAAACCATACTGGCAACGCCTGGGTGGCCGATGCCGAGCCGCAGGCGGTGAAAGGTATTCTGATTACCCAGTTGCGCGATGATGTCGCGCAATCCGTTGTGACCGCCATGGCCGCCGCCTTGCTTGAGCTTGGCAACGCCCGGAGGCAGGTCGAGTTCGTCGTGGGCCACCAGGATTTCTTCAGGCTTGATGCGAAAGAAACCGGCCAATGCCGCTACGGCCTGGCCGCTGCGGTTCATGTAGGTGGTGGGAATCAACAGGCGAACATCCTGACCCTGGTGCGAGAAGCGACCGGTCAGGCCGAAATACTTGCGATCGGCTGCCAGGCTGACGCCTTGTGCTTGCGCGATGCGCTCAACAAAAAGGGCCCCTGCGTTATGCCGGGTCTGTTCGTATTCAGCGCCTGGATTTCCCAGGCCAACGATCAGTTTAATGGCAGTCACGATAGGGGCCCTTCCTGGAGTGTGGATAACGATGTCGCAATCAGGCGGTGTTGCGGCAATGGACGAAAATGGCGGATTTACCGTTAAGTAAACTTCGCGTTCTCGCCCGCTGTCTCGCTACGTTCCAGTCCGCGATGTTTCCGGCCACTCCGGCGACAGAGTGAAATTACTCTGCAGCGCCTTCTTCAGTAGCTTCTGGAGCAACACGTGGAGCGTGGACGTTGGCAACAGCCTTGTCATCGCCGTGTGCCAGAGCAACAAACTCAACGCCTTTAGGAGCCTTGAGGTCGGACAGGTGAATGATCGTGCCGACTTCGGCGTTAGCCAGGTCGACTTCGATGAATTCAGGCAGGTCTTTCGGCAGGCAGGTCACTTCGATTTCCGAAACAACGTGCGAAATTTCGCCGCCTTTCTTGATCGGAGCAGCTTCACCAACGAAGTGCACAGGCACGATAGCGGTCAGTTTCTGGCCGGCGACTACGCGTACGAAGTCAGCGTGCATCACGTGGCCTTTGGCCGGGTGACGCTGCAGGGCCTTGATCACGACGTTCTGCTTGGTGCCGCCAATGTTCAGCTCGATGATGTGGCTGTAGGCCGCTTCGTTTTCGAGCAGTTTGGCAACTTCTTTGGCCAGCATGCTGATGGACTCAGGGGCTTTCTCGCCACCGTAGACTACAGCTGGAACCAGGCTTGCGAGACGACGCAGGCGGCGGCTCGCACCTTTCCCCAGGTCGGAACGCACTTCAGCATTCAGAGTAAAATCGTTCATGTTGTATCTCCAAAGTAACCACATTCACCCCAGCGCTTGCGACCAGCGCTTAAGGCGATATGGGCAAAAAAGCCCCGCCCCGACAGGTAATGCCGGGGCGGGGCGCTTTTCGTCAACGAGATGTCCTGGAAAGGGCAGGGCCCTTAGCGGAACATCGCACTGATCGATTCTTCGTTGCTGATGCGGCGAACCGCCTCGGCAACAACCGGTGCGATATCCAGTTGGCGGATACGCACACAGGCTTGTGCTGCAGCGGACAGCGGGATGGTGTTGGTGACCACCAGCTCGTCCAGCACGGAATTTTCAATGTTCTCGATCGCTCGACCCGACAGCACAGGGTGTGTGCAGTAGGCAAAGACCTTGGCAGCGCCATGCTCTTTCAGGGCCTTGGCCGCGTGGCACAGGGTGCCGGCGGTATCGACCATGTCATCGACCAGAATACAGGTGCGCCCTTCGACGTCGCCGATGATATGCATCACTTCGGAGTGATTGGCTTTCTCACGGCGTTTGTCGATGATACCCAGATCCACGCCCAGGGATTTGGCAACTGCTCGTGCACGCACGACGCCGCCAATATCCGGGGACACGATCATCAGGTTTTCGAAGCGCTGATCTTCAATATCATCCACCAGGACCGGGGAGCCGTAGATGTTATCCACGGGAATATCGAAGAAACCCTGAATCTGGTCAGCATGCAAATCAACCGTGAGGACACGGTCGATGCCGACTACGGTCAGCATATCAGCCACGACTTTTGCGCTGATTGCCACACGTGCGGAACGCGGACGGCGATCCTGACGGGCATAACCAAAGTAAGGAATAACAGCAGTGATACGAGTAGCCGAGGAGCGACGGAAGGCATCAGCCATCACGACGAGTTCCATCAGGTTATCGTTGGTCGGGGCGCAAGTCGGCTGAATAATGAAAACGTCTTTACCGCGAACGTTTTCATTGATCTCGGCAGTGATTTCGCCGTCGGAAAACTTACCGACAGAAATGTCACCGAGAGGGATATGCAGCTGACGTACAACACGCCGAGCCAGATCGGGGTTAGCGTTCCCCGTAAAGACCATCATCTTGGACACGCGCAGTACCTGAAGGCTGAGGGTATACCTGGATGAGTATAGGAAAATGGCAGGGGCGGCTGGATTCGAACCAACGCATGGCAGGATCAAAACCTGCTGCCTTACCGCTTGGCGACGCCCCTGTATCTGTTGCTGCGAGTGCCCAGCACTCGATTCCTTTTAGAGCAGGTCTTGCAGCTTGCGATGCAACATCGAAACGTTGCTTCCTTTTGCTACAAACCCTGTAAGGGTCTCTGTCAGAAGGGCCGAGACTTTATCAGCTTCAGCTTTGCTTGGGAAGCCCCCAAACACACAACTTCCAGTTCCGGTGAGTTTTGCTTCGGTAAATTTACCTAACAAATTCAAAGCGTTACGAACATCTGGATAACGCCTTGCTACCACCGGTAAGCAGTCATTTCGACTGTTTCCCTTGGGAACGGGGCGCACTTTAATGGGAGGAGAGTTACGTGTCAACAGTGGATCTGAAAAAATTTCTGCTGTACTTACAGAGACTTGCGGCACCAGTACCAAGTACCAGGGTTCTTCAGGGTCCACCGGGGTGAGTTTTTCCCCTACGCCCTCAGCGAAAGCGGCGTGGCCACGCACGAAAACCGGCACGTCGGCGCCCAGTGTCAAGCCCAGGGCGGCCAGGCGATCCGCGTCCCAACCCAGCTGCCACAAGTGGTTGAGACCGAGCAGCGTGGTAGCCGCATTCGAGCTGCCGCCACCGATGCCACCACCCATGGGCAGGATCTTGTCGATCCAGATATCGATGCCCTGCGTACAACCGGATTGCGCCTGGAGTTTTTTCGCGGCTTTGACGATCAGATTGTCGTCGTGGGGAACACCTTCGAATTCGGTGTGCAGGCGAATCACGCCGTCGTCGCGTACGGCAAAGGTGATTTCGTCGCCGTAGTCCAGGAACTGAAAAATCGTCTGCAACTCGTGGTAGCCGTCCGGACGACGACCGAGGATGTGCAGCATCAGGTTGAGCTTGGCCGGGGAGGGCAGGGTCAGGCGTGCGGCGCTCATGTCATTGCCCCAGCTTGCGCGGCTGCCATTGCTTGATCACCAGCGTGACGTCGAGGTTGCTGCCGTGCAGCTTGATGCGTTCGGGCAGCCAATAGCCGTTCTGCTGGGCATAGCTTAAGTACTCGATCTGCCAGTCATCCTGTTCCAGGTTGGACAGGCGGCTGTCGGCATCGAGGGTCAGACGGCTTTTGCTGTCCGGTGCCGGCAGCCCGCGAACCCACCAGGTCAGGTGGGAAACCGGCAGCTTCCAGCCCAGTTGTTCTTCCAGCAACGCTTCGGGCGTGGGTGCCTCGTAGCGTCCCTGGTTGGCGACTTCCAGCGATACCTGGCCCGGCCGACCGGTCAGGCGGGCCGCACCGCGACCCAGTGGGCCCGACAGGCGGATGTCGTAGTAGTCCTGGCGTTGCAGCCAGAACAGCGTGCCACTGCCGGAGTCTTTCGGGGCGCGAATGCCGATCTTGCCGTCGATCTGCCAGCCGTCGAGGCCGCTCAGTTGTTGCTTGTGCTCGCGCCATTGGGCCTGGTTGCCCTGGCCCTGGACGGATTCACGGGCGCCGAAGCCCGCGCAGCCGGCGAGCAGGGCAATGAAGCTGAAAACGATGAGATGGCGCAAAAACATAATCTTAAAGAGTCTCGGATCCGGTCAGGCGTTTGATGGTGCTGCGCAAAATGGGACTGTCGGGCTGGTCCTTGAGGAACTTGCTCCAGATCTGCCGGGCTTCGCGTTGTTTGCCGTTGGCCCACAGGACCTCGCCCAGGTGAGCGGCGACTTCCTGGTCGGGAAAGCGCTCCAGGGCCTGGCGCAACAGGCGTTCGGCTTCGTCGAGATTGCCCAGGCGGAAATTCACCCAGCCAAGGCTGTCGAGCACCGCCGGGTCTTCCGGATTGATCTGGTGGGCCTGTTCGATCAGCACCTTGGCCTCGTCATAGCGGGTGGTGCGATCCGACAAGGTGTAGCCCAGGGCGTTGAGGGCCATGGCGTTGTCCGGGTCACGCTGGATGATCAGGCGCAGGTCTTTCTCCATCTGGGCCAGGTCATTGCGTTTCTCCGCCAGCATGGCGCGGGTATACAGCAGGTTCAGGTCGTCCGGGTACTGCTTCAAGGCTTGTTGCAACACGTTCCAGGCCTTGTCGCCCTGGTTGTTGGCCGACAACGTTTCGGCTTCGATCAGGTACAGCTGGATGCCATAGTCCGGTTGGGAGTCGCGTTGCACCGCGAGGCGGCTCTGGGCTTCGGTGGTCTTGCCATTGCCGATCAGGATATCGGCCTGGCGCAACTGCGCCGGCAGATAGTCGTTGCCCGGGCCAACCTGGGCGTACTCGATCAGTGCGCTCTCAGGGTCATTGCGTTCCTCGGCGATGCGCCCCAGGTTCAGATGGGCCGAGTCGACGTGGCTTTCCCGGGCGATCAGGTCCTCCAGGTAACCCTTGGCCTCTTCCCAGGCCTTGGCTTCCAGGCAGACCAGCGCCAGGGAATAGCGCAACTCGTCGTCTTCCGGGTATTGCTGGACCAGGCTGGAGAACTCCACCTTGGCGTCGTCCATGCGGTTGTTTTCCACCAGCATGCGGGCGTAGGTGAGGCGCAGGCGTTTGTCGTCCGGGTATTTCTTGATGCTTTTTTCCAGCAGCGGCAAGGCTTCGTCGCCGCGGTCCAAGCCTTGCAGCAGGCGGGCACGCAGCAGGATCGGCGCCACTTCGCCGGCTTCCGGCGGGTTGTCTTCCAGCAGCGTGAGGGCGCCCTGGGTGTCGCCATCCTGTTGCAGCAGCAGGGCCTTGCCGAAAATCAGCTGGCCGTTATTCGGGTGGCGCTGCAACAGGCGATCGAAGCTTTTCATCAGGCCGTTGCGGGTTTCCTGGTCGGTATCGGCGGCGGACAGGGCCAGGAAGTCGAAATGGGTGTCGCCCTTGCCCAGCAGGACTTTCTCCATATAGACCATGGAGTCGTCGTAGCGCCCGGCCCGGGCCAGTTGCACGGCGGCGGCGCGCTGCGCTTCCAGGTCATCGGGGGCATTCCTGGCCCAGATCAGCGCGGTATCCAGCGCGGGCTGGTCGGCGCCCAGGTATTCGGCAATGCGAAATGCCCGCTCGGAGATTCCCGGGTCCTGGGTATTGATGGCCTGGGTCACGTAGTTGTCCAGCGCAATGTCGAAGCGATTGCGCTGGCCTGCCAGTTCGGCGCTCAACAGGCTGAAGATGGTTTCTTCGCTGAACGAGCCGTAGACCTTGGGTTTTTCAGGTGCCTGCACGCTGTCTTCGACCGGCGGCGTACCGTCCGTCGAAACGGGGGCCATGGACTGGCAGCCGCTGAGCAAGGCAAGGGCGAGGAGCAACGCGGAAGATCTATTCATATAGGAAGAGGACGACTAACCTGCGGTCGGATCATCATGACACAAGCCTTGGGTCAAACATAACCGCCCCGTCGATTTACAAGCCAGGGCAGGGCGATAGAGATCGAGTGGTTGTTCTGAATCTGACGAAGTAGGACAATTGCCGGCTTCACGTCACTATCAGCGACCTTGAATGGCCTTCCTTGCACTCGGTATTAACCACAAGACTGCTTCAGTAGACGTCCGCGAGCGCGTGGCCTTTACGCCTGAGCAACTGGTTGAGGCCCTGCAGCAGCTCTGCCGACTCACCGACAGCCGCGAAGCTGCGATCCTCTCCACCTGCAATCGCAGCGAGCTTTATATAGAACAGGATCACGTTTCGGCGGATTCGATTCTGCGCTGGCTGGCCGACTATCACGACCTGAGCCTCGAAGAACTGCGCGCCAGTGCCTATGTGCATGAAGACGATGCGGCCGTTCGTCACATGATGCGCGTCGCCTCGGGCCTCGATTCGCTGGTGTTGGGCGAGCCGCAGATTCTCGGCCAGATGAAGTCGGCCTACGCTGTGGCCCGCGAGGCCGGCACCGTCGGTCCGCTGTTGGGCCGTCTGTTCCAGGCCACCTTCAATGCCGCCAAGCAAGTGCGCACCGACACCGCCATCGGCGAAAACCCGGTGTCCGTGGCGTTTGCCGCTGTCAGCCTGGCGAAACAGATCTTCAGCGATTTGCAACGCAGCCAGGCGCTGCTGATCGGCGCCGGTGAGACCATCACCCTGGTCGCCCGCCATCTCCACGACCTGGGGGTCAAGCGTATAGTCGTCGCCAACCGGACCCTGGAGCGGGCCAGTACCCTGGCCGAGCAGTTCGGCGCCCATGCGGTGCTGTTGTCGGACATTCCCGCGGAGCTGGTGCACAGCGACATCGTCATCAGTTCCACCGCCAGCCAGTTGCCGATCCTTGGCAAGGGCGCGGTGGAAAGTGCCCTGAAATTGCGCAAGCACAAGCCGATTTTCATGGTGGATATTGCTGTCCCCCGGGACATCGAGCCGGAAGTCGGCGAGCTGGACGACGTGTATCTCTACAGCGTCGACGATCTGCACGAGGTGGTCGCCGAGAATCTCAAGAGCCGACAAGGCGCGGCCCAGGCGGCGGAAGAGATGATCACCATCGGCGCCGACGACTTCATGGTCCGCCTGCGCGAACTGGCGGCGGTGGATGTGCTCAAGGCGTATCGTCAGCAGAGCGAACGCCTGCGCGACGAGGAGCTGCAAAAGGCCCAGCGCCTGCTGGCCAACGGCGGCAGTGCCGAAGAGGTGCTGGTGCAACTGGCTCGCGGCCTGACCAACAAATTGCTCCACGCCCCCAGTGTCCAGCTCAAGAAGCTGACCGCCGAAGGCCGCCTCGATGCGCTGGCCATGGCCCAGGAACTCTTCGCCCTCGGTGAGGGCTCACCGGATAGCTTTTCGGATAAAAAACCGCAATGAAAGCGTCACTGCTCAACAAGCTGGATATCCTCCAGGACCGTTTCGAAGAATTGACCGCCTTGCTGGGCGATGGCGAAGTCATTGCCGACCAGAACAAGTTCCGCACCTATTCCAAGGAATACGCGGAAGTCGAGCCGATTGTCGCCACCTATAAACAGTTGCTTAAAGTGCAGGACGACCTCGAAGGCGCCCAGGCGCTGCTCAAGGACAGCGACCCGGACATGCGTGAAATGGCCGTGGAGGAAGTGCGCGAAGCCAAGGAGCAGTTGCTCGAACTGGAAAGCAACCTGCAACGCATGCTGCTGCCCAAGGACCCGAATGACGGGCGCAACGTGTTCCTCGAGATCCGTGCCGGCACCGGCGGCGACGAGGCGGCGATTTTTTCCGGCGACCTGTTCCGCATGTATTCGCGTTATGCCGAGCGTCGCGGTTGGCGCGTGGAGATCCTGTCGGAGAACGAAGGCGAGCACGGCGGCTATAAAGAAGTCATCGCCCGGGTCGAAGGCGACAATGTCTACGGCAAGCTCAAGTTCGAATCCGGCGCCCACCGCGTGCAGCGCGTGCCGGCCACCGAATCCCAAGGGCGTATCCACACCTCGGCTTGCACCGTGGCGGTATTGCCCGAGCCGGACGAGCAGGAAGCCATCGAGATCAACCCGGCGGACCTGCGGGTCGACACGTACCGTTCCTCCGGCGCGGGCGGCCAGCACGTCAACAAGACTGACTCGGCGATCCGCATCACGCACTTGCCCTCGGGCATCGTGGTCGAGTGCCAGGAAGAACGTTCCCAGCACAAGAACCGCGCGCGGGCCATGGCCTGGTTGTCGGCCAAGCTCAACGACCAGCAGACCAGCGCCGCTGCCAATGCCATCGCCAGTGAGCGCAAATTGCTGGTGGGCTCGGGGGATCGTTCCGAGCGGATCCGTACCTACAACTTCGCCCAGGGCCGGGTCACCGACCATCGCGTCAACCTGACCCTGTATTCCCTGGACGAGATCCTTGCCGGTGGGGTCGATGCGGTGATCGAGCCGTTGCTGGCCGAATACCAGGCCGACCAGTTGGCGGCGATTGGCGAGTAAGCACAGGTGAATAAATGACCATCATCGCCAGTCTGTTACGCGCCGCCGAGTTGCCGGATTCGCCCACGGCACGGCTGGACGCCGAGTTGTTGCTTGCCGCAGCCTTGGGCAAGTCCCGCAGCTTCCTGCACACCTGGCCCGAGCGGATCGTACCCAGTGAGGCAGCGTTGCTGTTCTCCGAATACCTGCGGCGGCGTCGCTCCGGCGAGCCGGTGGCGTATATCCTCGGGCAACAGGGCTTCTGGAAACTCGACCTGGAAGTCGCGCCTCATACCTTGATCCCGCGTCCCGACACCGAGCTGCTGGTGGAAACCGCGCTGGCGTTGTTGCCGGCCACACCGGCCCGGGTCCTGGACCTGGGCACCGGCAGCGGTGCAATTGCCCTGGCATTGGCCAGCGAGCGCCCTGCCTGGAAAGTCACCGCGGTCGACCGGGTGCTGGAGGCCGTAGCCCTGGCCGAACGCAATCGCCAGCGCCTGGATCTGCACAACGTCACGGTGCTGAGCAGCCACTGGTTCAGTGCGCTGGAAGACACGCGTTTCGAGTTGATCATCAGCAACCCGCCGTACATTGCAGCCAGCGATCCGCATCTGGCCGAGGGTGACGTGCGTTTCGAGCCATCCAGCGCCCTGGTTGCCGGGCCGGACGGGCTCGATGATTTGCGCCAGATCGTTGCCCAGGCCCCGGCTCACCTTGAGCCGGGTGGCTGGGTGATGCTCGAGCACGGCTACGACCAGGCCGAAGCAGTGCGCGATTTGCTGCGCACCCAAGGCTTTGTCGAAATCCACAGCCGCAAGGACCTGGGTGGTCATGAGCGCATCAGCCTGGGGTGCCTGCCGTGCTGAACGATCAGGAGTTGTTGCGCTACAGCCGGCAGATTCTGTTGCAGCACGTCGACATCGACGGCCAATTGCGTCTCAAGCAAAGCCGCGTGCTGATCATCGGCCTTGGTGGTCTCGGCGCCCCGGTAGCGTTGTACCTGGCCGCCGCTGGGGTGGGGGAGATGCACCTGGCGGATTTCGACACCGTCGACCTGACCAACCTGCAACGCCAGATCATTCACGACACGGACAGCGTCGGTCTGAGCAAGGTCGATTCGGCGATGCGACGCCTGGGGGCGATCAACCCTGAGGTTCGGCTGATGCCTCACCGGGTGGCCATGGACGAAGACAGCCTGGCCGCGGCAGTCGCGACAGTGGATGTGGTGCTCGACTGCTCCGACAATTTCTCGACCCGCGAAGCGGTGAACGCGGCCTGTGTCGCGGCGGGTAAGCCGCTGGTCAGTGGCGCGGCGATTCGTCTGGAAGGGCAGTTGTCGGTGTTCGACCCACGCCGCCCCGAAAGCCCTTGCTACCACTGCCTTTATGGTCACGGCAGCGAAGCCGAGCTGACCTGTAGCGAGGCCGGTGTGATCGGACCGCTGGTGGGATTAGTGGGCAGCCTGCAAGCCCTTGAAGCCTTGAAGTTGCTGGCCGGTTTCGGTGAGCCGCTGGTGGGGCGCTTGCTGTTGATCGATGCCCTGGGCACGCGTTTCCGTGAACTGCGGGTCAAGCGCGACCCAGGTTGCAGCGTCTGCGGTGGCCAACATGAGTGAAGCGCCGATTGGTGTGCTTGACTCGGGTGTCGGCGGGTTGTCGGTGCTGGGGGAAATTCGCCAGTTGCTGCCCAATGAGTCGCTGTTGTATGTGGCGGACTGTGGGCATATTCCCTACGGCGAGAAGACCCCGGAATACATCCGGCAACGCTGCGCGATCATTGCCGACTTTCTCCTGGGCCAGGGCGCCAAGGCGCTGGTTGTCGCCTGCAACACCGCAACGGTTGCTGCCGTTGCCGATCTACGCCGTGATTTCCCTCATTGGCCCATCGTCGGGATGGAGCCGGCGGTCAAGCCGGCGGCTGCCGCGACCCGCAGCGGTATCGTCGGTGTGCTGGCCACCACCGGCACCTTGCAGAGCGCCAAGTTCGCCGCTTTGCTCGACCGTTTCGCCACCGATGTGCGAGTCATCACGCAACCGTGTCCGGGCCTGGTTGAACTGATCGAGACGGGTGATTTGCACAGTCCGGCCTTGTATCAATTGCTGCAACATTACGTCGACCCCTTGCTGGCAGCCGGCTGCGATACGCTGATCCTGGGGTGCACGCACTATCCGTTCCTCAAGCCATTGCTCGCGCGGATGATTCCGGAGCACATCAGCCTGATCGACACCGGTGCCGCCGTGGCCCGGCAACTTCAGCGTCTTTTGGCTGAGCGAGAGCTGCTGGCTGAGGGACCAGCCGGCGAAACGTATTTCTGGACGAGTGCAGACCCGATACATTTAAGAAAAATCCTACCTACGCTATGGCATTCGTCCGGCGTTGTGCGAAGCTTCGATCTGTAAGAAAAATGTGAAAACTGTGTGAAACGGGCTGAACTTCTGTTTGGGGGCAGATTTCTATAGCTTTGTCTGTTTGTAACAAAATCAACTAAGTCTGTTCGGAAAAGGATGTTTCTAATGAAGCGCTTATTCTGCTTCGCCGCGTTTGCGGCTGCATTGTTGGGGCACACTTACACTGCACAAGCAGCGGGTGTGGAATTTGGGGTTGGCCAGACCAGCGATTCGACCATGACCTATCGCCTGGGCATGCAGTTCGACTGGGACAAGAGTTGGCTGCAAAGTGATGTCGGTCGCCTGACCGGCTACTGGAGCGGTGCCTATACCTACTGGGAAGGGGACGAGACATCCAGCAATCACAGCCTGTCGTTTTCGCCTGTGTTTGTGTATGAATTTTCCGGCCAGAACGTGAAGCCTTACATCGAGGCGGGTGTCGGTGTGGCGTTGTTCGCCAATACCGAAGTGGAAGACAACAAGCTCGGTACGGCTTTCCAATTTGAAGATCGTATCGGCTTCGGCCTGCGCTTCAACGGTGGACATGAAGTGGGCATTCGCGCCACTCATTACTCCAACGCCGGCATCAAGTCGACCAACGATGGTGTAGAAAGCTACTCGCTGCACTACACGATGCCGCTGTAACACTTAAATACTGTGGGAGCGGGCTTGCTCGCGAAAGCGTAGTGTCAATCGCTTCAGTGCTGGCTGATCCGACGCTTCGCGAGCATGCCCGCCCCCACAAAAATCGGGTCTATTTCCTACCGATACGCCGTCGCAATCCCTTGGCGTTCTTCCAGGCACTCCGGTGCGCCCATCTCGAACTCCCGGCAGATCAGCGGGCGCTTTTCGTAGATGGTGCACATCATGCTGTCGCGATCCAGGGCCGCGCACCAACCGTCATCAAGCCTCAGCATCACTTCCCCACCCCAGTCGTCCGTGTCGATAAAACGCTCCGGAACCCCGGTGTCGGTGATCAGCATCACTTCCAACTGGCAGCAGCACGCCGCGCACGTCGAGCACGTGACTGCCGGTGCCGGGATTTCATGGACAGGGATGGTTTTCATGGCGCGCAGTGTAAGGCAATCGGCGGCTCAGGGTTGTCCCTTGATCGGATAGCCGTTTTTCGCCTGGCATGAGTCAATGTCGGGCGGTACGGTTTCGGTCGACGAAGGCAAAGGCCAGAGTGCGGTCATGGACGCAATGGGGAGCGCGGCTTCCCGCGGGCGCTCGACCAACAGATTCAGCACATGTCGCGCTGCTTCGTCCGCCGACCAGTGGGCCGGGGTTGGGAAGCTGTCTTCGGCCCCCTGCAATGGGCCGTCGTAGCCAGGGTGTAGCAACGTCGCGTCAACACCCGCGCGCGCCAGGTCTGCCCGAGCCGATTCGAACAGATGACGCATCCCGCTGCCACCGGCTTCGGTTTGCGAAGGCGGCAGGTAAGTCGCCGGGCTGGCAATACCCACCAGATGAGGTTCGGTCCCAGCGCGCAACAAGGGCGTGGCCACTTCGATGCAGAAACTGGCAGCCAGCAGATTGCTGCGCACAATATGCTCGATCAATGTGTGATCAGCCGGCTGCCCGTCAACGTACTCAGCCGTCCCGGCATTGACGATCACCTGATCCAGGGCGCCCCATTGCCGGGTGATCTGTTCGCCGATTTCGCGCACGGCCCGGCTGTCGGTCAAATTGCCGGGCACGGCCAGCACTTGTCCTGGATAACGTACCGAAAGGGTTTCGCATGATCGGGTCGAGCGCGAACTGACGGCCAGGTATGCACCTGTCTCCAGTATCGCTTCAGCCAACGAAGCGCCGATTCCGTTGCCAGCCCCGGTGAGCCAATAGCGCCGTGGCAGTCTGAGACCCATTCCCTTCTCCTTTCGATTGGACAGCATACTGATCCGTGGCTTTTCAGTAGAGTCCGTACGATTAGTAAGACTATATGTTATCGGGCAAATGATGCATCCCCTAGACCGGCAATTTCGTGTTCGCTAATCGCCCATCCCTTCAACGGCTGCATCCTGTCGCGCTGGCAGGTTTCTGAACGCTGCCAGCGCACGCGCCCTGGATTGGCTCAAGTCGACAATCGGTGCCGGATAATCCACGGCGCCAAACAAGCCGCCCTGGGTATTTGGGCTATGGACCTGTTGCCTGTCCAGATCGTTCAGTTCAGGTAACCAGTGCTTGATGAACAAGCCCTCGCGGTCAAATTTTTCCGACTGGCTCAACGGATTGAAGATGCGGAACCAGGGCGCCGAGTCGGTGCCGGTGGAGGCGCTCCATTGCCAGCCGCCATTGTTGGCGGCGAGGTCGCCGTCGATCAGGTGCTGCATGAAAAAGCGCTCGCCTTCGCGCCAATCGATCAACAGGTTCTTGGTCAGGAACATGGCTACGACCATCCGCAAGCGGTTGTGCATCCAACCGGTCTCCAGCATTTGACGCATGGCTGCATCGATAATCGGTAGGCCGGTGCGTGCTTGCTTCCAGGCTTCCAATTCTGCGGGGGCCTTGCGCCATGCCAACGCCTCGGTTTCGGGGCGAAACGCACGATGGCGCGACACGCGTGGATAGCCCACTAGAATGTGTTTATAAAACTCGCGCCAGAGCAATTCATTGATCCAGGTCACAGCGCCGGCATTTCCGCTCTCGAATTCACCTTGGTTGGCTTGCAGCGCGGCGTGCAGGCACTGGCGCGGCGACACCACGCCGGCCACCAGATAGGCCGAGAGCTGGCTGGTGCCGGGCCTGGCGGGGTAATCCCGTTCACCTTGGTAATCGTCGATGTGCTGGTCGACGAAGGTGTCCAGGCGCCGACGGGCTTCGGTTTCCCCGGCGGGCCAGAGGGCTCGTAGCGCTTCGCTGGGCGGGGCGAAGCCATCGACTTGTGTCGGCACCGGGTCGCGGGCAATGCCGGTGGAGGCCTGCCGGGCCGGCGTGGCGACCAGGCTCGGCAATGAGAGGTGCAGACGGCTGTAGCAGACTTTGCGGAACTGACTGAACACTTGGAAATAATTGCCGGTCTTGGTCAGCACGCTGCCGGGCTTGAACAGTAATTGATCGAGGTGGCTGTGAAATTCAACGCCCTGGTCATTCAGCGTGCGGGCGACTTCGGCGTCGCGTCGTGTTTCATTCAGGCCGTACTCTTCGTTGACATGCACGGCGTCGACGTTCAGTTCGCGACACAGCTTGAGCAGTACCTGCGGTGCCTGGTGCCAATGCGCAGCGGCGCGGATCAGCAATGGGATGTTCAATTCGGCCAGGGCCGCACTCAACGCGCTGAGGTTGCGCAACCAGAAATCGATCTTGCACGGTGCGTCGTCATGGGCGCGCCATTGTTCGGGGCTGGTCAGGTACACCGCCACGCAGGGGCCTTGGGCTGCGGCCGCCGTGAGGGCGGTGTTGTCGTGTAGGCGCAAGTCGCTGCGCAGCCAGATCAGTTGCATGCTGTCTTCCATCTAAAGGAGTTCTCGACGACTCAGTTCGCGGTGAGCCGATAACGGGTCTTCGGCCCAGGACACGTCAATCATCGACACGCCTGTGGATAACCTGGCTTGGTGGATCGACGCAGCCGGGCCGGCAATGACGATCGGGCAATCGATTCCGCCCAGCAGCCTGGGCAGTTGGGACAGGTTGAGTGCGTGACTGGAATACAGCAGGACGCCGCGGGCCTTGAGGCGCTCGACCGCCAGGGCCAGTTCGCCGGCCGGTAGAGGGCCGTCGAACACTTCCACCGGGCAGTCGGCGCTGCTGGCCAGCCAGGCGGTGAGCCATAAGTGCGGCTCCTGGGGCGAGTCCGAATGATTGACCAGCAACAGTGGCGCGCCGCGCAACTGACGGTTGTTGTGGTAGATCCGGCTGCCGAACTTGCTGCGCAGCCACGAGTACAGGAAGACCCGTTCCAGCTGCGCACCGAACTGGCCTTGCCAGCGCAGGTGCAACTCGGCCAGCAACGGCAAGAGCAACTGCTCGCACACGGTCCAGGGTGGGTACAGCGCCATCGCCTGGTTGACCAGGTCATCGATCTGGCGCTCGGCCAGTTGCGTCACCGCCAGCACCAAGGCGTGGCGCTGGCGCTGCCAGTCATTCTCCGGTACCTGTGTGGGTTCGGTCGGTGGCTGCGGTGTGTCCAGCAAAGGCTTGATCTTGCTCACCGCAACGCCACGGTCGATCCAGGTGAGAATGCTCAGGATCCGTTGCACATGGTCGGCATTGAACAGTCGGTGGCCCTTGGGGGTACGGTGCGGCACGATCAGGCCATAACGGCGTTCCCAGGCTCGCAGCGTGACGGCGTTGACACCGGTTTGCCGGGCGACCTCGCGTATGGGCAGCCAGCCTTGCGCCAAGGCCTTGGCAAAGTCGGCCCCCAGGTCTTCGCTGGCGCTGGAGTCGGGTTCGTTCTTCATCAAATAGCGTTTCGCAAGCTGAGGTTTTCCGGGTGTGGTTGCAGGTAGACCTGCTGCGTCAGGTAAGGATCGGGGTGCTGGCGCAGGTGATGCTTGAGCAACGTCAGTGGCACCACCAAGGGCACGATGCCGAGGCGATATTGCCCGATCAGATGCTGTACTTCCTGTTTGTCATCGGCGTCGATGACGCGCTTGAGGTAACCGCTCAGGTGTTGCAGCACGTTGGTGTGGGTGCGACGGGTGGCGCATTTCTTCAAGGCGGCCATCAATGCGCTGAAATAGCGTGGGCCCAACTCATTGGGGTCGGCCTTGCCCATGTTGCCCAGCAAATTGCCCAGGGCCTTGTATTGCACTGGGTTGTGGGCCATCAGCAGGTATTTGTAGCGCGAGTGGAATTCGATCAGGTCGCGACGGCTCAGTCCGTCGCGACGCAAAGGTTGCCAGGCGGCATAGGCGAACACCCGGGTCAGGAAGTTCTCGCGCAGCACCGGGTCGTTGAGGCGACCGTCTTCCTCCACCGGCAGGTCGGGGTGGCGTTCGCAGAAGGCCTGGGCATAGATCCCGCGGCCGCCGCCGTCCTGGGTCACGCCGTTGTGGTCATAAACCTTGACCCGCTCCAGTCCGCAGGACGGCGATTTCTGCATGAAGATATAGCCGCAGATGTCATCCAGTTCCCCAGCCATTTGCTTTGCGTAGTCGGCCAGTGGCCGGGTCGCGTTGAGCTCGCGATTCACCGTGCCGAGCGCCTCGGGATGTTTGGGGTCGCCCACCAGGCGAATCGGCTCCCGGGGGATACCCAGGCCGATGGCGACTTCGGGGCACACCGGCACGAAATCGAAATAGTCGACGAGGGTGCGGCTGCACAACTGCGATTGCTTGTGCCCGCCGTTAAAGCGAACTTCAGCCCCCATCAGGCAGGCGCTGATGGCGATTCTGGGTTTGGCGATGGCTGTGCTGGACATAGGCGACCTCTGATTGCTAAATCTTGTACAGATTTGTATTTCTGTACAATATTTTCATCATAGGTCCGAACGTGCACAAGTCAACCGGATTGTGTGGCGAGGCGACGTCAATCTGTGTCGCAGGCAGGCTGCTGTCTCTTTCGACAGCAGCGAATATCGATGGGTGATGCGCTTACTGCAGGCTTGCGTGCAGGCGGCGTGCGGCCTCCTGGCCGCTGAGCCATGCGCCTTCGACCCGGCCGGACAGGCACCAGTCGCCGCACACATACAGGCCCAGGTCGGCATCGGCCAAGGCGCCCCATTCGTGGTTGCCGGCGGGGCGGGCGTAGAGCCAGCGATGGGCCACGCTGAAGCTCGGTGCGGGCATCGCGCTGTGCAGCAGTTCGGCGAAGGCGCCGTGCAGATGTTCGATCACCGCTTCCTTGGACAGGTCGATGTGCTGCCGGCTCCAGTCGCTGGTGGCGTGCAGTACCCAGGTGTCGAGCGTGTTGTCGCGTCCCGGCTTGCTGCGGTTGCGCGCCAGCCAATCCAGGGGGCTGTCCTGTACGAAGCAGCCTTCCATGGGCGTATCCAGCGGTGTTTCGAAGGCCAGCGCCACGGCCCAGGTCGGGTCCATCTTCACGCCGGCGGCCACTGCGGCCAGCTTCGGTACGGCCGCCAGCAACGCGGTGGCCTGGGGCGCGGGCGTGGCGATCACCACCTGGCCGAAGGGGCCGTGGGTGAAACCTTCGGCGTCCTGCAAATGCCAGTGTTCCTGGCCGCGGTACACCTCGGTGATCCGGCAGGAAAACTGCACCTGCAACTTGTCGAGCAAGGCGCGGCTGATGGCGCTCATGCGCGGCGTGCCGACCCAACGGGTCTGCTCGTCCGGCGATGGGGTCAGTTGTCCGTTCTGGAAGTTGTAGAGCTGCGGGTTCCATTCCGCGGCCCAGCCGTTGGTTTGCCAGCGCTGGACCTCCGTGACAAAGCGGCGATCACGGGCGGTGAAGTATTGCGCGCCCATGTCCAATGCGCCGACGTCGCTGCGTTTGCTCGACATGCGTCCGCCGCTGCCGTGGCTTTTATCGAAGAGTTGAACGATATGCCCGGCCTCCGTCAGGGCCTGGGCGGCTGAAAGTCCGGCGATGCCGGTGCCGATGATTGCGATAGGTACAGTCATGAGGGCCTCGTTTACCTTTCTGTACAGACTACGCCGTCGTTTAAACCTGTACAATTCGGGTTTTTGGTATAAGTTTTACCGTTCGCGTTTGGACAGCTTGTCCTATTGTTAAACACAGACCCTGTCCGATACGAAAAATCCCTGCTTATAAAAATAGACTAATGGGCCGGGTAAAACGCGATACGAGGAACATCTCATGCACATATTGCTGACCGGCGGTACTGGTTTGATCGGACGTCAGCTCTGCCGCCTCTGGTTGGGGCAGGGACATCGCTTGACGGTATGGAGTCGCCGGCCCGAAGAGGTGGCGAAAATCTGTGGGGCAGATGTACGAGGCGTTGCCAGGCTCGATGAAGTTGTCGAGCCGGTGGACGCAGTGGTCAACCTCGCGGGAGCGCCGATTGCCGACCGGCCCTGGAGTCACAAGCGCAAGATGTTGTTGTGGAGCAGTCGCATCACGCTGACGGAAGTTTTGCTAGCGTGGCTGGAGCGTTGCGAGCAGAAACCGCAGGTGTTGATTTCCGGTTCCGCGGTGGGCTGGTATGGCGACGGTGGCGAGCGTGAGTTGACTGAGGAGTCGGGGCCGGTGAGTGAAGATTTCGCCAGTCAGTTGTGTATCGCCTGGGAAGAAACCGCGCAACGGGCCGAGGCGTTGGGCATACGCGTGGTGCTGGTTCGTACCGGCCTGGTCCTGTCTGCCGAGGGCGGCTTTTTGTCGCGGCTGCGGCTGCCGTTCAAGCTGGCGCTGGGCGGGCGTATCGGCAATGGTCGGCAGTGGATGCCGTGGATTCATATTGACGATCAAATCGCCCTGATTGATTTTCTTCTGCACCGCTTTGATGCCAGCGGTCCTTATAATGCGTGCGCTCCGAACCCGGTGCGCAACCGCAATTTTGCCAAGGCCCTGGGGCATGTATTGCATCGGCCAGCCGTGGTGCCGATGCCGGAGCTTGCGTTGAAAGTCGCGCTGGGGGAACTGTCCTTGCTGTTGCTCGGCGGCCAGCGCGCCACGCCGGCCCGATTGCAGGCGGCGGGTTTCACATTCCGGTTCACTGATTTGCCCGCGGCCTTGGAAGACTTGTCCGGCCGCCTTTGAAATAGGACGTTGCATGACCGATCACGCGTTGCTTCTGGTGAATCTGGGTTCGCCTGCCTCCACTTCGGTGGCCGATGTGCGCCGCTACCTCAATCAATTCCTGATGGATCCTTATGTCATCGACTTGCCATGGCCCGTGCGGCGCTTGCTGGTGTCGCTGATCCTGATCAAGCGTCCCGAGCAGTCGGCCCATGCCTATGCCTCGATCTGGTGGGAGGAGGGTTCGCCGTTGGTGGTGCTCAGCCGCCGGCTGCAACAGGCCATGACCGCGCAGTGGACCCAGGGACCGGTAGAACTGGCAATGCGTTATGGCGAGCCGTCCATTGAGTCGGCGTTGGTGCGGCTGGCGAGCCAGGGTCACAAGAAGATCACGTTGGCGCCGTTGTATCCGCAGTTCGCCGACAGCACCGTGACCACGGTGATCGAAGAGGCCAAGCGGGTCGTGCGGGAAAAGAGACTCGATGTGCAGTTCTCGATTCTCCAGCCCTTCTACGATCAGCCCGAATACGTTGACGCCCTTGTGGCCAGCGCCAAGCCGTACCTGATGCAGGAACACGATCACCTGTTGTTGAGTTTCCATGGTTTGCCGGAGCGGCACCTGACCAAGCTCGACCCAACGGGCTTTCATTGCTTCAAAGACGCCGACTGCTGCAAGAACGCGCCGCCGGAGGTCATGGCGACCTGTTACCGCGCCCAGTGCATTCGCACCGCGCAACTGTTTGCCGAGCAGATGGGGCTGGCGGATGGTAGTTGGTCGGTATCGTTCCAATCGCGACTGGGCCGTGCCAAGTGGATCGAGCCTTACACTGAAGCACGCCTGGAAGAGTTGGCTAAAAGTGGCGTGAAGAAGGTGCTGGTGATGTGCCCGGCGTTCGTTGCCGACTGCATCGAGACCCTGGAAGAAATCGGTGATCGCGGGCGCGAGCAGTTCCGTGAGGCCGGAGGGGAGGAGTTGGTGCTGGTGCCTTGCCTCAATGATGAGCCGCAGTGGGCCAAGGCGTTGAGCACGCTGTGTGAGCGGGCGCCGATCGCGCTGTAATACAAAACCTGTGGCGAGGGAGCTTGCTCCCGCTTGGGTGCGAAGCGCCCACAACAGCGGGACTGCTTCGCAGTCCAGCGGGAGCAAGCTCCCTCGCCACAATAGAAGAGCAGGCTGATTTATAGCAGCGGCTCATCCGCCTTCTTGTGCTTCCAACTGTCATTGCCCGGCAGCAGCAGGTTCAGCGCGATTGCCACCACCGCGCACAACGCGATGCCTTTGAGGCCGAAATCGTCCGGCCCAGTGCCGGTGCCCACCAGCACACCACCGATGCCGAACACCAGCGTGACCGAAACGATCACCAGGTTGCGCGCCTCGCCCAGGTCGATCTTGTGGCGGATCAAGGTGTTCATGCCCACTGCCGCAATCGAACCGAACAACAGGCACAGAATCCCGCCCATCACCGGCACCGGAATGCTTTGCAGCAGCGCACCGAACTTGCCGATGAATGCCAGGCTGATGGCAAAGATCGCCGCCCAGGTCATGATCTTCGGGTTGTAGTTCTTGGTCAGCATCACCGCGCCAGTCACCTCGGCATAGGTGGTGTTGGGCGGGCCGCCGAACAGGCCGGCGGCGGTGGTGGCAATGCCGTCACCGAGCAGTGTGCGGTGCAGGCCGGGTTTTTTCAGGTAGTCGCGACCGGTCACGCTGCCCACGGCAATCACGCCGCCGATGTGCTCGATGGCCGGCGCCAGCGCCACCGGGACGATGAACAGGATCGCCTGCCAATTGAACTCCGGTGCGGTGAAGGCCGGCAGGGCGAACCACGGCGCGGCGGCGATTTTCGCGGTGTCCACGACGCCGAAGAAAAACGCCATGGCAAAGCCCACCAGCACGCCGGAAATGATCGGCACCAGGCGGAAAATGCCTTTGCCGAACACCGCCACGATCAGGGTGGTGAGCAGCGCCGGCATCGAGATCATCATCGCGGTCTGATAATGAATCAGCTCGGTGCCGTCGCCGGCCTTGCCCATCGCCATGTTGGCGGCAATCGGCGCCATGGCCAGGCCGATGGAGATGATCACCGGGCCAATCACTACCGGCGGCAGCAGCCGGTCGATGAACCCGGTGCCCTTGATCTTCACCGCCAGGCCCAGGAAGGTGTAGACGAAACCTGCCGCCATCACGCCGCCCATGGTCGCGGCCAGGCCGAACTGGCCCTTGGCGAGGATGATCGGCGTGATGAAGGCAAAGCTCGAAGCCAGGAACACTGGCACCTGGCGCCCGGTGACGATTTGGAACAGGATCGTTCCCAGGCCGGCCGTGAACAGCGCCACGTTAGGGTCCAGCCCGGTGATCAGCGGCATCAGTACCAGCGCGCCGAAGGCGACGAACAGCATCTGCGCGCCGGACAGCACCTGGCGCCAGAGCGGATCGTTGAACTCATCCTGCATGCTCAAGCGTCCTTCTGCTTGGTGCCGAAGATCTTGTCGCCGGCATCGCCCAAGCCCGGGATGATGTAGCCGTGCTCGTTGAGTTTCTGGTCAATGGACGCGGTGTAGATGGTCACGTCCGGGTGGGCGTCCTGCACGGCCTTGATGCCTTCGGGCGCGGCGACCAGCACCATGGCGCGGATGTCCCGGCAACCGGCTTTTTTCAACAGGTCGATGGTGGCGACCATGGAGCTGCCGGTGGCGAGCATCGGGTCGATGATCATCGCCAGGCGCTCGTCGATTTCCGGCACCAGTTTTTCCAGATAGGTGTGCGCCTGCAGGGTCTGCTCGTTGCGAGCCACACCCACGGCGCTGACTTTGGCCCCTGGAATCAGGCTCAGTACGCCCTCGAGCATGCCGATGCCGGCGCGCAGGATCGGCACCACGGTGATCTTCTTGCCGGCGATCTTCTCGACCTGGACCGTACCGGCCCAGCCGTCGATTTCATAGGACTCCAGCGGCAGGTCCTTGGTGGCCTCGTAGGTGAGCAGGGCACCGACTTCCTGGGCGAGTTCACGGAAGTTCTTCGTGCTGATATCGGCGCGGCGCATCAGGCCGAGTTTGTGTCTGATCAGCGGATGGCGGATCTCGAGGATGGGCATGGGGAAGGCTCCGGCGGCGGGCAAAAAAACCGGCCTAGATTAATCTATCCGAGGGTGTTGTCCTATAGACAATACAGAACGTTAGTCCACAAACGCTTGATCTGGCCGGGCGGGATGCGTACCTTTGCCGGCTTTTCCGAACCCTGCCACCCCTGGAGAGCGCCATGTCCGCTGATCTCGAGCATATCCGTCAAATCATGCGAGAGGCTGACTGCCTGTACACCGAAGCCGAAGTCGAAGCGGCCATCGCCCGTGTCGGTGCGCAAATCAATGAACAGCTGGCCGATGCCAATCCGGTGGTGTTCTGCGTCATGAACGGCGGGCTGATTTTTTCCGGCAAGCTGCTGACCTATCTGAACTTCCCATTGGAAGCGTCCTACCTGCACGCCACCCGTTATCGCAACGAAACCAGCGGCGGTGACTTGTTCTGGAAGGCCAAGCCGGAAGTCTCGTTCATCGACCGCGACGTGCTGATCATCGACGACATCCTCGACGAAGGTCACACCCTGGGCGCCATCATCGACTTCTGCAAACACGCCGGTGCCCGCGCCGTGCACACCGCCGTGCTGATCGACAAGGACCACGACCGCAAGGCCCGTCCGGACTTGAAAGCCGATTTCGTCGGCTTGCCGTGCATCGACCGCTACATCTTCGGCTACGGCATGGACTACAAAGGTTACTGGCGCAACGCCAATGGCATTTTCGCCGTCAAGGGAATGTAGTCGATGACCCGGCCAAGCTTTCTGGATCATGCACTGTTCGATGGATTGGCCGAAAAAGCCGCGGCCAGCCCTCGCGGACGGCAGCACCATAACTTCCACGAAATGGATGAGCCGTGCCACCGCATGGCGGTGGGCTTGCAGCCTTCGACCTACATCCCGCCGCACCGCCATCTGAGCGCCGACAAGGCCGAAACCTTGCTGGTGCTCAAGGGCCGGCTGGGGGTATTGATCTTCGATGAAGCCGGCGCGGTGGTGGACAAGCGCATCCTGCAGGCCGGTGGCGATTGCCTCGGCGTCGACCTGCCGGCCGGCGTGTATCACGGATTGGTGGTGCTGGAAGCCGACAGCCTGATGTTCGAATGCAAAGCCGGCCCCTACCGCCCCGTGGGCGAGGGCGAACTGGCCCACTGGGCGCCCCGTGAAGGCGAGCCAGGCGCCGCCGAGTACCGGGCCTGGATGCGTGCCCAGTTCGACTGAGCACCGAATCAGTCGTCGGCACGGAGCTTTTGTGGCGAGGGAGCTTGCTCCCGCTTGGGTGCGTAGCACCCACCTGCAATTGGGGCTGCTGCGCAGCCCAGCGGGAGCAAACTCCCTCGCCACAGTTCAAGCAAGTCGTGGCTGAGCGGTGCTGCCGCTGGCCAACCACTGCTCGCTCTTGACCCGCGCCTGCTCCAGGGTCTGCACATACGCCAATTGCCGCTGCTCGCGATGAATACCGGCGCGGCGCAGCTTCAGGCGCACCCTGGGCGCCGTCGCGACCAGGATCAGGCCGATGCCCTGCTTGCGGTAATCCTTCAGGATGTTTTCAAACGCAGCCAGCGCGGTCATGTCCAGCATGGGCACGGCGCTCATTTCCACCACCACCACGCGCACCCCCGGATCGAACTTGCGCAGCACGTCCAGGGCTTTTTCTGCCGCACCGAAGAACAGCGGCCCACGAATTGCGTAGCAGCGCACATGCTCGGGCATGCCCAGCAGGGCCTGGTGAAAGTGGCGAGGCAGTTCGGTGCTGTCGGTCAGTTCGCTCATGCGCTTGATGAACAGCCCGGCGGCCAGCAGCAGGCCGACGGCGACGGCCATGACCATGTCGAACAGCACGGTCAGGCTAAGGCAGGTCAGCAGCACCAGTACGTCGCTGCGCGGGGCGATGCGCAAGGTATGCAACACGTGTCCGGCTTCGCTCATGTTCCAGGCCACTATCACCAGTAGCGCCGCCAGGGCTGCCATGGGCAGGTAGCTGAACAGGGGCGCCAGCAACACCATCGCCAGCAGCACCACAAGGCTGTGAATGATCGCGGCCAGCGGTGAAGAGGCGCCGCTGCGCACATTGGTCGCGCTGCGGGCAATGGCCGCCGTGGCGGTGATACCGCCGAACAGCGGCGCCACGAGGTTGCCCAGGCCTTGGCCGATCAGCTCGGCGTTGGGGTCATGCTTGCTGCCGGTCATGCCATCCGCCACCACGGCGCACAGCAGCGATTCGATGGCGCCAAGCATGGCAATGGCGAAGGCCGGGCCCAGCAATTGGCGGATCAGATCATAGGAAAGCGTCAAGGGATGCCCCTGGCCATCTGGCAGGTTCCATGGCCACTCGAAGCTCGGTAAAAACGGCGGGATACCGGGGTGGCTGATGCCATCGACCATGTAGCTGAAACGCTCACCCAATGTCGCCACCGGCAAACCGCCGCGCTCCAGCGCCAGTCCCAATAGCGCCCCGACCAGCAAGGCAACCAAATGCCCGGGAACCCGCGGTACCCAGCGTGGCCAGGCAAACAGCACCGCCAGGCACGTGACGCCGATGATGCCATCGCCGAGCCGGGCACTGGGCAGCGCCACGATCAGTTCGCCCAACTGTTCGATGTAGTGCTTGGCTTGCCCGACGGTGGTCAACCCCAGCAGATCCTTCAGTTGCAAGGTGGCGATGACCACGCCGATCCCGGCGGTAAAGCCGAGAATCACCGGGTAGGGGATGTATTGGATCAGCCGTCCGGCGCGCATCAGGCCCAGGGTGATCAAGATCAGACCAGCGAGCATGGTGCACAACAACAGGCCGCCCAGGCCGTGCTGTTGCGTGATGGGCAGCAGGATTACCACGAATGCCGCCGTCGGCCCGCTGACGTTAAAGCGTGAGCCGCCGGTGAGGGCGATCAAGGGCGCGGCCACCAACACCGTGTACAAGCCATGTTGCGGCGGCACGCCAACGGCAATCGCCAGGGCCATGGCCAGTGGGATGGCGATGATGCCGACGGTCAGCCCGGCCACCAGGTCGCCACGCAGGCGCTCCAGGGTGTAACCGGCGCGCCAGGCCTGGCGCCAGGCGGCAAACAACGGTGGGGCGGAGAAAGACATGAATACTCCTCGCAAGGGGGACACTGGCACTGGCCTTGTGGCGAGGGAGCTTGCTCCCGCTCGAGTGCGTAGCGCTCGCAATATTATGGGGCGGCTGCGCCACCCAGCGGGAGCAAGCTCCCTCGCCACAAAGGCATGCGCCGGTAGGCCGGGGCTGATGGCTCTTTGAGTATGCCGTGCTCGTTGCGCGGATGTATTGATCTGGATCGTTATTTTTACCATCCAGGCTCATGCTAGAGTGCTCGGCCAAGACCCCGGAGCTTGTCATGCGTGTATCGATCCGCCGTAGCGCTACTTTGCTGTTGATCTCCAGCCTGCCCTTGGCGGCCGTGGCCGCACCGATGCACAGCCAGTTCCTGCCGCCTGATGACCTGGTGGTGCGCCAGGAGCAGCCTGAACAGCAGCAGTTGCTGCAAGTGACCGAGTATTCGGTGGTGCTGGGTAACCAGCGTCAGTCCAACCAGCAACCGATTCCGGTCACTTCGCCCTTGCTGGTCCGTCTCAAGGGCAAGCCGATGAACAAGGGCGCGACCCTCAGCCAGGTGATCCTTAACTTCGACGGCGAAAGCAAAAGCCTGAAGAAACCGGTTTTCGACGAGGCGAGCAAGACCCTGACGCTGTCTTATCCTCAGGCTCAATACCGGGTGGTCATCGATCTGCTGCGCAACAACACGGTCTATGTGCAGTTTCTCACCTACGCCAACGGTCATATCTGGGCCGACCTGCACACCGGTGCCGAACGCCCGCGTTGAGCCGCGAGGCCTGCCGGGGGTAAACTGCCCGCCCCGTGAACTGTGCGAGCTGGAGCCGGCAATGCGTAAAGACAAGAAACAAGTGATTGGCGACGAGATTGGCGATGAACAGGTCAAGCTGTTCCTCAATTTCGAACCGGTCGATGCCACGTCGCCGTCGCTGCACAAACTGATCAAGGCCTACCGTGGGCTGCGGGTCGATGACTTCGAGCGGTTCCTGACGTTTTTCGTCGAGGCCGGTTACGACCTTAATGGCAAGGATGAGCAAGGCAAGGATTTCGTGGCGTTGATCCAGGACCAGCGTAACGCCGAGGAATACATTGAACTGATCAATAAGGCGCGTGGCTGATCGCGTTAATGTCATGTCCGCGGGCCGCCGCGGCGTTTGAATGTCTGCATCAGTATTTCATGACGTACTCAACTAAGCCCGAAAGGTTATGTCACCATTCGGGCTGTTTTGTTTTATCTGGATTTCCATTACTTTTGGGTTGAAACCAAGGGGTTTCATTTCAATCGCTAAATGGAGTTTTATTTATCATGGAAGATAAAGGTAAATGTATCGCCGGGTGTTTATTGGCCCTGATCGGCTGTCTGGCAAGTTCGGTTTCCAATGCGTTCGATGAGATCGTCAATGTGGAAATATTCAACGCAACGTCAGCGGTCATTGTGCCGGGTAGCGATTTCACGTGGTCTCTGGCCCCGGAAAATGCGGGCCACAGCTTTTCGATAAGTCCTGGGGAACGCCAGGAGCTAACCTATTATCTGCCCCAGGCGCGTGCCGAGCGGGAGTCATTTACCTACACCCAAGGAAACCGCACCTGCCATTTCAGTTTCGGGCATATTCCTGGCGTGCCGGTGAGTGACGGACAGACAATGCCTTATCGTCGCTGGGTTGAAGCGAAACCGGCAGGTGCCTGTGTTGCGGAGTTACTAGAGGTTGAAGATGACGATGATTATGTTCGTCATGGCGGAACACGCGTCAAGTTCAGTATGAAGTCATAATACGGGTAATAAAAAGCCTCCTGTTTGCACGGGAGGCTTTTTATCAGTACACAGTATCAGGCGTAACTTTGAGCCTTGCTGTCTTCAACCAACTCCAACGCAATGTTGTTCTGCGCGTTGATTTTTCGATACAGCGCCGCGTCGGTTTCCAACACTTTTTCCCGGGCCGGGAAGATCTCTGCGAGCTTGGCAGCCCACTCGCCCTTGGCTTTGTCCGGGAAGCAGCGCTCGATCAGTTCCAGCATGATCGACACGGTCACCGAAGCACCCGGCGATGCGCCGAGCAGGGCGGCGAGGCTGCCGTCCTTGGCCGCCACCAGTTCGGTGCCGAACTGCAGGACGCCACCTTTCTTCGGGTCTTTCTTGATGATCTGCACCCGCTGGCCGGCCACTTCCAGGCGCCAGTCCTCGGCTTTCGCCTCGGGGTAGAAACGACGCAGGGATTCCAGGCGCTGTTCCATGGACTGCATCACTTCGCTGATCAGGTACTTGGTCAGGTCCATGTTGTCCCGGGCCACGGCCAGCATCGGGCCGATGTTGCCGGCACGTACCGACAGCGGCAGGTCCATGATCGAACCGTGCTTGAGGAACTTGGTGGTGAAACCGGCGTATGGCCCGAACAGCAGGGATTTTTTGCCATCGACTACACGGGTGTCCAGGTGCGGCACCGACATCGGCGGCGAGCCCACGGCGGCCTGGCTGTAGACCTTGGCCTGGTGGTGCTTGACCACTTCCGGGTTGTCGCAACGCAGCCACTGGCCACTGACCGGGAAGCCGCCGAAGCCCTTGCTTTCCTCGATGCCCGAGGCTTGCAGCAGCGGCAACGCCGCACCGCCGGCACCGAGGAACACGAACTTGGCGTCGACATCGCGGCTGCTGCCGGAATTGACGTCCTTGATGCTCACGGTCCAGCCACTGCCGTTGCGCTTGAGACCGGTGACGCGCTTGCAGTATTTGACCTGAGTGTCCGGGGCGCTGGTCAGGTGTTTGAGCAGCTGGTTGGTCAGGGCGCCGAAGTTGACGTCGGTGCCGTTCATGACGCGAGTGGCGGCGATGACCTCATCGGCCGGCCGGCCAGGCATCATCAGCGGCATCCACTCGGCCATCCGGGCCTTGTCCTCGGTGTATTCCATGTCGGCGAAGGCGTGATGCTGGCGCATCAGCTCGAAGCGCTTCTTCAGGAACGACACGCCTTTCTCGCCTTGCACGAAGCTCAGGTGTGGCACCGGGGCGATGAAGGACTTGGAGGAGCCGAACGTGCCTTTTTTGGTCAGGTACGTCCAGAACTGCTTCGACACCTCGAACTGGGTGTTGATGTGCACGGCTTTCTTGATGTCGACATTGCCGTCGGCTGCCTGGGGCGTGTAATTGAGCTCACACAGCCCGGCGTGACCGGTGCCGGCGTTGTTCCACGGGTTGGAACTCTCCGCGGCACCGGAATCCATCAGCTCGACGACTTCCAGCGAGATCGCGGGGTCGAGCTCCTTGAGCAGTACGGCCAGGGTGGCACTCATGATGCCGGCCCCTACCAGAACTACATCGACTGCTTCGTTATGCGCCATTTAACGCGTCTCCAAAATCTGCAGCACCAAATTGTCGGCATAGCGGCCAGGAGTGGCGGGGCAGGTCAGTTGCGCCCCAGTTATCCATGGCCAGGATCGCCATGTCCGAATCTTCGCAATTTTTCGCACCTACTGCGGATGCATGCAGCCTGGCCTCAAGAGTCACATGAACTCATTTAAGCGCCGGGCAGGCAATTCGACTTATGGCCGAGACATCCGTTCGTGCAACCAAATCCGTAGCGGACAGGCTTCAGGCGCCGGTTCTTGAGCGATATCCGGTCCTGTGTCGTTGGGCTGTTTCAGACGCTAATGGTGCTTGTTCAGACGCAAAACTCTTCATTTGCTCGCCACACTCTCGTGAAGTTGTGAAAACCCGTTTTTTCACGCTCTTTTGAAGACGTGAACCTCAAAAAAGGGCTGTCCCAGCCTGGCACTGCGCCCGGTTTGGTTGCCCCCATGTAGTACATGACAGGCAAAACGGGCAGACAGCTCAGTGACCGAGCGTAATGACAGCTCTGCAGATTCGCGAAAAGTGGTGATTTGCCTGGAGGAACAGCAAGCGCGCCAGCTTCACTCGATCTGTGTGGGCGGCTCTCTGTGGGCGTTGCGGGGTGCCAATACCAGCGCATCAGCGGTGTTGCGAGGCCCGATCAGGAGACGTCCTTATAATCGGGGGGAGATTGTATCGAAGAAACGCAGGGAAATGGTCGTGTTTAATGACTTTTATTAGCCGTCCGGTCAGATGGTCAACAGCTGCCGGTTACGTGCGCGGGCAGGAAGCGGTTGCACGCGGGCGCTGGCGGGCAATGGCTGGTGCAGCCAGTTGAGACGGATCTCTTCGATTTCCACCCAGCCTTCGCCCATGGGTTGCAGGCTGCACTGTTTGAACGCCTGGCAATGGCCGTTGCGATCGAGCAAGGCGAAGCTGCGGTGATGAGGGCGAGGGGTGAACAGGGAAATAAGGAAGCGCATGAGCGGATACCGGGTCAGGGAGCTTGGGGCAAGCCTGACAGCGGGCTATGACATGCCGGTGTAAGGACCGTGACAATGGGGTGACAGGAACCGGCAACCACGGCCCGTGTCAGACATTTCAGTATTCATCGTGCGACGCTAGTTCACGGCGATGGCGCACCGCTATACTGCCGGCCTGTTTGTGCCCGATTCTGGAGAGAAGAGCATGTTGCAACGCCTGTTGTTCGGTTTGATCGCTGTGACCAGTCTGACCCTCGTCGGCTGCGCCCACAGCCCGCAACAACTTAACCCGGAGCCCAAGCTCAATGCCCAACTGGCGCCTGTGGGTCGTGGCCAGCCGGTGGTGGTGCGAGTGGTGGACGGTCGTCCGTCGCCGACGCTCGGTACCCGTGGCGGGCTGTATCCGGAGACCAGTGTGATCACGGTGCAGGGCGCGCAGATCCTGCCCAAGCTGCAGGCCCAGGCTGAAGCTGCCGTGCGTTTGCTGGGCTTCACGCCGACCGCCAATGCCTTGAATGCACCGCAACTGACCGTAACCCTGGCCGAGCTCAAGTATCAGTCGCCCAAGGAAGGCATGTACGTGACCGAAGCCACCATCGGCGCGACCTTCCGCTCCGACGTGCAGAACGCCAACCGCCGCTACAGCGGTCGTTACGGTGCTTCCCTGGACCAGCGTTTCGGCATGGCGCCTAACCAGGACACCAACACCAAGCTGGTCAGCGACGTCTTGAGCGATGCCCTGACCCGGCTGTTCAAGGATCCGACCATTGGGCAAGTGCTGGCTGAATAAGTAACAAACCTCACAACCCCTGTGGGAGCTTGCCCCACAGGGTTTTTTTATGGGCGATGTTCTCAGGCGGCCTGGGAATAGAATTCCAGCACACTGATCCCGGTCAGCAGGTCGGTCTCTGGAAGGTCGGCATGTTGATGACCGCCGAGGGCGCAATACACCAGCCAATGTCGGTCCTGCACGTTGAAGGACAGGCTGTCGACGAGGTTCTGTTGTTCGTCGCTTGGGCTGATGAGATAGAGGCGATCCTGGTTTTCGGCGTGCAACATGAGGGGTTCCGGGCAGGTTTGAAGGGCGACAGAGTGGCCTAATCAGATGACGAAACCGTGACGGGGGAAATTACCCCGAGGATTGATTACGGAGCCTGTGGCGAGGGAGCTTGCTCCCGCTGGGCTGCGCAGCAGCCCCCGACTAGCGTCTCGGTGTGTCAGGTTAATCGTGCAAGCTTTTTTTGGGACTGCTGCGCAGTCCAGCGGGAGCAAGCTCCCTCGCCACGAAGTCACCAGGTCATTATCCCAGCCGATCGTTACTGGTCGGAAAAAACGGTGCAGGGCGGCAGGCTTTCGGTAGAATCCGCGCCCTGTTCGTAGGCCACGGACGTGTCCTGTCCGTTTTTCGCTTGAGGTTCGTGATGTCGCTGCATCTGCTTTCGTTGTTCGCCGCCCACCCCGCCAAACTGATCAACTTGCTTGCGTTGCTGTTTGCCTGCCCGGGCGGTTGGGTGCTGCATGCGACGCGCCGCCGTGAACAACGGGCGCGGGCTTGCCTTGAAGCGCGCAATCGCGATGGCAACGAACGCTTCGAAGCGCTGCTGGATCTGGCCACTCAGCGGATGAACCGGTTTTTCTACCGGTTTGGCTTTGGCTGCCTGGCGCTGGCGTTGCTGATGTCGTGGATCAGTACGCAGTTCTGATGAGATAACCGTTTTGATCGGGGCATGGTGGTCTGTGGCGAGGGGATTTATCCCCGTTGGGCTGCGTAGCAGCCCTGATCAGGTTGATGTGATCGACCAGACTTACCGAGCTGTCAGGGTTTGGGGCTGCTGCGCAGCCCAGCGGGGATAAATCCCCTCGCCACAGCAAGCTCCCTCGCCACAGGGAACCCGTGTCCTCAGACCTGTCGCTTAAAGCGCCAACCCCGCCTTGACCCGATACTGATTACGCACCGGCGTTGCATATTGCAGCACCAGGAACGGCCGGTGTTCCGGCGGGCAAGCGTCCAGCCGGCGTTGCCATTCTTCCTGGGCCTTGACCAGCTCCTCGGCACCGAACACCTCGGCCGCCTTGGGCACCTGCAACTGCGGGTCGGCGTCGTCCCATTGGGCATAAGCCAGGTAATGCACCGGGAACAGGCGGTAGCCGCCGAGAATCTGCCGATCCATCTCCTGGGCCAGTTGCTTGGTGTCCTCGAACAGCTCGGTGATGGGCGCGGCGAAGTTCACGTGGACCCGGCCCTTGTAGCCGGTGATGCCCTTGGCGATGCTCACGTCGTCCTCGCCCGGAGCCTTGGTGTAGGTGCCGGTGGTTGCGCGGATGTACAACTCGCGGGCCTTGGCCTGGTCGCACGGGTCGTATTCGTAGCTGATCGACACCGGGGTGAGGTTCAGTGACTGGATCACTTCGCCGAACGGCTCGTCCTTGCGGCTCATGTGGAACATCTTGAGGATCGCCGATTCGGTCCGGTCGTCACCGTCCTTGGCCCGTCCTTCGGCCTGGGCGATCCAGATCGAGGCGCAATCGTTGCGGATCGAATGGTTGATGTACGCCGACAACAACTGGTACGCCGCCATTTTTTCCCGCCGCCCGGTGATGGAGCGGTGCACGATGAAGCTCTTGTTCAGGCGCATCAGGTCGCTGACAAAGGGCTTTTGCAGCAGGTTGTCGCCAATGGCGATGCGCGGGGTCGGCAGGCCGGCGTGGTATACGGCGTAGTTGACGAAGGCCGGGTCCATCACGATATCGCGGTGGTTGGCGATGAACAGATACGCACTGCCGGACTTGAATTGCTCCACCCCGGTATAGGTCACGCCGTCGGTGGCGCGCTCGATGGTGTGGTCGACATAGAACTCCACTTTGTCCTGCAACGTGGCGACCGACGTCACTCCGGCGAACTCACGGCGCAATCTTTGCGCTATAAGGGGTTTGAGCATCCAGCCGAAGGCGCCGGCCAGGCGTGGGAAGCGGAAGTGGGTGAGGATATCTAGAAACGCCTTATCGCCGAGCAGTCGTGCCAGCACCGCTGGGACTTCGCTGTCGTCGTAAGGTCGGATGGCATCGAATTCGCCCATCATGCTCTCTTGTTGGAAACGGCTAGGGTAAGTAAAGGTTCTAACGAAAAAACGACAGGGCACGGTCTGGAAGATAAGCCAGACAAAAATAGCCCTGCAAATAGACCGGCGATTATACGCACAAGTCACCTGGGAGACCGCGATGCTGGAAAGCGCTCATTATGAATGTCCGTATTGTGGGGAGGACGTAGAGACATCCCTGGACTTGTCCGGCGGTGATCAGGACTACATCGAGGATTGTCAGGTCTGTTGCCGGCCAATCACCTTTGTGTTGCAGGTCCATGGTGAGGAATGGCATCTCGAGGTCTTCAGCGAAAACGACTGACGGGGCGACACCGATGCAGCGAATCTACGAGCTGGAAAACCTGATGGAAGGCGAGTTGTTGCAAGGCATGCTTGCCAGTGAAGGCATCACGGCGCATCTGGTGGGGCGCGATTTGCTGGGCGGTGCGGGGGAGTTGCCCATGCAGGGCTTGCTGGGACTGGCGGTGGAAGATGACCAGGCGCAATACGCCCGGGAGTTGATCGCCGCGTACAATGCCGCACTGCCGTTGCCCGGCGATGAACCGGACAGCTATCCCGGTACGCTGGTCTGTTAGGCTGGCGGCCGTTTGTTCGATCAAGAGTCGTGTTGCCCCATGTGTGGACGTTATGCCCTGTTTCGCTGGAACCCCACCTTCGCGGCCCTGCCCGGTTTTCCCGCCGATCAGAAGGCTCAATGGAACATTTCGCCCAACGATTCGGTGCTGATCCTGCGGGCCGACGCCGAGGGCCAGCGCGAACTGGCCCGGGCGCGCTGGGGCCTGACGCCGCCTTGGTTGACCGACCTGTCCCGCACGCCGGCCCATGCCCGGGCCGAAACCGTGGCCGAGCAGCCGATGTTCCGCGAGGCCTTGCGCCTGCGCCGTTGCCTGCTGCCGGCCAATGGTTTCTATGAATGGCGCGGCGGTACGCGCAAGCGTCCGTACTGGTTGACGCCGGGGGAGGGTTCGTCGCTGTTTTTCGCCGCGATCTGGGAAGCGTATCCGGTGCAGGAACAGGTGTGGCTGAGCACGGCGGTCATCACTCAACCGGCGGCGGGCCAGCGCCGGCCGTTGATTCTGGACGAAGAAGGCCAGCGCCTGTGGCTCGACCCCGAGACACCGCTGCATGCTTTGCAAGGGCTGCTGGCAAGCGAGCCGGCGCCATTGCGCGAGCGGGTATTGGCCAATATGGTCAATGATCCGAAACTCAATGGGCCGGAGTGCTTGACTCCGGCTTGAGCGTTGCGGTGATTGTGCCGGCCTCATCGTCGGATCGCCGCCCGGAGCAAGCTCGCTCCCACATTAGGTTCTGGGCGTTACTCGTGATGCGGCTCACCCAGGAAGGTCAATGAGGTGAACACGCCACGGGTGGCCACGTCCTTGTTGTCCTTGAGCGCAATTTCCATCTGCGCCGCGATCACATTCAAGCCTTCGTTGCGCACCAGCACCTTGGCCCGGCCTTCTGCGTCGGTTTCAGTCGAGACGGTGTTCGGCATGCTGCGGTAGTCGCCCACCAGTTTCACACCAGCCGCGGGTTTGCCGTCCAGCAGCACCCGTACCGGCAATGACTGGCCCGGACCAACGGTCAGCGGGTCGACTTCCGGCAGGATCACGAACTTGATCGGTGCAAGCGTCGGCAGTTTCGCCCCCGGCTCATAGATCGCCAGGCTGTATTTGAACGTATGGGTCGATTCGATCGCCCCGGGTACTTTGCTGCGGCCTTCGTTGATCCACTTCTTGTCGGCCGTCTGGGACCACATGCCGTTGTCCAGCGCCACGGCCAGCACCGCTGGCGGCTTGAGCGGTTGCAGGCGGGCGTGGTCCGGCAGGCGCTCTACGGTGACGGGGATCATCTTGCCGCCCAGGTCATAGGCCCAGGCACCGCTGATTTTCTGCGCCTTGAAGGCATTGTCTTCGGCACCGTGGCCGTAGATCACTTCGACGTTGCCGCGACGCTGTTCGGTCCACAGGCCATGGGCCGAGGCCTGTGTGGCCAGGAGCAGGCCAAGCAGGGCGAAGGTCTTGGGGTATTTCATGCTGACTTCCTTATAGATCGAGGGTGAGGCTGACAGTGAAGTTGCGCGGATCGCCGGGAGTGACCCAGTAATTGCTGTAGGAGCGTTCGTAGTATTTTTCGTCGAAGACGTTATTCAGGTTCAGGCCCACGGTGACGTCATCGCTGGCCTTGTAATGGGCCAGCAGGTCCACGGTGTGGTAGGCCGGCAGTTCGAAATCCTTGCCGGCTTCGCCCGAGCGATCGCCGACGTAAGTGAACGCCGCGCCAACATCCGAGCCGCGCAGGTGCCCATCCTGGAATTCGTAGACCCCCAGCAGGCTGCCGCTGTGTTTAGCGACGCCGAGGATCCGGCTGCCTGTGGGGTTTCCCGGGTCACCCTTGGTCACTTCGGCGTCGATGTAGGCATAGGCGCCGATCACCCGCACGGCGTCGGTCACCTGCCCGGTCAACTGCAAGTCGATGCCCTGGCTGCGGGCCTTGCCAATGGCGCGGCTGAAGTCGGTGCCGGCGACCGGGCTCAGGACGTTTTCCTTCTCGATATGGAACGCCGCCAGGGTGGTGCTCAGGCGATCGTCGAACAACTCGCTCTTGATCCCCACTTCATAGCCGACCCCTTCCTCGGGATCGAAAGTCTTGCCGCCGGCATCCAGGCCGTTGTTGGGTTTGAACGAGGTGGAGGCGTTGGCAAACAGGCCGACCTCGGGCGTCAACTGATACAGCAGGCCGGCCCGTTGCGTCAGGGCGTCGTGGCGTTGGAGGCTGGTGAGGTGGGTGTTGTGGTCGTCGATGCTTTGCTCGAAATGCTCATAGCGCACGCCGAGCATGCCCCGCAGCTTGTCGGTGAAGACGATCTGGTCCTGCAGGTTCAGTGCACGGTTTTGTACATGTTCGAAAAAATCGGGGCCGGTGCGTTTGCCATCAGGTTTTGGCTGGCCGTAAATCGGTTGATAAATGTCGATGGGATAAGCGCTGCCGTTGATGGTGGTCACGCGCTCGTTCTTGCGATAGTCCTCATATTCCGTGCCGATCAACAGTTCGTGCTGCCAGGGGCCGAGGTCGAACATTCCACGCAATTCAAGTTGGGTGATGCTGTCGTGCCAATTGTTGTCGCGCTCGCGGTAGCGGCGGTTCACCGTGTGGCCGTCGGTATTCAACGGGCGTGCTTCGGAAGCGAATCCCCAGAGTTCACCCTGCTTGTAATGGCTGGCCAAGCGTAACTGCCAGGCGTCGTTGAGCTGATGCTCGAGGGCGGCCTGGAGCATGTTGTTGTGATTGTCGATGTCGCCGTCGTTGGGCTCGCCCAGGAACGTCGAGCGGGAAACGCCGCTCCAGCGATTGTTCGGAGCGACGATGCCGCGGTCGAACGTCGAGCTGTGGCGCACGATTTCGCTTTCCACCAGCAACCGCGTATCGGGGTTCAGTTGCCAACTGATGGAAGGCGCAACGAAAACACGTTTGCTGCCGACATGGTCGCGAAAGCTATTGTTGTCCTCGACCGCCAGATTGACCCGCGACAACACGTTGCCTTCGGTGTCCAGTGGCGTGTTGACGTCCAGCGCAGTGCGGTAGCGATCCCAACTGCCAGCGCTGGTTTGCAAGGTGGTGAAGGCTTCGGGCTGGGGTTTCTTGGTGACTATGTTCACCGTACCGCCGGGATCGCCCCGTCCATACAGGCTGGCGGCTGGGCCCTTGAGTACTTCGATGCGTTCGATGTTCGCGGCGTCCGGGGTGCTTGGATAACCGCGGTTGGCGCTGAAGCCGTCCTTGTAGAATTCCGATGTGGTGAAGCCGCGCACGCTGTATTCGTAGAGCGTCAGGCCACCGAAGTTGTTCTGCTTCGATACACCGCCGGCGTATTCCAATGCCCGTTCGACGTTGGTGCTGCCCAGGTCCTTGAGCACGCTGGCGGGAATCACGCTGATCGATTGCGGGATGTCGCGCAGGGCGGTGTCGGTTTTGGTGGCACTGGCGGAGCGGGTGGCGCGATAGCCTGTGACGGGGCCGGAGGGGGATTCGTAGTCGGACGTCACGCTGATGGCGTCCAGTTCCAGCGGTTGGATTTCCTCGGCGTAGGCCGGATCGCCCAAAAGGCCGAAGGCCAGGCTGGCGAAAGACATCCGTGTTAGAGATGACATGTTATGTTGTTCCAAATCTTATAGTTGAAACAATATAACACTACTAATGAGAATTTATGCTATCTGTAATTTCAAGTGAAATCTGGATGGGTTTGCCAGGGGGATCACTTTGGCGGAGCGGATAGGATTTTTGTGGCGAGGGAGCTTGCTCCCGCTGGGCCGCGAAGCGGCCCCAAAACCTGCCAATGCGGAGCATCAGACACACACCGCACCCGCCGGTTTACGACCGCTTCGCGGCCGAGCGGGAGCAAGCTCCCTCGCCACAGGTCCATCATTTTTCTGAAATGAACTGCATTCAGGAGGACTGGCCACCCGGGAAGTTGCCCGCGGCTACTGCTCTTCCTTGAGCACCACCGGTGCCGGCGGTGGGCGCAGGCCGATTTCAGCGGTGAGCTTGAGTTCCTTGCCATTGCGCATGACCTGGATCGTTACCTTGTCGGTGGGCTTGATCCGCGCCACCTGGTTCATCGAGCGGCGGCCATCGCCGGCCGGCTCGCCATCGATGCTCAGGATCACATCGCCCAGTTGCAGGCCGGCCTTCTGCGCCGGGCCGTCGCGGAAAATTCCCGCCACCACGATACCGGGCCTCCCGGACAAGCCGAAGGACTCCGCCAGTTCCTGGGTCAGCGGTTGGACTTCAATACCCAGCCAGCCACGGATCACCTGGCCGTGCTCGATGATGGACTTCATCACCTCCATCGCCAGCTTCACCGGAATGGCGAAGCCGATGCCCTGGCTGCCGCCGGACTTGGAGAAGATCGCCGTGTTGATCCCAGTGAGGTTGCCGTTGGCATCCACCAGCGCGCCGCCGGAGTTGCCCGGGTTGATCGCGGCGTCGGTCTGGATGAAGTCTTCGTAGTTGTTCAGGCCCAACTGGTTGCGTCCGGTGGCGCTGATGATGCCCATGGTCACGGTCTGGCCGACGCCGAATGGGTTGCCGATGGCCAGGGTGACATCGCCGATGCGGATGCTGTCGGAGCGGCCGATGGTGATGGCCGGCAGGTTCTTGAGGTCGATCTTCAGCACCGCGAGGTCGGTTTCCGGGTCGCTGCCGATCACTCGCGCCAGGGTTTCACGACCGTCCTTGAGGGCTACCACGATCTGGTCGGCGCCGCTGGTGACGTGGTTGTTGGTCAAGATATAACCTTCCGGGCTCATGATCACGCCCGATCCCAGGCTCGACTCCATGCGCTTCTGCTTGGGCGAGTTGTCGCCGAAGAACCGCCGGAATTGCGGGTCTTCGAACAGCGGATGGCTGGGCTTGTTGATGACCTTGGTGGTGTACAGGTTCACCACGGCTGGCGCGGCGGTGGTCACGGCGTCGGCGTAGGACACCGGCCCCTGTTGCACAGCCTTGGTTTGCGGCGCCTGCTGCAGGTTGACATCAAGGCTTGGCAGGCCGACCCATTCCGGGTAGCGCTGGATAATCAGTAGAGCGACAAGCACGCCGGCCAACAGCGGCCAGCCGGAAAAACGCAGCGCCTTGAGCATTAAGCACGTCCTACAAAGGTTGCAGGCGGTATGAGACCGCCCATAATGTCGCGCATTATACGAGGCCGCGCGTGCCTCTGAACGGGATATTTAGGAGTCTTTTCATGGCGGTAGCCCTGAACACCCTGGTCGAAGAAGCGGACCGTTACCTGGCCAGCAGCCGGATTGCCGATTACTGCCCCAACGGCCTGCAGGTCGAAGGTGCACCCCAGGTGATGCGCATTGTCAGTGGTGTCACCGCCAGCCAGGCCTTGCTTGACGCTGCCGTCGAGGCCGAGGCCGACCTGGTGCTGGTGCATCACGGTTATTTCTGGAAGGGCGAAAACCCTTGCATCACCGGCATGAAACAGCGTCGTCTCAGGACCTTGCTCAAGCATGATATCAGCCTGTTGGCCTATCACTTGCCGTTGGACCTGCATCCGGAGGTGGGCAATAACGTGCAACTGGCCCGCCAGTTGGACATCACTGTCGAGGGACCGCTGGATCCGGACAATCCCAAGATCGTGGGCCTGGTCGGCTCCCTGTCCGAACCGATGACGGCCCGGGATTTCGCGCGCAAGGTCCAGGAAGTCATGGGGCGTGAGCCGTTGTTGATCGAAGGCGAGCAGATGATCCGCCGGGTTGGCTGGTGCACCGGTGGCGGCCAGGGCTATATCGATCAGGCGGTATTGGCCGGCGTCGACCTGTATCTCAGCGGCGAGGCGTCGGAGCAGACGTTCCACAGTGCGCGGGAAAACGGCATCAGCTTCATCGCCGCCGGGCATCATGCGACCGAGCGCTACGGTGTCCAGGCATTGGGCGATTACCTGGCGCGACGCTTTGCCCTGGAGCACATCTTCATCGATTGCCCGAATCCCATTTGACTCACTCAGATCCCTTGTGGGAGCAAAGCTTGCTCGCGATGACGTCGGCACAGGCGACGCCGCTATCGCGAGCAAGCTTTGCTCCCACAGCGTTCACTGCAATACCCGAACCACCAGGCATATCCATATGCTGTTTCGATCTAGTTGGCGCCCTGATTAGAAGAGGTCGCTGTGCTAGGATTCCCCGCTCGAACACGGCCCGCTGGCCGTTCATAAGAAAGTTTTCGTGAGTAGCCATGGTCGACAAACTGACGCATCTGAAACAGCTGGAGGCGGAAAGCATCCACATCATCCGCGAGGTGGCCGCCGAGTTCGATAACCCGGTGATGCTGTACTCCATCGGTAAAGACTCCGCCGTGATGCTGCACCTGGCACGCAAGGCGTTCTTCCCCGGCAAGCTGCCGTTTCCGGTGATGCACGTCGACACCCGCTGGAAATTCCAGGAAATGTACAAGTTTCGCGATCGCATGGTCGAGGAACTGGGCCTGGACCTGATCACCCACGTGAACCCGGACGGCGTGGCGCAGGGCATCAACCCGTTCACCCACGGCAGTGCCAAGCACACCGACATCATGAAGACCGAAGGCCTCAAGCAGGCCCTGGACAAATATGGTTTCGACGCCGCGTTCGGCGGTGCCCGTCGCGATGAAGAGAAATCCCGCGCCAAGGAGCGCGTGTACTCGTTCCGCGACAGCAAGCACCGCTGGGACCCGAAGAACCAGCGCCCGGAGCTGTGGAACGTCTACAACGGCAAGGTCAACAAAGGCGAGTCGATCCGCGTATTCCCGCTGTCGAACTGGACCGAGCTGGACATCTGGCAGTACATCTACCTCGAAGGCATCCCGATCGTGCCGCTGTACTTTGCCGCCGAGCGGGAAGTGATCGAGAAGAACGGCACGCTGATCATGATTGACGACGAGCGCATCCTCGAGCACCTGTCGGATGAAGACAAAGCCCGTATCGTCAAGAAGAAAGTGCGTTTCCGTACCCTTGGCTGCTACCCGTTGACGGGCGCGGTGGAGTCCGAGGCCGAGAGCCTGACGGACATCATCCAGGAAATGCTCCTGACGCGAACTTCCGAGCGCCAGGGCCGGGTCATCGACCACGATGGCGCAGGCTCGATGGAAGATAAAAAACGTCAGGGTTATTTCTAAGGGGTTGTCATGTCGCACCAATCTGATTTGATCAGCGAGGACATCCTCGCCTACCTGGGCCAGCACGAGCGTAAAGAGCTGCTGCGCTTTTTGACCTGCGGTAACGTCGACGACGGCAAGAGCACCCTGATCGGGCGCCTGCTGCACGACTCCAAGATGATCTACGAAGATCACCTGGAAGCCATCACCCGCGATTCGAAGAAAGTCGGCACCACCGGTGACGACATCGACCTGGCGTTGCTGGTCGACGGCCTGCAGGCCGAGCGCGAACAAGGCATCACCATCGATGTCGCGTACCGCTATTTCTCCACCGCCAAGCGCAAGTTCATCATTGCCGATACCCCGGGCCATGAGCAGTACACCCGCAATATGGCCACCGGTGCGTCCACCTGTGACCTGGCGATCATCCTGGTGGACGCCCGCTATGGCGTGCAGACCCAGACCCGACGTCACAGCTTCATCGCCTCGTTGCTGGGCATCAAGCACATCGTCGTCGCCATCAACAAGATGGACCTCAAGGACTTCGACCAAGGTGTGTTCGAGTCGATCAAGGCCGACTACCTGAAGTTCGCCGAAGGCTTGAAGATGAAGCCCACCAGCATGCACTTCGTGCCGATGTCGGCCCTCAAGGGCGACAACGTGGTGAACAAATCCGAGCGCTCGCCGTGGTACACCGGCCAGTCGCTGATGGAAATCCTCGAGACGGTGGAAGTGGCGGGCGACCGTAACTTCACCGACCTGCGTTTCCCGGTGCAGTACGTCAACCGTCCGAACCTGAACTTCCGCGGTTTCGCCGGCACCCTCGCCAGCGGCATCGTGCACAAGGGTGACGAAGTGGTGGTGCTGCCGTCGGGCAAGAGCAGCCGCGTGAAATCCATCGTCACTTTCGAAGGCGAGCTGGAACACGCTGGTCCTGGCCAGGCAGTCACGCTGACCATGGAAGACGAGATCGACATCTCCCGTGGCGACCTGTTGGTGCATGCCGACAACGTGCCGCCGGTCACCGACAGCTTCGAAGCGATGCTGGTGTGGATGGCCGAAGAGCCGATGTTGCCGGGCAAGAAATACGACATCAAGCGCGCCACCAGTTACGTGCCGGGCTCGATTGCCAGCATCGTCAACAAGGTGGATGTGAACACCCTTGAAGAAGGTCCGGCCAGCGCGTTGCAGCTCAACGAAATCGGCAAGGTGAAGATCGCCCTGGATGCGCCGATTGCCCTGGACGGTTACGAGAGCAACCGCACCACCGGTGCGTTCATCGTCATCGATCGCCTGACCAACGGCACAGTCGGTGCCGGCATGATCGTCGCCCAGCCGCTGGCTCACGGCAGCAGCACGCACCACGGCAAACAGGCCCACGTGTCGGTGGAAGAGCGTGCCCAGCGCTTCGGCCAGCAGCCGGCCACGGTGTTGTTCAGCGGCCTGTCGGGCGCGGGTAAAAGCACCCTGGCCTATGCGGTGGAGCGCAAGTTGTTCGACATGGGGCGTGCGGTCTTCGTCCTCGATGGCCAGAACCTGCGCCATGACCTGAACAAGGGGCTGCCGCAGGATCGTGCCGGACGTACCGAGAACTGGCGCCGTGCGGCTCACGTCGCGCGTCAGTTCAACGAAGCCGGCCTGCTGACCCTCGCCGCGTTCGTTGCGCCAAATGCCGAAGGGCGTGAGCAGGCCAAGGACCTGATCGGCAAGGAGCGTCTGTTGACGGTCTACGTCCAGGCCTCGCCAGCGGTGTGCGCCCAGCGTGATCCGCAAGGGTTGTATGCCGCCGCTGGCGACAACATCCCAGGCGAATCCTTCCCGTATGACGTGCCGCTGGATGCCGACCTGGTGATCGACACCCAGTCGCTGACACTGGAAGAAAGCGTCAAGCAGGTCCTGGACCTGCTGCGCAAGCGTGGGGCGATATAAAGAGGTGCAGCTGTAAGTTTTTAGCTGCAAGCGGCAAGTAAAAGCCCGCAGGTGAGTGATCATCGGCGGGCTTTTTGTTGTCTGGGGGGACGCTATCGCGGGCTTGCTCGCGATGAGGCCAGTACAGACACCTCAAGACTTAGAGGGATACTCGCGGTGCATCTGCGCAAGCAACGCATCCTTGTCCTGCCACAACTGGTTGATCCAGCCCTGGAACTCCAGGCGATACACGCCGTCCTGATCGTAGTTCTTGCCAATGAACTGCGGTGGGATCTTCAGTTCCTGGAAATGCACCACCACCTCGTCCATCTTGCCGCACAGCAGATCCCAATACCCCGGACGCCCGCCCGGATAATGGATCGTCACGTTGATGATCGACTCCAGTTGTTCACCCATGGCGTCGAGCACAAACGCGATGCCGCCGGCCTTGGGTTTGAGCAGGTAGCGAAACGGTGACTGCTGCTGGGCATGCTTGCCTTCGGTGAAACGCGTGCCTTCGACGAAATTGAAAATACCCACCGGATTGTCGCGAAACTTCGCGCAGGTCTTGCGGGTGGTTTCCAGGTCCTTGCCTTTCTTTTCCGGATGCTTTTCCAGGTAAGCCTTGGAGTAGCGTTTCATGAACGGGAAGCCCAGCGCCCACCAGGCCAGGCCGATCACCGGTACCCAGATCAGTTCCTGCTTGAGAAAGAACTTCAACGGCCGGATGCGTCGGTTCAGCACGTACTGCAACACCATGATATCGACCCAGCTCTGATGGTTGCTGGTGATCAGGTACGAATGCTGGTAGTCCAGGCCCTCCAGGCCGCTGAGGTGCCAACGGGTACGACGCAGCAGGTTCATCCAGGCCTTGTTGTTGCTGATCCAGGCTTCGTGGATGTGGCCCATCAACCAGTCAGTGAAGCGCTGGGCAGCGGGGAAGGGCAGCAACAGCTTGAAGATCGCCACGATGAACAGCGGTGTGCAGCAGGCGATGGTGTTCAGCGCCAACAGCAGCGAGGCAATGACGCCGCGCAAGGGGGCAGGCAGAAAGTCCAGCATTTAAATGTCCAAAGGTCGGTTGGCGGCTTGGATCGCGGTCAAGGCGATGGTGTACACGATGTCGTCGACCTGGGCGCCGCGCGGCAAGTCATTCACCGGTTTGCGCAAGCCTTGCAGCATCGGCCCGAGGCTGACGCAATCGGCGCTGCGCTGCACGGCCTTGTGGGTGGTGTTGCCGGTGTTGAGGTCCGGGAAGATGAACACCGTCGCCCGACCGGCCACCTGGCTGTTGGGCGCCAATTGCCGTGCCACGGTTTCGTTGGCGGCGGCGTCGTATTGCAGCGGACCATCGATCAACAGGCCGTGCTGGGCCTCGTGGGCGAGCAGGGTGGCTTCGCGAACTTTTTCCACTTCTTCGCCACTGGCCGACTCACCGCTGGAGTAGCTGAGCATCGCCACCCGCGGCATGATGCCGAACGCGGCGGCCGAGTCGGCACTTTGCAGGGCGATTTCCGCCAGCTCCGCAGCGCTGGGGTGTGGGTTCATCACGCAGTCGCCGTAGACCAGCACTTCTTCGGGAAACAGCATGAAAAACACCGAGGACACCAGTGAGCAGCCTGGCGCGGTCTTGATCAGTTGCAACGCCGGGCGGATGGTGTTGGCGGTGGAGTGGATGACGCCAGATACCAGACCGTCCACTTCATCCAGGGCCAGCATCATGGTACCGATGACCACGGTGTCTTCCAATTGCTGCTCGGCCATCGGCGCGTTCAGGCTCTTGCTCTTGCGCAACCTCACCATGGGTTCGACGTAGCGTTCGCGAATCGAATCCGGGTCGAGAATCTCCAGCCCCGGCGGCAGTTCGATGCCTTGGGCGCGGGCCACCGCTTCGACGTCGGCCGGTTTTGCCAGCAACACGCAGCGGGCAATGCCCCGGGCCTGGCAAATGGCGGCAGCCTGGACGGTCAAAGGTTCGCTGCCCTCGGGCAGCACGATACGTTTGTTGGCGGCCTGGGCGCGCTGGATCAACTGATAGCGGAACACCGCTGGCGACAGGCGCATTTCCCGTGGCGTGCCGCAGCGCTGGTGCAGCCACTTGGCGTCCAGGTGGCTGGCGACAAAATCGGTGATGATCTCTGCACGTTCACGGTCATCAATGGGGATTTCCTTGTTCAGGCCGTTGAGCAGGTTAGCGGTGTCATAGGAGCCGGTGCTTACCGACAGAACCGGCAACCCCGCCTGCAAGGCGCCGCGGCACAAGTCCATGATGCGCGGGTCGGGCAGGGTGTCGCTGGTCAGCAGCAGCCCGGCCAGCGGCACGCCGTTGATCGCTGCCAGGCTCACGGCCAGGATGATGTCGTCGCGATCGCCGGGGGTCACCACCAGCACGCCGGGCTTGAGCAGTTCCACGGTGTTGCGCATGGTGCGGGCGCAAATGATGATGTTGCTCATGCGCCGGGTTTCGTAGTCGCCGGCATTGAGCACCTGCGCGCCCATCAGGTCGGCCACGTCGCGGGTGCGCGGGGCATTGAGTTCGGGGCGAAACGGGATGCAACCGAGCAGGCGGAAATCGCCGCTGCGCAGCAAGGGCGAGTGCTCTTTGAGCCGTGCGGAAAACGCCTCCATGCTTTCGTCGGTGCGGACCTTGTTCAGGATCACCCCGAGAACTTTCGGGTCCTTCGGCCCGCCAAACAACTGCGCCTGCAACTCTACCCGGCCAGACAGCTCGGTCAGCACTTCGTTTTCCGGTGCCGACACCAGGATGACCTCGGCGTCCAGGCTCTTGGCCAGGTGCAGGTTGACCCGGGCGGCGTAGCTGGCGTTGCGGGTCGGGACCATGCCTTCGACGACCAGCACGTCCTTGCCGATGGCCGCCTGCTGATAAAGGGTAATGATTTCCTCCAGCAGCTCATCGAGTTGGCCGTCGCCGAGCATGCGCTCGACGTGCGCCAGGCCCAGGGGCTGCGGCGGCTTGAGGCCATGGGTGCGGGCCACCAGCTCGGTGGAGCGTTCCGGCCCGGTGTCGCCGGGGTGAGGTTGGGCAATGGGTTTGAAAAAGCCGACTTTCAGCCCGGCTCGTTCAAGGGTACGCACCAGCCCGAGGCTGATGGAGGTCAGGCCCACACCAAAATCGGTGGGCGCGATAAAAAAAGTTTGCATGCGGATTCTCTAAGGGAGCATGGCAAGGGTGTGACCTATGACTGGTCATCTACCATCAATTCCAGTCGCCAAGGTTATCGCTAACCGGGGCCTGTGCGCACCAGCCGCAGTCAAAGGGCTGGCCTATTTTTTCAATGCGCTGCGCAGGGTCCAGTACCCAGGCCCGGGACTGCCAGGGTGGCTGGTGGCGCAGGTGTTGGGTATGGCCACAGGAAAGCTCGGCCACCCAGTGCCCGTCCTCGTCCTGATGGAAGCCGGTGACCGTCGGTCTGTTCGGGCAAGTCCGTTTGTCCGGGTTCCGTTCGCTTTCGGGCAAATCCTTGTTTAGACTTGTCCGTTCTTCATTCTTATGCAAAAGGTCTCGCCCCATGCTGATCGCCGCCAATAAGGCTGTCTCCATCGACTATACCCTGACCAACGACGCTGGTGAGGTCATCGACAGCTCTGCCGGCGGCGCTCCGCTGGTCTACCTGCATGGCGCAGGCAACATCATCCAGGGCCTGGAAAAAGCCCTGGAAGGCAAAACGGTCGGTGACGACCTGAACGTTACCGTCGAGCCGGAAGACGCCTATGGCGAGTACTCCGCCGAACTGGTCAGCACCCTGAGCCGCAGCATGTTCGAAGGCGTTGATGAGCTGGAAGTGGGCATGCAGTTCCACGCTTCCGCCCCCGATGGCCAGATGCAGATCGTCACCATTCGCGACCTGGAAGGCGACGACGTCACCGTTGACGGCAACCACCCGTTGGCCGGCCAGCGTTTGAACTTCAAAGTCAAGATCGTCGACATCCGTGACGCCAGCCAAGAAGAAATTGCCCATGGTCACGTCCATGGCGAAGGCGGCCATCACCACTGATTTGTGCGCTACGCTCAAATGACCAGTGAACTGGAAAGGCGCCATACGGCGCCTTTTTAGTCGGTTGCTGTTAGCATCAACCATGGCTGTTTCGAAAAGATCCGCAACCTGGAGTTCGTCATGAGTGCTTTCCACGACCTTAAACTCAAAGCCCTGGATGGTCAGGAGCTTGCTCTGGCGCCGTTCAAGGGGCAAGTCGTGCTGGTGGTCAACGTCGCCTCCAAATGTGGCCTGACGCCTCAATACGCGGCGCTGGAAAATCTCTATCAGCAATACAAGGCCAAGGGCTTCAGCGTGCTGGGCCTGCCCTGCAATCAGTTCGCCGGGCAGGAACCGGGAACCGAGCAGGAAATCCAGGACTTTTGCAGCCTCAACTACGGCGTGACGTTCCCGCTGTCCAGCAAACTGGACGTGAACGGCCATGATCGTCACCAGTTGTACCGCCTGCTGGCGGGCGAGGGGGCCGAGTTTCCCGGGGACATTACCTGGAACTTCGAAAAATTCCTGCTCGGCAAGGACGGCCGGGTGCTGGCGCGTTTCTCGCCGCGCACGGCGCCGGATGACCCCACGGTGATCCAGGCGATCGAAAAAGCGCTGGCTTGAAAGCCCGGCGCTGCCCCCTGTGGCGAGGGAGCTTGCTCCCGCTGGGCTGCGTAGCAGCCCTTCTCTTTGCGGTTGCTGCGCAACCGAGCGGGAGCAAGCTCCCTCGCCACAGGGTTTCATGGTTGAGCAAACACCGCTGCGATTCCTTTTAATCCTTAATCATTCCAATCAATAGTGCTACCCAGCACTCGGCACGGCACATATTATCGCCGTCATATCGACCTGCGACCTTGTCCCGTGGAGTGCCCCCATGCCTGTAAAAGCCCTGTTCAAACCCTTCCACCTCGGCACGCTCGAGCTGCCGACCCGCGTGGTGATGGCGCCGATGACCCGTTCCTTTTCGCCGGGCGGCGTGCCGAACAGCAAGGTGATCGAGTATTACCGTCGTCGTGCGGCGGCCGGGGTTGGCCTGATCATCACCGAGGGCACGACGGTGGGGCACAAGGCTTCCAACGGCTACCCGAACGTGCCGCATTTCTATGGTGACGCCGCGTTGGCCGGCTGGAAAAAAGTGGTTGATGCGGTACACGCCGAAGGCGGCAAGATCGTTCCACAGCTGTGGCATGTGGGCAGTGTGCGACGCATCGGCACCGAGCCGGACGCCAGCGTGCCGGGCTATGGCCCGAGCGAAAAGCTCAAGGACGGCCAGGTGGTGGTCCACGGCATGACCCAGGCGGACATTGACGAGGTTATCGCTGCGTTCGCCCAGGCGGCAAAAGACGCTCAACGCATCGGCATGGACGGGGTGGAAATCCACGGCGCCCACGGCTACCTGGTGGACCAGTTCTTCTGGGAAGGCAGCAACCAGCGCACCGACGGTTACGGCGGCAGCCTGGCCAACCGTTCGCGCTTTGCGATCGAATTGATTCGTGCCGTGCGCGCGGCGGTGGGCGAGGGTTTCCCGATCATTTTCCGCTTCTCCCAATGGAAACAGCAGGACTACACCGCACGTCTGGTGCAAACCCCTGAAGCCCTGGGCGAATTCCTCAAGCCACTGTCCGAGGCGGGCGTGGATATTTTCCACTGCTCGACACGGCGCTTCTGGGAGCCGGAGTTCGAAGGCTCCGAGCTGAACCTGGCCGGCTGGACCCGCAAGCTCACCGGCAAGCCCACCATCACCGTCGGCAGCGTCGGCCTGGATGGCGAGTTCCTGCAGTTCATGGTCAACACCGACAAAGTCGCGCAACCGGCCAGCCTGGAGAAACTGCTGGAGCGCCTGAATAACGAGGAGTTCGACCTGGTGGCGGTGGGGCGTGCGCTGCTGGTGGATCCGGACTGGGCACAAAAAGTCCGTGAAGGGCGTGAGCAGGAGATCTTGCCGTTCAGTCGCGAGGCGTTGATGACCCTGGTTTAAGCGGCGCCTGATCTGACGCTATCGCGAGCAAGCTCGCTCCCACATTTAATCTTCAGCGAGCATGAGTCTGGTGTTCGACAAAGATCCCCTGTGGGAGCGAGTTTGCTCGCGATGGCGATTTCAATATTGCCGAAGACTCAGCGCACTGTCGGCGCAGCGGGTATCACTGATTCGCCGACACAAACCCCACGCAACTGCGCCTCGAATTGTTCGATCACCGCCGCCCAACCTTGGCGACTGGCATGTTGGCGCGCATTGAGCCTCACGCAACGCAAGGCCTCGCGCTCTTGCAGCAGCCAACGGGCCCCCTCACAGAACGCTTCTTCATCCCCCGGCATTGCCAGCACACCGTTGTACCCATGGCGAATGTGCTGCGCGGCGGCGGCCTGGTCGTAGGCCACCACGCCCAGCCCGGACGCCAGCGCCTCCAGCACCACATTGCCGAAGGTTTCGGTCAGGCTCGGAAAGACAAACACATCCCCAGACGCATAGTGGCTGGCCAGCGCCTCGCCGCGTTGCGAGCCGCAAAAGATCGCCTCGGGCAATTCCTGTTCCAGCTCGGACCGCTGCGGGCCGTCGCCGACCACCACCAGCTTCATCCGTCGCCCCGGGAAAGCGCTGCACAGCGTGTCGAAACTGCGCTTGAGCAGTCCCAGGTTTTTTTCCGGTGCCAGGCGTCCGACATGCAGCACGGCAATGTCGTCGTCGCCCAGTCCCCAGGCTTCGCGCAGGGTGGCGCAGCGCTTGGCCGGATGGAACAGCTGGCTGTCCACGCCGCGAGACAAGAGCGCCACGCGTTCGAAGTGCCGACGCTCCAGCTCCATGCGCTGACTGAGGCTGGGGACCAGGGTCAGGTTGGAGCGGTTATGAAACCAACGCAGATAATGGGTCAGCACGCGACTCAACAAGCCGAGGCCGTACTGCTGGGTGTATTGCTGGAAATTGGTGTGGAAACCACTGACCACCGAGATGCCCAGGCGTCGCGCCGCCCGCAGCGCAGACAAACCCAGGGGGCCTTCCGTGGCGATGTACAGCACGTCCGGACGATGGCGCTTCCAGCGTCTGAGCAGTTTGTGCATCGACGCCTGGCCCCACTGCAAACCCGGATAGCCCGGCAGCGGCCAGCCCCGGCACAGCAGCAACTGCTCGTCACTGGCCTGGCGTTGGTCGTCGACCTGGCGCGGTCGTATCAGCTCGACTTGATGCCCGCGGGCGAGCAAGCCGTCGTACAGGCGGCCCAGGGTATTGGCCACGCCATTGATTTCCGGCGGGAAGGTTTCGGTGATCAGGGTAATGTGCAGAGGTGTGGTCATGACCCCAGTGTCGACCGGGGCCATTTCGTCATTGTGACGCCAGGATGATGGATTTGTGACTGGCTCAGCCCTGGCGGGCCAACGCGGTCTCGGCACCTTGCTCACGGACCCAGAACAACGTCGCGCCGGCCACCGCTGCCGGCATCATCAGGATGTTCACCACCGGGATCAGCAACACCAGGTACACGCTGCCGCCAAAGCCCAGGCTCTGCCAGCGCTTTTCCCGCAGCCAGGCGAGCATTTCGTTCCAGCCCAGCTTGTGGTTGTCCGCCGGGTAGTCGATGTACTGGATCGCCATCATCCACACGCCGAACAGCAGCCACAGCGGTGCCGCCACCAGGTTGACCACGGGGATGAACGACAGCACGAACAACCCCAGGGCGCGGGGCAGGAAATAGCCAAGCTTGCGCGCTTCCCGCCCGAGGGTCCGCGGGATCATGGCAATCAACTCGGCCCAACTGAAGGCAGGGAAGTCGTCGGTGCCACGGATGACCACTTCGACTTTTTCCGCGAGAAAGCCGTTGAACGGGGCGGCGATGACGTTGGCGAGCATGGTGAAGGTGAAAAACACCATCAGCACGACGAGCACCACGAACAGGGGCCAGAGGACATAGCTGAGGAAACTGAGCCAGTCCGGCAGCGACGGCATCAGCGTATCGACCCACAGGCTGAACTGGTGGCCGGCCAGGTAAATCAATCCGACGAACAGCACCAGGTTTATCGCCAGGGGCAAGAGTACAAACAAGCGCAGGCCCGGGCTCAAGACCAGCTTGAGGCCCTCTCGCAAATATTGCGGGCCGGACAGGACGGGGGCGGGCATAGGTGGCTCCGAGCGAAGGTGAACGCGCCGACCTTACCGGCTTTGCCCCGCCCGGGAAAGCGGCGACATGGCGTGTAACAACGTTTCTTGAGGCGAAGGCGCCTATTGAAAGGGCCGCGGGGGATAGAGCTCACCTATGAGCTGGATTGTTAATCCGTATTTCCTTAATCTTCGCTCCCTCGATACGCTGCACCCATTCTTTTCCAGGACTGTCGAACCCAAGCCTTCCCCAAGTGCGTCAACGGTCCTTTTTATTCACGCCGCTCACCCGGCGTTCCGGCCCGCAAGGTCCGGTCAACAGGAGCAGGTCATGTCTGAAGTGCGTCATTCGCGAGTGATTATTCTCGGTTCCGGCCCTGCCGGTTACAGCGCTGCGGTTTATGCGGCCCGTGCCAACCTCAAGCCACTGCTGATCACCGGCATGCAGGCCGGCGGTCAATTGACCACCACCACCGAAGTCGATAACTGGCCGGGCGATGTCCATGGCCTGACCGGCCCGGCCTTGATGGAGCGCATGAAGGAACACGCCGAGCGCTTCGAGACCGAGATCGTTTTCGACCACATCAATGCCGTGGACTTCGCCGCCAAGCCATACACCCTGACTGGCGACAGCGCGACCTACACCTGCGATGCCTTGATCATTGCCACCGGTGCCAGCGCTCGTTACCTGGGCCTGCCGTCGGAAGAAACCTTCATGGGCAAAGGCGTTTCCGCCTGCGCCACTTGCGACGGTTTCTTCTACCGCAACAAGCCTGTGGCGGTGGTCGGTGGCGGCAACACCGCGGTCGAGGAAGCGCTGTACCTGGCCAACATCGCCAGCACGGTCACTCTGATCCACCGTCGCGAGACTTTCCGCGCCGAGAAGATCCTGATCGACAAGCTCAACGCCCGCGTCGCCGAAGGCAAGATCATCCTCAAGCTCAACGCGACCCTGGACGAAGTGCTGGGTGACAACATGGGCGTGACCGGTGCCCGCCTGAAGAACAACGACGGCAGCTTCGACGAGATCAAGGTTGACGGCGTCTTCATCGCCATCGGCCATACCCCGAACACCTCGCTGTTCGAAGGCCAGCTGGAACTCAAGGACGGCTACCTGGTGGTCAAGGGCGGCCGCGACGGCAACGCCACCGCCACCAGCGTCGAAGGCATCTTCGCGGCCGGCGACGTGGCCGACCACGTCTACCGCCAGGCGATCACCTCGGCCGGCGCCGGTTGCATGGCAGCCCTGGACACCGAGCGCTACCTGGATGGCTTGCAGAACGCTTCGTTCTGATCCATCAGGCATTAAAAAACCGGCTTCGGCCGGTTTTTTAATGGGGGGATGTTTATCAGTGGTCTCCTGTGGGAGCTGAGCTTGCTCGCGATCGCGGTGGGTCATGTGCAGTCATTTTTGAATGTGCCGCCGTCATCGCGAGCAAGCTCGGCTCCCACAGGGTGAGTGGGGATGTCTAGACCAGCTTCGCCAGGCACGCCTCCAGAATATCCAAGCCTTCCCCCAACACGTTCGGCTCGGTCGTCAATGGCGCCAGCAGCCGCACGATGTGTCGCGACTTGCCACTGGGCATCAGCAACAAGCCCGATTCCCGCGCCAGGGCCAGCAGTTGCGTCAATTGTGCCGAAGCCGGGGTGCCGTCGGCGTGGGTCAGCTCGATGCCGCGCATCGTGCCGACGCCGGTCAGGCGGCCCAGGTAGGGCGTCAGCCCACGGTTGCGCCAGGATTGGTAGCGGCTGACGATTGCCTCCTCCTGTTGCGAGCCCCAGGCATGCAGGTTGGCGTCGGTCATTTCATCCAGGGTCGCCAGGGCGGCGGCGCAGGCGATGGGGTTGCCCGAGTAGGTGCCGCCCAGGCCGCCCTTGGGCAGGTTGTCCAGCAGCGCCTTGCGTCCCACCACCGCGCCCAAGGGCACGCCGCCGGCAATGCTTTTACCGAGCAGGACCAAGTCAGGCTCGATGCCGAGCCGTGAGAAGGCAAAGCGCTGGCCGGTGCGACCGAAGCCGGACTGGATCTCATCGACGATCAGCACAATGCCCTTGTCGTCGCAGAACTGCCGCAGGGCCTGGGCGAAGGGCACATCCATCGCCAGGAAGCCGGCTTCGCCCTGCACCGGTTCGACAATGAAACAGGCCACGTCATTCACGTCGATTTCGACGCTGAACAGCCGCTCCATGGCCTTCAAGGCTTCTTCGCGGGTGACACCGTTGTCCTTGCTGGGGTACGGCAGGTGATACACCGGCCCGGGCAATACGCCGACTTTCTGCTTGTAAGGCGCGACCTTGCCGTTGAGGTTGAGGGTCGCCAGGGTGCGGCCGTGAAAGGCGCCATCAAACGCAATCACGGCGGTACGGCCCGTGGCGCCGCGTACGATCTTCAAGGCGTTTTCTGCTGCCTCGGCGCCGCTGTTGGTGAGCATGCCGCTGACCGGATAATCCACCGGGACAAACGCCGTCAGCCGTTCCATCAATTCAATGTACGGTGTATGGGGGGCGGCATTGAATGCGTAATGGGTCAACCGGGTGGCCTGTTCACGGATCGCCTCGACGATGCGCGGATGGCAATGGCCGAGGTTCAACACACCGATGCCGCCGACGAAATCGATGTAGCGTTTACCGTCGGTGTCCCAGACCTCGGCATTCTTGCCGTGGCTGAGGCTGACGGGATGCACGATGGAGATCGATTGGCTGATGGTTTCGCTGCTCATGGAAGACGGCCCGGACGATGGAGAAATTTCCGTTATCTAAGCCGCGAGCAGAGGGGCCCGGCAAACGAAATAAAGTTGCCGGGTCAATCTTAAAAGTCGGGATGTGGTGAGGCGCCGCTCACTTGGACTCAGCCTGTGGCGAGGGAGCTTGCTCCCGCTGGGGCGCGAAGCGGCCCCCCAAACCTGGCAACGCGGTGTGTCAGGCAAATTGAGTTTGACTGTTTGGGTCTGCTGCGCAGCCCAGCGGGAGCAAGCTCCCTCGCCACAACAGCGGGCCTCGTCGTAATGGAAGGTGCGATCAGCGCCGTTGCAGCGGCGGCGCCTCGAACTTCACCCCGGCCAACCCATGGGTCATCAGCGCGCGGATATTACCGTGATCGTTGCCGTCAGGCGTGGCCAGCACCGAACGGTAGTGTTCGCCAAACGCCAGCAGCGCTTCTTCATCGCTCAAGCCCTCAAGCAGCGCCAGGCCCAGCGTCTTGCAGGATCCTTCGTTCTGCCCCGCGGCGTTTTGCACGCCACCGTTGTTGAAGGCCTGGGGCTGGTAGTCGTAACCGGCGGCGATAAAGGCCAGGGTGTCGGCGAAGGCATGTTCGCCGCTTTTGAGACGGGTACGCAGGGTATTGAGATCAGGCATCGGGTTTTCCTTTGGCGAACGCCGCTTGTTGTTCGGCGCTGGCTTCTTTCTGGTATTGGGCTTTCCACTCGGCGTACGGCATGCCGTAGACCACTTCGCGGGCGTCATCGAGGCTGACCTCGATCTGGCGTTCATCGGCGGCGGCCTTGTACCACTTGGACAGGCAGTTGCGGCAGAAGCCGGCGAGGTTCATCAGGTCGATGTTCTGCACATCCTTGCGGCTGTCCAGGTGGGCAACCAGCCGACGGAAAGCGGCGGCTTCGAGTTCGAGGCGTTGTTGGTCGTTCATGGGGATCTCTGCGAGGCAGCTTCAAGGGGCGAGCTTCAAGCTGCAAGTTTGGATTTGCGGTGGTCAGGCTTGAAGCTTACCGCTTGAGGCTTGCAGCTGCTACGAAGTCGCCCGACTTGCTGCGAGCGTAATCGACACTGATTCTGCGAATCGCAAGGCGTGGGGTTTGTCGACTTCGACTTCGGCGTATTGCACCGACTCGTTGGTCATGACCAGGTCGAGCAATTCCTGGGTCAGGCGTTCGAGCAGGGCGAAGCGGTTGCCCTCCACGTGGGCGATGATCGCCTTGGTGATGGTGCGGTAGTTCAGTGCGTGGTCGATGTCGTTGTCGCGTACTGCTTCCTGGGCGGCGTAGAGGATGGTCAGGTTGATCAACACATCCTGCTTGTTGAGGATTTCATCTTCGTTGATGCCGATGAAGGTGCGCAGGCGCAGGTCCTTGACCTTGATGCGTGCCATGGCTGGCTGAAGTTGTGGCATTTACTTGCTCCGTCGAATCAATTGCAGGAACTCCTGGCGCGTGGTGCTGGAATCGCGAAAGACGCCGAGCATCACCGAGGTGTTCATGGTCGAGTTCTGTTTTTCGACACCGCGCATCATCATGCACATGTGCTGGGCCTCGATCACCACCGCCACGCCGGCGGCCTGGGTGACCTGCTGCACCGCGTCGGCGATTTGCCGGGTCAGGTTCTCCTGGATTTGCAGGCGGCGGGCGAACATGTCCACCAATCGGGCGATCTTCGACAGCCCCAGGACCTTGCCCGTAGGAATATAAGCCACATGGGCCTTGCCGATGAAGGGCAACAGGTGATGTTCGCAGAGTGAATAGAGTTCGATGTCGGCGACGATCACCATTTCATCGCTGTCAGAGGCGAACAGCGCGCCGTTGACGATCTGCTCGACGCTTTGTTCATAACCATGGCAGAGGTACTGCATGGCCTTGGCGGCACGGACCGGGGTATCGAGCAGACCCTCGCGTTCGGGGTTTTCCCCCAGGCCGATGAGGATCTCGCGATAGTTCTGGGGCAGGGATAGCGTCATGGTGCATCCTCGAAACAAGGCTATTTGACGTGCCGCCCGCCGTTGACGGTCAGGGTCGTGCCGGTGACATAAGGGTTGTCCAGCAGATAACGCAGGCTCTGGTAGATCACTTCGCTGCCGGGTTCGATGCCCAGTGCGGACTTGGCCAGGGCCTTGGCGCGGTAAGCTGCGTCGTCTTCGGGGTTGAACAGTAGCAGGGCCGGGGCGATGCCGTTGACCTTGATCGCCGGGGCGAACTTGGCCGCGAACGACAGGGTCAAGCTTTCCAGGCCGGCCTTGGTGGCGCAATAGGCGATATGCCGGGCGCTGCCCTTGCGGGTTACATCATCGCTGATGTGCACGATATCCGCCGGGGTTGAACGCCGCAGTAGCTCGGCGCCGTGCAGGTTGATCAGGTAAGGCGCCAGCATGTGCACGCCGAACATGGCGTTGAAGGCCGCGGCTTCGCAGCCCGGGCCCTCGGCCAGCCAGGCCGAGGCGTTGTGCACGATGGCCCGCAGCCGGTCGGTGTGCTGCTTGAGTTGCTCGATAAAGGCCAGGATCCCCGCTTCGCTGGAGAAGTCGGCAAACAGCATGACCGCGCCCAGGTCCCGCAACGTTTGCACGCCTGGACGTTCGGTCCGGTAGGTCGCGATCACCGGTTGCCCGTCTTCCAGCAATCGCCGGGCACAATGCAGGCCGACGCGCTGGGCTGCGCCAGTGATCAGGATCGGAGCGGTGGCGCTGGACATAGGACGGCTCGGTTCACGGCTAGAGCAAAACTATAACAGCGACGCAAGATTGCGACAGGCGAATCTGTGACAGCGTCGATCCGACGTGCTCGCGAAGAGGGTGCGCCAGCCGACATCAGCGTTAACGGATAAACCGCTTTCGCGAGCAAGCCCGCTTCCACAGAGGATTATCGTCGAACACAAATGATGTGAACGACACAAATCTACTGTGGGAGCGGGCTTGCTCGCGAAGGCGGCATCCCGGTTAAATCACTGATTCTGTGTGAAAGGCTTGGCCGGCAACGTCCGCTGTGGCGCGCCGTTGAGCCAGTTCGCCAGCAGATGGGTCGACATCGGAATAAACAGGTAGACCATCAGTGGCGTCAGGATCAGCGTACTGATAAACACGCGGCTCAACAGGCCCAGTTCGCCCAGCAGCGGCCCCAACAGGAAATTGAACAACAGCGAGACGGGAAAAAACGCCAGCCAGATGGCCACGGCCTGTTTCCAGCGTGGCGGACGCTGACCGGCCGCGCCGAACCAGCCATCGATGCCGCGCACGCGGTGTTCGGAGGGATGGGCAAACAGATCGCTGCCCCGTCCCAGCCACGCCGTGCGGGAGGCTGAGTGTTCCCAGGCGTGCAGCGTCTGCTCGTCGGCAAACCGGAAGATAATCTGGAATTCATCGTCCTGGGGCGGTGGCGCGAGCACGCCTGAGCCCAGGTAGCCGGGAAAATCGGTTGCCAATTGTTCGCCTTCGCGCAACCAGGCGATCAGATCCTGATAGCGTCCATGGGCGACGCGGCGGGCAACCATCAGGGTGACGGGTGAGGTAGACATTATGCATCTCCGTAAGACAGGCGCGGCACTCCGGGTAGGAGGTTCGCGGGGGACGCCCCCGGGGTGGTGGGCAGCGTCTGGTCGCCAAAAAACAGGCAAGGATTATTCCTGATTGTGCGTAAAACAACAAAAACGCACATCGAGTACGTTTGTCCTTGTCATGACATGTCCGGGGAGGGGTAAACTAGGATCCAATTTCCCAGCCGGAATTGTCTGCCAAAATGAGTGTAATCACAGAGGATGGCTTCGTTTTCCAGGCATCAGGCGCCTTCAGACGGGAAGACCTGTTTCCCATTCGCGAAGTCGCGCGCATGACCGGCGTTAACCCCGTGACCCTGCGTGCCTGGGAGCGGCGCTACGGTTTGATCCAACCTACACGCACCGAAAGTGGGCATCGCCTGTACTCGTTGGGCGATATTGAAAAAGTGCGCAGCATCCTGGCTTGGATCGAGCGCGGGGTGGCCGTCAGCAAAGTGGGAAGGATCCTGGCGAAGACCGAGTCGGTGCAACCGGTCTCCACGCTGATTTCATCCGATCAGGTCAGGGCCGATCATGCCCACTGGCAACAACAGGTGGCGGACGCGGTTAGCAACTTTGACGATGTGGAGCTTGATCGTGTCTATGGGCAGGTCTTTTCCACCTATACCGTGCCGATCGTCTTCCAGGACATCCTGATGCCGCTTTGGCGACAACTATTGCAACGCCAGCAGACGTTTGGGAAAACCAGCGAATGGGTGTTTCTTGATGGTTTCCTGCGTTCGCGCATCATCCAGCGGCTTTTATTCAAGCGCGAAGGTACGTCGCCGCGTGTCCTGGCCTGCGCGATTGCCGATCATTGCCATGAACTGGAGTTGCTGGTCACGGGGCTTTTCCTGTCCAAGGCGGAAGTGGGCGTCAGGCTGTTGTCGATCGGCCTGCCGTTCGAGGAACTGACCCTGGTGTGCCAGAAGATCCAGCCGGTGGCATTGGTGCTGGTTTCCAATCATGCGCCGGCTCCAGACTTGCCAAAGCGCCTGGGCAAATTGGCAATGAGCCTGGATTGTCCTTTGATGCTGGCCGGTGATGCATCCGATCTGGCACAGGAGAGCCTGGTTGGATCGCCGGTCGGTTGCCTGGGGAATGAGGGGACAGTGATGCGCCAGCGCCTGCGTCAATTTCTGGCAGGCAACCTGGATACCTGAATGGAGTGTTCTGTATCGCAAGTACTGTTCCTTTATGACGGCGTCTGTTGCCGTCATGCTGCGTCGGGCTATGACTCGTCGCGGCGTCTTGCCTGACGACACCAGCCACCCGTCAAAAAGAAACGTGTTTGCGAAACAGGATACTAGAGGTGCATGGTCGGATGGGTCAGGCGATGTTGCTGCAGGATGTACTGGCGCAGGCGCTCGGTCTCGTCCTGGTCATTCTGGCTCAGGTGGTAGGCAAACAGGCCGCGATCGGTTTCCCGTTCGAAGCTGCCTCGCAGCGAAATTCTCTCGTAGCCTGATGGGCTGAACCACAAGGCAAACTGCTTCGGCGGTTTGGTCCGACTGCGGTTTTCCAGCAATACGCCCTTGCAGGAGACTTCGTGGACCCACAGCGGTCCCGGCTGCCCCTTGATGTTTTCCAGCGCCACCGGCTCTTCGAGCGCCAGGCGCCATGGGCGAATCTTCGGTCCGTCCTCGTAGATGCTTGGCACACCCAAGCGCAGGTGCATCGCATGGAATTCGTCTTCCACCAGATGCAGCGGAAAGGTCATTTGCTGGTTTTCGAAATTGGCTTGCAGCGTAACCTGCTCATTTGCCGCCAGACGTGTCAGCAAGTCACGGATCTGCGACCCACCGTTTACCAGCAAGCTCGACGTGACATCCCGCTCGTTCAACTGCGGGTTGTGTTGCATGGTCCGGATGAAATCCAGTTCATCCTGCGTCAGGAGGGCATCGCGCTGCATGATCTGCTCGAAATGATAATTTACGTGTTCACTGGTGATTGTAGTGACTGACCATTAATTCGTGGTTTTGTTTGAACCGTCCGTCGCTTCGAGTCGGGCAATTGTCTGCCGCGCTTCGGCCAGCTCCTTTTCCAGCTGGGCGACGCGTTGTTGAGCCTTGACCTGGGTCGTGACGTCTTTTTGCACACCCACGAAATAGGTATGCCCGTCAGCCTGGTTTTTTACCGTGGACAGTGACAACTCATTCCAGAACGGCGTGCCGTCCTTGCGGTAGTTGCGCAGCACCTCACGACAGGTACCGCCCTCTTTCAAGGCTTTGCGAATGGGCTCCAGCGAGGGCTGGTCCCGATCACCCGATTGCAGGAACCGGCAATCCTGATAGAGGATTTCGTCGCGGTGATAACCGGTCAATCGTTCGAAGGCCGGGTTCACGTAGATCAGGATATTGTCTTCACCTTCTTTTTCGGCGATGACAATCCCATCGTTCGAAGCATTGATGACCAGTTGCATCAGTTGAGCGTTGATCATGGGGAGAACCCTTTGAACATCCTTGTAGAAGCAGCATTCTAAAAGAAATCGATAGGCTGTCCACTGGCCATTAGGGCCGTTGAGAGCCATTCGCAGCCTGACAGGTGCAACTGTTACTATCCTGGCTCTTTTTTCAGGTTCAGGATCAGATCGATGAAAGTCGCCATTCTTTCCGGCTCAGTGTATGGCACCGCCGAAGAAGTCGCCCGGCACGCCGCCAAACTGCTTCGCGAGGCAGGCTTTGAATCCTGGCACGACCCTCGTGCGACCCTGGCGGATGTGCAGGCATTCGCACCGCAGGCCGTGCTGGCAGTGACTTCCACGACCGGCATGGGTGAGTTGCCGGACAATTTGATGCCGTTGTATTCGGTCATCCGCGACCAGTTGCCCGGGTTCTTTCGCGGTTTGCCTGGCGCGGTGATCGGCCTGGGCGACGCCAGCTACGGGGATACCTTCTGCGCCGGTGGCGAGCAGATGTGCGAGCTGTTCGTCGAATTGGGCGTACGTGAGGTGCTGCCGATGCTGCGTCTGGATGCCAGCGAGAGCGTCACGCCGGAAACCGACGCCGAGCCATGGCTTGCTGAGTTGATTGACACGTTGCGCCCTTGAAGCGGATGCGCTGACTCGTTCGGCCAGTAAGCTGGCTGCGAACGCAACTACCGCCTCTGAAAGAGCTGACTAGACTGATTTTCTTGCGTACGACGTTTCGATCGAAACATATAACAAGAAACCAGAGGTCAGAGCCGTGAGCGTAGCGCCCGTCCAAACGACACTCAGCATCAAAGATCAGGTCAGTGCGGCCGAATGGCAAACCCGGGTGGACCTTGCCGCCTGTTATCGGCTTGTTGCGCTGCACGGTTGGGATGACCTGATCTTCACCCATATTTCCGCAAAGGTTCCCGGTACCGAGGATTTCCTGATCAACCCGTTCGGGATGATGTTCCATGAAATCACCGCCTCGAGCCTGGTCAAGGTCGATCAGGCCGGCAACAAGTTGATGGACAGCCCCTACGAGATCAACCCGGCCGGCTACACCATCCACAGCGCGGTGCATGAGGTACGCCATGATGTGGCCTGTGTGCTGCACACCCACACCGCTGCTGGCGTGGCGGTATCGGCCCAGAAACAGGGGGTGCTGCCGATCAGCCAGCAATCGCTGTTCGTGCTGTCGAGCCTGGCCTATCACGCCTACGAAGGTGTGGCCTTGAATCACGAAGAAAAGGCTCGCCTGCAGGCGGACCTGGGCGAGAGCAACTTCCTGATGCTGCACAACCATGGCTTGCTGACCTGCGGCGGTACCATCGCCGATACCTTCCTGATGATGTTCACCTTTCAGCGGGCCTGTGACATCCAGGTCCTGGCGCAGAGCGGCGGGGCCGAGCTGATTGCCATCGAGCCGCAGATCCTGGCTGGCGCCCGGGCGATGATCGCCGGGGTGACCAAAAGCGCCCAGGGCATGGGCGGCGCGTTGGCCTGGCCGGCGTTGTTACGCAAGCTCGATCAACAAGACGCCGGGTATCGAAGCTGATGCCCCTGGCCCAGATTCCCCTGCGTATCTGGCGCCAGCGCAGCCAGATCTTCATGTTCCGAGGTCATGCCATCCGTTACTGGGTGGCCGGGCAGGGCGAGCCGCTGCTGCTGATCCACGGGTTCCCCACAGCCAGTTGGGATTGGCACTACCTGTGGCAACCGTTGGCGCAACGTTATCGGGTGATCGCGTGTGACATGCTCGGTTTCGGCGACTCCGCCAAACCGACGGATCACGTCTACAGCCTGCTGGAGCAAGCCGATCTGCAACAGGCCCTGCTCGCGCACCTGAATGTGAGGGGCGCGCTGCATGTGTTGGCCCACGATTACGGTGATAGCGTGGCCCAGGAACTGCTGGCGCGGCATTACGAAGCGCGCATCCATCTCGCCAGTTGCGTCTTTCTCAATGGCGGCCTGTTCCCGGAAACTCACCGCCCAGTCTGGGCCCAGAAACTTTTGCTCAGCCCCCTGGGGTGGCTGCTGGGGCGGGCGTTCTCCCGGGAAAGCCTGGTCAGCAGCTTTCGGCAGATTTTCGGCCCCAGGACCACCCCCACCGAAAGCGAGCTGGATGATTTCTGGAGTCTGGTGGAAGCCCATCGTGGCCCGTGGATCATGCACAAGCTCATAGCCTATATTCCCGAACGCCGTGTGCAGCGGGATCGCTGGGTGCAGGCGATGCAGCGCGGCGACGTGCCGTTGCGGGTGATTGACGGCGCGGTCGACCCGATTTCCGGAGAACACATGGTGGCGCGCTACGAGGCCCTGATCCCGAGCCCGGACACAGTGTTGTTGCCCGACATTGGTCATTACCCGCACACCGAGGCGCCGGTGCAGGTGCTCAAGCATTACCTGGCGTTTCGCGAAGCCATCGCCGCGCCGCACAGACAAATGGCCTGTTCATGACGATACCTTGTGGGAGCGAGCTTGCTCGCGAACGCGTCAGCACATCCAGCATCTATTCTGATTGAAAGACCGCTATCGCGAGCCTGCTCGCGATAGCGGTGCCTCTGCCAGCAGGAAAATCGAATAGGCCGCTGTGGCTTGGGCCCGCATCATCCCCTCACCTTATCGCCCACCATTCACTTGCAACCGTGTTGATTGTGACCGGTCGACTTGTGCCGGACACTCGTGTCCATTGTCCTGTCCGCCTGCTGGAGTTCTGCCATGAGTGAGTCTGTGCGCTTCGAAGATAAAGTCGTGATCGTCACGGGAGCCGGCGGGGGCCTGGGCCGCGCCCATGCGCTGCTGTTCGCCAAACAAGGCGCAAAAGTGCTGGTCAACGACCTTGGCGGCTCGGCTCAAGGGGAAGGGGCCAATGCCTCGGCAGCAGACCGGGTGGTCGCCGAAATCCGCGAGGCGGGCGGCATCGCCGAGGCCAACCACGACTCGGTGACCGATGGCGACAAGCTGGTACAAAATGCCCTCGACGCGTTCGGCCGGGTTGATGTGGTGGTCAACAACGCCGGGATCCTGCGGGACAAGACCTTTCACAAAATGGACGACGCCGATTGGGACCTGGTCTACCGCGTCCATGTCGAAGGCGCCTACAAAGTCACCCGCGCCGCATGGCCGCACCTGCGTGAACAGAATTATGGACGGGTGATCTTCACCGCGTCCACGTCCGGCATCTACGGCAACTTCGGCCAATCCAACTACGGCATGGCCAAGCTTGGCCTGTATGGCCTGACCCGCACCCTGGCCATCGAGGGGCGCAAGAACAATATCCTGGTCAACGCCATCGCCCCCACAGGCGGCACGCGCATGACCGAAGGCCTGATCCCGCCGCAGGTATTCGAGCAACTCAAACCTGAACTCGTCAGCCCGCTGGTGGTGTACCTGGCCAGTGAAACCTGCCAGGAAACCTCCGGCCTGTTCGAAGTGGGCGGCGGCTGGATGGGCAAGGTGCGCTGGGAACGCAGCCTGGGGGCGGGCTTTGATCCGCGCAAAGGGTTTTCGCCCGAAGACGTCGCCGCCCATTGGCAGCAGATCTGCGACTTCGAGCATGCGGTGCACCCGAATGACAATCTGGAAGCCTTGAAAGAAATGATGGCGAACTTGCAACACCACGCCATTTAAGTCTCATTACCTGGGCCGGTTGTCGCCCGCTGCGGTAACCGTGCTCATGGAAAATATTTTTGCACCAGGGCCGCCAGGTTCGCGGCGGTCTCGATAGGGCACAGACCTATCCCGCACGGCTCAACATCCAGGCAAAGCGCTCAGCGGGCCATTCCTTGCGGTCTGATACCTGCCCGTCGCCGAGCTCGACCACCCGCAGCACACCGTCTGACCTGAGTACTACGTCGACCGAGAAAAAAGGACTGTCGATCAGCCGTGCGCATTCGGTCACCAACTCAGGAATCTCATCGGTGCCGCCATAGGTCTGACCATGGAATACAAAATAGCGACGCTCGGTTTCTTCAATGTAATCCTCTCGTCGCCTGACGCATATACCGCCTTCAATCTGCCCCCGGTATTGGCGCATCTCTTCAACAAGCGGTGCTATGCCTTCGGGAGTGTCCACTAGACTGCCACCACCGGTGTTAAGTGACTTTACGTAGTCCTTGATGAAGTAGCCTGGCCATTGCAGGTCTTCGAGCGCTTGAACGAAGTTTGCATCGCTGTCCAGCACCACCGTTTCGCTCGTATAGGCAGTCAACAACGGATACCACTGTGGCAGGTGATGACAGTGTCGGTATTGCGTGGCGTTGGTGACTTCAATGACGCCTTTTTCACGCAGTTGGTTAACCAAAGCAGCATAAGCGTCGGGTGTCAGCATCCACCCGCGGTACAAAATCGAGTCTCCGGGCGTGAGGGATGCAGAAGTCTTGAAAAGGCCCGCTTCGAAATCTTCAAAAGAGAACAGCACAGTCCTCAGTCCCGCAGTCATTACCGCTTCGTACTCTTCAGCGTACTGCTCGTCAGGACGTTTTTTATAAAATGGGTCGCTAGGATAGAGGAGGTGCATTGCTTCTTACCGATGAGGAGTGGATGGTCAAAATGCTGCTGGGTTCGGTACATCATGACGCCGGAGTCGAGAGACCCCTGCTGCCGATTATTCAGCAGCAAGGGGCGTTCAAATATCTGGAGCGTCAGGGTTGCTTGAAGCCTGGTTTACCGTTGGCTGCACGCCAGTTTTTTATCTCGTCGACTATCGCCTCAGAGCTTTCCTTGCCAGGCTCTGGATAAAATAGAAGATCTGATCCTGCGGGGTGCTCTGAGATACGCTTGAAATCCAAGACTGCGTTGTTATGTGCTTTTTCAGAAGGAAAATTTCCTTCTGAAATTTTTATTATGAAGGCGAGAAATTCTTTTTCAGTTATTTCGGTTATCGATTTCTTCATTGTTTGTGCTCTCTATGAATTTCAATATGTCTTTTAGGGGTGGCGAGAGTGATATTGTCAATGTCGTAAACTCCACCATTTAAAGAAATGTATTGTTTATGGTGAAGCTCATATTTGGTTCGTGCGCCAATCTGTTCAGTCTCCTTGGTATAGGCAGAACGACCTTTTTTCATTTCTACTAGATTACGTGAATTAAATTGTTGCGAAAGTATAGGATCGCCAGCGACGGCTTTCCAAAAAGCCTCCCGAAACTTCCTGAAACGCCTAAACTCCTTTCCCCTCAACTGATCCGCAATCTGCGACGGAATGGGTGCCCCTTCACCTTTCGATGCTGCATCCGTCCACACGCCTGAAACCGGAGCCCCCATTCCCAGCGCAACCCCAGGGTCTTCCCGTCGATCCCTGAACATGACGTACAGAGGCGGCAGGCCTGAGTCGATTGGGAAAACGAAAACATAATCATCGAAGCTGTTTGCGGTTATTTCGGGAAACGGATCGATCCTTCCCTCTATGGGCGTTACCGATGCGCCTGTATAAACAGGCGGGGCGGGCGGCTCGGCGGGAAGGGCCGTGGAGCTGTTTCCGGGTTGAACGACCGGCGTCCACGTCAAGGTTCTGGGTGGGGTTTGTTCAGTTGTAGCGATGTAGAGGTTCTGTTGTGCGTTATAGGTAACCGGCACCACTCTGGTTTTTGACGGGTGGGTTACACCGTCGGTGTTGATCACGAGGATTTCGGATTGACCATCCACGGTTGCTTGAGAAGTGAGGCGTACCGGCAAGTCAACGAATCCGTCGGCCGCCGCGATTGCATGCAAGTCGTGGTGATGTGTCGGTGCGAGCTCCGAGAGTGGCGTGCTGAACGCATATCGCTCGGGTAATTCACCGTTTGCCAGCTTGGGTGAATAGAGCAGCGCCGCAAAACCCGCCAAGGTCGGCGCTGCCACTGCGGTAAGCGATTCGACAGCCATGGCGACTGCGGCTCGTAGCGCGGCCTGGATGGCCAAGGTCGCTTCCGAACTTATGGCCAGGCTACTGCCGACAAGCGTGAACACCGGACCGGCTGCGGCCGCCGCGCCCGGTATAGGATAGGCGCGGCCCGCCAGGACTTGTTCCAGTGCTTGTGCCTGGGCTACGCCTAGGATCTCGGCTTCGGCTGCCTTGCGTGCCTCTTCCGTGGAAGCCCATTCAGAAGAGTTGTTAAAGACGGTATAGATGGGCGGAATACCCGACTCAACCGGGAACACCGTGACGAACCCACTACCAAAATCGTAATCCTCCAGCTCCGGATCCTTATCGACCCCTCTGGTTATGGCCCAGGGGGTTCCGCCCTCATAGAGGTCGATCTTCGGCACGATCGATGGCAGTGTCGTGGATGCATCCGTCTCTTTTACGATAGGCGTCCAGGTCATCAAGGTGGATGAGCCATCTGGACTGTAGGATTTGTAGACGTTGCTGTGAGGGTCGAGTGTTGCAAGCCTGACCGGCACGCTGGAGGGCACCGATGTTCCGTCGGCACTCGCGACGACGAACATCATCTCGTCGTCGGTGGTCATGGAACCCAGCACCACCGGGAGATTGACCTCTCCCTTCGATGTTGCGACTGCCAGCAAATCATCGGTGTTGGCTGGAGCTAGTTCTGACAGCGGAACACTCAGGGCGTAGCGTTCTTCGTTGCCCAGCTCCGACGGGTCAATCAGTGACGCAAACCATGCAACAGTGGGTAATGCCGTTGCGGTAACTGTTTTTAGGATCGCCGAAACCGCGGTGCGTAACTCATCCGTGATGCCCGAGGCGGTCACCCGGTTGGGGGCGAAGGTCCCACCTGCGATTGTAAATACTGGGCCGGCGGCTGCGGCGGAGCCCGATACTGGAAATGTACGGGTAGCCCGGGCTGGTTGACGTGCCTTTTTGACTTCTGCCTGACGCCTCGCTTCCTCCGCCTCCAGTTCTTCAGCAGCGGCCCACCTTTCGGCCTCCCATAAGGCCATGGCGGCATCGTGGGCTTGTTTAGCAGCTACTGTTGCGGCAATCCGTGCAATCCGTGCTTGTTCTTCAGCCGCGCGTTTAGCCTCGGCTTCGGCGGCCTTGCGCGCCTGTTCCTGAGCCACGCGTTTGGCTTCAGCTTGAGCCTTTGCCCGAGCCTCCGCGGCTGCTTTTGCGTTTGCCTGGGCAATGGCTTTGTTGTGTGCGGTTAAGCGAGCATCCAATAGCTTGATCTGCTCAGCCAGGAATTTTGCCTCGTACGCCGCAGCATAAGAAACATTCCACTTGGAAATTGCGTTGTAGTAAGCCCTTTCACCTCCACGACGGCCAATGAGCTCGAACCCCTTATAACGAGCGTCTTGAGTTTTGTGAGTCAGTGGATCATGACCATAATAAAGATTGGCTATCGCTATGTGTTCTTGATGATCTTTTCTCGCTTTGAACAGTTGTAGCTTGAGTGTTCGTAATTCAATTTCGGCTGCATCGGTTCCACGAGGGACCACCGCAGCAACGGCTGCTCTTGTTTTGGCGAGTTCGGCGTTGGTTATATGAGTGATATTCCTGACATTTTCTTTGAAGAGCTCTTCGGTAGAAGTGTTGCTTTCATCTAGCCAATCAAGAGCATAATCAACGGCATCGTATGCACGATCAGAGTGGTCTGGGCCTGACACGCGCCTTGCGTTAAACCCAAACCCGTCAGGTGACGAAGGCGTGCGAGGTATACCTCTATTTACAAGTAGATTTTTTTCTTGCTGCATATCGAGTTCCTTTCGAATCGAATCTGAATAGCCATGCCGTGATTCAATACGTGCAGTCGTTCATGGCTATTTGCGTAGTCACCCATCCTGGGCGACCAAGGAAACTATAAGTTCGTTCTCTTAAAACAGGCAGGTGAGCCTTTCCGACAACAACGTAGGAAACAAGAAGTTTTAACTCGGAAATAGGCGCACATAAAAAAGGCCGCTGCAAAAAGCAGCGGCCTAAGCGTGACGTTGCAAAGGAGCTACAAACCAACGTCGGTAAACACGGGATGATGGACCGATACGCCAATCCATCCGAAGACGGTGTGCCAGGCATGAGGGATGCCATGAGGCTTGTGCTTGCAGGCCCGTTGCCCTGAAAGCCCGGCCAGCATAGGCATCGAGCCCCGCGGGAAACAGCCCGGATTCAGGCATGCACCGTTGCAGGGCGCGTAACAGTCGAAGGCTGGGCATGGGTATGCGCGGCGCTGATGACCCATCATCCAGTCCATCCATGCACGGCGCAAAGGCCTGCGCCGCATGGGCTGTAATCCTTTTTAGGTACAGTGCGAATACCTCCTTGGTGCGCTTATCGCCCCTGGCGTGCGGCAGTAGGGTGAAGCCTCTGTCACTCACCGGGGAAGACGCATGACAACAATAACAATGCGCGCCATCTTCAAGCCGCAGGCGCTGGCCGTCGCGGTGGCCTTGGGTTGCTGTGCCCAGGCGCAGGCCGTTTCATTCAACATTGGCGAGATCGAGGGTCAGTTCGATTCGTCGTTGTCCGTGGGCGCAAGCTGGGGCATGCGCGATGCCGACAACGACTTGGTTGGCACGGTCAACGGCGGTCGGGGCCAATCGTCCACCGGTGATGATGGGCGGCTGAATTTCAAGAAGGGCGAGACCTTTTCCAAAATCTTCAAAGGCCTGCACGACCTTGAACTCAAGTACGGCGATACCGGCGTGTTCGTGCGTGGCAAGTACTGGTATGACTTCGAACTCAAGGATGAAGGCCGCGAGTTCAAGGACATCAGCGACAGCAATCGCAAGGAAGGCGCCAAGTCCTCGGGGGCGCAGATTCTCGATGCATTCGTCTATCACAACTATTCCATCGCCGATTTGCCGGGCACCGTGCGCGCCGGCAAGCAGGTGGTCAGTTGGGGGGAAAGTACCTTCATCGGCAACTCGATCAACAGCATCAACCCGGTGGACGTGTCCGCGTTCCGTCGCCCTGGTGCGGAGATCAAGGAAGGCCTGATCCCCGTGAACATGCTGTTCGCCTCCCAGGGCCTGACCGACAAGCTCACCATCGAAGGCTTCTATCAGTTGGAGTGGGACCAGACCGTGGTGGATAACTGCGGCACGTTCTTCGGCAACGATGTGGTGGCCGATGGTTGCACCAGTGGCTACACGGTGGGCAGCCCGGCGATTGCGCCGTTCGTGCCATTGACCGAGGCATTCGGCCAGGGCATCCAGGTGTCCAGCGAAGGGGTGATCATTCCCCGTAGTGGCGACCGCGATGCCCGTGACTCCGGCCAGTGGGGTACCGCGTTGCGCTGGCTCGGCGATGATACCGAGTACGGCCTGTACTTCATGAATTACCACAGCCGCACGCCTACTGTTGGCACCATCACCGCAGGTTCCTCTACGCTGGCGGCCTTGCCGGGAATGATCTCGATTGCCAACATTCTGGCCCCAGGCAGCGGCAGCGGCCTGGCGCAAAGCGTCATGCTGGGACGCGGTCAGTATTACCTTGAATACCCGGAAGACATCCGCCTGTACGGTGCCAGTTTCTCCACGACGTTACCCACCGGCACCGCCTGGACCGGGGAAGTCAGCTACCGTCCCAACGCGCCGGTGCAGGTCAATACCAACGACCTGACCCTGGCGCTGCTCAACCCGATTGTCGGTGGCGCGACCTCGCCCATCGCGACCTCGGCCGGGGCGGATAACACCGGCTACCGGCGCAAGGAAGTGACCCAGGTCCAGAGCACCCTGACGCACTTCTTCGATCAGGTGCTGGGGGCTGATCGCCTGACGCTGGTTGGCGAAGCGGCGGTCGTGCATGTCGGTGGCCTGGAGTCCAAGGACAAGCTGCGTTATGGCCGTGACTCGGTCTACGGCCAATACGGCTTCCAGGGCGACACCGATGGTTTCGTCACCTCGACATCATGGGGCTATCGCGCCCGGGCCATCCTCGATTACTCCAACGTGATCGGCGGGGTGAACTTCAAGCCCAACATGTCCTGGTCCCACGACGTGGCCGGCTATGGCCCCAACGGTCTGTTCAACGAAGGCGCCAAGGCCATCAGCGTTGGTGTCGATGCCGACTACCGCAACACCTACACCGCCAGCCTGAGCTACACCGACTTTTTTGGCGGCGATTACAACGTTCTCGAAGACCGCGACTTCCTCGCGTTGAGCTTCGGCGTGAACTTCTGATCTGGCTGACAAGGAAAACCCAATGCGCAAGATGATCCTGCAATGCGGTGCCCTGGCCCTGAGCCTGCTGGCCGCGAACGTGATGGCGGCGGTCTCGCCGGATGAAGCGAATAAACTGGGTACCAGCCTTACGCCGTTGGGCGCGGAAAAAGCCGGCAATGCCGATGGCTCGATTCCGGCCTGGACCGGCGGCATCCCGAAAAACGCCGGTGCCGTGGACAGCAAGGGCTTTCTGGCCGACCCGTTCGCCAATGAAAAACCGCTGTTCACCATCACCGCCGCGACCGTGGACAAGTACAAGGACAAGCTGTCCGAAGGCCAGGTCGCGATGTTCAAGCGCTACCCGGAAACCTACAAGATCCCGGTCTATCCGACCCACCGCAGCGTGGGCCTGCCGCCGGAAATCTACGAGTCGGCCAAGCGCAGCGCCCTCAACGTGAACGCCATCAACGACGGCAATGGCCTGGCCAATTTCACCGGCAACCGCTACTACGCCTTCCCGATTCCCAAGAGCGGCGTGGAAGTGCTGTGGAACCACGTCACCCGTTATCACGGCGGCAACCTGCGCCGGGTCATCACCCAGGTGACGCCGCAGACCAATGGCAGCTTCACGCCGATCCGCTTCGAAGAAGAAATCGCCGTGCCGTTCCTGATCAAGGACGCCGACCCGGAAAAGGCCAGCAACGTGCTGACCTATTTCAAGCAGGAGGTCACTGCCCCGGCACGTCTGGCCGGTAACGTACTGCTGGTGCATGAAACCCTCGACCAAGTGAAGGAGCCACGCCTGGCCTGGATCTACAACGCCGGCCAGCGCCGGGTGCGTCGTGCCCCGCAAGTGGCTTACGACGGCCCGGGCACCGCCGCCGACGGGTTGCGCACCTCCGACAACTTCGACCTGTTTTCCGGTGCGCCGGATCGCTACGACTGGAAGCTGGTCGGCAAAAAGGAAATGTACATCCCGTACAACAGCTACAAGCTCGACTCGCCAAGCCTCAAGTACGACGATGTAATCAAGGCCGGTCATATCAATCAGGACCTGACTCGCTATGAATTGCACCGGGTCTGGGAAGTGGTCGGCACGGTCAAGCCCAGCGAGCGGCACATCTATGCCAAGCGCCACATGTACATCGACGAGGACAGCTGGCAGGCGGCGCTGGTGGATCACTACGACGGTCGCGGCCAGTTGTGGCGGGTGGCCGAAGGTCATGCCCAGTTCTACTACGACCATCAGAACCCGGGCTACACCCTGGAGGCGCTCTACGACATCATTGCCGGCCGCTACATCGCGCTGGGCATGAAGAACGAAGAGAAACACAGCTATGAGTACGGCTTCGAAGCCCGGGCCGCCGACTACACACCGGCAGCGCTGCGTTCGACCGGGGTTCGCTAACCCTTCGGACGGACACCGCATCTGTGGCGAGGGAGCTTGCTCCCGCTGGGGCGCGCAGCGGCCCTGAAACCAGACGGCTCGATGTATCAGGTGCATTGAGTGGACCGTTTTGGGGCTGCTGCGCAACCCAGCGGGAGCAAGCTCCCTCGCCACGGGACCGAGTCTGATTTGAACCCGACATGACGACCGGCAGCGCTCCTGCCGGTCGTTTCTTTATGAGCGCCAATCAGCGCGCTGAATACTTCTCCAAAGCTCGGCGACACAGGACTAGGGTGGTGAAATAACAATAAACAGGATCACCCACATGACCGCCATGACCCCGTGTCCGGACCGTCCAGGATTGTTGCCTCGCCTGTCCTCGACGCACGTGCCGCGGCGGTCCCTGAGTGAGTCTTTGCTGACGTCCGAAGCGCGGGTAAAACTGCTTTGCGCGCCAGCGGGCAGTGGCAAGAGTGCATTGTTCGCCGAGTGCTTCCTGCAGGCTCCCGCCGGGTGTCGGTTGCATTGGTTGCCATTGGGGGGCGCGGCGTTGAGCGCGGTGCAACTGTGCGAGCGCCTGGCCCAGGCCCTCGGGTTGCCGATGCTTGATGAAGCGGGACTGCTGGCCCACCTGGCGCGTTTGCAGACACCTACGTGGTTGTTCCTGGATGACTACTGCCGGGTGCCGAATCCCGAACTGGACCAGTTGCTCGACCGTCTGTTGAACACCAGCAGTCCAGCGTTGCACCTGTGGCTCAATAGCCGCCGCCGTCCCCAATGCAACTGGCCGCGGCTGTTGCTCGATGACGAACTGCACGAGTTCGATGCGCAGGCGTTGTTCTTTACCCCGGACGATGTCCTGCCATTGCTGCGTCATCTGCCCGGCCCCCAGGCTGCCCGCACTGCCCGCGAGGTGATTCAACGTAGTGGCGGCTGGTGTGCCGGGGTGCGCATCACGCTGCTGGAACGTTGCGATTGGGCGCGCAAACATGCAACGCCCGGACGGCCGGGGACCTTGGTCGACTATCTGGAGTACGAACTGTTCAGCGCGCTGACTCCAGACCTGGCGCAGGCCTGGCATGTGCTGGCGCATCTACCGCGCTTCAATGCCCGGCTATGCGAGCATCTGTTCGGCGACACCGTGGGCGTGCAATGCCTGCCCTTGTTACTGGACCTGGGATGTTTCATCGAACCATGGGAGCAGACGTCGGACTGGTTGCAGATTTTTCCGGCGCTGGCCCGGCTGGTACGTGAAGAGCCCTGGCCGCAGGGGCGTTCCTGGCATCGACGGGCCTGCCAGTGGTTTGCTGCCGAGCAGGACTGGCAAATGGCGTTCGAGCAAGCCATGTTGGCCGAGGAGTTCGAGACTGCCGTGAGTTTCTTGCAGCATCTGAGCTTCGAGCACGTCTTGCAGCGTCGCAACGTGGTGCTGTTGCTGGGCCTGCACGATCAACAAGGTGAAGCGCTGACCCTCTGTACGCCACAATCGGTGGGGTTGGTCACCGCTGCGCTGTTGTTCGCCGGACGCTTCAACCAGGCGTCGACATGCATTGAGCAGTTGGCCAGGTTCATGCCGCAGCCTTCGGCCTGCCGGCAGCGACAGCTGCTGGCCAGGTGGCAGGTCTTGCAAGGCTGGTTGCTGCACCTCTCGGGCGATGGCGAACAGGCGCGCGAGCACTTTCTCCAGGCCCAGGCCAGCCTGGACCCCGAGGCCTGGGCCCAACGGTTGCTGTGCCTGGGTGGGCTGACGCAGCAGGCGCTGCTTGAAGGCGAACTGGCTTCCGCGCATCGGATCAACCGCCAGGCGCTGTGCCTGGCGCGCGCACAGGGTTCGCTGGTGTTCGAAGGATTGCTGGAACTGGATCACGCCCAAGTCCTGGAACAACGTGGCGCGCCTCATCGGGCCGATCATCTGCTGGCCGCTGTCCAGGCGCTGCTGGATAAACCAGGCCAGGACTTTTCCCCGTTGTTGGGACGTATTGCCCTGCGGCGCGGGCGCCTGGCGTTGCGCATGGGGTTTGAAGAGCGCGCCGCCGAGCAGTTTCAAGCGGGTCTGGAAACGGGCCTGCACAGCCTGGACAAACAGGTGCTCTACGGATTTCTCGGCAAGGCCAGCCTGGCTGCCAACCAGGGCGATTATGGCGAGGCCTTCATGCAACTGCGCGATGCCGAGCGGATCATGCAGCAGCGGCACATCCCCGACACCGTTTACCGTGGCGTGTTATTGCAAACCAGCTGTCAGTTCTGGTTGCAACAGGGGCGGGCGGAATTGGCCCATGAAGTCTTGACCCGCGTCTTGCGCCACTTTCGTGGGCCGCAGGCCAAGCACGCACCTCCCGCGACGCTGGAATTGATTGCGCGACTTGAATACCTGCTGGTGCTGGCCGAGGTCTACCTGCAACGGGCACAGGAGCCGCAGGCGTGCCTGCAAGCCATGATCACCCGGGCACAGCAGAGTGAAATGCACAGCCTGGAGACCGAACTGCATCTGGTGTTGACGGAGGTTGTCTGGTTGTCCGGCGATCGCTCCCAGGCCCGGACACTCCTGCAAGAAGGGCTCAAGCGAGTCACGTGCTGGCGGGCCCAGCAAGCCTTGTGCGAGCTGCGTTTGCGCCAGCCCGAGCTGGGCCACTGGACGCAATCGGCAGCGCCCATCGAACCATCAACGGCTGGCGCCGAAGATACGTTACTCAGTCACCGAGAGCTTGAAGTTCTGCAATTGATTGCACAAGGTCATTCCAATCAACAAATTGCCGAGCAACTGTTCATATCGTTGCACACGGTAAAAACCCATGCGCGTCGCATACATAGCAAGTTGGGGGTGCAGCGGCGTACTCAAGCAGTTGCGAAGGCTAAAGTCATGGGGGTGATGGGGTAGGTTGAAAACAACTCCCGAAGGTCTTTACGCACGCTTACATTTGTCTTTTTACAGTATGGGGTTTGTCTGATGTATAACTAAGCCTGCGGATCGAACAGGAAGTTCGGTCTATGACATGACAAGGATGTCTTATGAATACCAAGTTGTTTTCTTCTTACTCTGAAAAACTGCTCGCACTGAAGAATACCCGTGTGGATTTTGCCGTGCAGGTGTTGTTGGGGCGCTATTTGGAAGCGCTGGGTGTCAATCCGTTCAGCAGTTATCTGAATACATTGGCAGACTTTCCGAATCCCGAAGTTGGCTCGTCCGAAACCCTGTTCGATGAAGCATTGGCCTGGGTTGAAAAGCAGCGGGTGCCCAACTACAAACAAGGCGTCAGTAACGTGTTCAACAAGCGTTATTCTTTTGCCGTTGAAGACCGTGTCAGGGCGCTGGATTTGATCGCGTTCGAAAAAATCGTTTCGGATATCGTCACCCAACTGACTGAAAAACCTGCAATGGATTTATCCTGGCGTTCCATCAAGCCGTTGTCGGTTGAGGATATTCATGGTGCATTGAAACTGCACTTGCCCGGGGTCGATCTGGATAAAGTCTACGTCACCGGTTTTGTTACCCATGGCGCTGGTGAGCGCGTGGTGTCTTCTTCTGAACCGCTGGTCGACTATCTACTGGGCCATTTCGACAATAATGAGATTCCCTACCACTCCAAAGGCGATCACCAAGCTATTTACATGGTGCCCTTCAGTGGGGATGACCGTCATCTCCATCCGCGACTTGCCCCCGCTCACCTCAATGATCTAATGATCAAGATTGTCCCGGATTTCCTGGGCTGATTCCGAACTCGCTTCATAGCCCATTCGCCAACTCACGGCCTGGGTCGCTGCCAGCAGGCGTTGCGCCGCCGGGCCGTGCTCGTCGGCATGGAACAGCGAGGTCGGGCCAACGATGGTCATGACCGCTGTCACTTGGCCGACGGCATTGAATACCGGGGCGGACAAGGCATCCACCCCCGGCATCAGCAAGCCATGCACATGGTGCAGGCCGCGGCTGCGAATCTGCTCGCACAACACGGCGTAAGCGCGGTCGTCGGCGAGGGCGTGGTGCTCGGTGCCTTGTACTTCCTGTTCGCGCAAGCCGATGGTCTCGCGCTCCGGCAGATAAGCGCTGAATACCAGCCCCGTGGACGAACTGAGCAGTGGCAATACCGAGCCCAGTTGCGTTACCACGGTCACGGCCCGCACGGCGGGTTCGATGCGCACCACGGTCGCGCCATGGTTGCCCCACACCGCCAGGAAGCAGGTTTCGTTCAAGTCGTCGCGCAATTCGGCCAGGGGCAGGGCGGCCACTTGCAGCACGTCCATGCCGTTGAGCGCTGCCAGGCCTACGCGCAGGGCCTCGCGGCCCAGGCCGTAGTGGTTGGTGGCGGCGTTCTGCTCGGCAAACCCGCTGGCGATCAAGGCTTGCAGATACCGATGAACCTTGCTCGCCGGCATTTGCACGTGTTCGGCCAGCCGCGACAGCGACGTGGAGGGCGACAGTTCGGCCAGGGCCTTGAGGATGTCGGTGCCGACTTCGGCCGAGCGGACTTTCTGTTTACCGTTGCTGAGCGGGGTTTCCATGGAGGCGCTGGGTCCTGAGGCGAATGGGCGTCTTTATAGCTTGACGGTCGCTGTCGAGCAAATTACGTTATGCGTAATTGAATTACGATAAAAACAACCCGGTACGCCTCAACCACTCCGTTGAGTGACGGGCCGCATTCCTGGAGGCTCCATGAACCTCGTTTCCCCAGCGTCGGACCTGGCTTACCAATCAGGCTTCGGCAATGAATTTGCCAGCGAAGCCTTGCCCGGCGCCTTGCCCGTCGGCCAGAACTCGCCGCAGAAAGTCCCATACGGTCTCTATGCCGAGTTGTTCTCCGGTACGGCGTTCACCATGGCTCGCAGCGAAGCGCGGCGTACCTGGATGTATCGCATCCGACCGTCGGCCAATCACCCGGCCTTCACCAAGCTCGAACGGCAACTGGCGGGTGGCCCATTGGGCGAGGTCACGCCCAATCGCCTGCGTTGGACCCCGCTGGAGATCCCCGCCGAGCCTACCGATTTCATCGACGGGCTGGTGTGCATGGCGGCTAATGCCGGTGCGGACAAACCGGCCGGCATCAGCCTTTATCAGTACCGCGCCAACCGTTCCATGGAGCGGGTATTTTTCAATGCCGACGGTGAATGGTTGATCGTGCCGCAACTGGGACGGCTGCGGATCGCCACCGAGTTGGGCGTGCTGGAACTGGCACCGCTGGAAATCGTCGTGCTGCCCCGGGGCCTGAAATTTCGCATTGAACTGCTCGACCCGCAGGCCCGTGGTTACCTCGCCGAAAACCACGGAGCGCCGCTGCGCCTGCCGGATCTCGGGCCCATCGGCAGCAATGGCCTGGCGAACCCACGGGACTTCCTGACACCGGTCGCCCATTATGAGAACCTCGCGCAACCCACCTCGCTGGTGCAGAAATTCCTCGGTGAGTTATGGGGTTGCGAGCTGGATCATTCGCCCCTCGACGTGGTGGCCTGGCACGGCAACAACGTGCCGTATAAATATGATCTGCGCCGCTTCAACACCATCGGCACGGTCAGCTTCGATCACCCGGACCCGTCGATTTTCACCGTGTTGACCTCGCCCACCAGCGTCCACGGCCTGGCCAACCTCGATTTCGTGATTTTCCCGCCACGCTGGATGGTGGCAGAGAACACCTTCCGTCCACCGTGGTTCCACCGCAACCTGATGAACGAATTCATGGGCCTGATCCAGGGTGCCTACGATGCCAAGGCCGAAGGTTTCCTGCCGGGCGGCGCGTCCTTGCACAGCTGCATGAGTGCCCATGGCCCGGACGGCGAGACCTGTACCAAGGCGATCAATGCTGAACTGCAGCCGGTGAAAATCGACAACACCATGGCGTTCATGTTCGAGACCAGCCAGGTGCTGCGTCCAAGCCGTTTCGCCCTGGACTGCCCGCAACTGCAAACCGACTACGATGCATGTTGGGCCTCGCTGCCTGTCACGTTCGACCCGACCCGGAGATAACCCATGACTCAACTTTCCCCTGCCCGTAGCTGGGTCGCCTGTGCCAACGGCCATGCGGACTTCCCGTTGCAGAACCTGCCATTGGGTATCTTCAGTGTCGATGGCGGTGCCCTGCGCAGCGGCGTGGCGATTGGCGAGCGGATTTTCGATTTGCAGGCGGCGCTGCACGCGGGCTTGTTTGACGGCGCGGCACGCCAAGCTGTCGAAGCCATGGCCGACGGCCAGTTGAATGGGTTTTTCGACCTTGGCCGAGGCGCCCGGGTTGCCCTGCGTGAGCGACTGCTGGAACTGCTGCGCGAGGACAGCCCCCTGCGGGGCAAGGTCGAAGCCCTGGGCGCGAAACTGCTGCTCCTCGCTGCCGACTGCCAGATGCACCTGCCGGCCAGGATCAACGACTACACCGACTTCTACGTCGGTATCGAGCATGCGCAGAATGTCGGCAAGCTGTTCCGCCCCGACAATCCGTTGCTGCCCAACTACAAATACGTCCCCATCGGTTACCACGGTCGCGCCTCGACCATTCGCCCGTCCGGCACCGACGTGCGTCGCCCCAAGGGCCAGACCCTGCCGGCCGGCCAGACCGAGCCGACGTTCGGCCCGTGTGCACGGCTGGACTATGAGCTGGAGCTGGGCATCTGGATCGGCAAGGGCAATGCCCTGGGCGAACCGATCCCTATCGGCGATGCCGCCGAGCACATTGGCGGGTTCTGCCTGCTCAACGATTGGTCGGCCCGGGACATCCAGGCCTGGGAATACCAGCCCCTGGGGCCGTTTCTGTCGAAGAGTTTCCTGACCAGTATTTCGCCATGGGTGGTAACGGCTGAAGCCCTGGAACCGTTCCGTCGTCCGCAACCGGCACGCCCGCAAGGCGATCCGCAGCCGCTGCCGTATCTGCTGGACAAGCGTGACCAGGCCGGTGGTGCCTTCGACATCGAATTGGAAGTCCTGTTGCTGACCGAGGCCATGGGCCAGCAAAACCTGCCGGCCCAGCGCCTGACCCTGAGCAACACCCAGTACATGTACTGGACCGTGGCGCAAATGGTCGCGCATCACAGCGTCAACGGTTGCCAGTTGCAGGCCGGCGACCTGTTTGGCTCGGGCACCTTGTCGGGCCCTGAAAACCATCAATTCGGCAGCCTGCTGGAAATCACCGAAGGCGGTAAAAAACCGATCGAACTGGCGTCTGGCGAAGTGCGCCGATTCCTCGAGGACGGTGACGAAATCATCTTGCGGGCCCGTTGCCGCCGCGAGGGTTTCGCCTCCATCGGCTTCGGCGAGTGCCGGGGCAAGATCCTGCCGGCGCGTTGAGGGGCAGGGCATGGAACTCTACACCTACTACCGCTCCACCTCGTCCTATCGGGTGCGCATTGCGTTGGCGCTCAAGGGGCTGGATTACCAGGCCTTGCCCGTCAACTTGATCGCTGCGCCTGGGGGCGAGCATCGCCAGCCAGCCTATCTGGCGATCAACCCCCAGGGCCGGGTACCGGCGTTGCGTACCGATGAGGGCGCGCTGCTGGTGCAATCGCCCGCCATTATCGAATACCTGGAGGAACGTTATCCACAGGTGCCGCTGCTCAGCGCCGACCTGACGGTGCGCGCCCATGAGCGTGGCGTCGCCGCGCTGATCGGTTGCGATATTCACCCCCTGCACAACGTCAGCGTGCTCAACAAATTGCGGCAGTGGGGCCACGATGAAACGCAGGTGACGGAGTGGATCGGGCACTGGATCAGCCAGGGATTGGCGGCCGTGGAGCAGTTGATGGGTGACGACGGCTATTGCTTCGGTGCAGAGCCGGGGCTGGCGGATGTGTACCTGATCCCGCAGTTGTACGCGGCTGAGCGGTTCAATGTGTCTTTGCAGGCGTATCCACGGATTCGTCGGGTCGCGGCATTGGCGGCTGGGCATCCAGCGTTCCAACAGGCGCACCCGGCGAATCAGCCGGATACCCCCTGAGGGCTTCACACGGTTCTGAAAACCAGGTGATCCCCTGTGGCGAGGGAGCTTGCTCCCGCTGGGACGCGAAGCGTCCCCAAGCTTTTCGGCGGTTGCTGCGCAACCGAGCGGGAGCAAGCTCCCTCGCCACAGGGCCGTCATCGCTCCTGAACAAAGTCCACCGGTTCAATGCACCACCGAATTCGGCGGCAAATGCCCCAGCCGCTCGGTCAACCGGATTCGCTGGATCGGATCGTCGCTGAGCATCAGGGCATGCTCCAGGTCGAAGCGTTCGGCGTTGGGGCAATCGAGTCGCTGGTACAGGCTGGCGCGGGCCAGGTAGTCGGCGGCGCTGGCGTTGCCCAGTTCCAGTACCCGTTCGGCGTCGATCAAGGCGGCGATGTAATCGTCGTTCGCCAGATGCAGTTGACGCAGGTTGCGCGACAGGCGCTGCAGCATCTGCATCGGCTCGGCATTGACCAGGTGTTCAGCCTTGAGCTGCATGTTCGCGCCGTATTGGCGCTGTAGCAGTTCCCGACAGTCATTGGGGTACAACCGACGGCCGCCGCACGGATCGAGCAGGTGATCGGCGCCGGGTACCTTCAACAGGAAATGCCCGGGGAAATTGACACCGACCATCGGAATTTCCAGGCCTCGGGCCAGTTCCAGGGCAATCAGCCCGAGAGCCAGGGGCTGCCCGCGTTTGCGTGCCAGGACTTTGTCCAGCAACGCTGCTCGTGGTCGCAGAGGCGTGAAGTCGTCCTGGGCGAAGCCCAAATCATTGAGCCGTCGCAGCAAGGGCTGGCCCAGTTCGCTGACAGGCAGCATCGGCAGGCCATGGCTGACCCGCTGTTGCAGCTCCTTGAAATCCTTCAGCAAGGCCGGTACGTCGACCTCGCGATCATGTTCGGCGGCGATCCACAGCGCCGCTTCGAACAGCGCCGGTGGGGAGCGGTGCAGACAATCAAAAAAGGCTTGGCGCGGTTTCATCGAACTCTCCGGGCTACGCTCCCGTTTTAGCCCTGCCGTGGATTTTCGTCCAGTCTCGGACAGAGGCTATGACAGGTTATGCCGAAAAAGACTGAGCACGGTGGCGACTTATTCCTGCGTGCTCCAGCAAATTTCGACTGCGCGCCTATACTGGCGAAACAAACAAAAGTGATTCGGGAGCCTTTCGATGTTTGCTCTCATGCAAAGCTCCCGCCTTGAATCGCTGCACCTAAGCGTAGACCCGGCAACCGGGTTGAAGGCGGTGATTGCCATTCATTGCAGTCGTCCGGGGCCCGCCCTGGGGGGGTGTCGTTATCTTGCCTACCCCGACGACGAAAGTGCCGTGGCCGATGCCGTACGCCTGGCCCAAGGCATGAGTTACAAGGCGGCGCTGGCCGGCTTGCCCGTGGGCGGCGGGGTGGCGGTGATCATGCGCCCCGCCCATGTCGAGAGTCGGGCAGCGTTGTTCGAAGCCTTTGGTCGTTGTATCGAGCAGTTGGACGGTCGCTATATCACGGCCATCGACAGCGGCACGTCGGTGGCCGACATGGATTGCATCGCCCAGCAGACTCGCCATGTCACCAGCACCACCGCCTCGGGAGACCCCGCGCCCCACGCGGCAATGGGGGTTTTTGCCGGTATTCGTGCCACCGCCATGGCCCGCCTGGGCAGCGATAACCTCGAAAGCCTGCGGGTGGCGATCCAGGGCCTGGGCAACGTCGGTTATGCCCTGGCCGAACAACTGCACGCCGCAGGTGCCGAGCTGCTGGTCAGTGACATTGACCCAGGCAAGGTGCAATTGGCGATGGAGCAACTCGGCGCCCATCCGATCGCCAACGACGCGCTGCTCAGCACGCCCTGCGACATCCTTGCTCCTTGCGGGCTGGGTGGGGTGCTCAACAGCCAAAGCGTGGCACAACTGCGCTGCTCGGCCGTTGCCGGCTCGGCCCATAATCAGTTGAGTAACCTGCAAGTGGCCGACCAGTTGGAAAGACGTGGAATCCTCTATGCGCCGGACTATGTGATCAACTCCGGTGGCCTGATCTACGTCGCCCTGAAACATCGCGGCGAAGAGCTGTCGACGATCACCGCGCACTTGTCGAAGATCGGTGCCCGGCTCACGGAAGTCTTTGCCCATGCCCAGGCGGAGAAGCGCTCACCGGCCCGGGTGGCCGATGAGCTGGCGGAGCGTTTGTTGTACCGCTGAAAAGCCAATTGTGGGAGCGAGCAAGCTCGCTCCCACAGGTTTTTTCTGGTGCTCCCAGACTGACTATTCCCGCCAACAAAACACCAACCCTGTGGCGAGGGAGCTTGCTCCCGCTCGGCGGCGCAGCCGTCGTAAAACCGGCTGGCGCGGTCTGCCTGAACGGTCGCGGTGATCCAATGGGGCCGCTTCGCAGCCCAGCGGGAGCAAGCTCCCTCGCCACGGTTTGTGCTCGCCTCTATTGCATTGCGCTTAAGCGACGGGTGTTGGCTTACCTCAACAGATACACCGGAAAGCATTCGCACAAATGCATCACTCGACGCCGGGTGTTGTCCAGGCGTGATGCGTTGTCCGGCTGTTCCAGCAGGTCGGCGATCAAGTTCGCGACTTCGGCACATTCCGCTTCACCAAAGCCACGGGTGGTCAGCGCCGGCGTGCCGATGCGAATGCCGCTGGTGATGGCCGGTTTCTGCGGATCGTTGGGGATCGCGTTTTTATTCAAGGTGATATGGGCGCTTTCCAGCAACGCTTCGGCGTCTTTGCCGGTGATGTTCATCGAGCGCAGATCGAGCAGGAACATGTGGCAATCGGTACCGCCGGACACCACACGCAAGCCGCGTCGGGTCAGGACGTCGGCCATGACGCGGGCGTTGTCGATCACCCGCTGCTGGTAATGCTTGAACCCGTCGCCCAAGGCTTCGTTGAACGCCACGGCCTTGGCGGCGATGACGTGCATCAGCGGGCCGCCCTGGTACACCGGGAAAATCGTCTTGTCGAGCAGGGCTCCATATTGCGCCTTGGCCAGAATCAGGCCGCCGCGCGGGCCGCGCAAGGTCTTGTGGGTGGTGGAGGTGATGAAGTCGGCGATGCCAACCGGCGACGGATAGACGCCCGCGGCGATCAAGCCGGCGTAGTGCGCCATGTCCACCATCAGGTAGGCACCGATTTCATCGCAGATCTTGCGAAAGCGCTGGAAGTCGATGGTCCGGGAATAGGCCGAGGCCCCGGCGATGATCATCTTCGGCCGGTGTTCCCTGGCCAGGGCTTCCATTTCTTCGTAGTCGAGGGTTTCGGTTTCCGTGTCCAGGCCATAGGAAAATGCCCGGTAGATCTTGCCGGAAAAATTCACCGAGGCGCCGTGGGTCAGGTGGCCGCCATGGGCCAGGGACATGCCCAGGATGGTATCGCCGGGTTCAAGTACCGCCAGGAAAACCGCCTGGTTGGCTTGGGAGCCGGAGTGCGGCTGCACGTTGACGTATTCGCAGTTGAACAGCTTGCGAGCGCGTTCGATGGCCAGGTTCTCGATTTCGTCGACGACCTTGCAGCCGCCGTAGTAACGCTTGCCCGGATAGCCTTCGGCGTATTTGTTGGTGAGCACGGAACCCTGGGCCTGGAGCACTTCCTCGCTGACATAGTTTTCCGAAGCGATCAGCTCCAGGTGGGTTTCCTGGCGGTTGCGCTCGCGGTCGATCAGGCGGGCAAGGGTGGGGTCGAAATTTTGCAGGCTCATGGTGCGATTCCCTAGATAAGCGCCTCGGCCAGCGGCGCAGTCACGTGATGCGGCAACACCCGTGGCTGGCTTTTGGTCGAGTCGGATAGAAAAATGGAGGTGTCTTTCAAACCGCTGCCGGTGATCAGGATCACGGCGGTTTGCGGTGTGTCGGGGTGTGTTTCGGCGTACTTGAGCAGACCGGCGAAGGCACTGGCGGCGCCGGCTTCTGGAAACACGCCGGTGCTGGCGGCCAATCTCGAGGCGGCGGCGACAATGCTCGGATCGCTGACACAGATGAACTCACCGCCGCTGGCGGTGACCGCACGCATGGCCTTGAGGCGATCACGCGGCAGCGCCACATTGATGCTGCTGGCCAGGCTGGTGGGGGGGCGGCGCTCGGTTTTCTGCATCGAGCGGTCGTTGCGCCAGGCGCGGTACATGAAGTTGCTGTGCTCGGCCTGCACGCCGATCAGGCGAGGGATGCGTTCGATCCAGCCCAATTGCAGCAAGTCGAAAAAGCCTTTGTAGACCGAGCCCAGGATGCAGCCGTTGCCGACGGGCACGAACACCAGGTCCGGCACTTGCCAGTGGAGTTGTTCGCACATCTCGAAGGCGACGGTCTTCTTGCCTTCGCTCATGTACGAGTTGATCCCGGTGGTGCGGTTGTACCAGCCGTGCTCTTGGCAGGCGTTGAGACATTGTTCGAAGGCTTCGTCATATTGCCCGTCGACCAGCACGATCTCGGCGCCGTAGCCCTGCATCTGCGCGAGCTTTTCGCGGGGCGCGCTCTTGGGCAGGTAAATGACGTTGTGCAAGCCCAGGCTGGCGCTCATCCCGGCCAATGCCGAAGCGGCATTGCCGGTGCTGGCCACTGCCACGGTGCGTGCACCGGATTGCAGGGCGTGGGCTACCGCCAGGGCGCTGGCGCGATCCTTCAACGACCCGGTCGGTTGCCGCGATTCGTCTTTTACGAAGACTTTGATCCGGGCGCCCTTGCCGAGCAATTCCGGGCGCGAGTACAGCGGCGTGTTGCCCACCAGTAACGGTGGAATGAACTGCGTCGAGCTCAACGGCATCAAGCGGTCATAGCGCCACATGCCACGGGCGTGGTCATGGGCCAGGCTGTCCCGGGACCATTCGCGCTTGAGTGCCGGGTAATCGTAAAGCGCGTCCAGGGCACCATCGACTTTGCAATGAGGGCAGTAATAGCTGACCTCATGGGGCTGGTAGCTTCGATCGCAAACCAGGCACTGCAATACATACTCTCTGTACGAATTTTTCATGTCACCCTCCGAAAGTACGCTGTGCTGGTGCTTTCCTTGCCAACGTCGGTCCAGCTCACCAGACCGACGGGCACTCCGCTGACAGAAGGTGTTTCAGATCACCATGATGGCGTCGATGGCAACCAGGGTGTTGCGTGCCAGTGCACTGGCGCCCGCGGTGGTGCGGGCCGGGTAGGGCTTGGTGAAGTACTCTTCCATGACGCGGTTGAGGGTCGGGAACTCACTCAAGTCAGTGATGAACGCCGTGACCTTGACCACGTTCGCCAGGGTGCCACCTGCCGCTTCGGCCATTTGCACCAGGTTGTCGAGGGTCTGGCGCAGTTGGCCTTCGAAATCCTTGGCCAGCACTTCGTTGTTCAGCGCCGAGACCGGGGTCTGTGCCGACAGGTAGATGGTCTGCCCGTGGCTGACCTTGATGCCCTGGGAATAGGTACCCAGCGGCAATGGCGCCTTGTCGGTGAAAATGACGTTCTCTTCGCCCAGGAAAGGTTTGGCGGCGGGCTGGATTTGAGCGGTGGTTTGCATAGTGACGTTCCTTGTTAAGTGGGATGGGGGTTAGTGCAAATCGGCAACCTGCTTGACGGCCTGGCTGGAAAATTCCTCATCGCGGCAACGGGCCGGGGAAAAATGCTGATAGTTGAGCTGCAGCGCCGCCAGGTCGTCCGGCATGGCGATGCCCAGCGCCGCATGGCTGCACAGGCGTGCAATGGCGGGCGCAGCCTGGATGCCGTAGCCACCGAGGGCGGCGAGCCAGATAAAACTCTCTTGCTGTGGGTCCTGGCCGAGCACCGGCGAGCGGTCGGCGACGAAGGTTCGCAGGCCCGCCCATTTGTTGATGATCGAGCGCGGACGCAGGCGCGTGGTGTTTTGCAGGCGATCCATGGTGATGGCCAGGTCAAGCTCTTCCGGCAGTGCGTCGCAGGGCAACGAAGGGCTTTCATCGCAGGGGGAGACGATCAGCCGCCCGGCTTCAGGCTTGATGAAAATGTCCTCGTCGACCGTGCCCAGGTAGGGCGTGTGGTGCACGTCGCACTGTGGATCGACCGCCAGTACGGTGCGCCGCAATGGTCGGACACCGACCTTGGGCACGCCGCAGCGCTCGGCGAATTCGTCGGCCCAGGCACCAGCGGCGTTGACCACGATGGCTGCTTGCAATTGCTGTCCGTCCTGGGTGTGCAAGCGCCAGTGCCCGTCGCGATGTTCGCCACGCAGCACTTCGGTCTCGCGCTTGATCACGCCACCACGGGCCCGCAGCCCACCGAGGTAGGCGCCGTGGATGCCATGCACATCCAGATCGAAGGCGCTGGGCTCGTAGATCCCGGCGCTCCAGGCGCCTTCGGCGAGGTAGGGGACCAGCTCCTGCACTTGCTTGTCGTCGAGCAGCTCGGCCGTGGGCACTTGCCCCAGGACGGCGCTGAAACGCGCTTTGAGTTTGTCCACCCGTGCCGCCTGGGCCACGATCAGCGCGCCCCGGGGCGACCATAGCGGATGCTCGGCCAGGCCCTCGGGCGGGTTCTCGAAAAAGCGCCGGGATGCGCAGGTCAGTGAGCGGATCTGTTGGTTGCCGTAGCTTTCCATCGAGATCGCGGCTGAACGCCCCGTGGTGTGATAGGCCAGTTGCTGTTCCTGTTCGAGCAGGCAGACGCTGCCATGGGCTGCCAACTCATAAGCGGCAGACACGCCGGCGATGCCACCACCCACCACAATGAAGTCGTAACGAGTGGTCATGGTCGGCTGCCCTCGGCAATAACGGCGGCTTTGCGTTCGCGGGTGTAGGTCAGCACGAAGTGCGCCACGAGGCCGAAGATCAAGCCCCAGAACGCGGCGGCCAGGCCGAGGAAACTCATGCCCGAAGCCGTTACCAGGAAGGTGATCAGTGCCGCTTCGCGTTGTTTCTCGTCAGCCATGGCGCCGGTCAGCCCGGCACTGATCGCGCCAAACAAGGCGAGACCGGCGAGGGAGGCGATCAATTCTTTCGGCAGTGCGGAGAACACCGAGGCCAGGGTGGCGCCAAAGGTCCCCATCAGAATGTAGAACACCCCGCAGGCGATCCCGGCCATGTAGCGTTTGTCGCGGTCTTCGTGAGCTTCGCGGCCGGTGCAGATCGCTGCGGTAATGGCCGCCAGGTTCAAACCGTGGGAACCGAACGGGGCCATCAGGATCGAGCCAATCGCGGTGACCGAAATGATCGAGCGTGCTGGCGTGTTGTAGCCAGAGGTGCGCAATACCGCCATGCCTGGCACGTACTGGCCGGTCAAGGTCACCAGCGCCAGGGGCAGGCCGATGTTGATGATTGCATGCCAGTTCCATTCAGGGGCGATGAAGACCGGTTGGGCCACGGCGATGGTGATCGAGGTGCTGTTGAGTTCACCGAACGAGGCGGCCACCGCGCAACCGACGATCAGCACCGACAGGATCGCGTAGCGTGGCGAAAAGCGCTTGAAGATCAGGTACGCCGCGATCATCGCCAACACCAGCGCCGGCTGCAGTTTGATCGACGTGAACAGCTCGGCGCCGAAGCGGAACAGGATCCCGGCGAGCATGGCGGCGGCAATGGCCTTGGGCAGGCGGCTCATCAGTTTGTCGAACGCACCGGACAGGCCGACCAACGCGATGATCATCGACGCCACCACATAGGCACCGATGGCCTGGGGCAGGGTCACGGTGGGCAGCATCGACACCAGTAACGCTGCACCCGGTGTCGACCACGCGGTGATGACCGGAACACGCAGGCGCCAGCTCAGGAACAGGCCGGTAATCCCGCTGCCAATGGAAATGGCCCAGATCCATGAAGACACCACGTCATTGGGCAGGTGCGCTTCCTTGGCTGCCTGGAACACGATGATGAGTGGGCCTGCGTAGGAAATGATCACGGCGATGAAGCCCGCGATGATCGCCGACAGAGATAGATCCTTTCTGAATGTGTCCATGATGTCTCGACTTGGCGCGACAGGAGCGCGCAGTGAATGATTGAGTCGATTGCTTCGATTCGGGATCAGTGTATTTGAATGAATTGAGTTGATTCAATAGGGGGCGGGATTGTTACGAGATATTTTTCTGCCATGACAGGCTATTTTTGCGATTTTTATGAATTAACTATTTGATTTTAAATAATATTATTTCTAATAAATTTTTCTTCATGTCGCATTGAAAAACGATTCAATAATCGTATCAATCGATTCAATGTGTCGATTGTGTCGAATTATTAGTTGCCTAACCTCCATGTGATATGCTCGGATATTCATCATTTCTACGATGGGCAGTGATCATTCATGTGGGTTCCCCAGCTAAGCGAGTTCAGCCAACCGATGTATTTGTCGATTGCCGATGCGTTGGCGCGCGATATCAACAACGGCGTGCTGAACGAGGGCGATCGCCTGCCGACCTTGCGGGAGTTGGCCACCACCTTGAATGTCACGCCGGGCACCATCAGTCGGGCCTATAGCGAGGCCCATCGGCGTCGGTTGGTGCAGGGGGAGGTGGGGCGTGGCACTTACGTGCTCAACCAGAAGCAGCTGGAGCTGCCGGCCAGCAACAGTGCCGCCGCGCCACTGAACCTGGGGCAATCCGAACTGCTCGATCTTTCGATCATCAAGCCCTACAGCGAAACCCTGGAGTACTGGTTGCGTGGCGCCCTGGTGGGCATGGCCAAGAGCACCGATTTCGCTCGCGCACTGGATTACGCGCCGGATGGCGGTCACCCGGCGCATCGCGAGGCGGGGGTGCAATGGTTGCGTCATTCATTGCCCGACGCGCAATGGCAGCAAGTGGTGATTACGGCAGGGGCCCAGCATGGCTTGATGGTGGCGATGAGCGCCCTGACCAACGCCGGTGACCTGGTGCTCTGCGAAGCGCTTTGCTACCCGGGCATCATTTCCCTGGCCCACGGTCTTGAGCGTCGCCTGCGTGGCGTGCCAATGGATGACGAAGGCATCATTCCCGAAGCGTTGCGCGAGCTGTGCCTGCGAGAGAAGCCGGCGATGCTGGTCTGCGTGGCGACTTGCCAGAATCCGACGGCGGCGATCATGTCGCAGAAGCGCCGGGCCCAGATCGCCGCGCTTGCCGAGGAATTCGACTTCATCATCCTGGACGATGATATCTATGGCTTCCTGGCCACCGATCCGTCGATCAAGCCGCTGTCGGCCTTTGCGCCGGACCGTTCGGTGTACCTGACCAGCCTGTCGAAATCGGTCATGCCGGCGCTTCGCGTCGGTTATATCTACAGCCCGCCAAAACTGCTGTCGCGCCTGACCTCGATGGTGCGCAGCAGCGTCTGGATGCCGTCGCCATTGACCGCGCAGTTGGCCAGCAATGTGATTACCGAAGGCCTGGACAAGAAACTGATTCGCATCCAGCGCAACGAGGCGGCGGGGCGACAAGCGATCGCCCGGGAAATCTTTGCCAATTTCGAGCTCAAGACCCAGCCATATTCCTATCACGTCTGGTTGACGCTGCCGGAGCCATGGACCAGCGATGAGTTCACCATGCTCGCCCGGGCCAACGGCGTATTGGTGCTCAGCGGCACCCAGTTCCAGGCTGAGCGCTCAGGCACCACTCGCTGTGTACGGCTGGTGTTGATGTCCCCCACCAGCCAGGACGAACTGCGTTTCGCCCTGACCAAGCTGGCGAGCCTGATCGATTCGGATCCGCGCCGTTATTACTGAAAAGATCGCAGCCTTCGGCAGCTCCCGCACGGTGTATTCCCTGTGTGAGCTGCCGAAGGCTGCGATCTTTTTAGTTATTCGTTCGACGGATTGAGCAGTTCGGACAAGGCGTCCGGCTGGCTCTTGAACGCCTTGGCGAACACATCACGATTCTTCGCCATGTAGATCCCGGCTTCCTCGACCTGTTGCTCGCTCAGCGATGGAACGGCTTTTTGCAACACTTCTGCCAGCAATTCGGCGAGTTCCAGCATTTTGTCATGACGGTCAGCTTCGGCTTTATCCATGAACAAGCGCTCCAGATCTCGGCTGCTGCGGTATACCACTTCGACGGCCATTCACCACCTCACATGCCTTCACATTGGTTGTCTTTGTGACTACTGTATTTATATACAGGCAAAAGAATAAGCGAATCCTGTTGCTTTGGATAGTGGCTTTTTAATGTAGACCGGTTTCGGCATGTGAGGGCAAAGCTTGTGGGAGCAAAGCTGGTGTGGGAGCTTGCTCGCGATACGGCGAATGAAGCTCCCAAAAGTGCCGGATACCAGCCTATCGCCATCTCACCTTCAGTCGCTGGCCTTTTTTCTGCATGCAGAACAACCGTCACGTCCAACCCGCATCATCCGGTCGAGTCGACCTAAGGAAACTACATCGTGAAAATCAACTGGGCCGAGACCCTGCGCCAGAACGTCCATCAACTGGCCGAGTCCCTGGGGAACCTGTTCGTCGAGACCTTCCATTACCTGGCCCTGTTCGCCATTGGTGCGGTGACCGCGTGGGCGGCGGTGATGGAATTCTTGCAGATGATCGAAGCAGGACACATCAAGATCGATGACATCCTGCTGCTGTTCATCTATCTGGAATTGGGGGCGATGGTCGGGATCTACTTCAAGACCAACCACATGCCGGTGCGGTTTCTGATCTACGTGGCGATCACGGCGCTGACGCGGCTGCTGATTTCCAACGTTTCCCATCACAGCCCGCCAGACCTGGGGATCATCTACTTGTGCGGTGGCATCCTGCTGCTGGCGTTTGCGATCCTGGTGGTGCGCTACGCTTCGTCGCAGTTCCCCTCGGTGAAGATCGAGCACCCGCACCGCAAGGTCGGCGCGGGTTCCAGCGAACATGCCGAGGTGGAGAAAGGAGAAATCTAGATCCCGGCGGCAGAGGGCGCCGGCCCCTGTGCGTGCGGTGGTGGCAGCTTGATGCTGTCACCGCCGGTCATGGCTTCGAGGATGGCCACGGCGCTGTGGCCCTGCTCAATGGCGATGCCGAACTGAATGCTTTGCACCAGGCGCTTGAGACGCTCCGGGTCGTTGCGCTGCAGGGCGCTGATCATGCGTTTGGCGACGATGCGCCCGCTCTTGGACAGGGTCAGCATGATGCTGCCGTCCAGGCCCTGAATGCTCAGGTTGATTTGATAATGCGGCGCAAAGGCGTCGGTAATGATCTGAAAAGGGTTGTCCATGATGCGTCACCGCCTGATTGAACGTGCAGTTGTTGACCGGCCATGATCGGGATTAGTTCGCAACGCCGGACCACCGGCCATTCCATGATCGTGTTCAGCTCAAGATTCCAGGGGCCAGGCAGGCCTCAGGATCAAAAGATCGCAGCCTGCGACAGCTCCTACAGGGAGTTAGCAAGTGGCATGCCGGAAAAACTGTCGGACAATGATCACGGAGCCTGGGCGCCGAACGCTCTGGAATGCGGCTGTGGTCGCTGCCCGTTTCGGGGCAATAACGCGCGGATGTTCGCTGACGGTGCAGGTGGGGAGGCGATTTACGGTGGGTAGGCAGGGCAGGGGCAACTCCCGACATTAACAGCGCTTTTGCCTGTTGTCTGGCTTTATTTGCGTATGAATATTTATCTTTTTTTAGGGGTTGAATTGTTCTTCCGCCAGCCCGACTCTGTATTCAAGGGGCCGTTGCATCAACGTCGACGGCCCCCGGCGAGCTAGCTGAAATAAGGGATGAACTATGCAAATCCAAGTCAATAGCGATAACCATATTCAAAGCAGCATCCGACTGGAGGAGTGGGTACGTACTACCATCGAAAGCACGCTCGAACGTTATGAAGAGGACCTGACACGGGTTGAGGTTCATTTGCGAGACGAGAACGGCGACAAGCCGGGTCCCCATGACCTGCGTTGCCAGCTTGAAGCACGGCCGAAGGGCCATCAGCCGATTTCCGTGACGCACAAGGCCGAATCGCTGGAACTGGCGATCGAAGGCGCGGCCACCAAACTTGAAAATGCCCTGGAGCATTTGTTCGGCAAACTGCGCGGCAAGCGCGCCGCCGTTGCGACACCGACCGAATCCGTTGCCTTGGCCGATGCGCTATTGGAAGAAGAATTCCTGGAGAACGAACGGGCCGCCCTCAACGGCTGAGCCCGATCGCTTGAAGTCACTCACCGAACGGGCCTGCAATCGCAGGCCCGTCTTGTTTCAGCGGTTCACCGTAGCCCCGAATCAAAACGCCACGGACGTCTGCACATACACCGTGCGCGGTTCCCCCACGTACTTGCCTCGGTTGTTGTCGTCGAACGAGCGGGTGAAGTATTGGGTATTGAAGATGTTCTTCACGCCCACCGCCACGTTCAGGTCCGACAGTTGCGGGCCGAAATCATAGGCAGCGCGGCTGCTGAACAGCATGTAGCCGGGGATATTGCCGGTACTGCCGTCGGCGCTTTCAGCCCGGGTGTTGGCGTTGTCGGCAAACTGCGCGCTCTGATAGGTGCTGTCCAGGTTCAGCTTCCACGGCCCGTCCGTATAACCCACGCCCAGTGTGCCTTTGTGCTTCGAAGAGAATGGCACGCGGTTGCCTTTGTTCGGTCCGTCTTCACGAATGGTGGCATCGACGAAGGCATACGTGGCATACACGTCGAAACCGGCCAGTGCAGGGCTCAGGCCATCAAGGGCGTAGTTGATGCTGGTTTCGATGCCTTGGTGGCGAGTCTCGCCTCGGGCGATCACCGAATCGTTGGTCTGATTGCTTTCATACTGGTTGTCGAAGTTGATCAGGAACGCGCCGATCTCCGCCCGCAGGTTGCCATCGTCATAGCGGGTGCCAAGCTCCCAGGTGCGGGCCTTTTCCGGTTTCACTTCGCCGCTGCTGACACGGTTGGGCATCTGGCTGTACTGCACACTGCCGAACGAGCCTTCGGTGTTGGCATACAGATTCCACTCATCGGTCAGGTGATACAGCACGTTCAATGCCGGCAAGGCCGTGTTGTAGTCGCCCTTGTACTTCACATTCGTCAGGTTGTTGGTCTGCTGGGATTCGATCATTTCGTAGCGAACACCCGGCGTGATGGTCCATTTTCCGATGTCGATCCGGTCATCGATGAAAAATGCATTGGCCTCGGTGCCCCCGCGCGTATCACGGTCGTTGCGGCTGGAGGTTGTCGGCAATTCGTTGCTGGCGATCGGCGTGCGGTATCGCAGTTCGTGGCCGGCCTCGTTGATGTAGCGATAGCCGATGCCAACCTCGTGGCTGGTCGGGCCGAGGTCGAAACCCTGGGCGAAACGGGTTTCCAGGCCGCGTACCCAATATTCACGGGGTGACAGGGACAGGAAGGTGCCTTGGTCCAGGTAGCCGCTGCGCAAGGTCTTGGTGAAGAACGTGCTGGCGGTGAATTCCCGGCGGTCCTGTTGGTAGCGGTAGCCGACATTGACCAGGGTGCGACGGCCCCAGAAACGGTCGTTCGGACGCGTGGATTGATACGGGTCGGCATCGTAGTCGGCCACATTCAGGCCGCCGGGCATGTCGGCTTCGCCTTCGTAATACTGGGCCATGGCATTGAAACTGTTGGCCTCGTCCAACTGGTAGTTGCCCTTGAGGATCAGGTCATCGATTTGTGTGTCGCTATGTTCGCGCCAGTCGCCGCCGCGGGTGCCGGAATACAGCAGGGCACCGCCCAAGCCGTTGTCGGCGGTGCCGCCGGCCAGCAGATTGGAGGAGGTCTTGAAGCCGTCATGGCTGGAGGACGGGCTCGTCTCGGTCTGCAAGCCCCCTTTTATCGTGGGTGCATCGGGAATCGCCCGCGTCACGAAGTTGACCACGCCGCCGACGTTCTGTGGGCCGTAGCGCACCGCGCCGCCGCCGCGCACGACATCTACCGCGTCCATGTTACCCATGCTGACCGGCGCGAACGATAGCTGCGGTTGGCCGTAAGGTGCGAAAGGCACCGGGATGCCGTCCATCAGCACCGTGGAGCGTGAAGCCAGGCGAGGGTTGAGCCCGCGAATACCGAAGTTCAGCGCCATGTCATGGCTGCCGGTGCCATTGTTTTCCGGTGCATTGACGCCGGGAATGCGATTGAGCACATCCCGCGCCTGCGTCGCACCCTGGCGTTCGAACGTTTCACGGCGGATAACGTCACGAGCGCCGGGGTGTTCGAAGACATTGGCCTGCGCGGCGTCGCCGAGCCAGTCTCCGACCACGGTGGTGGTGCCGATGTCCAGCGCGGTGGTGGAGGCCGGCTGCAGGCTGAAGGCATTATCTCCCTCGGGCCGGGCTTGCAGGCCTGTGCCTTCGAGCAGCGCACTGAGCCCTTGCTCTGGGCTGTAGCTGCCTTCCAGGCCACGACTCTGCAGACCAGCGGTCGTCTGCGAGCCGAAGGAAATCAACACCCCGGCCTCCCGCCCGAACTGATTGAGGGCATTTTCCAGTGACGACGGCGCGATGTGATAGGCCTTGGCATCTGCAGCCTGTACGCAAGGCAGTGCGACGAAACTCAAGCTGGCCCCCAGGAGCCATTGACGCAGGGTACGGGCGAGCGGGGTGAGGCGGGTAGGTTGCTGCGGCATGGATGAGGATCCCGAGAAGGTTGTATCGAAGTGGCTTTCCTTCTCTGTCACCCGAGTCCGGGAAAACGGCTCACGGTTGCGTGTTTTTTTTGGCAAGGCGATCATGGTTCAAGCGCGAGCCTCGACCGAGACCCAATAGCGGGTAAAGCGGCGTACTTTTACCGGCAGGCTGACTTCCAGCAGATCGAGGATTCGTTCGCTGTTGTCCAGCGGATAAGTTCCGGAGATCAACAGGTTGGCGACCGCCTCGTCGCAGCGCAATTGGCCGCGGCGGTACCGGCCGAGTTCGTCGAGAAAGTCCGCCAGGCGCATGTGCGCGGCTATCAGCATGCCCTCCGTCCAGGCACCGCTGTTGGCATCCAGCGCCGTGGCGGGCCCGGCGCCGTTGATGCCAAGGCTCAGTTGCCGTGATGTGCCCAGCAACGACGACGGGCCGTTTCGGCTGCGAATGTCCACCTCGCCGTCAAACACCGCCACTTGGGTGTGTTCCGGATATTCACGTACGTTGAACCGGGCGTTGCGGCTTTCCAGCCGGCCATGGGCGGTCAGTACGTACAGGGGCCTGGGGTCCCGGGCCGCAGTCAACAACAGTTCACCCTCCAGCAGGCGGATCAAGCGACGTTGAGCGTCGAAGCGAACGTCGACCGCGCTGCCGCTGTTGAGCTGCAACTGGCTGCCGTCATCCAGCATCAGGCGACGCCGTTCGCCCACCGGGCTGCGGAAATCGGCCATCAAGGGTGGCAGCCATTGGCGCTCACGCAGGCCCCAGGCCAACGTTGAGCCGGCCCCCAGTACCAGCAACGTCTTGAGTGCCCGCCGCCGCATGGCGGACTTCGGTGCATTGAGGGCCGCATGGGCTAACGCAGGGGATACGCTACGCAGCCGTTGATTGACCCGTTGGATATGTTCCCAGGCGCGGCGATGTTCGCTATGGGCATCGAGCCATTGCTCCCAGGCTTGCTGCTGGCGGGTGTCGAGTGGACCTTGCTGCATTTCCAGGAGCCAGTGCACGGCCTGCTCGGCAACTTGGGCGCTGACGTCAGGTGCGCCATTGATCGACGGGGTCATAAAGCAAAGTAGCAGCGCATCGCTGCCTTGTTCAGATGGCGCTTGACCGTTGCCAGGGAAATCCCCAGTTCACGGGCGATTTCGTTGTAGGTCAGGCCATCGACCTGGGCCAGCAGAAACGCCTGCTTGACCGCTCGCGGCAACCCATCGAGCAGTTGGTCCAGTTCCGTCAGGGTTTGCAGGATGATTGCCCGTTCTTCCTCCGACGGCGCCACCTGCTCCGGCAGTTGGGCGAGGGTGTCGAGGTAGGCGCGCTCCAGGTCCTGGCGGCGGTAATGGTTGAACAGTACGCGCTTGGCAATAGTCGTAAGGAACGCGCGGGGTTCCAGGACAGGCTGCGGATCGCGCGTCGTCAGTACGCGCATGAACGTGTCCTGCGTCAGGTCGGCGGCACTGTCGGGGCAGCCGAGTTTTCTTCGCAACCAGCTGTTGAGCCAACTGTGATGGGCGTTGTAGAGCACTTCGACGGTGTGTGCAGGCGGCAACGAGGAACATCCCGACAGCGCTGAGCTGTGCTAGAGAACAAGAATTGTTCGCATTGTAGGGGCGCGGCAGTGGCTACGGCAATCGGGATCAGTGCCTGGTTGTTTCATTTGACCGGAGCGCGGTGGTGCCTAGCGCAAGAATGCCTGTCGATATTCCCCGGGGCTTGCCCCCAAGGTCTGGCGAAAACGATTGGTGAAGTGGCTGGCGCTGGCAAATCCGCAGGCCAGCGCCACGTCGCCCAGCGGTTGTGAGGTGGTGCGCAGTAAATGCCGCGCGCAGGTCAAGCGTCTGGCCAGCACATATTGATGAGGAGGCAGCCCGAAGCTCTCGCGGAACATCCGCGCGAAGTGGTATTCGGACAACGCACACAACGCCGCCAATTGGCCGAGGCTGATGGCATCGGCCAAGTGGCTGTCGACGTAATCCACCAGCAACCGCCGCTGATGAGCGGCCAGGCCGCCTTTGAGGCGAAGTCCCTGGCGTTGGCCCACCTGGCTGAGCAGCAGGTGATTGAGCAAGTCATGGGCCAGGCTGGTGGTCAGCAGGCGTTCACCGGGTTCGTCCCAGTTCAGCGCGATCAACTGGCGAAAACGCTGTGCCTGTCGCGGGTCGTCGAGGAAGGTCTCTTCGTGCAGTTGCACCTGCCGGGGTTCGCGGTCCAGCAGTGTGACGCAACCAAGGGCAAATTGTTCAGCACTGAAATACAGGTGGGCGAGGCGAATGTCGCCGTTGATGACCCAGGCTGATTCATGCCCGGCCGGCAGGATGCAGAGTTTGTCCGGTGCCCCCGTGGTGTCGGGCCGCTCGCGGCGAAACGTACCGGTGCCGCCAGCGATGTAGCACGACAGCGTATGGTGCGTTGGCGCCTCGTAGTCCCGGGCGTCGTGGTGGTTGCTCCACAAAGCGGCCGCCATGCCGTCCCCGAGCTCGGCGCTGTGCTCCAGGCGAGCATTGGGCGAGCTGTTGAGGGCTTGAAAGACTTGTAGGGTTTGCAGTGTGGACATGATCGGTTCTCCAACGCTTGCATCCTACTCTGTCGGTCGATCCGTGCCAGCCTGTCAGCCGACAAAACCGCAAGTTTACGCAAGCGCCGGGTCAATGGCAGCGGGACACTGAGCGTCATTGTCAGGAGCCGTCACCATGAACCTCTCGTTGTACCTGCTTACCGTGCTCATCTGGGGCACCACCTGGATTGCCCTGAAATTGCAGTTGGGCGTCGTCGCCATTCCCGTGTCGATTGTCTATCGCTTCGGCCTTGCAGCCCTGATCCTGTTTGCGATGCTCTTGCTCAGCCGGCGCTTGCAGGTGATGAATCGGCGCGGCCATTTGATTTGCGTTGCCCAGGGCCTGTGTCTGTTCTGCATTAATTTCATGTGCTTCCTGACCGCCAGCCAGTGGATTCCCAGCGGGTTGGTCGCTGTGGTGTTTTCCACCGCCACGCTCTGGAACGCCCTCAATGCCCGCGTGTTCTTCGGTCAGCGGATTGCCCGTAACGTGCTATTGGGGGGCGCCCTGGGGCTGCTGGGGCTGGCGCTGCTCTTCTGGCCGGAACTGGCCGGCCATAGCGCAAGCCCGCAAACCTTGCTTGGCTTGGCGCTGGCGTTGCTGGGCACCTTGTGTTTCTCGGCAGGCAACATGCTGTCGAGCCTGCAGCAGAAGGCGGGCCTCAAGCCGTTGACCACCAACGCCTGGGGCATGGCCTATGGCGCGGCGATGCTGGCGGTGTGGTGTGCGTTCAAAGGCATCCCGTTCGACATGGAATGGAGCACACGCTACATCGGCTCGCTGTTGTACTTGGTGATCCCAGGTTCGGTGATCGGCTTTACGGCCTATCTGACGCTGGTGGGACGCATGGGCCCGGAGCGGGCGGCGTATTGCACCGTGTTGTTCCCGGTGGTGGCGTTGAATGTCTCGGCGTTTGCCGAAGGGTATCAGTGGACCGCGCCGGCGCTGGTCGGGTTGGTCCTGGTGATGCTGGGGAACGTGCTGGTGTTCCGCAAGCCGCGGCCGGTGGCGACGAATGTCGCGCTGGGTGCCCGCTGAGACAGAACGCCTGGCGATAACCCCGTGGCGAGGGAGCTTGCTGTGGCGAGGGGATTTATCCCCGTGGGGCTGCGGAGCAGCCCCAAACCCTGACAGCTCGGTGAGTCAGGTCGACCACATCAGCCGGATCAGGGCTGCTGCGCAGCCCAACGGGGATAAATCCCCTCGCCACAGCAAGCTCCCTCGCCACGGTGTGTTCCGCCGGGGACTTTTGCGGAAGGTTTACTTCCAGACTTGCGGGTTGACCAGGTTCTTTGGTCGCTCGCCCAACAAGGCACTGCGCAAGTTATCCACAGCCAGATTGGCCATGGCCTCACGGGTTTCGTGAGTCGCCGAGCCAATGTGGGGCAGGGTCACGGCGTTTTTCAGCTGGAATAGCGGCGATTCGGCCAATGGCTCTTTCTCGTAGACATCCAGCCCGGCACCGCGGATGCGGTTGTTCTGCAACGCTTCGATCAACGCTGGTTCGTCTACCACAGGGCCCCGGGAAATGTTGACCAGGATGGCACTCGGCTTCATCAGGCCCAGTTCACGCTGACCGATAAGGTGGCGGGTCTTTTCGCTCAACGGTACGACGAGGCAGACGAAGTCCGCTTCGGCCAGCAACTGATCCAATTCGCGAAACTGTGCGCCCAGTTGGTTTTCCAGTTCAGTCTTGCGACTGTTGCCGCTGTAGAGGATTGGCATGTTGAATCCAAGTCGGCCACGCCGGGCAATGGCCGCGCCGATATTGCCCATGCCGACGATACCCAGGGTCTTGCCATGTACATCGCTGCCGAACAGTTGCGGGCCGACTGTCGCCTGCCATTGGCCAGCCTTGGTCCAGGCGTCCAGTTCGGCCACGCGCCGGGCGCTGCTCATCAGCAGGGCGAAGGCCAGGTCGGCGGTACTTTCGGTGAGCACGTCGGGGGTGTTGGTGAGCATGATCCCGCGTTCATTGAAGTAGGCCAGGTCATAGTTGTCGTAGCCCACCGACACGCTGGAGACCACTTGCAGGTTCGTGGCGCTCTGCAGTTGCTCGCGGCCGAGCTTGCGACCGACACCGATCAGCCCGTGGACGTGAGGCAAGGCTTCGTTGAACTGCGCGTTGATATCGCCGTTCGACGGATTGGGGACGATCACGTCGAAGTCCTGGCGCAGGCGTTCGATCATGGGGGGCGTGATACGGCTGAAGGCAAGTACGGTTTTTTTCATCGTGCAAGGCTCATCTGCAGGGAATACCAAGCACGCTAACATTCATGGCGCGGGTTAGGCGAGAGGGGAGAGTGTAATCGCAGCGCCGCCAGTCCTCTGGGGGATCTTTACAGACTCAGGCGGCTCGCAGGGAAATGAACGCGTAGGTGACCGGTGCTTCAGTGACCACCCGCGCGCCGCTGGCCGAGACCTGGTTGGCCACATCCTCGCCGGACAGGTGGAACTGCCATTCGCCAGCCGCTTGGTCCAACGGCCGAGAGCGGGCTTGATCGATGGCGGCGGCAAACGCAGCCATGTTCGGCAGGTAGGCCGTGAATCCGTCGCCCTTCAACGCCGTCGTGTGGATACCCAGGGACATGCAGATGCGTTCCTTGATCGCGATTTCCTCACGATCGGCCTGGCGTGAACGCTCGATCAACCGGGCCAGTTCCTGGTCCACCAATTCACCGCCAAGTATCAACTGCGGCCCCGTTTCCCACGACTCCGGTGGGCAATCCTTGGCGGCGGGATTGAGCGGGATGTGTGGGTTGATTTCCATGGGATAGATGCGGCACACCAAGGGTCTGCGCTCATAGATGCGGCACAGGTTTTCGTCGTCCAGATTATGGCAACGACCCACGTTATAAGCGGCGAGCGTGATCGCCACCAGCGCGTCGCTCGTGCCGCTACGGACCACCGCCGAGCGTCGTTCGGCATGCTCGCGTTGCCCTGCCGGCAGGCCGAGGCCATTGGGCAGGAAGGCTTCCACCAGGACAATCACCTGGCCGCCGTCGTCCGCCCACATCCGGGCCTCGTCGAGGGTCAGGGGGACGTGGTGATCGGTGCAGCATTTGCCGCACCCTACACAGGAAAACGTTGTGTTCATTGAGCGCCCGGTCGCAGAAAGCTGGGGACGGCGACAGAAAAACGCCGTGATGGACCGTGCGAAGCAAGTTATGCGCCACTCACCGGTCGGTAGCGGCAGGGTGGATCGAGTCCCACTCGGTCACGTAGGCGGTTTTGGTTTTTTTGCGGTAGAGGCACAACTCGGTGCCGATCGCCCCTTTCATGTGTTCCTGCGGATATTGGCCTTGCAGCAATAGCGCGGTGTAGCCGACCCGGTCGTCGAATTGAGCGGCGCTACCTACCGGCTCAGCGCTCTTCAAGCTGCTGGCCTTGATGCAACTGGCCAGCACGGCTTTATCGTGGGTGGCCCAGGCGTCCGGGCTGGAGGCATGAGCCTGGGAGGCCAGGACGGTGAGACCAAGGAGAATCAACAGACGGATTTTCATCAGGGAGCCTTGTTCCGGGAAGCCAGGACAAGAGTATGCCTGAGGTTGTCGGACGGTGATCGCTCCCGCGCTGGAACGCAGAAGCGAGCAACCGAGATGACTCAGTGACCTTGCTCGGCAACGGCCTTGGCCGCCGTGATCAGGCACTTGGTCAGTTCCGGTGAAGAGAACTTGGTGAGCACGCCGTTGGCACCCGACAGCCGGGCTTTTTCGCTGTTCATGGCACTGTCCAGCGAGGTGTGCAGCAACACGTAGAGGTGGGCGAAGTCAGGCGTTTCGCGCAGGGTCCGGGTGAGGGCATAGCCGTCCATCTCGGACATCTCGATATCGGAGACGATCAGGTTGATCTGTTCGGCCGTGCCTTGCAGGTCCAGCAGGCATTCGATGGCTTCCTTGGCGCTGCGGGCGGTGTGGCATTGCAGGCCCAGGTTGCGCAGGGTGTGTACCGATTGCTGCAGCGCGACCTGGCTGTCATCGACCACCAGGATCCGTGCGTTGCCCAGCACCTCGGCGTCTTCCATGCTCAGTTCGGTCGGCGCGGTTTCGATCTGCGCTGGCGCGATGCCGTGGATGACCTTTTCGATGTCCAGCACCTGCACCAGCGTGCCGTCCACCGAGGTCACGCCGGTGATGAACGAACGCACACCGCCGGAGCCGTAGGGCGGTGGTTTGATGTCGGTGGTCAGGCAATGCACGATCTTGCTCACGGCCTGCACATGCAAACCCTGTTTGGAGCGGCTGACGTCAGTGACGATCAGGCAGCCACCATCCGGGTCTTCCAGCGGTCGCTCGCCAATGGCGCGGCTCAGGTCGATCACCGACAACGATGTCCCGCGCAGGGTGGCGATGCCTTTGACGTGCGGATGCGACTCCGGCAGCTTGGTCAATGGTGGGCAGGGAATGATTTCGCTGACCTTGAGCAGGTTGATTGCCATCAGCTTGCCGCTGCGCAAGGTAAACAGCAGAAGCGAAAGTGAATCTGCGCGGGCTTTGTTGGAAGACATAAAAACCTTCTGTGGAAAAAGGTGGGGCGAGCATGCCGCTCGCCAAAACAGCTTTTGATATTGGGTTATCGACTTGTCGGGGGCAGGCTTTAGGGCGAAAGCCGCCGACAGTCAATTTCAAGTCAATGACCTGTGAGTACACACCTTGTGGTGAATGGATTTATCTCTGGCAAGGGGATTTATCTGTGACAAGGGGATTTATTTGTGGCGAGGGGATTTATCCCCGCTGGGTTGCGTAGCAACCCCCCCCAGAAAGGTTGAACGCATTTAGTCTGGCACTCCGAGGCGAGAGGTTTCAGGGCTGCTTCGCAACCCAGCGGGGATAAATCCCCTCGCCACAACAGCGGTCGGCGGCAACAGACGGGATTATTTCAGCCCCAACCGCCGGGCCATCCGCCCCAGGTTCGCCCGGTCCAGCCCGAGCTCCCGGGCGGCGCTGGCCCAGTTGTGTTGGTGACGCTCCAGGCAGGCAGCGATCAGCGTGCGCTGGAACTCGTTCACCGCTTCGCGCAAGTCCCCCGTTACGCCCTGCGCGGTCGACGCCGGGCTGATGGACGAAGGAGTGGGGTTGTCCACAGGCGCCTGGGGCAAATCCAGGTCCTGGGCGCTGAGGCTGAGGATTTTCGGGCGCGTCGCGCACCGGCCCAAGGCCTTCAAGGCGCTGCGGCCGATCAGGTGTTCCAGTTCGCGCACATTGCCTGGCCAGTCGTAGGCCAGCAGCGCGGCCTGGGCGTCGCCGGTCAGGCGCAGGCTGCCCAGGCCCATGCGCGAACGGTTGTGCTCCAGGAAAAAACCGCTGAGCAGCAGCACATCACGTCCACGATCGCGCAGCGCCGGCACCTGCAGCGGGTACACACTCAAGCGATGGTAGAAGTCGGCCCGATAACGGCCGTTGCGCACTTCCTCGGCCAAGTCGCGATTGGTGGCCGCGATCAGGCGCACATCGACCCGGTGTTCCCTGTCCGAGCCCAGGCGTTGCAGTTGGCCGCTTTGCAGTACCCGCAACAACTTGGCCTGGACGGCCAGGGACAACTCGCCCACTTCGTCGAGAAACAAGGTGCCGCCGTCGGCCAGTTCGAACTTGCCGCGCCGGTCGTTCGTGGCCCCGGTGAAGGCGCCTCGTACATGGCCGAAGAGTTCACTTTCCACCAGGGTATCGGGCAGGGCGGCGCAATTGAGACTGATGAGTGGCTGCTCGGCACGTTTCGACGCGGCATGGATGGCCTGGGCGACCAGTTCCTTGCCTACGCCGGTTTCGCCGGTGATCAATACCGTCAGGTCGCTGCTGCCCACCAGCGTGATCTCTTCCACCAGGCGTTTGTGGGCCTTGCTCTGGCCGACCATGTCGCGAGGTTGCTGGCCGCTGGCCTGGCGATAGACCTCGGCGCGGCGGTGCTCGTCCTCGGCCTTCAGGGCCAGGCGCTCAATACGCTCGGCGGCGCTGACCGTGGCGGCGGCGAGGCTGGCGAAGGCTTGCAGGGCACTCAGGTCGATGGGCTCGAAGCGCTCCGGATCCAGCGAATCCAGGGTCAGCAGGCCCCAGGGCCGCTCGTCGACGAACAGCGGGCAGCCCATGCAGTCGTGAACCTCCAGATGCTCGGCGAGCCCCTCGACCAGTCCGTCGTAGGGATCGGGCAGGCCGCTGTCGGCGGCGAAGCGGGTGGGCTGTGGGTTGGCCAGCAGCGCTTCGAAGCGCGGGTGTTCGCTGACCCGGAATCGCCGGCCCAGTGTATCGGTGCTCAGGCCATCCACGGCGAGCGGCACCAGGCAGTCGCCGTCCAGGCGCAACAACGCCGCCGCATCGCAGGGCAGCAGGGTTCGCAAGGTGCCGAGCAGGCGCCGATAACGTTCGCCTTCAGGCAGTTCGCGGGACAGATCGGCCACCAGTGGCAGCAGGGAGGTCAGCAGGGCGGTTGCGGTCATAATGACTCCATGTAGTCTTAACGACTATAAGATGAACCGTGTCGATATGACTACACTGTATGTAACTGACTGATATTCAATAAAAAAATTAATGGCATGGAAACTGATAAGACTTACCTAACTGTTATCGGTCATACGCCAGGAGTCACCTTATGCTCAGTCGAGAAGAACGCGCCATCATTCGCTCCACCGTTCCGTTGCTTGAAAGTGGTGGTGAGGCGCTGATCACTCACTTCTATCGCATGATGCTGTCCGAATACCCGCAGGTACGCCCGTTGTTCAACCAGGCTCACCAGGCCAGTGGCGATCAGCCGCGGGCTTTGGCCAACGGTGTGTTGATGTATGCGCGGCACATTGACCAACTCGATCAATTGGGCGACCTGGTGGCGAAGATCGTCAACAAGCACGTTGCCCTGCAGATCCTGCCGGAACATTACCCGATTGTCGGTGCGTGCCTGCTGCGAGCAATCGCCGAAGTGCTGGGCGCGGAGATCGCCACACCCGAAGTGATTGCGGCGTGGGGCGCAGCCTACAACCAGTTGGCCGATATCTTGATCGGCGCCGAAGCTGGCATGTACGACAAGAAGGCCCAGGCGCCGGGCGGCTGGCGTGGCGAGCGTGAATTCATCCTGACAGCCAAGGTCCAGGAAAGCTCGGAGATCACTTCGTTTTACTTTGAACCGGCGGACAAGGGCCCGATCCTGTTGGCCGAGCCGGGCCAGTACATCGGCATGAAGCTCATGCTCGATGGCGAGGAAGTACGCCGCAACTACTCATTGTCAGCCCTGGCGGACAACGGTCAATACCGTATCAGCGTCAAGCGCGAGCCGGGCGGGCGGGTGTCCAACCACCTGCATCATCATTTCGACGTCGGCAGCCGCATCCAGTTGTTCCCGCCGTCCGGCGATTTCTACCTGACTGCCAGCGACAAACCGCTGGTGCTGATCAGTGGCGGCGTCGGCATCACCCCGACCCTGGCCATGTTGCAGGCGGCGCTGCAAACCGAGCGGCCGGTGCATTTCATTCATTGCGCGCGCAACGGCCGTGCCCATGCTTTCCGCGACTGGATCGACGACCTGGCCAAGCGGCATCCGCAGCTCAAGCGCTTCTACTGCTACGACGAAGACGACGGCTTGAGCCCGGCGGCCGACAAGGTGGGGCTGCTGAGCCAGGAACAACTGGCGCAATGGCTGCCGCAGCAACGTGACGTGGACGCCTATTTCCTCGGCCCGAAGGGCTTCATGGGCGCCGTCAAGCGTCACCTCAAGGCCTTGGGCGTGCCGGAGCAGCAGAGCCGTTACGAATTCTTCGGCCCGGCGGCAGCGCTGGAATAAGGTCTCCACGCCCGCCACAGATCCCTTGTGCGAGCGGGCTTGCTCGTGAAGACGGCGGCACATCCAACATTGATGCAAGCTGACCCATCGCTTTCGCGAGCAAGCCTGCTCGCGATGGCGACGGCAGGTCCATCCTTGTCCAGCTGCCAGAATTAATCCGCACTTAACCTTCTTGCGGTCTATTCCCCTTCAATGTCGACGCCCGCTGCTCGTTCACTGTCATGGTCTGCGTGTAGACTTCGGGCATCCGACCGCGCGCCCGAATGTTGCCGTGCCGCGCGTCGATCCATGCAGACAAAGGGAAACGCAATGAGTGAGGAAATGATGCGGTTAGGGCGTGAGCGGCGCTATCTGGTGCTGCTGGGGCTGATCTGCCTGGCGCTGATTGGCGGTGCGCTGTATATGCAGGTGGCCCTCGGTGAGGCGCCGTGCCCGCTGTGTATCTTGCAACGCTATGCGCTGTTGCTGATCGCAATCTTCGCCTTCATCGGCGCCGCCATGCGCACCCGCCGCAGCCTGACGATTTTCGAAGGCCTCGTGGTGCTCAGCGCCCTGGCCGGTGCCGGTGTGGCGGGGCATCACGTGTACACCCAGTTCTTTCCGGCGGTCAGTTGCGGCATCGACGTGTTGCAACCGATTGTCGATGACCTGCCGTTGGCGAAGATCTTTCCGTTGGGATTCCAGGTCGACGGCTTTTGCTCCACCCCCTACCCACCGATCCTGGGGCTGTCCCTGGCACAGTGGGCACTGGTGGCCTTCGTGTTGACAGTGGTGCTGGTGCCGTTGCTGGTGTCACGTAACCGCAAACCGCTTCGCTGAAACGCCTCGATGAAACGCCCCGGTTCTCTTCTGGAGAGCCGGGGCGTTTTACGTTTCACGCTCAAGCCGGAGCGTCCTTGATCCGAGGCAAGAATGACCTGCGGCAATGTGCGACACGTTGTCACATATCTTGCGGCGCTCAGCCCTTGCGAGGGAGATAAAGCACGCTTTCCTGTAACAAAAAAATGTCTGGTTTCGCAATCAGGGTATCGCCTGCAGCAGGCATTTTTAACAGCGCCGCGTCAGGCGCCGCAGGCCCCGAAAACTGGGCGCTTGCCGGGCAAAAAACCTCTTGATGATCCTCTCGAGCTGTCTAAATCGGGCGTAGTAGGCCTACGTTTTTTGGGGTTCTTGTTGAGAATGAATTTCGATAACATGCTGGCTCGTTGCAATATCGGCAAGAGATTGTTGCCGGATCGGATAAAAATTATTTCGAGATGAGACATGGTCTACAGCGCGTCAGCTCACTACAATCGCCCGCACCGATTTTCCGACCCGGCTCAAGCTTGAGCACGAGAGTGGTCGAAGGGCGCCAGCGCCCCATGCGACCCCAGGTGTCGGTGCCTCCAACTACCCGCACCAAATGGAATTGGGCTTGAACTAGGCCTTTGACCAACGAATAAGAACTCACTGCTGGCCCAGGATGTGTCGAACTGCCGCTGACGTTCGACGGGCAGCCCTTATTCAATCCAAGAAAATGCCAACCCTTGGCAGGGTGAAGTGTTGGCGATCAAAACCCAACTGCATTGCGCAAGCTGCTTTAGAGGTCGTGAGATGAGTAAAAACAGGTACCCCCGATTACTAGGCTTGTTGCCGCTGCTCGGCACGTTGCTGCTGGGAGGCTGCAACATGACCTTGCTCGATCCCAAGGGCCAGGTCGGCCTGGATGAACGAAACCTGATCATCACCGCTACGCTGCTGATGTTGCTGGTCGTTGTGCCGGTCATCGTCATGACCTTCCTGTTCGCCTGGAAGTACCGCGCAACCAATACCAATGCCACCTACACGCCGAAGTGGTCGCACTCGACCAAGATCGAAGTGGCGGTGTGGACCATTCCGGTGCTGATCATCATTGCCCTGGGTTACATCACCTACAAGTCGACCCACGCCCTGGACCCCTATCGTCCGCTGGATTCGGACGTCAAGCCGATCACCATTGAAGTGGTCTCCATGGACTGGAAGTGGCTGTTCATCTACCCGGAACAAGGCATCGCCACGGTCAACAAGATCGTGTTCCCGGCCCACACGCCGATCAATTTCAAGGTCACTTCAGACACCGTGATGAACTCGTTCTTCATCCCGGGCCTGGGCGGCCAGATCTACGCGATGGCGGGCATGCAGACCAAGCTGCACCTGATCGCCAACCAGAACGCCGAACTCGACGGTATCTCCGCCAACTACAGCGGCGCGGGCTTTACCGGCATGAAGTTCAAAGCAATCGCCACGACCCAGGAAGATTTCGACGCCTGGGTCAACGATGTGAAGAAGGCACCTAAACAGCTTGAAAAAGCTGAATACGAAGCCCTTTCCAAGCCGAGCCAGAACAACCCAGTCGAACTCTACTCGTCGGTTACGCCGAACCTGTTCCAGACCATCATCGACAAGTATGAAGGGATGAATCCGGGCAAGCCGATGCACCACGAGAAGAACGAGAAGGAAGTGGCTCACAACATGGAAGGGATGGACATGAGCTCGCATTCAGCTGCCGGGGCAGAGGAGTAAACGATGTTTGGTAAATTAAGTTGGGAAGCGATCCCGTTCCACGAGCCGATTGTCATGGTGACCCTCGCCATCATCGCGCTGGGTGGTCTGGCATTGTTTGCAGGCATCACTTATTTCAAGAAGTGGACCTACCTGTGGACCGAGTGGCTGACCTCGGTCGACCACAAGAAAATCGGCGTGATGTACATCATTGTCGCCATGGTCATGCTGCTGCGTGGTTTTGCCGACGCCATCATGATGCGTACCCAGCTGGCCATGGCCACCGAGGGTTCGCCTGGCTACCTGCCGCCTGAACACTATGACCAGATCTTCACCGCCCACGGTGTGATCATGATCATCTTCATGGCGATGCCCTTCTTCACCGGCCTGATGAACCTCGCAGTGCCGCTGCAGATCGGCGCCCGTGACGTGGCCTTCCCGTTCCTGAACTCCTTGAGCTTCTGGTTGCTGGTGTCCGGCGTGGTGCTGATCAACCTGTCCCTGGGCGTTGGTGAGTTCGCCAAGACCGGCTGGGTTGCCTATCCGCCGCTGTCGGGCCTGCAATACAGTCCGGGCGTGGGGATGGATTACTACATCTGGGCGCTACAGCTTTCCGGATTGGGTACGACGCTGACGGGGGTCAACTTCCTCGCCACCGTGGTGAAGATGCGTACCCCGGGCATGAAGCTGATGGACATGCCGATCTTCACCTGGACCTGCACCTGGGCCAACGTGCTGATCGTCGCTTCCTTCCCGATCCTGACCGCTACCCTGGCCCTGCTGACGCTTGACCGCTACATGGATTTCCACATTTTCACCAATGAACTGGGTGGAAATCCGATGATGTACGTCAACCTGTTCTGGGCTTGGGGTCACCCTGAGGTGTACATCCTGATCCTGCCGGCGTTCGGGATTTTCTCCGAAGTCATCTCGACCTTCTCCGGCAAGAAACTGTTTGGCCACCACTCGATGATCTACGCTTCAGGCGCGATCTCGGTACTGGGCTTCATGGTCTGGCTGCACCACTTCTTCACCATGGGCTCGGGTGCCAGCGTCAACGCCTTCTTCGGCCTGGCGACGATGCTGATTTCGATCCCGACGGGGGTGAAGCTGTTCAACTGGCTGTTCACCATCTACCAGGGCCGTCTGCGTTTCACCAGCCACGTGATGTGGACCCTGGGCTTCATGGTGACCTTCGCCATCGGCGGCATGACCGGCGTATTGCTGGCCATCCCGGGTGCTGACTTCGTGTTGCACAACAGCCTGTTCGTGATCGCGCACTTCCACAACGTGATCATCGGCGGTGCGGTGTTCGGCTACATCGCCGGCTTCGCCTTCTACTTCCCGAAAGCCTTCGGCTTCAAGCTGCACGAGGGCTGGGGCAAGGCAGCGTTCTGGTTCTGGATCACCGGCTTCTTCGTCGCGTTCATGCCGCTCTATGTACTGGGCTTCATGGGCATGACCCGTCGCCTGAACACCACCACCAACCCTGAGTGGGTGCCGTACCTGTACGTCGCCATGTTTGGTGCGGTGATGATCGCTGTTGGTATCGCCTGCCAGCTGATCCAGTTGTATGTCAGCGTGCGCGATCGCAACAAGCCAGAGAACATGTGCGAACACGGCGACCCGTGGAATGCCCATACCCTGGAATGGTCGACCTCTTCGCCACCGCCGTTCTACAACTTCGCCGTGCTGCCAAAAGCAGACGTCATCGACCCGTTCACCGAAGCCAAGGAAAACGGTACCGCGTACCCGGTCCCGGCCAAGTACGAGCCGATCCACATGCCCAACAACACGGCTACCGGTGTGGTCATGGGCGCGCTGCTGACCGTGTTCGGTTTCGCGATGATCTGGCACATCTGGTGGCTGGCCATCGCCAGCCTGGTCGGCACCGTGGTGTATTTCGCTATCCATGCTGCCCGTGACGATCAGGGCTACATGGTGCCGGTGGATGTCATCGAGCGCATCGAAGCCGAGCAGCACAAACGTCTGGTCGCGGCCGGGAAAGTCCCCGCCAACGCCACCCGTGTTGAAACCTCGTTGGAACAGGCTTAAACCATGTCGAACTTAGTGACCACTGTTGGACACGCCCATGGTCATGACCATGGGCACGATGACCATCACCACGATTCGGGCGAGATGACCGTATTCGGTTTCTGGCTCTACCTGATGACCGACTGCATTCTGTTTGCGTCGATCTTCGCAGCGTACGCGGTGCTGGTTAACAACGTCGCCGGTGGCCCATCGGGCCACGACATCTTCGAACTGCCGTACGTACTGGGCGAAACCGCGCTGCTGCTGTTCAGCTCGATCACCTACGGCTTCGCCATGCTGGCGTTGTTCAAGGGCAAGAAAACCCAGGTACTGGGTTGGCTGGCCATGACCTTCCTGTTCGGTGCCGGCTTCATCGGCATGGAGATCAACGAGTTCCACATCCTGATCTCCGAAGGCTTCGGTCCTAGCCGCAGCGGTTTCCTGTCCGGGTTCTTCACCCTGGTCGGCACCCACGGCCTGCACGTGACCAGCGGCCTGATCTGGATGGCGATCATGATGTACCAGGTCCACAAAAACGGCCTGACCGCCACCAACAAGACGCGCCTGAGCTGCCTGAGCCTGTTCTGGCACTTCCTGGACGTGGTGTGGATCTGCGTATTCACCGTTGTTTATCTGATGGGGACCCTGTAAATGGCTAACGCACATTCCCATGATGGCCACGACGCCGGCCACGGCAGCGTCAAGTCCTACGCCATCGGTTTCATCCTGTCGGTGATCCTGACCGTCATTCCGTTCGGCCTGGTGATGTACCCGTCGCTGCCCAAGAGCCTGACCCTGTGGATCATCCTGATCTTCGCCGTGGTCCAGGTATTGGTGCACCTGGTGTACTTCCTGCACCTGGACCGCTCCGCCGCCCAACGTAACAATGTGGTCGCGTTTGTCTTTGCCGCGATCGTGATTGTCCTGCTGGTCGGCCTGTCGTTGTGGATCATGTTCAGCATCCACACCAACATGATGGCGCACTGAGGAAAGTCCGGATGTCCCTGAAGCACTTTATCCAAATCACCAAGCCGGGGATCATTTTCGGTAACGTGCTTTCTGTGGCAGGCGGGTTTTTCCTGGCCTCGAAAGGGCATGTCGATCTGGCCATCTTCCTGGCGGCGATGATCGGCACTTCCCTGGTGGTGGCGTCCGGTTGCGTGTTCAACAACTGCATCGACCGCGATATCGACATCAAGATGGAGCGCACCAAGAATCGGGCGCTGGTCCAAGGCCTGATTCCGGTGCAACTGGCCCTGGCATTCGCCACGGTGCTGGGCGTGGCCGGCGTGGCGCTGTTGTACTGGGTGGCCAATCCATTGGCGGCGTTGTTCGCGGTGATCGGTTTTGTCATCTACGTCGGCCTCTACAGCCTGTACCTCAAGCGCAAGTCGGTCCACGGCACGCTGGTGGGCAGCCTGTCGGGGGCGATGCCGCCGGTGATCGGCTACGTGGCGGTGAGCAACAGCTTCGACATGGCGGCGCTGACGCTGCTGGTGATGTTCAGCCTGTGGCAGATGCCGCATTCCTATGCCATCGCGATCTTCCGCTTCAACGACTACCTGGCAGCGTCGATTCCGGTGTTGCCGGTCAAGCGCGGTATCCTGGTAGCCAAGAAGCACATCCTGCTCTACATCCTGGCCTTCCTGGTGGCGACCTTGATGCTGACTTTCAGCGGTTACGCCGGCATGAGCTACCTCGCCGTCGCCGCCGCCATGGGCATGTACTGGCTGTACATGGCCTGGACCGGCTACAAGGCGGTGGATGACACGGTCTGGGCACGCAAGCTGTTCGTGTTCTCGATCTTCACCATCACCGCCCTGAGCGTCATGATGTCCCTGGACTTCAAAGTGCCGAGTGAGCTGCTGCTGACTTACGCGCCTTAAGCTTCAGAAGCTGCACGAAAAGCCCCGCCTTCGAGAGAAGCGCGGGGCTTTTTGTCTAGGTGGGGCATGGATTGGCTGTCATTCGTCGCAATAGATTTTGGTTTGTTGAACTATAAGCAATTTGCCTATAGTTTTTGCCATGCGTACCCTATTTTTTGAAACGACTACGTTCACCGCCACGGTTGGCCATTACCTGACTGACGATGAATATCGCCTGCTTCAGTCCTATATGCTGCAGCATCCTGAGGTCGGGGACGTCATGCCACGTACCGGCGGCTTTCGTAAGCTGCGCTGGTTCGATGAACGCCGTGGCAAAGGGAAGCGAGGTGGGTTGCGAGTCATTTACTATTGGCTCATGAATGATCGTCAGTTCTGGATGTTCGCGATTTATGACAAGGACGAGTTGGAAAACCTCACCTCCGAGCAAGAGAAGACGCTCAAGCGCGCCATAGAAGCAGAGTTGAAAGTGCGAGGTACCTTATGAAAAAACGTGATCTGTTTGCCGAGATGATGCAAGGCGTCGAGGAGATGGCTGCTCACCGTGAGGGCAAGATTACCCTTCGCCAGATATCGATCGAAGACAAACCGGTTCCCGAGGTGTCGGCGCAAGAAATCGTAGCGTTGCGCGACAAGCTCCATATGTCTCAGGCCGTTTTTGCCAAGAGCATCAGGACCAGTCCTGGCACCCTTAGGAACTGGGAGCAGGAGAAGTCCAAACCCAATGCCCAGGCGGCTCTTCTGATCAGGCTGGTCGAGAAATTTCCAGACATGGTCGAGCGGCTCGGAGCTGTTTGAGACGATCTCCTCATCCCCATGAAAAAGCCCCGCCTTTGAGAGAAGAGCGGGGCTTTTTCATGGGCGTTGCCTGGACGCTCTGCGTGGGAATGCAGCCAGGGACGCTCTGCGTCCCAAGAAGCCGAACGCGGAGCGTCCGAGGAGGCATTCCCACGCGGAGTGTGGGAACGATCGTTGGGCGATGGCTTATTGCTGGGCGATGCTGTAGCCGTCGAATGCTTTTTGCTGTTGCAGGGCGGTGACGATGCTTTTGCGGGTGGCCTGTTGTTCGGTGCCGTCATTGTCCAGGAAAGTTTCGCTTTCCAGCTCGGCTTCGTCGCCTTCGCCTACGAAGTTGAAGCCCAGGAACTCGAAGGCCTCGCGGTCGACGTTCGGCTTGGAGCGTGGTGTGCGCAGGGGCAGGGTGACGCTGATGCCGTCCTTGCTGATGACAAACACTTCGGCTTCTTTCTTGGCGCGTGAGGCCTTGCCCTTGCTGCCGCTCGGATTGCTGATGGCCTGATGGGTCTGGTTCAGTACTTTCAGGGCCAGGCCGTAGACCAGTTCTTGAAACGACGGGTCGTCCTTGTAGCTGGAGAGGATACGGCTGATGGGGAAGCGGCTGCTCAGGTCTTCCAGGGCCGCGAAATCGGCGGCTTCGGCGTCTTTGAGTTGTTTGAGCTGGCCCATCAGTTCGTAGGCCTTGTCGTCGTCGAACGCATCGTGAGCCTGGCGGATGGCGTTGCGCAGTTCGCGGATCTGGTCGCTTTCGCGATTCGACTGGAATGCATCGAGGACCATTTCGCTGATGGTTTTGGCCTGGGGCAGATGCTGTGAAAGATTGATGGAGTTTTCGTATTCCGCTTTGGACGACAGGGTGACTACGGATTCAGCGGTGTTGGAATCGGACATTGAAATTTCACTACTTCTGTTAGCGGGATGAGGCGAGAAAGGCATTGAGCTTTTTTCCGGTCGCCTAATCTATTGGACGCGGGCGGTGTTGTCACGGTCGGACCGGTAGCAGCTGACCATTTGTTGTCGGTAGCGGGTTTCAGTTGTGCATCAGGTCCATCAATCGCAAGGCATCGCTCGTCGCGGCGGCGCTGGCGGTGTTGTCGAAGATGCACCAGGTCGGCGTGTCGGGGTCAGCTTTCAATGCTCGGGCGAGGCGCTCCAGCCAGACGTCTTCGTAAGCTGAGTAGTAAATCCGTGGAGAACCGTGCAAGCGGTAGTAGCGAATGCCAGGCCAGCCAGCGGGTTGATCGCCGCCGGGCAAGGGGGACGGATCGGCGGCGACACGGCCGATGCATTCGTCTTGCAGCATCGCTGCGGCCTGGGGCTCGAGCCAGCTCGGGTGTCGCGGCTCAAGCACCGCGTAACCCTGATAACGGTCTCGCACGGCCTTGAAGAACGCCCCAGCCGCCGCGGCATCGAACGCCAGCGACGGGGGCAACTGAATCAAGAGGCAGCCAAGCTGATCTCCCAGTTGCGAGCATTGCCCGAGGAATTCATCCACAGGCCCTTCGCAGTCGATCAGTCGCCGTTCATGGGTGATCTGCTTGGGCACTTTGACCGAGAAACGAAAATCCCGGGCCACGCTGGCTGCCCACTTTGCATACGTGGCGGGACGGTGAGGGCGGTAGAACGAGCTGTTGATTTCCACGGCCGGGAATCGGCTGCTATAGCGTTGCAAATGAGTCCCGTCGACAGCAAAGGCCGGCCAGTGCTCCCGGGGCAGCGACCAGCCGGCGCAGCCCAGGTAAAGGCGTGGGAAGGAGGGGGATCGAATCGGCAAGGGTGAAAGCCTGATTGCTAGGGATACAGCCTATGACCGTTGCCAGCGCCTCATATCTGCATTCTTTTTTACCTTCGGGCCTGGGCCCGGTTCATTCACAAATCACATTCTTGCCCGACATCTTGGAGCGATACAGCGCCTGATCCGCCCGGTGCAGCAACGTCGCGTGCTGTTCATTCTCGAGTCGCTGCACCACGCCAAAACTCATGGTGATCTGGAAGTCGCCCACCGGCAGCAGGTCGGACAGACCCCGGCGAATGCTTTCCGCCAGCAGGCGGGCGTCGGCCAGGGTGGTATTGGGCAAGATCATGATGAATTCGTCACCGCCCCAGCGCACCAGCAAATCGCCGTCGCGCTGGCAACGCTTGACGCTCTGCACCACTTGCACCAGCGCTGCGTCGCCAAAGGCGTGGCCGTAGCGGTCGTTGATGTCCTTGAAATCATCCACGTCCATGGCGATCAGCGACAACGGCTCGCGGAAACGCTGTGCGCGCTCACAGGCCAGCGGCAGTGCCTGGTCCAGGCGATAACGGTTGGCGACCCGCGTCAGCGCATCGGTTTCGGCAAGCCGGCGATTCTCGTCGAGCTGGATCTGCAACTGATGGTTGACCCGGGACAGTTCGCGGGTGCGTTCTTCAATGATGACTTCCAGGGATTGGTTACGCTGTTCCAGTTGTTCGAACAGACGCTTTTTGTCGTCGATACTGCGATGGGCGCCGATCATGCGCGCCACCGTGCCGTCCGGATTACGGGCGATCACGTAGCCGCGATCCTCGATCCAGATGTAGGCCCCATCGCGCTTGCGGCAGCGGTATTCGGCCTGGTAACCGTGGGAGCGTTGTTCCAGGTAGTCGTCGAACAACGCCATGACCCGTGGATAGTCATCCGGGTGGATCACGCTCTCCCAGGTCAGCACGTTGTTGTCCAGTGAATGAGGCAGGTAGCCTAGCATCGTGTACCAGCCGGGGTTGCGGTAGACGAAGCCGGTGTTGGCATTCCAGTCCCAGATGCCATCGCTGACCAGTTCCAGGATGGTGTGCAGTACGCCTTCGTCCAGATCGGACAGGTCGAACCGCAGCATATCGATGTTCGAGGCATCTCCCATCATCGTTTCCTCATCAACCTTGATATCAAAATGCTCGTCCAAGGAGGAAGAGTAGCTGATGGGGGGAGTGGGGAACTAGCGGCGGATGTTCAGACGGGGTTTGCTTTGGTGGCGAGGGGATTTATCCCCGCAGGGGCGCGTAGCGGCCCCCCAAAAATCATCAAACCCGACATCACCTGCGATGTGAACCGACAGTCTTGGGGTTGCTGCGCAACCCAGCGGGGATAAATTCCCTCGCCACAGCATCATTGGGTTGGGGTTTGCCCCATTTCTCCAGTGCGAACTCGACAAAACTGCGCAGTTTCGGCAAACGGTAGCGGTCCTGCGCGTACATCAGGCTCATTGGGCGATGGGGCAACTGATAGTCCTGCAACAACGCCACCAGGTGACCATCCTTCAGGTCCTGGGCCACCAGCGCATCGGGCAGCATCACCACGCCCATCCCGGCCAAGGCGGCGCGATGCAGGCCCGAGGAGCTGTTGATCAGCATCGGTCCGTTTACCGGGACCTTGATCTCGCCGTCCGGGCCGTTGATGGGCCAGTGTTCCTGGGCGAAGCGCCATTCGTCTGCTGCCGAATAGGCGAACGACAGGCAGTCGTGTCGTTGCAGGTCCGCCGGTTGTTCCGGTGTGCCGCGCCGGGCCAGGTAGGCAGGGGAGGCGCAGATGGTCAGGGTGTAGTCCACCAACGGACGGGCAATCAGTTTCGGGTCGGGATGGCCGAGGCGAATGGCGACATCGAATCCATGTTCGAGCAGGTCCAGCCGCTGATTGGTCAGCATCACGTCGAGCTTGACCTGGGGGAAGCGCTGGCTGAATTCGGCCAGCGCCGGCGATAGGCGTTCGGTACCAAAGGTCAGCGGCGCGGTGATGCGCAGGGTGCCGCTGGGCTCGCCTTGGGTCTGTTCGGCCAGGCGCTCGGAATCGGCCACCAGCCCCAGCACTTCCAGGCAACGTTGGTAGTAGGTCGAGCCAAACTCAGTCAGGCGCTGGCGCCGCGTCGTACGGTTGATCAGGCGTACGCCGAGACGTTGCTCCAGTGCACGAAGATGATTACCCACCATGGTGGTGGACATTTCGCACGCCTGGGCCGCCGCCGTCAGGCTTCCGGTTTCTACTACCTTCACGTAAACGGTCATTGCTTGGAACAAGTCCATTATCAAGCTCGGCTTTTAAATGATTGAAGTAAAGCAGCGTTTATCCAGTCTTGGTGGCTAACCATACTGGAAAAAACCAACCCAATGGAGCTTGATGCCATGACCGCTGCCTGCCTGATGACCACTTACCAACCCCTGGCGCTGAGTTTCACCCATGGTTTGGGTACGCGCCTGTGGGACCAGGATGGCCGCGAGTACCTCGATGCGGTGGCGGGCGTGGCGGTGACCAATGTCGGCCATTCCCACCCACGGTTGGTGGCCGCCATCAGCGAGCAGGCCGGCCTGCTGTTGCACACGTCGAACCTGTACAGCATCGATTGGCAACAACGCCTGGCGCAAAAGCTCACCCAGCTGTCTGGGCTGGAGCGGGCGTTTTTCAACAACTCAGGCGCCGAGGCCAACGAAACCGCATTGAAACTGGCGCGCCTCTATGGTTGGCATAAAGGCATTGAGCAGCCGTTGGTAGTGGTCATGGACAATGCGTTCCATGGGCGCACCTTGGGCACGATGTGCGCCAGTGACGGCCCCTCCGTGCGGCTGGGTTTCAATCGGTTGCCGGGGGATTTCATCAAGGTGCCGTTCGGCGATCTGGCGGCGTTTGAAGCGATCCAGCAAGCTCATGCCGAGCGCATCGTCGCAGTACTGGTAGAACCGATCCAGGGCGAAAGCGGTGTGCAACTCGCACCGCCGGGCTATCTCAAGGCCTTGCGTGAACTGTGCAGCCGGCGCGCCTGGTTGTTGATGCTCGACGAGATCCAGACCGGCATCGGTCGCACTGGCCAATGGTTCGCGTTCCAGCACGAGGGCATCGTGCCGGACGTCATGACCCTCGCCAAAGGCCTGGGCAATGGCGTACCCATTGGTGCCTGCCTGGCGCGGGGCAAGGCGGCCGAGCTGTTTACCCCTGGCAGCCATGGCAGCACCTTTGGCGGTAATCCGCTGGCCTGTCGGGTCGGCTGCACGGTGCTGGAGATCATTGAGCAACAAGCGCTGGTGGACAACGCCAGGCACCAGGGCGACCTATTGCTGAGCCGGTTGCGCATCGAGTTGGCGGACACCCCGAATGTATTGGCGATCCGCGGCCAGGGGTTGATGATCGGCATCGAACTCAAGCAACCGGTCCGCGACCTGGCCCTTCGCGCCGCCCGGGACCACGGCCTGCTGATCAATATCACGCGGGGCCAGACCATCCGCCTGCTGCCGCCGTTGACGATCGATGGGCGAGAAGTGGAGATGATTGTCAGGGGGGTGAGCCGCTGCCTGGCGCAGGGGTGAGGGGCATTCGCCCGGACGCCGGTTTTTTATCGGTCAGCCGGGCGAAGCGCAACGCAGCGCGACGGAATTTTTAACGATTGCCGCGTTCCAACGCCTGCCAGAGTCGATTGCCTACACTTTGGCATTCAGACTGAAAACCCAGGAGCATCTTCATGTTCACCTCGCGTCGCTTGATCGTTGTCGCTACTGCTGTGGCCTTGTTGTCCGGCTGTGCGTCGCCTAACCCCTATGACAATCAGGGCCAGGCCTCTACCGAATCTTCGGGCATGAGCAAAACCGCCAAGTATGGCGGCCTCGGTGCATTGGCGGGGGCGTTGGCCGGTGCGGCCATCGGTCACGATAACCGTGGCAAGGGCGCGTTGATCGGTGCAGCGGTGGTGGGGGCTTCTGCGGCCGGTTACGGCTACTACGCCGACCAGCAGGAAAAGAAGCTGCGCGCCAGCATGGCCAATACCGGCGTTGAAGTGCAGCGCCAGGGCGACCAGATCAAGCTGATCATGCCGGGCAACATCACCTTCGCCACCGACTCGGCGAACATCGCGTCCAGTTTCTACCAGCCGCTGAATAACCTGGCCAACTCCCTCAAGGAGTTCAACCAGAACCAGATCGAAATCGTCGGCTACACCGACAGCACCGGCAGCCGCCAGCACAACATGGACCTGTCCCAGCGTCGTGCGCAGAGCGTGGCGACCTACCTGACGTCCCAGGGCGTGAGCGGTGCCAACCTGTCGGCCCGTGGCGCCGGCCCGGACAACCCGGTAGCCAGCAACGCCGACGTCAATGGCCGTGCGCAGAACCGTCGTGTCGAGGTCAACCTCAAGGCGATTCCGGGCCAGCAGTATCAGACTCCGCCGGCACAGCAGGGGCAGACTTACCAGCAATACCCTTGATCGCTGGAAGGTAAATGAAACGGGGGCCATGCAGACATGGTCCCCGTTTTTTTATGGCTGCCATTTCCCTTCAGGCTGATACCAAACCCTGTGGCGAGGGGATTTATCCCCGCTGGGCTGCGAAGCAGCCCCCAAACTGTCCGCTCAATCGGACTGACACACCGAGGTGTTTGAGCTCAGGACTGCTTCGCAGCCCAACGGGGATAAATCCCCTCGCCACAATAAGGTGTACTCAGCTCATTTGATGGGATCAATTGGCCTCTTTCACCGCACTCAAAAACGCGCACGTCCGTTCTTGTTGCGGATGTTCGAAGATCTGCGCCGGAGTGCCCTGTTCGTGAATCTGCCCTTTATAGAAAAAGCACACCCGGTCGGCGAACTCCCGGGCGAAGCCCATCTGGTGGGTCACCATCAGCATCGTCAGGTTATGTTCGGCCCCCAGTTTGCGGATCACATTCAGCACTTCGCCGCACAACTCCGGGTCAAGCGCCGAGGTCACTTCGTCGAACAGCATCACCTTGGGCCGCATTGCCAGCGCCCGGGCAATCGCCACCCGCTGTTGCTGGCCGCCGGACAACTGCGACGGATAATGGTCGAGCTTGTTGCCCAGCCCCACCAGTTTCAACAGGTCGGCGGCGCGCTCCCGGGCTTCTTTCGGGTTCATGCCCAGCACCTGCACCGGCGCCTCGATCACGTTTTGCAGCGCCGTCATGTGGGGGAACAGGTTGAAACTCTGGAACACCATGCCGATCTTGCCGCGCACCCGGCGGATGTGTCGGTCGTTGGCCGGCACCAGCACGCCGTTGCGGTTGGGCATGTGGGTCAGGGAGTCATCCTCTACGCGGATCTGGCCCTGATTGATGCCTTCCAGGGTCATCAACACCCGCAGCAGCGTGGACTTGCCCGAGCCGCTGGGGCCGATGATCGCGACCTTTTCACCGGGGGCGACATCCAGGTTCAGATGGTCGAGCACGGTGAAGCTGCCATAGCTTTTGGTCACGTCCTGGAAACTCACGATCGGCCGGGACGGTGTGGGATCTTGCATGGCCGGGGCCTCCTGCTGCGACGCCAGCGTGCTGCGCCGGGACAAATCGGTGGGCGTGGACAGAGGTAAAGTCATTAGCGTAGCTCCATGCGCGTTTCAAGGCGCCGTACCAGATAGGCCAAGGCAAGGCTCAGGGCGAGGAAGAACAGGCCTACCATGGTGATCGGTTCCAGGTAACGGAAATTCTCGGAACCGATATTCTTGGCCTGCTGCATGATTTCCACCACGGTGATCGCCGACAGCACCGGCGTGTCCTTGAGCATCGCCACCAGGTAGTTGCCCAGCGGCGGCACGATCGGTCGCAGCGCCTGGGGCAGGATGATGTTGCGGTAGGCGTCGTACGGCGCGATGTTCAATGCCGTCACCGCCTCCCACTGCGCCCGTGGCACCGCGTCGAGACCACTGCGATAGACCTCGGCGATGTAGCAGGCGTAGTGCAGGCCGATGCCGAGGATGCCGACCTGCATGGCCGTCAGGCTCAAGCCGTAGTTGGGCAGTACGTAGTAGAGGAAATACACCTGGATCAACAGCGGTGTGCTGCGGATGAACTCGATCACCGCAGTGGCCGGCCACGACAACCAGAATGTGCGACTGCGCCGGCCAATCGCCAGGAACAGCCCCAGGACAATCGCGATCAGGAAACCGACCAGGGTGATACCCACGGTGTTGAGAGAGGCGCGCAGCAGGTCCGGCAGGATTTGTGCGGCGTAGGACCAATCGAACAGCGTCATGACAGACCTCCACGCATCCGGCCCCGGCTCAGTCGCCGTTCGACGTGGCGCATGCCGAAATTGATGGCCTGGGCGAGGATGAAATACATCACCAAGGCCAGGCTGAAGATCTCCAGGGTCTGGAAGGTCGCCTGGTCCAGTTGCCGGGCACGGAAGCTCAGGTCGGACAAGGTGATCAGCGACACCAGCGAGGTGTTTTTCAGCAGCTCGATGAGCAGGTTGGTGCCCGGCGGAATCGCTGCCAACAAGGCCTGGGGCAAGATGATCCGTTTGAAGCGCGTGAAACTACTGAAATTCAGCGCCGTGCAAGCTTCGTATTGCCCCTTGGCCACCGAGCTGATGGCACCGCGCATGACCTCGGCCCCATAAGCGCCGATGTGCAGGCCCAGGCCGACGATCGCCACCGCGTAGGGGCTCAGTTCGACGTTGAACGGCGGCAGCGGCAACACGAAGAACAGCCAGAACAGCTGGACCAACAGCGAGGTGCCACGGAAGACTTCGATGTAGGTGATGCTGAACCAGCGCAGCGCGCGCCACGGCGACAGCCGCCCGAGGGCCGCCAAGACCGCGGCGACAATCGCCAGCAGCGAGCCGAAGAAGGTCACCTGCAGCGTGACCCAGGCCCCTTGAATCAATAACGGAAGTAATTCGCCCATGGTTCGACCCGATATCCGATGAAGCAGGGGAACAGGCATCACGCAGCGTGCGTCACGCCTGTTTCGGCACGTCAGTTTCGACTATGGCTGAGCGCAGAGCTCGGCCGCGGTTTTGCTGGTCACGTTGGATTTGTCGAAACCGAACGGCGCAACCGTCTTGAGGTGTTCTTCGGAGCCCAGCCATTTCTTCAGCTCGGCGTTGACCGCGTCGCGCAGGTCTTTGTCTTCGGGGCGGAAGGCGAGGGCGCCGTAACCGATGTGGGACGGATCGTCCTTGAATTCGGTCATCGCCTCGACCTTCTCGCCGCCTTTGCCGGCGAGGCCTTTCATGGTCAGTTGCGTGCCGACGGCGGCGTCCGCGCGACCGGCGCGCACCGCTTGCAACTGTGCGGTGGTGTCGGGAACCTGGAGGATCTGCTCGTCCTTGACCCCGGAATCTCGAGCGTACGCCAGGTTCACCGTGCCGGCCATGATCGCCAGCTTCACGTCCGGTTGCTTGGCGATGTCTTCATAACTGTGGAGGTTTTTCGGGTTGCCCTTGGCCACGAGCAAGGCATCGGGCAACTGGTATTGCGGGTCGGTGAACAACACCTGCTTGCAACGCGCCGGGGTGATGTACATGCCGGCGGCAATCACGTCGAAACGGCCGGCGCGCAAGCCGGGAATCAGCGAGCCCCATTCAGTCAGCACGCCGTTGACCTGCTTGATGCCCATCTTGGCAAAGATGATCTTGGCGATTTCCGGCGATTCACCGGTCACGGTGCCGTCGGTTTCGGTGAAGGCGAACGGGGTTTCGTTGGCGTAGCCGATCCGGATGCTGCTGTTGCTTTTGACGGTATCCAAGGTCGCCGCCTGGACGCCGCCGGCCAGGCCAAGCACGGCACAGGTCAGCAAAAGCCGACGCAAGGGCGCGCCTGTGCGGGGAAGAAAATTGCTCATCGATAAAATCTCCTGTTTCTTGTGGATCCGTCGTTTGACGGCTCTGTGGTAGGAGGCAGTGTTACAAGAGCAAAGCGTACTGCGGCTGATCCAGGCTGGGCCATGGATCGGGAGCGGCGCCGGTACAGGTCGATCCGGCTTTTTGTCAGGGTGATGAACCCGCCTGGATGACGACCTTGGACCGAGCATACAAAAGCCCCGGCATCGATTGTATTGCACTAGGACAATTGCTTTGCCGCGATGGCCGCGCAATGCTGTGCGCACCCCTAAACACGCCGGTTGCAGCTGTCATGGATAAGTGGAAGTCAGCCTTGGACCTCGCCCGCAGCGGTGAATCCAAATACAAGATTCTGGTGCAGGCCATTGCCGACGATATCGAACAGGGCACCCTGGCCAATGACCAGCGCCTGCCGCCGCAACGGCAGGTGGCCGACGCCATGGGCATCAGCGTGCAGACCGTCACCAACGCCTACAAGGAACTGGAGCGCCAGGGCCTGGTGCGCTGTGAAGTCGGGCGTGGCAGCTTCGTCTCGCGGCGCATGAGCGACCGGGTGGCGACGTACATTCTCGACAGTCCCGAGCGAGCGCTGGTGGATTTTTCCATCACCCGCATCCTGCACACCCGCGAGCATGACCAGGCCTGGCGTGATACCTGCGCGGCGCTGAGTACTGAAGAGGATCAGCCGTGGATTCATGCGTTTCGCCCCATCGCCGGTTTCGAATCCCATCGCGAAGCGGCGGCGCAGTGGATCGGTCGGCAAGGGCTGAAAGTCGACCGTAACGATGTGCTGATCACCAATGGTGCGGCCCACGGGATTTTCCTGGCTCTCGCTTCGCTGGCGGGCCCTGATGATGTGGTGCTTTGCGAAGGCTTGACCGACCACGGCGTGATCGGCAACTCCCAGGTGCTGGGTTTCACCCTCAAGGGCCTGGAGATGGACCGCTATGGCATCGACCCCGAGCATTTCGAAGACATGTGCAGCAACGAGCGCATCACCGCGCTGGTGTGCACGCCAAACCTGAACAACCCCACCACCAGCCTGATGCCCGACGCCCGCCGCCGGGAAATCGCCGAGATTGCCCGGCGCTTCGGTGTGCACATTATCGAAGACGATGTGTACGGCCCGCTGCTGGACGAACGCCGGGCGCCGCCCATCAGCCATTACCTGCCGGAGCTGTCGTTCTATTGCACGAGCATGACCAAGTCGGTGCTCACGGGGCTGCGCATCGGCTACCTGGTGGTGCCCAAGCGCCTGGCGTTGCGCACCGAGAGCATCCTGCGGGTCAACAGTTGGATGGCCACGCCCATGGTCTCGGAGATCGCCACCCGCTGGATTCGCGATGGACGCGCCGAATCGTTGGTGCATCTGCAGCGCCGCTTGCTGTCCGGGCGCCAGGCGATGGTCACCGAGTACATGGGCGAGCACGTGTTGGGCCAGCACCCGCATGCCTTGAATGCGTGGGTTGGCATCCCGTCCCATTGGGAAGTGGACAGCTTGGTGCGGGCCCTGCGGCACAAGCACATCGCTGTGACTTCCCCCGATCCGTTCACCGTCCGCGGCACCCCCAGGCCCCGCGCGGTGCGGGTCTGCGTCGGTGCCGAATGCAGCGATGAAGAAATGCGCCATGCGCTGATCGGCATGCGGCAGATCTTCAACCAGTACCCGCAGATTCATGATTTCTGATGCCCCACATCGCCCGCTGCACAAGCGAATGTGTGAGCGCTTTTGTGGCGAGGGAGCTTGCTCCCGCTGGGCTGCGCAGCAGCCCCTTCTCAACGGTCACTCAGTTGACATGGTCCACCATGTCGCCGGTTATAGGGCCGCTGCGCGCCCCAGCGGGAGCAAGCTCCCTCGCCACAGGGGTAGGGGGCGCCTGATGGATTTTGTTCATCGCTTCTGGTGGCAATGAATGCAAATTAAATTGCCCTAGTACATTCATCACCACAATCCAGCCCTCTTAGACTGCGCGCAACACATCAGCTCGGGACGCGGTCATGGCAGTGTTGCAGCTTCAGGATATCTACCGTGCTCGCCAGCGCATCGAGTCGCTGGTGCGGCGTACACCCATGGAGCATTCCCCGAGTTTGTCGCGGTTGATGGGCGTAGCGGTGTATCTCAAGCTTGAGGCCCTGCAAATCACCGGCAGCTTCAAGCTGCGCGGGGCGAGCAATGCAGTGGCGCAGCTCAGCGCCGAGCAAAAGGCCCAAGGCGTGGTCACGGCTTCGACCGGCAATCATGGGCGGGCACTGGCCCATGCCGCTTCGCAACAAGGCGTCAAGGCGATTGTCTGCCTGTCGAACCTGGTGCCGGCCAACAAGGTGCAGGCGATTCGCGACCTGGGCGCCGAGGTGTGCATCGTCGGCCAGTCCCAGGACGATGCCCAGCGCGACGCCGAGCGCATCGCCCGGGAGCAGGGCGCGACCTTTTTGCCGCCCTTCGATCATCCGGCGATCATCGCCGGGCAGGGCACCCTCGGCCTGGAGATCCTCGAGCAGCAACCGGAGGTGGCCCAGGTCCTGGTGCCGTTGTCCGGTGGCGGCTTGTTCGCCGGTGTTGCCCTGGCCCTCAAAAGTGCGAACCCAGCGATTCAAGTCCACGGCATCAGCATGGCCCGTGGCGCCGCGATGCACGCCAGCCTCGCCGCGGGGCAGCCCGTGGACATCGAAGAACTGCCGACGCTGGCCGACTCCCTCGGTGGCGGCATCGGCCTGGACAACCGCTACACCTTCGCCATGACCCGGCAACTGAGCGATGACGTACACCTGCTCTCGGAAGCCTCTATCGCCAATGCCATCCGCCACGCCTATCACCACGAACGCCTGGTGCTCGAAGGGGCTGCCGTGGTGGGCATCGCGGCGCTGCTCGACGGCCTGGTCGAGCCGCGCGGCCCCATTGTCCTGGTGGTCAGCGGGCGCAACGTCGACACCGAACACCATGCCCGCGTGATCGCTGGCGCCAACGCCTGATAACCCCTAACGGAGCCTGTCATGAGTGAAGTCACCCTATTGAGCGAAGCCGACCTGCGCAGCTGCGTGGCCCTCGACCTGGCCAGCATCGACGCCATCGAACAGGCCTTCGTGCTGTTGGCGACGGCGGCTGTGGCGATGCCGCCGATCCTGCGGCTGGACATCCCCGAACATAACGGTGAAGTGGACGTGAAGACTGCTTACCTGCCGGGCCTGGAACGCTTCGCCATCAAGGTCAGTCCGGGTTTTTTCGATAACCCCAAGCTCGGCCTGCCCAGCCTCAACGGCATGATGATGTTGCTGTCGGCGCGCACTGGTCTGCTGGAGGCGCTGTTGCTGGATAACGGTTATCTCACTGCCGTACGCACGGCGGCGGCGGGTGCGGTGGCGGCGCGCTGCCTGTCTCGCGAGGAGAGCCGCAGCGTCGCGCTGATCGGTGCCGGCGAGCAGGCGGCGTTGCAACTTCAGGCGCTGCGCCTGGTGCGGCCCGTCGAAGAAGTGCGGGTCTGGGCGCGCGATGCGCAAAAGGCCCGGGCGTTCAGCGCCGAACTGGCCCGCGACACAGGGCTGGCGGTCACGCCATGCGCCAGTGTCGACGCCGCGCTGGAAGGCGTGGACATCGCCATCACCTGCACCCCCAGCCGCGAGCCGCTGATCGAAGCTCGGCACCTGCACCCGGGCCTGCACATCACCGCGATGGGCTCGGACGCGGAACACAAGAACGAGATTTCCCCGCAAGCCCTGGCGGCTGTCGATTGTTATGTCGCCGATCGCCTGAGCCAGACCCGCGTGCTCGGCGAACTGCATCACGCCCTGTTGGCCGGCACAGTTGGCGATGAGGTCGCGTTGCACGAGCTGGGCCAGGTGCTGACAGGGCAGCGGGCCGGGCGTACCGACGAGGCGCAGGTCACCCTGTGCGACCTCACTGGCACCGGTGCCCAGGACACCTCCATCGCCAACCTGGCGTTCGAGCGGGCACGGGCGGCGGGCAAGGGTTTCCCATTCGGTCGCTAACCATTTTCCATTCGTGCGTCATTGATCAGAGGGCAGAGGGATGTCAGAGAGAGTCGTCAATCTTCCGTTCCAACGGGAGGAATACACCCAACGCCTGGCGAAGGTTCGCGCGGCCATGCAGGCCCAGGGCCTGGAGCTGCTGTTGGTCACCGATCCGTCGAACATGGCGTGGCTCACCGGCTATGACGGTTGGTCGTTCTATGTGCACCAGTGCGTGCTGGTGGCACTGGAGGGCGAGCCTGTGTGGTTCGGTCGTGGCCAGGATGCCAACGGTGCAAAACGCACGGTGTTCATGCAGGCCGATAACATCGTCGGCTACCCGGACATCTATGTGCAGTCCCGCGAGCGCCACCCCATGGACTACCTGTCCCGCGAGGTGATCATCGCCCGTGGCTGGGGCGCGCTGAGCATCGGCGTGGAGATGGACAACTATTACTTCAGCGCCGCCGCGTACCTGTCGCTGCAAAAGCATTTGCCCCAGGCAAAACTGGTGGATGCGGTGGGCCTGGTGAACTGGCAGCGGGCCGTCAAGTCGCCCCAGGAAATCGCCTACATGCGCATCGCCGCACGCATCGTCGAAAACATGCACAGCCGGATCCTGGAACGCATCGAACCGGGTATGCGCAAGAACGAATTGGTGGCCGAGATCTACAGCAGCGGCATCCTCGGCGCCGACGGTCATGGCGGCGACTACCCGGCCATCGTGCCGCTGTTGCCTACCGGGGCCGACGCCAGTGCGCCGCACCTGACCTGGGACGATTCACCCTTCGAAAAGGGCGCCGGCACCTTCTTTGAAATCGCCGGTTGCTACAAGCGTTACCACTGCCCGCTGTCGCGCACCATTTACCTGGGCAAGCCGCCGCAACATTTCCTCGACGGCGAAAAAGCCGTGGTCGAGGGCATCGCCGCCGGCCTGGACGCGGCCAAGCCAGGGAACACCACGGGCGACATCGCCGTGGCGTTTTTCAAGGTGCTGGAGAAATTCGGCATCCACAAGGACAGTCGTTGCGGCTACCCCATCGGGATCAGTTATCCGCCGGATTGGGGCGAGCGCACCATGAGCCTGCGCCCCGGCGACAACAGCGTGTTGCAGCCGGGCATGACCTTCCATTTCATGCCGGGGCTGTGGATGGACGATTGGGGCCTGGAAATCACCGAAAGCATCCTGATCACCGAGACTGGCGTCGAGACGCTGTGCAACGTGCCCCGTCAATTGTTCGTGAAGGATTGAGCCATGCCCGATCAGCCTAATAATCCCATCAGCGCCACGATCGACTTCACCCGCGAAGGCGTGCAGCACGGCTTTCTCAAGCTGCCGTATTCACGGGACGATTCGGCCTGGGGCGCGGTGATGATTCCCATCACGGTCATCCAGCGCGGCAGCGGTCCGACGGCGCTGCTCAGCGGTGGCAACCATGGCGATGAATACGAAGGCCCGGTGGCCCTGAGCAAGCTGGCGCAGCAACTGACGGCTGAAGACGTGTGTGGGCGGGTGATCATCGTGCCGTTCATGAACACCCCGGCCTTCCACGCCGGACGCCGGACTTCGCCCATCGACAAGGGCAACCTGAACCGCAGTTTTCCCGGTAGGCCGGACGGCACCGTCACCGAGAAAATCGCCGACTATTTCAATCGCACGCTGCTGCCCTTGGCCGACATTGTCCTGGACATTCACTCCGGCGGGCGGACCTTGGATTTCCTGCCATTTGCCGCCTGCCACGTCTTGCCGGACAAACAGCAGCAAGCGCGCTGCGAGGCCGGGATGCTGGCGTTCAACGCGCCGTATTGCATGCGCATGCTGGAGCTGGACGCCGGGGCGATGTACGACACGGCGGCCGAGTCCCAGGGCAAGGTGTTCGTCACCACTGAGCTGGGCGGCGGCGGTTCGTCGACGGCCCGCAGCGTGGCGATTGCCGAGCGTGGGGTGCGCAACCTGTTGATTCACGCCGGCATCCTGCGGGGTACGATCGAGTTGCAGCCGTCGCTGGTGCTCGACATGCCGGATGCCAGCTGTTTCATCGCCAGCGAGCACGATGGTTTGCTGGAAATGTGCCGCGACCTGGGGGACCACGTGACCCTGGGCGAGGTGGTGGCGCGCATCTACGACGCCACCCGCAGCGGCATCCCCCCAGTCGAATACCGCGCCGCCCGCAGCGGCCTGCTGGCGGCCCGGCATTTTCCGGGGCTGGTGCAGTGTGGCGATACGTTGGTGGTGATTGCCGATGTGTTGGCTTGATACACCTCAACTGACACACCCCCTGTGGCGAGGGAGCTTGCTCCCGCTCGGCTGCGAAGCAGTCGTCGCTTTTCGGCCTGGGGCAGACGGAACCGAGATCGGGGCCGCTGCGCGCCCCAGCGGGAGCAAGCTCCCTCGCCACAGTAATCGGTGTGATGCCTGAACTGACTGGAGAGCCCCGCCCATGCACAAACTCGATCGCTACGACCTCAAGATCCTGCAGATCCTCGCCGAAGATGGACGGATCACCAAGTCGAGCCTGGCCGAAGCCATCAACCTGTCGGTGACGCCGGCCTGGGAACGGGTGCGCAAGCTGGAGGTGGCCGGGTTGATCAACGGCTACCGGGCGCAGATCGACTGGGGCGCGGTGTTCAAGCGCCAACAGGTGCTGGTGGAGATCACCCTGGCCCGCCACACCGCCCAGGACATGCGCCGGTTCGAGCAACGCATGATCGCCGCGCCAGAAGTGGCGTTCTGTTACGCCACCGGGGGCGGGGTCGATTACCTGGCGATGATCCAGGCACCGGACGTCGACTATTACCAGCGTTTCGTCGATCAACTGCTGCTGGAAGACCTCGGCATCGAACGCTACTTCACCTACATCGTCACCAAGACCATCAAGACCAGCGGCGCCTTGCCGGCGGAGTTGGCCGAGCCGTCCTGAGCACCGCAGAAAACCTGTTTTTGCCGCCCTCGATTCAGAAAAAAACCAGGGTTTGCCCCACGGCAAACAGCCGATTACCCAAGCGCCGCTGCCCTAGCATGGCTTCACGCACACGCTCTGGAGTGAACGTCATGACTTACCAACATCCGCTACTGTTCAAGGCGCTTTGCTACATCGACGGCCATTGGGTCCACAGCGACAGCGGCCACAGTATCGCTGTGCACAACCCCGCCACCCGCACGGTCATCGGCCATGTGCCGATGCTCGATCAGCCGCAGATTGTCGCGGCGGTGGACGCGGCGCATCGCGCATTCCCGGCGTGGCGTGAGCAGAGCCTGGAGAGCCGGGGCGCACTGCTGCGGCGCTGGGCGGCATTGATCGTCGAACACAGCGAAGACCTCGCGCACATTCTCAGCCTGGAGCAGGGCAAGCCATTGGCCGAGTCCCGTGGCGAAATCGCCTACGCTGCCAGCTTCATCCCGTGGTTCGCCGAGGAAGCCCGGCGCCTGTACGGGCAGAACATCCCCAGCCATATCCCGAGTGCGCACCTGGGTACGATCAAGGAGCCAGTAGGCGTCTGTGCGCTGCTGACGCCGTGGAATTTTCCGTCGGCGATGATCACCCGCAAGGCCGCCGCCGCCCTGGCCGCCGGTTGCACCGTGGTGATCAAGCCGGCCCACGAAACCCCTTACTCGGCACTGGCCCTGGCGCAACTGGCCGAGGAGGCAGGCTTTCCTGCCGGGGTTTTCAACGTGGTATTGGGCGAGCCGCAAATGGCCATGGAAACCCTGGTCAAGGATCGTCGCGTACGCTCGGTGAGCTTCACCGGCTCGACCCGGGTGGGCAAGCTGGTGTTGCAGGCGGCAGCCCATGACGTGAAGAAAGTCGCGCTGGAACTGGGCGGCAACGCGCCATTTATCGTCTGCGCCGATGCCGACCTGGCCTTGGCGGTGAAAGTCGCCGTGGAGGCGAAATTCCAGACCTCCGGCCAGGACTGCTGTGCGGCTAACCGGATCATGGTGCAGCGCCCGGTATACCAGGCATTCCTCAGTCGTTTCGCCGCAGCGGTGCGCGCCTTGCGCGTCGGGCCGGCCATGGTCGATCAACAGGAGCAGGACGTGGAGGTCGGGCCGTTGATGCACCAGGCGGCGCTCGATGCGACCGCTGACCGCGTCGCCGATGCGCTGGCCCTTGGCGCTCAACGCCTGGTGGGCGGTGAGGCCCATGCCTTGGGCGGGTTGTTCTACCAACCGACTGTGCTGGCCGATGTCACGCCACAGATGCGCATCTACCGTGAAGAAAACTTCGCGCCCATTGCCGGGGTGATGCCGTTCGACACCCTGGACGAAGCCATCGAAATGGCCAACGACACCGAGTACGGGCTGGCGGCCTATATTTGTTCCAACCGCCTGGACGTCATTTATCCGCTGATCCGCCGTCTCGACCATGCCATGGTCGCGGTCAACGGCGTCAAGTTCACCGGCCACCCGATTCCCTTCGGTGGCATGAAAGCCTCGGGCCTCGGCCGCGAGGGTGGCAGCGAGGGCTTCGAGCCCTTTGTCGAAACCAAATATTTCTGCCTGCACCATCAAGGCCAGTTCCCAGGAGAGCCCGCATGAGCCAAGAACTCAATACGCTGTTCGAACAAGACCGTGCGCATTTCATGCACCCCTCGACCCACGCTCACGACCACGCCAGCGGCGCGCTCAAGGGGCGGATCATCAAGAGTGCGTCAGGCGTTCGCATTCGCGACCATGAAGGCCGGGAGTTCATCGACGCCTTTGCCGGCCTCTACTGCGTGAACATCGGCTATGGCCGCACCGAGGTGGCCGACGCCATCTATAAGCAGGCCAAGGAACTGGCCTACTACCACACCTACGTCGGCCATTCGAGCGAGGCGATCATCGAGCTGTCCAGCCGCATCATGGACTGGGCGCCGGAGGGCATGAAGAAGGTCTATTACGGCTTGTCCGGCTCCGATGCCAATGAAACCCAGGTCAAGCTGGTGCGCTACTACAACAACGTGCTGGGCCGACCGCAGAAGAAGAAAATCATCTCCCGCGACCGTGGCTACCATGGCTCGGGCATCATGACCGGCAGCCTGACCGGCCTGGCGACCTTCCACCAACATTTCGACCTGCCGGTGGAAGGGGTCAAGCACACCGTGTGCCCCCACTGGTATCGCAAGGCCCCGGCGGGCATGGACGAAGCGACGTTCGTGCGTTACTGCGCCGATGAGCTGGAAAAAATGATCCTCGCCGAAGGCCCGGACACCGTGGCGGCGTTCATCGGCGAACCGCTGATGGGCACCGGCGGCATCATCGTTCCCCCGGCCGGTTATTGGGATGCGATCCAGGCCGTGCTGAAAAAATATGACGTGCTGTTGATCGCCGATGAAGTGGTCTGCGCCTTCGGCCGCCTCGGTTCGAAGATGGGCAGCCAGCGTTACGGCATGAAGCCGGACCTGATCACCACCGCCAAAGGCCTGACCAGTGCCTATGCGCCCTTGTCGGCGGTGATCATCGGGGAAAAGGTCTGGAGCGTGATTGAAAAAGCCTCCCAGGCCGAAGGGGCCATGGGCCATGGCTGGACCTATTCCGGGCACCCGATTTGCGCGGCGGCGGCACTGGCGAACCTCGACATTCTTGAACGGGAAAACCTCACGGCCAACGCCGAGGATGTTGGCGGCTACCTGAATCGTCGCCTGCGTGAAACCCTTGAAGGTCATCCGCTGGTGGGCGAGGTGCGTGGTGACGGCATGCTGGCGGCGGTGGAATTCATGGCCGACCGTGAACAGCGCACGGCGTTCGACCCGGCACTCAAGGTCGGCCCGAAAGTCTCGGCGGCTTGCCTGGAACGCGGCATGATCGCCCGCGCCATGCCCCACGGTGACATCCTGGGCTTCGCCCCGCCACTGATCCTGACCCGCGAGGATGCAGACCTGATCGTCGACATCACCAAAGGTGCTGTCGATCAAGTGGCGGGTGAGGTGTTGGCTTAAGCTGAGAAAAATACTTCAGGCAAAAACACCCCGTGGCGAGGGAGCTTGCTCCCGCTGGGCCGCGAAGCGGTCCCTTTTTTGCGATTGCTGTGCAATCGAGCGGGAGCAAGCTCCCTCGCCACAACGGATCTGAAACCCATAAAAAAGCCCGCCCGATCATGTGATCGGGCGGGCTTTTGGTTGTTGCGTGGCGATTACTTCTTCAAACCGTAATGCTCATCGAGCATGCCGGGCGAATTCGGGGCCTTGGGGGCGTAGTCCCGGGGCGGTTCCTGATCCTTTGGCGGGGTCAGGCGTTCCCGTGGAGCCTGCGCCGAATCGGCGTGCAGGGCAGCCAGCAGGCGTTGGCGAGTCTGCTCGTCCAGGGCCAGGCGATTGGCACCCTCGGACAAGTGATCCTGGACTTCCTGGTAGCTCTGGGTGAGTTTTTTCACCAGGGACGCGGTGCTGTTGAAGTGAGTGACCACTTCATTCTGATAACTGTCGAAGCGTTCCTGGATGTCGTCCAGCTGACGTTGCGTGCTGTTGGGCACCGCGTTGGGCAGCAGTCGGGCAAGCAGGAATCCAATGGCGACACCGGCAACCAGGGCAAGAGTCGGCAACAACCAAACTAAGAGCGAGTGTTCCACGAGTCCTTCCTCTATAAACGGCTTTGCTTTACGTTAACGGCTCGGACCTGCGCTGTATACCGCGAAGAACATCGCAATCATGCCAGGCACAGACTTTAGCTAGACGAGTCGATCCTATTCGAGGTCACGGAGTTCTTTCCCTTGCTTATGCGCGAAACCCCTGTAGTCATCGATGGCCCGGTGGGCCAACTGGAAGCCTTGTACCTGGACAGCGAGGCTCCCCGTGGCCTGGCGCTGATCTGCCACCCGAACCCGGTGCAGGGTGGGACCATGCTCAACAAAGTGGTCTCGACCCTGCAACGCACTGCCCGCGATGCTGGCCTGGTTACGTTGCGTTTCAATTATCGTGGCGTAGGTGCCAGTGCCGGCAATCATGACATGGGCACCGGAGAAGTGGACGACGCCCAGGCTGTCGCGCAATGGCTGCGGGAGAAATACCCGCAATTGCCCCTGACACTGTTCGGCTTTTCCTTCGGTGGCTTCGTCGCCGCCAGCCTGGGCGGGCGCCTGGAAGCCCAGGGGCAGCCGGTCAAGCACCTGTTCATGGTGGCCCCGGCGGTGATGCGCCTGGACGAGCAGTCGCCCTTGCCGATGAGCGGCCAGTTGACCGTGATCCAGCCGGAAACCGACGAAGTGGTCGATCCGCAATTGGTTTACGAATGGTCCGACACGCTCCAACGTCCCCATGAGCTGCTGAAAGTGGCAGAATGCGGACACTTTTTTCATGGCAAGCTGACCGATCTCAAGGATCTGATCCTGCCGCGCCTCTCGAATTGACAGCAGTCTGACAAGCGATAACCCATGACGACGCGTACCCGTATCCTGACCGGCATCACCACCACCGGCACCCCGCACCTGGGCAACTATGCCGGCGCCATCCGTCCGGCGATCCTCGCCAGCCGCGACAGCAACGCCGATTCGTTCTACTTCCTGGCTGACTACCACGCCCTGATCAAGTGCGATGATCCGCTGCGTATCCAGCGTTCGCGCCTGGAAATCGCCGCTACGTGGCTGGCCGGTGGCCTGGATGTGGACCGCGTGACGTTCTATCGCCAGTCCGATATTCCCGAGATCCCGGAGCTGACCTGGCTGCTGACCTGCGTCGCCGCCAAGGGCCTGCTCAACCGTGCCCACGCCTACAAGGCGTCGGTGGACAAGAACGTCGAGGCCGGCGAAGACCCGGACGCTGGCATCACCATGGGGCTGTACAGCTACCCGGTGTTGATGGCCGCCGACATCCTGATGTTCAACGCCCACAAGGTGCCGGTCGGTCGCGACCAGATCCAGCACGTGGAAATGGCCCGCGACATCGGCCAGCGCTTCAACCACCTGTTCGGCCAGGGCAAGGAGTTCTTCACCATGCCCGAGGCGCTGATCGAAGAAAGCGTCGCCACGCTGCCGGGCCTCGATGGCCGCAAGATGTCCAAGAGCTACGACAACACCATCCCGTTGTTCAGCAGCGCCAAGGACATGAAGGACGCGATCTCGCGGATCGTCACCGACTCGCGTGCCCCGGGCGAAGCCAAGGATCCGGACAATTCGCATCTGTTCACCCTGTTCCAGGCCTTCGCCACTGCCGAACAGTCTGCCGAGTTCCGCAACGAACTGCTGCAGGGCCTTGGTTGGGGCGAAGCCAAGAACCGCCTGTTCCAGTTGCTCGACAGTGAGCTGGGTGAAGCGCGCGAGCGCTATCACCAGTTCATCGAGCGTCCATCGGACCTTGAAGACATCCTGCAACTGGGCGCGAAAAAAGCCCGGGCCGTGGCAACGCCGTTCCTCAACGAACTGCGCGAGGCTGTTGGCCTGCGTTCGTTTGTCAGCCAGGTCCAGGTGGCCGCCAGCACCAAGAAGAAAGCCGCCAAGACAGCACGCTTCGTCAGTTTTCGCGAAGACGACGGCAGTTTCCGCTTCCGACTGCTGTCCGCCGACGGCGAGCAACTGTTGCTGTCGAACCATTTTGCCGACGGCAAGACCGCGGGGCAGGTGACCAAGCAATTGCAGTCCGGCCAGCCCTTGGATGTACGCAGCGACGACCTGGGTTTCAGCGTCTGGCTCGACGGCGAGTGCGTGGCGAATAGCCCGGCTTTTGCTGACAGCGCCGCGCGGGATGCCGCCGTCGATGCGCTGCGTGTTGCCTTGACGCCTGCCCAGGACTGATCCGGCACGTCATCCGACCATCGGCCCGAGTAAGGGCCGATTGCCATTCCTCTGGGCCGTCGCTACAGTGACGGCCCGTTTTTGTTGCCTTGCTAACGAATATGACGCCCCTAGAACGATATCAAGCTGATCTGAAACGCCCGGAGTTCTTCCACGACGCAGCCCAGGAAACGGCGGTGCGGCATTTGCAGCGCCTGTACGACGACCTGGTCGCGGCCTCGAACAACAAGCCGGGTCTGTTGGGCAAACTGTTCGGCAAAAAAGACCAGGCACCGGTCAAGGGCCTGTATTTCTGGGGCGGCGTGGGCCGTGGCAAGACCTACCTGGTGGACACCTTCTTCGAAGCGTTGCCATTCAAGGAGAAAACGCGGACGCACTTCCACCGCTTCATGAAGCGCGTGCACGAGGAAATGAAGACCCTGGGCGGCGAGAAGAACCCGCTGACCATCATCGCCAGGCGTTTTGCCAACGAGACCCGGGTGATCTGCTTCGATGAGTTCTTCGTGTCCGACATCACCGACGCCATGATCCTGGGCACCTTGATGGAAGAGCTGTTCAAGAACGGCGTGACCCTGGTCGCCACCTCGAACATCGTGCCGGACGGCCTGTACAAGGACGGCCTGCAGCGGGCGCGCTTCCTGCCGGCCATCGCGCTGATCAAGGAACACACTGAAATCGTCAACGTCGACAGCGGCGTCGACTACCGCCTGCGTCACCTCGAACAAGCGGAGCTGTTCCACTTTCCGCTGGATGCCGCTGCCCAAGAGAGCCTGCGCAAGAGCTTCCGCGCCCTGACGCCGGAATGCACCCAGGCCGTGGAAAATGATGTATTGGTCATCGAAAATCGCGAAATCCGTGCCGTGCGTACGTGCGATGACGTGGCCTGGTTCGACTTCCGCGAACTGTGCGACGGGCCCCGCAGCCAGAACGATTACATCGAACTGGGCAAGATCTTCCATGCCGTGCTGCTGAGCAATGTCGAGCAGATGAGCGTCACCACCGACGACATCGCCCGCCGTTTCATCAACATGGTCGACGAGTTCTACGACCGTAACGTGAAGCTGATCATTTCGGCCGAAGTCGAACTCAAGGACCTCTACACCGGCGGCCGCTTGACCTTCGAATTCCAGCGGACCCTGAGTCGCCTGCTGGAAATGCAGTCCCACGAATTCCTGGCGCGGGCGCATAAGCCGTAGGGCAATTCGGAAAAAAGAAGGGCCTGCGATTGCAGGCCTTTTTTGTGCCCGTGGAATCAGCCGTTCACGGCATAACCCTGTGGGAGGGAGCTTGCCAGCCCTCGGGCTACGCCGCCTGCTGAAACTGCTGCCGATACTGGTTCGGCGATAGGTCGGTATGTTGCCGGAACAGCCGGGCGAAAAAGCTCGCGTCGTCATAGCCAACTTCATAGCTGATGGTCTTGATGCTCTTGCGGCTGCCGGAGAGCAGGCCCTTGGCGGTTTCGATCCGCAGCCGTTGCAGGTAATGCAGCGGTTTGTCGCCCGTGGCGGTCTGGAAGCGGCGCATGAAATTGCGGATGCTCATGCCATGTTCCCGGGCAACATCCTCGAAGCGGAATTTATCGGCGAAGTGCTCTTCGAGCCATTGCTGGATCTGGAGGATGATCACGTCCTGGTGCAGTTTCTGCCCGCCGAAGCCGATCCGTCCTGGCGAATAGCTGCGTTGCACCTCATACAAGATGTCCCGCGCCACGGCCTGGGCGACGTTGGCGCCACAGAAGCGTTCAATGAGGTAAATGTAGAGGTCGCAGGCTGAGGTCGTGCCGCCGGCGCAGAACAGGTTGTCGGCGTCGGTCAGGTGCTTGTCCTGGTTCAGGTGTACCTGGGGGAAGCGTTCCTTGAAGGCATTGAAGAAGCGCCAGTAGGTGGTGGCTTCCTTGCCGTCGAGCAACCCGGCCTCCGCCAGCCAGAACACCCCGGTGGCTTCGCCGCAGAGTACCGCGCCGCGCGCGTGTTGTTCTCGCAGCCAAGGCAGGACCTGGGGATAACGTTGGCAGAGGGTGGCGAAATCATCCCAGAAGGCCGGCAGGATGATGACATCGGTGTTTTCCAGGCCACCGTCCACCGGCATGATTACATCGCTGAAGCTGTTCACCGGTTTGCCATCGGGGCTGACCAGTCGGGTTTCAAAAGCCGGCGTCAGGCCGTGGCCCAGTTGTTTGCCATAGCGCAGGCTGGCCAGGTGGAAAAAATCCTTGGCTTGCATGAGGGTCGAGGCGAAGACCCGGTCGATTGCCAGGATGCTGACGCGCCGCAAGGGCGTGGAGGCGTGCATAGACATAATTCATCTTTATTTTTATAGGGGAAAGTGGTCACCAGACGGCTGGATCGTCTTATTTTTTGTCGGATGTGTCCAGTGTCCTGTCGTACCCCGCAGGCTTAGGCTCTGTCGGATAACCACGCCCAACAAAAACCAAAGGTGCGCCATGATCCCCAGAACACTGTTCAGTCCCGAACACGAATTGTTTCGCGAAAGCGTACGAACCTTCCTCGAAAAAGAAGCCGTGCCGTACCACAGCCAGTGGGAAAAACAGGGACATGTCGATCGCCAGCTCTGGAACAAGGCAGGGGAGGCGGGCATGTTGTGCTCGCACCTTCCTGAAGCCTATGGGGGGCTGGACGCCGATTTTCTCTACAGCACGGTGGTGATCGAGGAAATCGGCCGCCTGGGGCTGACGGGGATCGGGTTCTCGCTGCATTCCGACATCGTCGCGCCGTACATTCTGCATTACGGCAGTGAGGCGCTGAAACACAAGTACCTGCCGAAACTGGTGTCTGGCGAAATGGTCACGGCCATCGCCATGACCGAGCCGGGCGCCGGTTCCGACCTGCAAGGGGTGAAGACCACGGCGGTGCTGGACGGCGACGAATACGTCATCAACGGCTCGAAGACGTTCATCACCAATGGTTTCCTGGCGGACCTGGTGATCGTGGTCGCCAAGACCGATCCGAAGGCCGGCGCCAAGGGCACCAGCCTGTTCCTGGTGGAGGCGGGCACGCTGGGTTTTGAAAAGGGCAAACGCCTGGAAAAAGTCGGCATGAAGGCCCAGGACACGTCGGAATTGTTCTTCCAGGATGTCCGCGTGCCGAAGGAGAACCTGCTGGGGCAGGCCGGCATGGGCTTCGCCTACTTGATGCAGGAGCTACCCCAGGAGCGCCTGACCGTCGCCATTGGCGGCCTGGCATCGGCTGAAGCGGCGCTGCAATGGACTCTGGACTACACCCGCGAGCGCAAGGCATTCGGCAAATCCATCGCGGACTTCCAGAACACCCGTTTCAAGCTCGCGGAAATGGCCACCGAAATCCAGATCGGCCGGGTCTTCGTCGACCGCTGCCTGGAGTTGCACCTGCAAGGCAAGCTGGACGTGCCGACGGCGGCGATGGCCAAGTACTGGGGCACCGACCTGCAATGCAAGGTGCTCGACGAGTGCGTGCAGTTGCATGGCGGCTACGGCTTCATGTGGGAATACCCGATTGCCCGGGCGTGGGCGGATGCGCGGGTGCAGCGGATCTATGCCGGGACCAATGAGATCATGAAGGAGATCATTGCGCGGTCGCTTTGATGCGGTGGTGAACTTGGGGCCGCTATCGCGAGCAAGCTCGCACACAGGCGATTTGTGTCTGATCACTGTGTTGTAACCAGCACAGAACCCTTGTGGGAGCGAGCTTGCTCGCGATGGGGCCTATGAATCGATCAAGGGGCCGGGTTGGGCTGATCCTTGTGGATCGCCTCGATCCCCGCCAGCACTGCGTCCGACAGCTTCAGGTCGAAGCTGGCAATGTTGCTGTCCAGTTGCTCCAGCGTGGTGGCGCCAATGATGTTGCTCGTCACGAACGGCTGCCGGGTGACGAACGCCAGGGCCATCTGCGCCGGGTCCAGGCCATGTTCGCGGGCCAGGGCCACATAACGGCTGCACGCCGCTTCCGATTGCGGGTTGAAGTAACGCATGAAGCGGCTGTACAGCGTCAGGCGGCCCTTGGCTGGCCGTGCGCCGTTTTCGTATTTGCCCGACAGGAAGCCGAACGCCAGTGGCGAATAAGCCAGCAAGCCGCATTGCTCGCGAATGGCGATTTCCGACAGGCCGATCTCGAAGCTGCGGTTGAGCAGGTTGTACGGGTTCTGGATCGACACCGCTCGCGGCCAGCCACGGGCCTCGGCCAGGGCAAGGAACTTCATGGTGCCCCACGGCGTTTCGTTGGACAGGCCGATATGGCGGATCTTGCCGGCGCGAACCTGTTCGTCCAGGGCTTCGAGGGTTTCCTCCAGCGGGGTGAACGTTTCGTCGGCCTTGTGCTGGTAGCCCAGTTGACCGAAGAAGTTGGTGCTGCGCTCCGGCCAGTGCAACTGATAGAGGTCGATGTAGTCGGTTTGCAGGCGCTTGAGGCTGGCGTCCACGGCTTCGACGATGTGGCGGCGGTTGTGCTTGAGGTTCTTGTCGCGGATGTAGTCGATAGTGTTGCCGGGGCCGGCGATCTTGCTCGCCAGGATCCAGTCGGCACGATCGCCGCGACTCTTGAAGTAATTGCCGATGTAGCGCTCGGTGGTGGCGTAGGTTTCGGCCTTGGGCGGCACCGGGTACATCTCGGCGGTGTCGATGAAATTGATGCCGGCACCCTTGGCGCGTTCGATCTGGGCGAAGGCCTCGGCCTCGCTGTTCTGCTCACCCCAGGTCATGGTTCCGAGGCACAGGGCACTCACGTTCAGATCGGTACGGCCTAGCGGGCGATAGTCCATCGGGAACTCCTTGGGCAAAACAATCATAAAAGCAGGTTGAAATATTTTTCGCAATCTGCATAATTGCGCACCTCTTTCTGCAGTGGAAGTGATGCGCCGCCGCCGAAGAATCTTGCCGTTGAACGGACGCGCCGACCCGAGCCCCCGAAAGCGTCTGTATCCGGCTGCCTTTGACTTGTCAAAGTACGCACTATTCAGTAAGATCCGCCGTCTAATTTACAGGGCGGCCCCTGAGGCTATAAAGAATGAAAACTTTTACTGCTAAACCGGAAACAGTAAAGCGCGACTGGTTTGTCGTCGACGCTGCTGGTCAGACCCTGGGTCGTCTGGCCACCGAAATCGCGAGCCGTCTGCGTGGCAAGCACAAGCCTGAGTACACCCCTCACGTTGACACCGGTGACTACATCGTCGTGATCAACGCTGAGCAAGTACGTGTTACTGGCGCTAAAACCACTGACAAAATGTACTACTCCCACTCCGGTTTTCCTGGCGGCATCAAGTCGATCAACTTTGAAAAGCTGATCGCCAAAGCCCCTGAGCGCGTGATCGAGACCGCGGTTAAAGGCATGCTGCCTAAAAACCCACTGGGTCGCGACATGTATCGTAAGCTGAAGGTTTATGCGGGCGCTGCTCACCCTCATACTGCTCAGCAGCCCCAAGAACTGAAGTTTTAACGGAATAGTTCATTATGTCGGCGACTCAAAATTACGGCACTGGCCGTCGCAAGACTGCAACCGCACGCGTTTTCCTGCGTCCGGGCACTGGTAATATCTCCATCAACAACCGCTCCCTGGATAACTTCTTCGGCCGCGAAACTGCCCGCATGGTAGTTCGTCAGCCGCTGGAACTGACCGAGACCGTCGAAAAATTCGACATCTACGTCACCGTTATCGGTGGTGGTGTAAGTGGTCAAGCTGGCGCAATCCGCCACGGCATCACTCGCGCCCTGATGGATTACGACGAGACTCTGCGTGGTGCTCTGCGCAAAGCCGGCTTCGTAACTCGCGATGCTCGCGAAGTTGAACGTAAGAAAGTCGGTCTGCGTAAAGCGCGTAAGCGTCCGCAGTACTCGAAGCGTTAATTTCGCTTCCGCTTTCAAAAGGCGCCCAGTTCCTCACGGAGCTGGGCGTTTTTTTATGGGCAAAAGAATTGCTCTGTGACAACTTGCCACATTCGTAGAGCCCCTATACTACAAGGCTTGGCGGTTTGGCCGCTTGGTAATTACCTTGTCAGAATTGGGGCTTTTCATTACCATTCGGCAAAATTTTTATAAGTTCAGATTTTTACTTAGTAGACGCCTGATCTAACAGGCCACAAAGCTGATGGGAGAGGACTGAATGAGCAATGACGGCGTGAATGCAGGCCGGCGTCGCTTCCTGGTAGCAGCCACATCCGTGGTGGGTGCTGCAGGAGCGGTGGGGGCTGCGGTCCCGTTCGTGGGGTCATGGTTTCCCAGTGCCAAGGCGAAAGCCGCAGGTGCACCGGTGAAAGTGAATGTCAGCAAGATCGAGCCAGGCCAGCAGATGATTGCTGAGTGGCGCGGCCAGCCGGTATTCATCGTCCGCCGTACAGAGGAAATCCTGGGGAATCTGAAAAAGATCGAGGGTCAGTTGTCCGACCCGTCCTCCAAGAACTCTACGCAACCGACCTATGTCGACCCGCAGACGCGTTCGATCAAGCCAGAGGTCCTGCTGCTGATCGGGATCTGTACGCACCTGGGTTGCTCGCCAACGTTCCGCCCTGAAGTGGCGCCTGCCGACCTGGGCAAGGACTGGGTCGGTGGTTATTTCTGCCCTTGCCACGGCTCCCACTACGACCTGGCCGGTCGCGTCTACAAGTCGCAGCCTGCACCTCTGAACCTGCCAGTTCCCCCGCATTCCTATGAGACCGATGACATCATTGTCGTTGGCGTCGATACGGAGAAAGCGTGATGAGCAAATTCATGGATTGGGTTGATGCGCGCTTTCCCGCGACCAAAATGTGGGAAGACCATCTCAGCAAGTATTACGCTCCGAAGAACTTCAACTTCTTCTACTTCTTTGGCTCCCTGGCGCTGCTCGTTCTGGTCAACCAGATCGTCACCGGTGTCTGGCTGACCATGAGCTACACCCCGTCGGCGGAAGAAGCGTTTGCCTCCGTCGAATACATCATGCGCGACGTCGAGTACGGCTCGATCCTGCGTCTGCTGCACTCCACCGGCGCTTCGGCGTTCTTCATCGTGGTCTACCTGCACATGTTCCGTGGCTTGCTCTACGGTTCGTACCAGAAGCCTCGCGAGCTGGTGTGGGTCTTCGGCATGCTGATCTACCTGGCGCTGATGGCCGAGGCCTTCATGGGCTACCTGCTGCCGTGGGGCCAGATGTCCTACTGGGGTGCCCAGGTGATCATCTCGCTGTTCGGTGCGATCCCGGTCATCGGTGACGACCTGACCCAGTGGATTCGCGGTGACTACCTGATCTCGGGCATTACCCTGAACCGCTTCTTTGCCCTGCACGTGGTCGCCCTGCCGATCGTGATCCTTGGCCTGGTGGTTCTGCACATCCTGGCCTTGCACGAAGTCGGCTCGAACAACCCCGATGGCGTGGACATCAAGAAGCACAAGGACGAGAACGGCGTACCGCTGGATGGCATCGCCTTCCACCCGTACTACACCGTGAAAGATATCGTCGGCGTGGTGGTCTTCCTGTTCATCTTCTGTTCCATCGTGTTCTTCTTCCCGGAAATGGGTGGTTACTTCCTCGAGAAGCCGAACTTCGAGCAGGCGAACGCGTTCAAGACCCCTGAGCACATTGCCCCGGTCTGGTACTTCACGCCGTTCTACGCGATTTTGCGGGCGATCCCGGACAAGCTGATGGGCGTTATCGCCATGGGCGCGGCCATCGCAGTGCTGTTCGTCCTGCCGTGGCTGGACCGCAGCCCCGTCAAGTCGATGCGCTACAAAGGCTGGCTGAGCAAGATCTGGCTCGTGGTGTTCTGCATCTCGTTCGTGATCCTGGGTGTGTTGGGTGTGCTGGCGCCAACGCCGGGTCGGACGCTGCTGTCGCAGGTCTGCACCTTCCTGTACTTCGCCTACTTCATTCTGATGCCGTTCTACACAAGGCTCGAGAAGACCAAACCGGTTCCGGAAAGGGTGACTGGCTGATGAAAAAGCTATTTGCTGTACTGATTCTTGCTGCCATGCCTGTATTGTCCTTCGCGGCTGAACACGGTGGTCCAGAGCTGGAAAAGGTCGACATCGACGTTTCCGACAAAGCTGCCATGCAGGACGGCGCACGTACGTTCGCCAACTACTGCATGGGTTGCCACAGTGCCAAGTTCCAGCGCTACGAGCGTGTTGCCGATGACCTGGGCATTCCTCATGAAGTGATGCTCGAGAAACTGGTGTTCACCGGTGCCAAGCTGGGCGATCACATGACCATCGGCATGCAGCCTACGGATGCCAAGACCTGGTTCGGTGCCGCGCCGCCGGACCTGACCCTTGTCGCCCGTGTACGTGGGACTGACTGGCTTTATGGTTACCTGCGTTCGTTCTACGAAGATCCTGCGCGTCCATGGGGCGTGAACAACAAGGTCTTCCCGAACGTCGGCATGCCTAACGTACTGGTCGGCCTCCAGGGGCGCCAGGTGGTAGGCTGCAAACAGGTTCAGATCGTTGAGGGCGGTAAAAAGCAATTCGACCCGCTGACCGGCACTGCTTTGACTCATGAAGCCTGCGACCAGCTGACTGTATTGCCGAACACCGGCAGCCTGACGCCGGAGCAGTTCGACGAGAAGGTCAAGAACCTGGTGACCTTCCTGGCCTACTCGGCCAATCCGGTGAAGCTGGAGCATCAGCGCATCGGTACCTATGTATTGCTGTACCTGGCGTTCTTCTTCGTATTCGCGTACCTGCTCAAGCGTGAGTACTGGAAAGACGTGCATTGATAAAGCTGTAAGCCGTTGCTGTTAATCGTGCGCGCCCAAGGGCGTCTCTAATGTAACGAGCCTGGCCAGCCAGGTGTTACGGGAGACGCCCTCTGGGCGCGCTCGTTTTTCCGTTTTTCGATAATTTCAACAAGCGAGGAGGATCGCCATGGGCGTGACCAATCGGTTGGCCTGTTACTCCGACCCCGCCGACCACTATTCCCACCGGGTACGCATCGTACTGGCAGAGAAGGGTGTCAGCGCCGAGATCATTTACGTCGAAGCGGGCCGTCAGCCGCCGAAGCTGATCGAGGTGAACCCTTACGGCAGCCTGCCTACGCTGGTCGATCGTGACCTGGCATTGTGGGAGTCGACCGTGGTGATGGAATATCTGGATGAGCGTTATCCGCATCCGCCTTTGCTGCCGGTGTACCCTGTCGCGCGTGCCAATAGCCGTTTGCTGATCCATCGCATCCAGCGTGACTGGTGCGGGTTGGTGGATCTGATCCTGGATTCCCGGACCAAGGAGCCGGCGCGGGTCGTGGCACGCAAGGAATTGCGTGAAAGCCTGACGGGCGTATCGCCGCTATTCGTCGATAAGCCGTTTTTCCTCAGTGAGGAACAAAGTCTGGTGGATTGCTGCCTATTGCCCATACTCTGGCGTTTGCCGATTCTGGGTATCGAACTGCCGCGGCCTGCCAAGCCGCTGCTTGATTATATGGAGCGCCAATTCGCGCGTGAGGCTTTCCAGGCGAGTCTGTCTGGTGTCGAACGTGACATGCGCTAAGGCTTAGGGAGCCGCTATGAACTCCAGTCGACCTTATCTGGTCCGCGCGCTCTACGAGTGGATTGTGGACAATGATTGCACCCCGCACATGTTGGTCAATGCCGAATTTCCGTCGGTGCAGGTGCCGCAGGGTTTTGCCAATGATGGGCAGATTGTCCTGAACGTGTCGCCAGCCGCTGTGCGTCACCTGCACATGGATAATGACGCCGTCAGCTTTGAAGGGCGCTTCGGTGGTGTGCCGCACACCCTGTACGTGCCAGTTGCTGCGATTCTAGGGATTTATGCCCGGGAGAATGGCCAGGGCATGGTGTTTGAGCTGGAAGCGCCGTTGGACGGTGAAGAAGAGTTCGAGCCGGATGATGACCTGCCACCACCGGATGACGAGCCGCCGCGGCCTAGCGGTAGGCCTAGTCTTAAGGTGGTGAAGTAGCGGAGCGGGTGATCTGTTCGCTGTTCGCTGAGGAAAATGCCTGTGTCGTGAGATGTGGGCATTTTTTTTGGCTGCATTTATTGGTGGATTGGTGTGAATATCCGTTGCTGCGGTAACGGCTACTTATGGTTCCGCTCTTACAGCGGCTCACTTTTGAAAAGCGCAAAAGTAACCCGCCGTCAGGGCGGAACCCTAAGTGGCCGTTACCGCAGCAACGGATATACACCCAAAACCCGAAAATCCCGCCCATAAAAAAACGGCGCCTTCCCACCCTGGAAGAAGCGCCGTTTTCTTAAATGATCAACATGACCAACAAGCTGCGTCTCACAAAGCCCGCAACCGAACCACCCCTTAGTCGATGTATTCAAACAACTTGACGATCTTCTGCACCCCGGACACACCCTGCACCAGGTTGGTCGCCTGGGCGGCCTCTTTCTTGGTCAGCAAACCCAGCAGATAAACGATGCCATTCTCGGTCACAACCTTGATGCGCGAGCCAGGAATGCTGGCGTCGGTGAGCATCTGGGTCTTGATCTTGGTGGTCAGCCACGCATCGTTCTGGCGCGCCAGCAGCGAGGAGGGCTGCAGGACTTGCAACTCGTTATGCACGGTCTTGACCCGCTGTACGGCGCTGGCTTCCTGTTCGGCCTTGGCCTTGAGGTCGGCGCGCGGGGTTTGGCCGGCGAGTAGCACGACACCGTTGAAGCTGGTGACGACGATGTGCGAGTTGTTGTCCAGGTCCGGGTCGGCCTTGGCGATGTTCACTCCCACTTTGGTTTCGATCAGGGAGTCGTCGATCTTGCTGCCGAAGGTGCGGGTGCCGCGGTCATCTTCAATCGGCTTTTCCCGGCTGGCGTTAACTACCGATGTGCAGCCGCTGATGCCGAGGCACAGGGTCAGGGCCAGAAGGCCTAGGCGATTAGGGGTCATTCTTCACTCCCGAACAGTTGGCTGTCGATCAAGTCGCAAAGGCAGTGGATCGCCAGCAGGTGGACTTCCTGGATACGTGCGGTGACATTGGCCGGTACGCGGATCTCGACGTCTTCTGGCAATAGCAGGGACGCCATGCCGCCGCCGTCACGACCGGTCAATGCTACGACAATCATTTCGCGATCATGTGCGGCCTGGATCGCTTGAATAATATTGGCCGAGTTGCCGCTGGTGGAAATCGCCAGCAGCACATCGCCGGGTTGGCCCAGGGCGCGGATCTGTTTGGAGAATACCTCGTTGTAGCTGTAGTCGTTGGCGATCGAGGTGATCGTCGAGCTGTCGGTGGTCAGGGCGATCGCCGGCAGGCTCGGGCGTTCGCGTTCGAAGCGGTTGAGCAGTTCCGAAGAGAAGTGCTGGGCGTCGCCGGCCGAGCCGCCATTGCCGCACGAAAGCATCTTGCCCTCGTTGAGCAGGGCGTTGACCATCACTTGGCTGGCTTGCTCGATGTGCGGTGCAAGTACGTCCATCGCCTGTTGCTTGGTGTCGATACTGGCCTGAAAAAGCTGGCGAATTCGCGATTGCATGTCCATCTGTGTGACCTTAAGTAGCGCGGCTTATCGGCACAAACATGTGCGGCGCGCAAAGCAAAGAGCAAAAAAGTTAGGTGAAGGTGTCCGGCTCGGCATGGGCGCTCAACTGTCGAAGGCGTTCTGCAGCCAGTTCAGCTGGGCGGCGTTGCTGTCGATGGCAACCACGTCGAAGCGGCAGGGATGATCGGCCCAGCGAGGCTCGCTTTGCAGAAAATACTGTGCGGCCAAAACCAGCTTCTGGCGCTTGCGCTCGTCAATGCTGTCGAGCGCGCCACCCCATTGAGTATTTTTTCTGTAGCGGACTTCGACGAATACTACTGTATCGCCGTCAAGCATGACCAGATCAAGCTCGCCGCGTTTGCACAACCAGTTCTGCGCCACCAGCCGCAGGCCGTGTTGCTGGAGATGCGCGAGGGCCTGGCCCTCGGCATCCCGTCCGCTTTGCTGGCGTGATCGGTCGGGCATCAGCGCTGGGTATCCGGCAGGCGCTGCACCTGGCCGTTGAGGAACTCGGCCCAAGGCAGTTGACGCTGTACGCGCTGGGTTGGAGACACTGCCAGGCTGCCCGACAGGCCTTCGATGCGGCTGTCCGGCAGCGTCTTGAGCTGGCCCAGGCGCGGTGCCAGGCGATAGGCATCCGCGCCCATCGCGTACAGCCGCCCCAGGCTGCCGCCTGCCTGGGGCCACTGGGCGGTGACCTGCTTGCGCAGCGGGTCATTGGCGTCGAGCAGCCACGGGGTTTCGCAGAAGCGGATGCCGCTCATGTCGTTGTACTGGTTCTGGTCGCCGCTGGCGCTGAACACTGAAGAAGTGGCGTAGACCGGCACATCACCTGCGTACTGGAAGTTCAGGGTGGGCTTGATCTGCTGGGCCTGTTGCGGCGTCGAGGCCAGGAAGATGAACTCGATGTCCTGGCGACGGGACGGCTGGGCTGCGACCGTGGTGCCAACGGTGCTTTGCAGGCTCTTGGCGCGACCTTCGCTCTGGCGCAGCTGGAACATGTCGGCGATCTGCTGGGCCAGTTGGACCGGCTGGTCGACCCGTTCGATTGCGATGATGGTGCCGCCATTGGCCTGCCAGTCCTGGCTGAAGGCTTTCAGGACGCGATCGCCCCATTCACCCTTCGGTACCATGGCGGCGGCACGATGCAGGCCGTCGGCGCGGGCGCGACGGGAGACTTCGCGGGCTTCATCCTCGGGTGCCAGGCCGAACTGGAACAGTTGCGGCGGCCCTTGTTCTCCTTCGCTGTAGTTCAGCGCCAGGGTGGTGATCGGCAGTTGCGGGCGGGTGCTGATCTGCTTGACCAGTGGTTTTTCCAGCGGTCCGACTACCAGTTGCACGCCGTCGGCCTGGGCCTTGCGATAGAACTCGTCCATGGAGGTCAGGCTGGAACTGTCATAGAACTGGATGCTTGGCGGCTTCTGGCCGGCCTGTTGGGCCTGGTAGTGCGCGGCCATGAAGCCCTCACGCAAGGCCTTGGCAACCGCAGCCAGCGGGCCATTTTGTGGCAGCAGCAGGGCAATCTTGCTCAACGGCTGGCTCGCCAGTTCCTTGAGCTTGACCAGTGGTGTCGGCAGTTGCAGGGCGGCGGGGTGTTTCGGGTTCTGTTCGCGCCAGTGGTCGATCGCCGCCTGCTGTTGTTCCAGGGTGCCGGCGGTCTTGACGGCCTGGGCCAGGCTCAGCCAGCCGCCAAGGTCGTCGTTGGAGCTTGGCTGCAACTGGTCGGTGGGCAGCGAGGCGATCAACGACCAGATGGATTCGTGGTTTTTTGCCGCAGCGTCGTTTTCCAGCAGGGGTGCGATGAAAATGCGCTCCTTGGCGGCGGCCAGGGTCTGGCCATCGGCCTCCAGGGCACGGGCGCGGACGGTACCGGTACGGACCTGCTGCTCCACCGGCATTTCGCTCAGGTGTTGCAGGCTTGGGTGGGCCAGGGCGGTCAGTGCCGCCTTGGGCTGGTTGCGGGTCATCGCCAGTTCAGCCGACAGCGTGCTGGCGAAAATCTGCTGGCCGGGCTTGAGTTGTTCCATCGGCACTTGTTGCAGGATCTGTGCGGACTGGCCGGCATTGCCCTGGCGGTAGGCCAGGTCGGCAGCGCTCAGGCGCAGCAGGGCGGCTTTTTCCGGATTTTTGCTTTGGGTGGCCTGTTCGAGCAACTGCTCGATACTGGCATCCGGGGTGCGTGGAAGTTCGCCAAGGCTGGACGAGGGCGAGCTGGCGCAGGCCGCCAGGAGGGCAGCGAGGCAGAGGGCGGAGAGCAGCCGCAGGCAAGCGATCATGTAAGTGTTCCTGATACGAGATCAAATTAGCGTCGAATTGTACCCAAGCGCTGGCCGGGGCGCGATGTTAGTGGTGTGAATCGATCAATTTAGGTATTGCAGAGAGTGCGGCACAGCACAAAGGCACTGCCCTCCGTGGCGAGGGAGCTTGCTCCCGCTGGGCTGCGCAGCAGCCCCAAACCCATTCAACACGGTATATCCGGGGGGGCGGCTGGCAGATTTTACGGCTGCTGCGCAGCCGAGCGGGAGCAAGCTCCCTCGCCACAATGGCTGATGTGAACAGCCGAGACGGCCTGCACACGCTACAATGGCGGTTTTTACCGATCATGAGGTGTGTGTCTTGACTGCTCCAGGTGCTTTGAATTCCGCTGCCGGCGCGCTTTATGTGGTGGCGACGCCCATCGGCAACCTGGACGATATCAGTGCCCGTGCGCTGAAAATCCTGCAAGAGGTTGCCCTTATCGCAGCCGAAGACACCCGTCATTCCCAGCGCCTGCTGCAGCATTTCGGCATTTCCACGCCGTTGGCGGCCTGTCATGAACACAATGAGCGGGATGAGGGCAGTCGTTTCATTACCCGGCTGTTGGCGGGCGATAACGTCGCGCTGATTTCCGATGCCGGTACGCCGCTGATTTCCGACCCCGGCTATCATCTGGTGCGTCAGGCTCGGGCGGCGGGCATCCGCGTGGTGCCGGTGCCGGGCGCTTGTGCATTGATCGCGGCGCTGTCGGCGGCGGGCCTGCCCTCGGACCGTTTCATCTTCGAAGGTTTCCTGCCGGCCAAGGCGGTGGGGCGTCGGGCGCGCCTGGAGGCTATAAAGGAAGAACCGCGCACGCTGATCTTTTATGAGGCGCCGCACCGCATTCTGGAATGCCTGCAAGACATGGAACTGGTGTTCGGCGCCGAGCGCCCGGCGCTGCTGGCTCGCGAGTTGACCAAGACCTTCGAAACCCTCAAGGGGTTGCCGTTGGCGCAGTTGCGAGCCTTCGTCGAAAGCGACAGCAACCAGCAGCGCGGCGAGTGTGTCGTGCTGGTGGCCGGGTGGACAGCCCCGGAAAGTGAAGACGCTGTCAGCAGCGAAGCGATGCGCGTCCTGAACCTGCTACTCGAGGAAATGCCGCTCAAGCGTGCCGCGGCCCTTGCGGCGCAAATCACTGGCGAGCGCAAGAATGTGCTGTACCAGGTCGCACTGGAAAAACAGAAAGGCCAGTGAAACCAAGGCGTGGGTCTGGCCCAAGGCTTTTAGCGCTTGTTCTTCAAGCGCTCTACCGTTAACCTTCGCGGCGGAGAGTCGATCGGACAGTCGCTGCCCTCTATGAGAATTAGGGGGGGGAGGAAAGTCCGGGCTCCATAGGGCGAAGTGCCAGGTAATGCCTGGGAGGCGTGAGCCTACGGAAAGTGCCACAGAAAATAACCGCCTAAGCGCTTCGGCGCCGGTAAGGGTGAAAAGGTGCGGTAAGAGCGCACCGCACGGCTGGCAACAGTTCGTGGCTAGGTAAACCCCACTTGGAGCAAGACCAAATAGGGTCCCAAGGCGTGGCCCGCGCTGGGACCGGGTAGGTTGCTAAAGATGTCCAGTGATGGCCATCGTAGACGAATGACTGTTCAAGACAGAACCCGGCTTACAGATCGACTCTCCACCTTTTCCCTTCCTGCTGGAATCACTGGCAGACGCAGTTCCTAATACCAAAAAAATCTTACTCTTAACAAATCACTTTAACTTGTGCGCGCAGCCTCCTGTGCTTCCTCGGGTTGAGGTGAAATTTCCTACGTCAGATTCTTGTTACCCCTCCTGAAACGCTCCTAAATCTCCGATCTATAAGGCTTTTCCTTCAATCCGCGCCTTGACGGTGCGGTGGGCGCATTCCTATAGTGTGCGCAAGTGGCGGAAAGTGGCATGAAGTGGGTTTTTCTGAAGGTAAAACGCCAAAAAGTGGAGAAACGCAGACGTGTTTCGCGGAGCTAACGCTATCAGTCTCGATGCAAAAGGCCGTCTCGCCATGCCGAGCCGGTATCGTGACGAGCTCGTTTCGCGAAGTTCGGGGCAGTTAATCGTCACGATCGACGCCGTTGATCCATGTTTGTGTGTTTACCCTCTTGATGAGTGGGAAATCATCGAAACCAAACTGCGCGCACTGCCTTCGTTGCGTGAAGAAAACCGCCGTTTGCAACGTTTGCTGATCGGCAATGCCGTCGACCTCGAACTCGATGGCAGCGGTCGTTTCCTGGTTCCGCCGCGCCTGCGCGAATACGCCAAGCTGGACAAGCGCGCGATGCTGGTAGGCCAACTGAACAAGTTCCAGCTGTGGGACGAAGATGCCTGGAATGCGGTTTCTGCCGCCGACCTCGCTGCTATTCAACAACCGGGCGCCATGCCTGATGAACTGCGTGATTTGATCCTGTGACTATTGATAGCGGCTTTAACCACATCACCGTACTGCTTGACGAAGCCGTCGAGGCTCTCGCCGTACGTCCTGATGGCTGCTATCTGGACGGCACATTCGGGCGTGGCGGACACAGCCGGTTGATTCTCAGCAAGCTCGGTCCGGGTGGCCGGTTGCTGGGGTTCGACAAGGATCCTCAAGCGATTGCCACCGGGCAAGCGCTGGCGGCCGAAGACGGCCGCTTTGTCATTGTGCAACGCAGTTTTGCCGAGCTGGCTTCGGAAGTCGCCGAGCGTGGCCTGGCCGGCAAGGTCAGTGGCGTGCTGCTCGACCTGGGCGTGTCTTCGCCCCAACTGGACGACCCGGAGCGCGGTTTCAGTTTCCTCAATGACGGCCCGCTGGACATGCGCATGGATCCGTCCCGTGGCATCAGTGCCGCCGAATTCGTCAATACCGCCCCGGTGGAAGAAATCGCCCGTGTCTTCAAGGAATACGGCGAAGAGCGTTTCTCCGGCCGCATGGCCCGCGCCGTGGTCGAACGCCGCGACATCAAGCCATTCGAGCGCACCGGCGACCTGGCCGAGGTGCTGAAAGTGGCCAATCCGGCCTGGGAAAAGGGCAAGAACCCGGCGACTCGTGCGTTCCAGGGCTTGCGCATCCACGTCAATAACGAGTTGGGCGATCTGGAAGTCGGTCTCGAAGCGGCGCTTGAAGCGCTGGAGATCGGCGGTCGGCTGGTGGTGATCAGCTTCCATTCCCTGGAAGACCGTATCGTCAAGCTGTTCATGCGCAAACTCACCAAGGGTGAAGCCGATAACCTGCCGCGCAACCTGCCGGTGCGTTTCGAAGCCTTCGTGCCAAAAATCAAGATCCATGGCAAAGCGCAGTTCGCCTCCGAGGCTGAACTCAAGGCCAACCCACGTGCCCGTAGCGCCGTCATGCGCGTCGCGGAGAAGTTGCGGTGAGCAAGCTCTTCGCCAAGCCCCTGCCCGGCGGCAGCTTTTTCATGCTGCTGCTGTTTATCGGCGTGCTCGTGTCGGCCATCGCCGTGTCCTATAGTGCGCACTGGAACCGCCAGCTTCTCAATTCCCTTTACAACGAGCTGAGCGTGCGTGACAAGGCGCAGGCCGAGTGGGGCCGGTTGATCCTGGAGCAGAGCACCTGGACTGCCCATAGCCGTATCGAAGTGTTGGCCACCGAACAGCTGAAAATGCGCATTCCCGGCGCTGCCGAAGTGCAGATGGTGGCGCCATGATGAAACTCGAAGGGGCGCTGTTCCCGTGGCGGTTTCGTCTGGTCCTGGGCTTGCTCGGGATCATGGTGGCGGCGATTTCGTGGCGCATCATCGACCTGCAAGTCGTCGACCGTGATTTCCTCAAGGGGCAGGGCGATGCGCGCAGCGTGCGGCATATTCCGATCCCGGCTCACCGTGGCTTGATCACCGACCGCAATGGCGAACCCCTGGCCGTGAGCACCCCGGTGACCACCTTGTGGGCCAACGCCAAGGAAATGCAGCTGGCCAAGGAAAAATGGCCGGCACTGGCCGCTGCCCTCGGGCAGGATCCCAAGGCCCTGGCCGAGCGCCTCGAAGCCCAGGCCAACAAGGAATTCATTTATCTGGTGCGCGGCTTGACCCCCGAACAGGGCCAGAGCGTGCTCGATCTGAAAGTACCTGGTGTCTACGGCATCGAAGAGTTCCGGCGTTTCTATCCGGCCGGTGAAGTCACGGCCCATATGGTCGGGTTTACCGACATTGATGACCGAGGGCGCGAAGGTGTCGAACTGGCCTATGACGAATGGCTCGCCGGGGTCGCCGGCAAGCGCCAAGTCATCAAGGATCGGCGCGGTAGGCTGATCAAGGATGTCCAAGTCACCAAAAACGCCAAGGCCGGCAAGCCCTTGGCGTTGTCCATTGACCTGCGCCTGCAATACCTGGCCAACCGTGAACTGCGCAATGCCATCGTCGAGAACGGTGCCAAGGCCGGCAGCCTGGTGATCATGGACGTGAAGACCGGCGAGATCCTGGCGATGGTCAACCAGCCGACCTACAACCCGAACAACCGTCGCAACCTGCAACCGGCGATGATGCGCAACCGCGCGATGATCGACGTGTTCGAGCCCGGTTCGACCATGAAAGCCGTGTCCATGGCCGCCGCCCTGGAAACCGGGCGCTGGAAACCAAGCGACACCGTCGAGGTGTACCCGGGCACCCTGCAGATCGGCAAGTACACCATTCGTGACGTGTCCAAGACCGAAGGCCCGGTGCTCGACCTGACCGGCATCCTGATCAACTCCAGTAACGTGGGCATGAGCAAGATCGCCTTCGATATCGGCGGCGAGACGATTTATCGCCTGGCCCAGAAAATCGGCCTCGGCCAGGACACCGGCCTGGGCTTCCCGGGCGAGCGTGTCGGCAACCTGCCGAACTACCGGGACTGGCGCAAGGCTGAAACCGCTACGTTGTCCTACGGCTACGGCGTTTCCGTGACCGCGATCCAACTGGTCCACGCGTTCTCCGCGTTGGCGAACAACGGGCGTATCGCCCCGCTGACCCTGATCAAGACCGACAAGGCGCCGCAGACCACCCAGGTGATCCCGGAGAACGTCGCCAAGACCATGCAGGGCATGCTGCAACAGGTGATCGAGGCCCCGCGCGGTGTCTATCGCGCCCAGGTGCCGGCCTATCACGTGGCAGGTAAATCGGGTACCGCCCGTAAAACCTCCGTGGGCACTAAAGGCTACGCCGAGAATTCCTACCGTTCGCTGTTTGCCGGCTTCGGCCCGATGAGCGACCCGCGCTACGCCATCGTTGTGGTCATCGATGAGCCGAGCAAGGCGGGCTACTTCGGTGGCCTGGTCTCGGCACCGGTGTTCAGCAAAGTGATGTCCGGCACCCTGCGCCTGATGAACATTACCCCGGATAACCTGCCGCCGACCCAGCAAGCCAATACCGCACCGGTCGTGCCCTTGAAAGCCGAAGGAGGGCGTGGCTGATGTCCCTGAGCCTGAACAAGATTTTCGCCCACGCCGGTCACGATCTGCTGATTCGCGAACTGGCCCTGGACAGCCGCAATGTCCGCGCCGGGGACTTGTTCCTGGCGGTGCCGGGTGCCCGTTTCGATGGCCGTGCCCATATCGCCGATGCCTTGAAGCGTGGCGCGGCTGCCGTGGCGTATGAAGTGCAAGGCGCGACCGTGCTGCCGATCACCGACGTTCCGCTGATTCCGGTCAAGGGCCTGGCGGCCCAGTTGTCGGACATCGCTGGGCGTTTCTATGGCGACCCGAGCCGTCACCTGAACCTGGTGGGTGTGACCGGTACCAACGGCAAGACCAGCGTGACCCAACTGGTGGCCCAGGCCCTGGACCTGCTCGGCCAGCATTGCGGCATCGTCGGGACCCTGGGCAACGGCTTTCACGGCGCGCTGGAAAGTGGCCTGCACACCACGCCGAACCCGATTGCCGTGCAAGCGACCCTGGCGGACCTGAAGAAAGCCGGTGCCAAGGCCGTTGCGATGGAAGTCTCTTCCCATGGCTTGGACCAGGGCCGTGTGACCGCGCTGGCGTTCGATGTCGCGGTGTTGACCAACCTGTCCCGGGATCACCTGGATTACCACGGCACCATGCAGGCCTACGGTGAGGCCAAGGCCAAGCTGTTTGCCTGGAATGACCTGAAGTGCCGGGTCATCAACCTCGATGACGAATTCGGTCGGCAACTGGCTGCCGAAAAGCGCGAGTCGCGATTGATTACCTACAGCCTGGAAGATGCCAGCGCCTACCTTTATGTACGCCAGGCGCAATTCAATGACGAAGGCGTGCGCGCCACGCTGGTCACGCCCCAGGGCGAGCACCACTTGCGCAGCACTTTGCTTGGCCGCTTCAACCTGAGCAACGTATTGGCGGCCATCGGCGCCTTGCTCGGCCTGGACTACGCGCTGGACGAAATTCTCAAGGTCTTGCCGAAGCTCGAGGGCCCGGCCGGTCGCATGCAGCGTTTGGGCGGTGGGACTCAACCACTGGTTGTGGTCGATTACGCCCATACGCCTGACGCGTTGGAAAAAGTTCTCACGGCCCTGCGTCCTCACGCCAAGGGCAGGTTGCTGTGCCTGTTTGGCTGCGGTGGCGATCGTGACCGCGGCAAACGCCCACTGATGGCTGAAGTCGTGGAGCGGTTGGCAGACGGCGTGCTGGTCACCGACGACAACCCTCGTACCGAAGATCCGCAGCGGATTTTCGACGACATCCGCGCCGGTTTTACGGCTGTGGATAACGTCACCTTCGTCGCCGGCCGCGGTCAGGCCATTGCCCAGTTGATCGCCAGCGCCTCGGCGGACGATGTCATCGTCCTGGCCGGCAAGGGCCATGAGGATTATCAGGAAATCAACGGCGAACGCCATGCGTTCTCCGACCTGGTGGAAGCCGATCATGCCCTGACCGCGTGGGAGGTGGCTCATGCTTAAGGCCCTGAAGCTCAGCGAACTGACCAACGCCCTGAACGGGCGCCTCATCGCGGCGGACGCCAGCTTCGACGGCGTCAGCATCGACAGCCGGGCCATTGCTCCGGGGCAGCTGTTCGTCGCCCTGGCCGGACCGCGTTTCGACGGCCACGATTACTTGAACGAAGTCGCCGCCAAAGGCGCGGTCGCGGCACTGGTCGAGCGGGAAGTGACCAACAGTACGCTGCCGCAGTTGCTGGTCGCTGACACCCGTCAGGCCCTGGGCCAACTGGGCGCGTTGAACCGCGCCGGGTTTGACAAGCCGGTGGCGGCCATCACCGGCTCCAGCGGCAAGACCACCGTCAAGGAAATGCTCGCCAGCATCCTGCGCACGCGCGGTCTGGTGCTGGCGACCCGTGGCAACCTGAACAATGACCTCGGCGTGCCACTGACCTTGCTGGAACTGGCGCCGGAACACAGCGCCGCTGTCATCGAGCTGGGGGCTTCGCGGCTCGGCGAGATTGCCTACACCGTGGCCATGACCAAGCCTCATGTGGCGGTGCTCAACAACGCCGGGACTGCTCACGTCGGCGAGTTCGGCGGCCCGGAAAAAATCGTCGAGGCCAAGGGCGAGATCATCGAAGGGCTGGATGCCGATGGCGTCGCTGTGCTGAATCTCGACGACAAGGCCTTCGAAATCTGGAAGACCCGGGCGGGCGAGCGCAAGGTGCTGACTTTTGCCCTGAGCAACCTCGCCGCGAATTTCTACGCCAGCGACCTGGACCGCGATGCCCGCGGTTGCCCGGCCTTCAACCTGCACAGCCCGGATGGCGCCGAGCGGGTGCAATTGAACCTGCTCGGCACGCATAACGTTGCCAACGCCCTGGCCGCGGCGGCTGCCGCCCATGCGCTGGGCGTGTCGCTGCCGGGCATTGTCGCCGGGCTGAACGCCGTGCAGCCGGTCAAGGGGCGCTCTGTTGCGCAACTGGCCAGTAATGGCATGCGCGTGATCGACGACACCTATAACGCCAACCCGTCGTCCATGTGCGCAGCCGTGGATATCCTCGCCGGTTTCTCCGGCCGTACCGTATTGGTGCTGGGGGATATCGGTGAGCTGGGCGAGTGGGCGCAACAGGGGCATCACGATGTCGGTGCCTATGCGCGCGGCAAGGTCGACGCGCTGTATGCGGTCGGTCCGATGATGGCCCATGCGGTCGCCGCGTTTGGCGAGCATGCACGGCATTTCACCACTCAGGCCGAGCTGATCCAGGCCCTGGGCGCCGAGCAGGATCCGAACACCACCTTATTGATCAAGGGCTCACGCAGCGCAGCGATGGAAAACATCGTCGCGGCGCTGTGCGGCGCCTCCACGGAGAAACATTAATGCTGCTGCTGCTAGCGGAGTACCTGCAACAGTTCCACAAAGGCTTCGCGGTCTTCCAGTACCTGACCCTGCGCGGGATCCTGGGTGTGCTGACCGCGCTGTCGTTGTCGCTGTTCCTGGGCCCGTGGATGATCCGCACTCTGCAGAACCTGCAAATCGGCCAGTCGGTTCGTAACGATGGCCCGCAATCGCACCTGTCCAAATCCGGCACCCCGACCATGGGCGGCGCGCTGATCCTGTCGTCCATCGGCATCAGCACCCTGCTCTGGGCCGACCTGGCGAACCGGTATGTCTGGGTCGTGCTGTTGGTGACCTTGTTCTTCGGGGCCATCGGCTGGGTTGACGACTACCGCAAGGTCATCGAGAAGAACTCCCGTGGGCTGCCAAGCCGCTGGAAGTATTTCTGGCAGTCGGTGTTCGGCCTCGGCGCGGCGATCTTCCTTTATATGACCGCTGCTTCGCCGGTGGAGACCACCCTGATCCTGCCGATGCTCAAGGACTACAGCATTCCGCTGGGCGCAGGTTTCATCGTGCTGACCTACTTGGTGATTGTCGGTTCGAGCAACGCGGTCAACCTCACCGACGGCCTCGATGGCCTGGCGATCATGCCTACGGTCATGGTCGGCGGCGCCCTGGGGATCTTCTGCTACCTGTCGGGTAACGTGAAATTCGCTGAATACCTGCTGATCCCTTATGTACCGGGGGCGGGTGAACTGATCGTGTTCTGCGGCGCGCTGATCGGTGCCGGCCTGGGCTTCCTGTGGTTCAACACCTACCCGGCACAAGTCTTCATGGGAGACGTCGGCGCGCTGGCGCTGGGCGCGGCCCTGGGCACCATCGCGGTCATCGTTCGCCAGGAAATCGTCCTGTTCATCATGGGCGGTGTGTTCGTGATGGAGACCCTGTCAGTCGTCATTCAGGTTGCTTCCTTTAAATTGACCGGCCGCCGCGTATTCCGCATGGCGCCGATCCACCACCACTTTGAACTCAAGGGCTGGCCCGAGCCGCGTGTGATCGTCCGTTTCTGGATCATCACCGTGATTCTGGTACTGGTCGGCCTTGCCACCCTGAAGCTGAGGTAGAACGAGTGTCCCTGATCGCTTCTGACCACTTCCGCATCGTTGTCGGCCTCGGCAAGAGCGGCATGTCCCTGGTTCGCTTCCTGGCGAGCCGGGGCGTGTCGTTTGCCGTCGCCGATACGCGGGAAAATCCACCTGAGCTGGCCACGCTGCGCCGTGACTATCCCCAGGTGGACGTGCGTTGTGGCGAGCTGGACGTCGAGTTCCTGTGCCGCGCCGATGAGCTCTACGTGAGCCCCGGCCTGGCCCTGGCGACCCCGGCCCTGCAGGCGGCCGCTGCCCGTGGCGTGAAATTGTCCGGCGACATCGAGCTGTTCGCGCGCAACGCCAAGGCGCCGATCGTTGCCATCAGCGGCTCCAACGCCAAGAGCACCGTCACCACCCTGGTGGGCGAGATGGCTGCGGCGGCCGGCAAGCGCGTCGCCGTGGGCGGCAACCTGGGTACCCCGGCGCTGGACCTGCTCAGCGACGACGTCGAGCTGTACGTGATGGAGTTGTCGAGCTTCCAGCTGGAAACCACCGACCACCTGGGCGCCGAAGTGGCGACCGTGCTCAACATCAGCGAAGACCACATGGACCGCTACAGCGGCCTGCCGGCTTATCACCTGGCCAAGCACCGGATCTTCCGTGGTGCCCGGCAAGTGGTGTTCAACCGCCAGGATGCCCTGACTCGTCCATTGTTGGGCGAGGGCATGCCGTGCTGGTCCTTCGGCCTGGGTGTGCCGGACTTCAAAGGCTTCGGGCTGCGCGAAGAGAATGGCGAAAAATACCTGGCCTTCGAATTCCAGAACCTGATGCCGGTGCGCGAACTGAAGATTCGTGGCGCCCACAACCAGGCCAATGCCTTGGCCGCGTTGGCCCTGGGACATGCGGTCGGCCTGCCGTTCGATGCCATGCTCTCGGCCCTGCGCACGTTTGCCGGTCTCGAACACCGCTGCCAGTGGGTGCGCGACCTCGATGGCGTGGCCTGGTACAACGACTCCAAGGCCACCAATGTCGGTGCCGCGCTGGCGGCCATCGAAGGGCTGGGGGCGGACATCGCAGGCAAGCTCGTGCTGATCGCCGGCGGCGACGGCAAGGGCGCCGACTTCAAGGACCTGCGCGACCCGGTGGCGGCCAACTGCCGTGCCGTGGTGCTGATGGGCCGCGACCGTGAATTGATCGCCCAGGCGCTCGGCGATGCCGTGCCGCTGGTTCGGGTCGGTTCGCTGGACGAGGCGGTGCAACAGTGCCGCGCCCTTGCGCAACCAGGCGATGCGGTGCTGTTGTCGCCGGCCTGTGCCAGTTTCGACATGTTCAAGAACTATGAAGAGCGCGGGCAGCTGTTCGCCCGGGCCGCGGAGGACTTGGCATGAGCCTGATGAACATCATCAAGCCGTACCCGTCGCCGCTGATCACCGGGCGCGGCATCGACCTGGATTTCCCGATGCTTGCCGGTTGCCTGGCACTGCTGGGCCTGGGCCTGGTGATGATCACGTCCGCCTCGTCGGAAGTGGCCGCCGTGCAGTCGGGCAACACGCTTTATCACATGATCCGCCACCTGATTTACCTGGTGATCGGCCTGGGCGCATGCATCGTCACCATGATGGTGCCAATCGCTACCTGGCAGCGCCTGGGCTGGATGATGCTGCTCGGTGCCTTCGGCCTGTTGGTGATGGTGCTGGTGCCGGGTATCGGCCGCGAGGTCAACGGCTCGATGCGCTGGATTGGCTTCAGTTTCTTCAACGTGCAGCCTTCGGAGATCGCCAAGGTCTTCGTGGTGATTTTCCTGGCCGGTTACCTGGTGCGTCGCCAGAAAGAAGTGCGCGAGAGCTGGATGGGGTTCTTCAAGCCGTTCATCGTCTTGCTGCCGATGGCGGGCCTGCTGCTGATGGAGCCGGACTTCGGCGCCACGGTGGTGATGATGGGCGCCGCGGCGGCGATGCTGTTCCTCGGTGGGGTCGGGCTGTTTCGTTTCATCCTGATGGTGGCGTTGGCGGTGGCGGCCGTGACCGTGCTGGTCCAGGCGCAACCGTACCGGATGGCGCGCCTGATCACCTTTACCGACCCGTGGGCCGACCAGTTCGGCTCCGGCTATCAATTGACCCAGGCCTTGATTGCCTTCGGTCGCGGCGAATGGCTGGGCGTGGGCCTGGGCAACAGTGTGCAGAAGCAGTTCTACCTGCCGGAAGCCCACACCGACTTCGTGTTCTCGGTCCTGGCCGAAGAGCTGGGCGTGGTCGGCTCCCTGTGCACCGTCGCCCTGTTCGTGTTCGTCTGCGTACGCGGCATGTACATCGGCTTGTGGGCCGAAAAGGCCAAGCAGTTTTTTGCCGCTTACGTGGCGTATGGCTTGTCGTTCCTGTGGATCGGCCAGTTCCTGATCAACATCGGCGTGAACGTTGGCCTGTTGCCGACCAAGGGCCTGACGCTGCCGTTCCTCAGTTATGGCGGCAGTTCCCTGGTGATCTGCTGTGCCTGTCTCGGCCTGTTGCTGCGCATCGAATGGGAGAGCCGAACCCACCTGGGCAGCGAAGAGATGGAGTTTCAAGAGAGCGACTTCGCCGAGGAGCCGATTCATGGGCGCTAACGTGCTGATCATGGCGGGTGGTACCGGCGGGCACGTATTCCCGGCGCTGGCCTGTGCCCGGGAGTTCCAGGCGCGCGGCTACACCGTGCACTGGCTGGGCACGCCACGGGGCATCGAGAACGAACTGGTGCCAGCTGCCGGCCTTGAGCTGCACCGGATCGACGCCAGCGGCCTGCGGGGCAAGGGCAAGTTGTCGTTGCTCAAGGCGCCGCTGATGCTGCTCAAGTCGATCAGGCAGGCGCGGGCGATCATCCGTCGGTTGCGCCCGGTGTGCGTGGTCGGGTTTGGCGGTTATGTGACCGGTCCTGGTGGTGTTGCGGCGAAATTGGCCGGTGTGCCGGTGATCGTTCACGAACAGAACGCCGTGGCCGGTACCGCCAATCGGTTACTGGTGCCGTTGGCCGCCCGGGTCTGTGAAGCCTTTCCCGACACCTTTACCCTGTCGGGCAGCCGCCGCACCACCGGTAATCCGGTGCGTACCGAGCTGTTTTTTGATGCGCCGCGCCCGGCCCTGGCTGGACGCAAGGCACGTCTGCTGGTCCTGGGCGGAAGCCTGGGGGCCGAACCGTTGAACAAATTGCTGCCCGAAGCCCTGTCGCAGGTTGCCCCCGAGCTGCGGCCGGAAGTGTTTCACCAGGCTGGCAAAAACCACGATGAAGTGACCGCCGAGCGCTATCGCGCGGCCGGCGTCGAGGCGCAAGTACAGCCTTTCATCAACGACATGGCCCAAGCCTATGGCTGGGCCGACCTGGTGGTCTGCCGCGCAGGCGCGCTGACCATCAGTGAACTGGCTGCCGCCGGTCTGCCCTCGATGCTGGTGCCTTTGCCCCACGCCATCGACGATCACCAGACCCGTAACGCCGATTATTTGGCCCGTGAAGGCGCTGCCTTCCTGATGCCGCAAAGAACGACTGGCGCCGCGGATCTTGCCGCCCGCCTGACAGAGGTTTTGATGCAGCCGCAACGACTTGAAGACATGGCCCGCGCCGCACGCCGCCTGGCCAAACCCGATGCCACGAGCCAAGTGGTCGATACCTGCCTGGAGGTGGCCCATGGTTGAGAATCGCAAAGCCATGCCGCAACCGGAAATGCGCCGTATCCGTCGCATCCACTTCGTCGGTATCGGCGGCGTGGGCATGTGCGGGATTGCCGAAGTGCTGCTGAACCTGGGTTATCAGGTTTCCGGTTCCGACCTGAAAGCCTCCCCGGTCACCGAGCGCCTGGAATCCTTCGGCGCCCAGATATTTATCGGCCACCGTGCCGAGAACGCCGCCAATGCCGACGTGCTGGTGGTTTCCAGTGCCGTGAACACGTCCAACCCGGAAGTCGCCACCGCCCTGGAGCGCCGTATCCCCGTGGTACCACGGGCCGAGATGCTGGCCGAGCTGATGCGCTATCGCCACGGCATCGCCGTCGCCGGTACCCACGGCAAGACCACCACTACCAGCCTGATCGCTTCGGTGTTCGCGGCCGGTGGCCTGGACCCGACCTTTGTGATCGGCGGTCGCCTGAACGCCGCGGGCACCAATGCCCAGCTGGGCACCAGCCGCTACCTGATCGCCGAAGCCGACGAGAGCGATGCGAGCTTCCTGCACCTGCAACCGCTGGTGGCCGTGGTCACCAACATTGACGCCGACCACATGGCGACCTACGACGGCGACTTCAACAAGCTGAAGAAAACCTTCGTCGAATTCCTGCACAACCTGCCGTTCTACGGTTTGGCGGTGGTGTGCCTGGACGACCCGGTGGTGCGTGAAATCCTGCCGCTGATCAAGCGTCCGACCGTGACCTACGGTTTCGGCGAAGACGTCGACGTGCGCGCCATCAACGTGCGCCAGCAGGGCATGCAGACGTTCTTCACCGTACTGCGCCCCGATCGCGAGCCGTTGGATGTGTCGGTGAACATGCCCGGCAACCACAACGTACTCAATGCCTTGGCCACCATCTGCATCGCCACCGACGAAGGCGTCAGCGATGAAGCCATCGTCCAGGGCCTGTCCGGGTTCCAGGGCGTGGGCCGACGTTTCCAGGTCTACGGCGAACTGCCGGTGGACGGCGGCAACGTGATGCTGGTGGACGACTACGGCCACCATCCGACCGAAGTCGCGGCGGTGATCAAGGCCGTGCGCGGTGGCTGGCCGGAGCGGCGCCTGGTGATGGTCTACCAGCCCCACCGCTACAGCCGCACCCGCGACCTGTACGACGATTTCGTCCAGGTGCTGGCCGACGCCAACGTGCTGCTGTTGATGGAAGTCTATCCGGCCGGTGAAGAGCCGATCCCGGGGGCCGACAGCCGCCAGCTGTGCCACAGCATTCGCCAGCGCGGTCAGTTGGACCCGATCTACATCGAGCGTGGCGTGGAGTTGGCGCCGCTGGTCAAGCCGCTGCTGCGCGCCGGCGACATCCTGCTGTGCCAGGGTGCCGGTGACATTGGTGGCCTGGCCCCGAAACTGTTGAAAAGTCCGTTATTCGCCGGAGCAATCGTGGCCTCCAGCGAGGGGAAACTGAAATGACTGCTGCCTACGCCAACCTGGTCTCGACCCTTGACCCGAAAGCCTTCGGCCGCGTTGCCGTGCTGTTCGGTGGCAAGAGCGCCGAGCGCGAGGTATCCCTCAAGTCCGGTAACGCCGTACTGCAAGCCCTGCAAAGTGCCGGTGTCGATGCATTCGGCATCGACGTGGGCGACGACTTCCTGCAGCGCCTGCTGAGCGAGAAGATCGACCGCGCGTTCATCATTCTCCACGGCCGCGGCGGTGAAGACGGCAGCATGCAGGGCCTGCTTGAATGCCTGGGTATTCCCTACACCGGCAGCGGCATCCTGGCTTCCGCCCTGGCGATGGACAAGCTGCGCACCAAGCAGGTCTGGCACAGCCTCGGCATTCCGACGCCCCGTCACGCCGTGCTGGCATCCGAGGCCGATTGTATTTCGGCGGCCACGGAACTGGGCTTCCCTTTGATCGTCAAACCGGCCCATGAAGGTTCAAGTATCGGCATGGCGAAAGTGAATTCGCTGCCTGAGTTGACCGCGGCATGGAAAGACGCCAGTTCCTACGATTCGCAAGTGTTGGTCGAACAATGGATCTCCGGTCCCGAGTTCACCATCGCCACCCTGCGTGACCAGGTGTTGCCCCCGATTGCGCTGGGCACGCCTCACACGTTCTACGACTACGACGCCAAGTACATCGCCAACGATACCCAGTACCGCATTCCCTGTGGGCTGGACGCTGCCAAGGAAAAAGAACTGATGGACCTCACGGCCAAGGCCTGTGAGGCGCTGGGTATCGCCGGTTGGGGCAGGGCAGACGTGATGCAAGACGCCGATGGGCAGTTCTGGTTCCTGGAAGTCAACACCGCGCCTGGCATGACCGACCACAGCCTGGTGCCGATGGCGGCTCGCGCCGCCGGTCTGGATTTCCAGCAACTGGTGGTGTCGATCCTGGCCGCCAGTGTCGGCCATCAAGAGCCAAGAGGTTAAGCCATGCAAGGCGCATCGCTTCGTCATCAGCCATCCGCACCCGGTCGCAAGCCGGTGCCGCGGGGTGCCAGCCGAATGGTGGCCAAAGAGCCGATGTCGGCGCGCTTGCCGAAAGCCAATTTTGGTTTTCTCAAGAGCTTGTTCTGGCCGGTGCTGCTGGTGGCGTTGGGGTTCGGTACGTATGAAGGCGCGCAACGGTTGCTGCCTTATGCCGACCGGCCGATCGCCCGGATCAACGTCCAGGGCGACCTGAGCTACATCAGTCAGCAGGCCGTGCAGCAGCGGATCGCTCCGTACGTCGCGTCGAGTTTCTTCACCATCGACCTGGCGGGCATGCGCAAAGAACTGGAGCAGATGCCTTGGATCGCCCACGCCGAAGTCCGCCGGGTGTGGCCCGACCAGGTGTCGATCCGCCTGGAAGAGCAATTGCCGGTGGCCCGTTGGGGCGACGAGTCGTTGTTGAACAACCAGGGCCAGGCGTTTACGCCGCGGGAACTGGCCAACTATGAACATTTGCCACAACTGTTCGGTCCACAGCGGGCCCAGCAGCAAGTGATGCAGCAGTACCAGGTGTTGAGCCAGATGTTGCGGCCATTGGGCTTCTCCATCGCGCGCCTGGAATTGCGTGAGCGCGGCAGTTGGTTCCTGACCACTGGCGCGGGTAGCTCGGGGCCGGGCATCGAGCTGTTGCTCGGACGCGGCAACCTGGTGGAAAAGATGCGCCGCTTCATCGCCATCTATGACAAGACGCTTAAAGAACAGATTACGAACATTGCGCGCATCGATCTGCGCTATGCCAACGGCCTGGCCGTTGGCTGGCGGGAACCTGTAGCGCCGACGACGGCCGAACCCGCCGTCGCGAAGAATTAAGAAGAGGCAGGACCCATGGCAAACGTGCAAAGCGGGAAAATGATCGTCGGTCTTGATATCGGCACTTCCAAGGTGGTGGCGCTGGTAGGCGAAGTCGCGGACGACGGCACGCTGGTCATCGTCGGGATCGGTACACACCCGTCCCGTGGCTTGAAAAAAGGCGTGGTGGTGAACATCGAGTCCACCGTGCAATCGATCCAGCGCGCCATCGAAGAGGCGCAGCTGATGGCCGGTTGCCGGATCCACTCGGCGTTCGTCGGCGTGGCGGGCAATCACATCCGCAGCCTGAACTCCCACGGCATCGTGGCGATTCGTGATCGCGAAGTCAGCTCCGCCGACCTTGAGCGCGTGCTCGACGCGGCCCAGGCCGTGGCGATCCCGGCGGACCAGCGTGTGTTGCACACCCTGCCGCAGGATTACGTGATCGATAACCAGGAAGGCGTGCGTGAGCCCCTGGGCATGTCCGGCGTGCGCCTGGAAGCCAAGGTCCACGTGGTGACCTGTGCAGTGAACGCGGCGCAGAACATCGAGAAATGCGTGCGCCGCTGCGGCCTGGAAATCGACGACATCATCCTCGAGCAACTGGCCTCGGCCTACTCGGTGCTGACCGACGACGAGAAAGAACTGGGCGTGTGCCTGGTGGACATCGGCGGCGGCACCACCGACATCGCGATCTTCACCGAAGGCGCCATTCGCCACACGGCGGTGATCCCGATTGCCGGTGACCAGGTGACCAACGACATCGCCATGGCGTTGCGTACCCCGACCCAATACGCCGAGGAAATCAAGATCCGTTACGCCTGTGCCCTGGCGAAGCTGGCCGGTGCCGGCGAAACCATCAAGGTGCCAAGCGTCGGCGACCGTCCACCGCGCGAGCTGTCGCGCCAGGCCCTGGCCGAAGTGGTCGAGCCGCGCTACGACGAGCTGTTCACGCTGATCCAGGCCGAACTGCGCCGCAGTGGCTACGAAGACCTGATCCCGGCCGGCATCGTGCTGACCGGCGGTACGTCGAAGATGGAAGGCGCGGTCGAGCTGGCCGAAGAGATTTTCCACATGCCGGTGCGCCTGGGCGTGCCCCATGGCGTCAAGGGCCTGGATGACGTGGTCCGCAACCCGATCTATTCCACTGGCGTGGGCCTGTTGATGTACGGCCTGCAGAAGCAGTCCGACGGGATTTCGTTCTCAGGCATCGGCAGCCGCGACAGCTATAGCAGCGACGAGCCGAAGGCTCCGCTGTTCGAGCGGCTCCAGGCTTGGGTCAAAGGCAACTTTTAAACAGTTTCAAAGCTTCAAGCGGCAGGTTTCAGGCTTGGCGCTGGAAGACGCAGCAAACGCAGTAGGCGAAAAAACTAGAGAATGAAAGGAGAGGGAAAATGTTCGAACTCGTAGACAACATCCCCGCTAGCCCGGTTATCAAAGTAATCGGTGTCGGCGGTGGCGGCGGCAACGCTGTCAACCACATGGTCAAGAGCAACATTGAAGGCGTTGAATTCATCTGCGCCAACACTGATGCCCAGGCGCTGAAATCCATCGGCGCGCGGACCATCCTGCAACTGGGCACTGGCGTGACCAAAGGCCTGGGCGCCGGCGCCAACCCTGAAGTCGGTCGTCAGGCCGCTCTCGAAGACCGTGAGCGTATCGCTGAAGTCCTGCAAGGCACCAACATGGTGTTCATCACCACGGGCATGGGTGGCGGTACCGGTACCGGTGCGGCGCCAATCATTGCCGAAGTGGCCAAGGAAATGGGGATCCTCACCGTTGCGGTGGTGACTCGTCCGTTCCCGTTCGAAGGCCGCAAGCGCATGCAGATCGCCGACGAAGGTATCCGTCTGCTGTCTGAAAGCGTCGACTCGTTGATCACCATCCCCAACGAGAAGCTGCTGACCATCCTCGGTAAAGACGCCAGCCTGCTGTCGGCTTTCGCCAAGGCTGACGATGTACTGGCCGGTGCCGTTCGCGGTATCTCCGACATCATCAAGCGTCCGGGCATGATCAACGTCGACTTTGCCGACGTACGGACGGTCATGAGCGAAATGGGCATGGCGATGATGGGCACTGGCTGCGCCAGCGGTCCGAACCGTGCACGCGAGGCCACCGAAGCGGCCATTCGCAACCCGTTGCTCGAAGACGTGAACCTGCAAGGTGCGCGTGGCATCCTGGTGAACATCACCGCCGGTCCTGACCTGTCCCTGGGTGAGTACTCCGACGTGGGTAGCATCATCGAAGCCTTCGCTTCCGAGCACGCGATGGTCAAGGTCGGTACCGTTATCGATCCGGACATGCGCGACGAGCTGCACGTCACCGTGGTTGCCACCGGTCTGGGCGCCAAAATCGAGAAGCCTGTGAAGGTCATCGACAACACCGTTCACACTTCCATGGCTTCGCAACCGCAACAACAAGTGTCTGCCCGTCAGGAAGCGCCTGCGGTGAACTACCGTGACCTGGACCGTCCGACCGTCATGCGCAACCAGGCCCAGGCCGGTACTGCGACTGCCGCGAAGATGAATCCGCAAGACGATCTGGATTACCTGGACATCCCGGCTTTCCTGCGTCGTCAGGCCGATTGATGAAATGTATCAGGGGGATACGGGTGATTGGTGTTCAGCAAAGGTCTGGTCTGCTATCATCGCCAGCCTTTGTTGATACCAGTTCGCAATTTGCGCTGAAGCGGCCCATGCCATGATTAAACAACGCACCCTGAAGAATATTATCCGTGCCACAGGTGTCGGCTTGCACTCCGGCGAGAAGGTCTACCTGACCCTCAAGCCCGCGCCTGTCGATACCGGCATTGTGTTTTGTCGTGCCGACCTCGACCCTGTGGTGCAGATTCCTGCTCGCGCGGAAAACGTTGGTGAAACCACTATGTCGACCACTCTGGTCAACGGTGACACCAAAGTGGATACGGTGGAGCATTTGCTCTCGGCCATGGCTGGCCTGGGCATCGATAACGCCTACGTCGAGCTCTCCGCGTCCGAAGTCCCGATCATGGATGGCAGTGCCGGACCCTTCGTATTCCTGATTCAATCGGCTGGCCTGGAAGAGCAGGACGCAGCCAAGAAGTTCATCCGCATCCTGCGGGAAGTGACCGTGGAAGACGGCGACAAGCGCGCTACTTTCGTCCCTTTCGAAGGTTTCAAGGTGAGCTTCGAGATCGATTTCGATCACCCGGTTTTCCGTGACCGCACCCAGAGTGCAAGCGTGGATTTTTCCAGCACTTCGTTCGTAAAAGAAGTCAGCCGCGCCCGTACCTTCGGTTTCATGAGTGACATCGAGTACCTGCGCAAGCACAACCTCGCACTCGGCGGCAGTGTTGAAAACGCGATCGTGGTCGATTCCGATGGTGTATTGAACGAAGACGGTCTTCGTTATGAAGACGAATTCGTCAAGCACAAGATCCTCGATGCAATCGGCGACCTCTACCTGCTGGGCAATAGCCTGATTGGTGAGTTCAAGGGCTTCAAGTCCGGCCATGCACTGAACAACCAGCTGCTGCGCAAGTTGATTGAGCAGAAAGATGCTTGGGAAGTCGTGACGTTCGAAGACGCCAGCACCGCACCAATCTCCTACATGCGCCCTGTTGCGGCCGTGTAGGCAAAAAAACCTCTCTAGTTTTTGAAGGCTGCCTTTGGGTGGCCTTTTTTTATGGTCGGGTGTTTCTTCGGGAGCGATGCGGGAACCTGTGGCGAGGGAGCTTGCTCCCGTTGGGGCGCGCAGCGGCCCCAGAACCTGACAACCCGGTGTGTCAGGTAAATTGAGTTGACTGCCTTGGGGGCTGCTGCGCAGCCCAGCGGGAGCAAGCTCCCTCGCCACAGAGAGCACCATGTTCATGCACAGAGGGCGTCATGCCCATCGCCTTTGGGTGCTCCGGTGTCACATCGCGCAAACCACACGATTACGCCCACTGGCCTTGGCCTGGTAAAGCGCCTTGTCCGCGGCGAACAAGAGTTGTTTGAGTTCGCTGTACGGTCCCTGAGTCCAAGTGGCGATGCCGATACTGACCGTCATGGGCGCTCCTCCCTCGGACACAGATGGCAGTTGTTCGACCGCGTCGCGAATATGCTGGGCCATGGTGAAGGCGCCAGCGGTGGTGGTCTCCGGCAGCACCACCGAGAACTCCTCACCGCCATAGCGCGCCGCCAGGTCGGCGGGGCGTCGGACATGCTGGCCGATCAATTGCGCCAAGGTACGCAGGGCCTCGTCACCCTTTTGATGACCATGGCGATCATTGAACGCCTTGAAATGATCGGCATCGATCATCAGCACAGACAACGGTTGGCCCGAACGTTGGGCGCGCAGCCATTCCTGTTGCAACGTCTCGTCCAGTGTTCGTCGATTGGCCAGTCCTGTGAGGGCGTCGATGGACGCCAGTTGGGCCAATTCCCGTTCAGCTCTGTAGCGGCGTCGCAATTCGCGGCGTAGCAGCCAGGTAAGCCAGAGCAAACCGATGCACAGCGCGCCGGTGGCACCGCTGACCAACAACGCCGTGCGTTGCCATGAGGCGAAGACCTCTTGGTAGGAGAGCGCTACCACGACAATCAATGGCAGGTCGCCCACCTGGGAAAAGGTGTAGAGCCGCTGTGTCTGATCAACACTGGAGATGCCGGTAAAACTGCCGTTACCTTCTCGCAGGATGCGTACGAAGTTCGGTCGGTTGCTGAAGTCCTTGCCGATCATGTCGTCGGCCAGGGGCGGTTCCTGGGCCAACAGAATCCCATCGCGGCTGATCAGGTTGACCGTCCCGTGGCCGATGTTCAGGCTTTTGAACAACTGGCTGAAGTAGTTCAGGCGCATTGCGGCCTCGGCCACGCCCATGAACTCACCCCGCTCGTCGCTCAGTCGATAGCTGAAACTGATGCGCCAATCGTGGGCGGCACTCCTGGAGCGGAACGGGCGACTGATCATCATGCCCAGACTCGGGTCCTGGACATGGGACTGGAAATATTCCCGGTCGGCGTAATTGCCTTTGCGCGGTTCGAGCGAGGCGGAGTCGGCGATTACATCGCCACGCTTGTCGAGCAGCAGGATGTCGCCTTTGTAGGGGGCGGCGGTGGCGCGGTCGAACAGCGCCAGATGGCGAATCGCCGGCGAAACGTCTTTCAGGTCGTCGCGTTTGGCGGCGGCGGCCAAACCTTGCAGCGACAGATCGTAGAGCTCCACGTTACGCAGCACATCGGCGTCAATCAATTGCACGATATTGGTCGCCGCACGGGTCGCCGCCTCTTGTGCGGCGGCATGTTCGCGGATCAACAGAAACGTCACGATGCTCAGGATGGCAATGACAACCAGTGAGCTGGCCAGTACGAATACCCGTTCCGAACGTCTCGAAAGCGGGGTGTTGCCGGGTGTCGCACTGCGCGCGCTCATGGTTCCGATGTCTGCATTGTCATGTGGCTGGGGTCCGTCCCAAAGGGTTGCAAACCGGCAATGAACCAAATGCTGGCCTTTTGCTGATTGTGCTTGGATCAATGAGAGCGGGCAATCAGTGTTTGCGCAATAGCTGGGTAGGAGCTGCCGAAGGCTGCGATCTGTCGATTTTGATCGAGTTGGCTTTCGCCCAGCATTCAATGCTGGAAAGATCGAACCTTGTGAAGGCCTCAGGCTGGCAAGCGGATCCCGAACGTGTTGGCACCCTGGTCGCTGCGCACGAACACATCGCCACCGTGCATCAGTGCAATGGCCTTGACGATGGCCAGCCCCAGTCCATGGTTGGCGCCACTGTTGCTGCGCGAGGCATCGACGCGATAGAAACGTTCGAACAGGCGTGGCAAGTGCTCGCCGGCGATCGGTTCGCCGGGGTTGGTGACCGCGAGGGTGATCTGGTCGCCAAGGGCTTCGATGTGCACGTCGATCACTTGCCCGGGCGCGGTGTGTTGTACGGCGTTGCTCAGCAGGTTGATCAGCGCCCGTCGCAAGTGGGCGATCTCGATGTTGGCCTGGGCATCGCCGCTGACCCGGACCTGGACCTGGGCATCTTCCAGTATGAAGTCCAGGTAATCGAGGGTGGTCGCCACTTCGCCGGCCAGGGATGCGCTGGTCAACTTGGTGGCCTTGCTGCCTTGGTCGGCGCTGGCCAGGAACAGCATGTCGTTGATGATCGAACGCAGCCGCTCCAACTCCTCAAGATTCGATTGCAGCACTTCGAAGTAGTGTTCGGCCGAGCGTCCACGGGTCAGCGCAACCTGGGTCTGGCCGATCAGGTTGGTCAGGGGCGAGCGCAATTCATGGGCGACGTCGGCGTTGAACGATTCCAGCCGCGAGTAAGCCTGTTCGACCCGGTCGAGGGTGGCGTTGAAGGAACTGACGAACTGGCTCAGCTCCGGCGGCAAGGGCGACAGTTGCAAGCGCCCGGACAGGCGGGGCGGGGCCAGGCGTCGGGCTTCATCGGACAGCTTGATCAGCGGTTTGAGGCCGATGCGCGCGACCCAGTAGCCCAGCAACGAAGCGAGGAGCACACCGACAATCGCCAGGCTCACCAGCGCCACCAGCAGGCGATGCTGGGTCTGGTAGAAGGTCTGGGTGTCGATGCCGATCATGAAGCGCAGCGGCGGGCGTTGGTCCTTGGCCGGGAATTGGCTCACCAATACTTTCATCGGGTAGTCCCGATGGGGCAAGGTCAGGTCGCGCTTCCCCAGGGCGCCTTGGGCAAAGGCACGGATCTGTGCATCGGGAGCGCCGTATTCAAAGCGCGGATCGTCGCTGACGATCCAGAAATGGATGCGTTTGTCTTCTTCACCGAGCAGTCGCAGCTTGTTGTTGATCTTCACCCAGTGTTCAGGCGTGCCGTAGCGGCCAACGGTGGACTCCAGGACACTGTAGCGGGCATCGAGCTCGGCTTCGGGCAACAGGCCCAGGCCCTTGCCGACCTGCTGGTATAAAGCGCCACCGATCAACAGGAACACCAGCGCCGCCACCAGCGTGAACATGCCGCTCAGGCGCAGGGCGATGCTGTCAGGGACGCTCATCGCTGCGACTCTCCAGCACATAACCCATGCCGCGAATGGTGTGCAGCAACTTCTGTTCGAATGGCCCGTCGAGTTTGGCCCGCAAGCGTTTGATCGCCACTTCCACCACGTTGGCGTCACTGTCGAAGTTGATGTCCCAGACCATTTCGGCAATGGCGGTTTTCGAGAGGATTTCACCCTGGCGGCGGGCCAGGACGCTGAGCAGGGAGAACTCCTTGGCCGTCAGGTCCAGGCGCTGGCCGGCCCGTGTGGCCTTGCGGCTGATCAGGTCGATCCACAGGTCGGCGATGCTCACCTGCACCGGTTCATGGCCGCCGCTGCGGCGGGTCAGGGCTTGCAGGCGGGCCACCAGTTCGAGGAAGGAGAAGGGCTTGCCCAGGTAGTCATCGGCGCCGTCGCGCAGGCCCTTGATGCGGTCCTCGACCCGTTCCCGGGCGGTGAGCATGATCACCGGTGTCTGCTTGCGGGCGCGCAGGGCCCGCAGTACGCCGAAGCCGTCCAGGCCCGGCAGCATCACGTCGAGCACGATCACCGCATAGTCGGTTTCCAGGGCCAGGTGCAGCCCCTCGATGCCGTCCGGCGCCACGTCCACGGTATAGCCCTGTTCGGTCAGGCCGCGGTGCAGGTAGTCCGCGGTTTTTTCTTCGTCTTCGATAATCAGAACGCGCATGGCCCTGCCTCAGTGGTCTGTGCTCGCCAGCGCCGCCGTCGGCGCCGACCCTGGCTGATGGGCGGGCCGATGGAACAGTCGCTCCAGCCACAAGTATATGACCGGTGTGGTGAACAGCGTCAGCGCCTGGCTCACCAGCAGGCCGCCCACCACCGCGATGCCCAGGGGCTGGCGCAGCTCCGCGCCGGGGCCATAGCCGAGCATCAGCGGCAAGGCGCCGAGCAGGGCGGCCAGGGTGGTCATGATGATCGGCCGGAAGCGTGTCAGGCACGCCTGGAAAATCGCCTCCTGGGGCGCCAACCCTTTGTTGCGCTGGGCGTCGAGGGCGAAGTCGATCATCAGGATGCCGTTCTTCTTGACGATCCCGATCAGCAGCACCAGCCCGATCAGCGCCATGATCGAAAAATCCTGGCCCAGCAGCCAGAGCATGATCAGCGCGCCGAGGCCGGCCGAGGGCAGGGTGGAGATGATCGTCAACGGGTGCACGAAGCTCTCGTAGAGCACGCCGAGGATGATGTACACGGCCACCAGCGCGGCGAGGATCAGCCATGGCTGGCTCGCCAGCGAGCTCTGGAAGGCCTGGGCCGCGCCCTGGAAATTACCGGTGATGGCGGCGGGCATGCCGATTTCGTTCTTCGCCTGGTCGAGCAGGCGCACCGCGTCTCCCAGGGCGACGCCGGGCGCCAGGTTGAACGACAGGTTGGCGGCGGGGAACATGCCGTCGTGGGCAATCGACAGCGGGCCGTTGCTCGGCGCATCGAAGCGGGCCAGGGCCGAGAGCGGCACCATTTCCCCACTCAGGGGGGAACGCAGGTAGAAATACGCCAGGCTTTCGGCCTTGCCCCGCTGCGCGGTATCGAGTTCCAGGATCACGTTGTACTGGTTGGTCTCGGTCTGGAATTCATTGATCTGCCGTTGGCCGAAGGCGTCGTACAGGGCTTGGTCGACATCGGTGGCGGTGAGGCCGAAGCGCGCTGCCGCGCTGCGGTCGATGTTGATGTGGGTGATGCTGCCGCCCAGTTGCAGGTCGTTGGAGATGTCACGGAACGCCGGGTTGCCGCGCAGCTTGTCGGTGAGTTTTTGCGTCCAGGCGTTGAGGTTCGGCCCGTCGTTGCTCTTGAGCACGTATTGATATTGGGCGCGACTGGGGCCGGAGCTGAGGTTGATGTCCTGACCGGCCCTGAGGTACAGCACTACACCGGGGATTTTCAGCAATTGCGGGCGGATTCGGTCGATGAAGCCGCTGGCCGACACGTCACGCTCGCTCCGGGGCTTGAGGGCGATCCAGAAACGGCCGTTGGCGATGGTCTGGTTATTGCCCGAAACACCGACGGAATGGGAGAAGGTCTGCACCGCCGGGTCGGCGGCGACGATGTCGGCCAGGGCCTTGTGTTTGGCGACCATGTCCGGGAACGACACATCGGCGGCGGCTTCGCTGGTGCCCAGTACCAGGCCGGTGTCCTGTACCGGAAAGAACCCCTTGGGGATGAACACGTAGCCCACCACCGCCAGCGCCAGGGTCAGGCCGAACACGCCTATCATCAGTTTTTGATGGGCCAGGGCCCGACGCAGGCCGTGCTCGTACCAGCCCAGCAGACGCTCGCCGAATCCCATCTTGCTGTGGGCATGATGTACCGGGGCACGCATGAACAGCGCGGCCAGGGTCGGTGCCAGGGTGAGCGACACCACCACCGAAATCAGAATGGTCGAGGTGGCGGTCAGGGCAAATTCCTTGAACAGGCGCCCGACCACTCCGCCCATGAACAGCAGTGGAATGAACGCCGCGACCAGCGAGAAGCTGATGGAGACCACGGTGAAGCCGATCTCACCCGCTCCCTTGATCGCCGCTTCGCGCATGCCGTCGCCGGCTTCCAGATGCCGGTGGATGTTCTCCACCACCACAATCGCGTCGTCCACCACGAACCCGACCGAGATGACGATTGCCACCAGGGTCAGGTTGTTCAGGCTGAAGCCCATCACGTACATCAGGGCGAAACTGGCGATCAGCGACACCCCCAGCACCGCCGAGACAATCAGGGTTGCCGAGAGCTGGCGCAGGAACAGCGCCATCACCGCGACAACCAGCAGCACCGCGATCAGCAAGGTGATCTCCACTTCGTGCAACGAGGCGCGGATAGTCTGGGTGCGGTCGATCAGTACCTTGACCTGTATGGCAGCGGGCAGCATGGCTTGCAGGGTGGGCAGGGCCGCCTGGATGCGGTCGACGGTCTCGACGATGTTCGCCCCTGGTTGCCGGAAGATCACCAGGTTGACCCCTGGTTCGCTGTCGGACCAGGCCTGGACGTAGGCGTTTTCCGAGCCGTTGACGACCTTGGCGATGTCCTTGAGGTGAACCGGTGCGCCGTCCTTGTAGGACACGATCAGCTCACCGTACTCCTCAGGCTGGAACAGCTGGTCGTTGGTGGACAGGGTGGAAATGCTCGAATCGCCGTACAGGGCGCCCTTGGCCAGGTTGAGGCTGGCCTGCTGGAGCGCCAGGCGGATGTCCGCCAGGGTCAGGCCGATGGCGGCGAGCCGGTCGGCCGAGGCCTGGACCCGGATCGCCGGACGCTGCTGGCCGGTGATGTAGATTTGTCCTACGCCGTCGATCTGGCTGATCTGGCGCGAGAGCAGGGTTTCGACGTAGTCGCTCAGCTCGGTGCCGGGCATCAGGGAGGAGCTGATGCTGAGGATCAACACCGGGCTGTCGGCGGGGTTGACCTTGCGCCAGGTCGGCAGGTTCGGCATGTCGTTGGGCAGTTTGCCGGCGGCGGTGTTGATCGCCGCCTGCACTTCCTGGGCGGCGGTGTCGATGCTTTTATCGAGGCTGAATTGCAGGATCAGGTTGGTCGAGCCCAGGGCGCTGCTGGAGGTCATCTGGGTGATGCCGGGGATGGCACTGAATTGCACTTCCAGCGGCGTCGCCACTGACGAGGCCATGGTTTCGGGGCTGGCCCCGGGCAACTGGGCGTTGACCTGGATGGTCGGGAATTCGGCTTCCGGCAACGGCGCGACGGGCAGGCGAGGAAACGCGATCACGCCCAGCAGTACCAGGGCAAACGTCAGCAGCACCGTGGCGATGGGGTGGTCGATGCACCACGCTGAAACCGAGCCGCGGCCCTTCACGGTTGCGGCTCCGCGGTCTTGGCCAGGGCGGGCGGGTCACTGAGCACCTGGATGTGGCTGCCTGGCTTGAGCCGTGACTGACCATCGCTCACCAGTTGATCGCCAGCGTTCACCCCTTTGATGATGTGTATGTCGCTGTCCTGGTAAACCATGACCACCGGCACGCTCTCGACCTTGTCGCCCTTGATCCGGTACACGAAGTGTTGCTCCAGCCCGCGCTGGACCACGGAGGGAGGCACCACCAGGGCGTCCTTGTCGAGGGCGGTCTGGATCTTCAGCGTCACCAGTTGCCCGGGCCACAGCCGTTGCGCGGCGTTGTCGAATTCAGCCTTGGCCCGCAGGGTTCCGGTGTTGGCGTTGATCTGGTTGTCGATGAGGCTCAGGCGCCCCTCGCCGAGCAGTTCCCCGCTAGCGCCATCGGCACCGAGATAGGCCTTGACCAAGGCTTGCTCGGGCGCCGCGATCAAGCGTTGCAAGGTGGGCAGCATTTGCTGGGGCAGGGAGAACTCCACGGCGATCGGGTCGATCTGGGTCACCGTGAACAGGCCTTCGGCGTCGCTGGTGCGCAGGAAGTTGCCTTCATCCACATTGCGAATGCCGACGCGACCGCTCACCGGGGAGCGGATCTGGGTGTAGGACAGTTGCACCTGCGCCGAGTCGATGGCCGCCTGGTTACCCTGGGCGGTGGCCTTGAGCTGGTTGACCAGCGCCTGCTGCTGGTCGTAGGTCTGCTTCGAGACGCCGTCATCGACGCTCAGCAATTTGTAGCGCTTGAGATTGACCTGGGCCACCGCCAGCTGCGCCTGGCTCTCGCCGAGTTGGGCCCGGGCCTGGTCGAGGCTGGCGCGGATCGAACGATCGTCGATGGTCGCCAGCAGGTCACCTTTCTTGACCAGTTGCCCTTCCTTGACCAGCAGCCGGGTGAGGATGCCGTCGATCTGCGGCCGGATGACCACGCTGTGCAGCGACAGGACCGTACCGATGCCGCTGGCAAAGCGCGGCACATCCTTTTGCACCACGCTGACGACCCGCACCGGAACGGCGGCGGGAGCGCTGGGCTTGGCGGTCACGGGCCTGAGCACAAACCAGAGGACAAGGGCCGCCAGGGCGACCAACAGCACGACGAGCAGGACGGTTTTCTTCTGGGTGTGCATGAATATGAAGGGCCGGTTCGGGACACAGGAGTTTGAGCTTTCTTATATAGCGTTACGAGCCGGTCAGGAAGGTGACGGCTAACTGACAGGCTTGTCAGTTTTGTCCTGGCTTGCCGTCAGATGAATGTCGTGCCAATGAAACTGCCCTGCGCGCGGTGATATCGGGCAGGTATACTGCCGCCTTTCGCGGCTCGCCCTTCGGGCCCGACTTGCATGCATGACCCGGAGCCTCACATGACTTCCCCGACACCTTCGCCTGCGGATGAACTCCCCGGCGGCGAACAGGCCGATTTGTCCGACAGCGATGTTTCCTGCGCCGAGGACGCCAAAGCGGCGATCCCTGCCTTCAAATTCCCGTTCAAACCCGGTGAACTGGCTGCGGCCAAGGGCGCCGGCCAGCAGCCGTGGTACAAGAACGGCGCGAAGAATGGCCATACCAAGACCCCGGGCGCCGCGCCTCCCGGCACGCGTCGTTCGATGGGCAAGCGCTGACATCATCCTTCACGCACGGGGGCGACTTCAGTTCGCGACCCGTGCGCCTGCCAGGCTTCCACTCAATTCGTAAGCCGCCAGCTCAGACTGGTGCGCCGCGAGGATTTCAGGCAACGAGCCTCGCAGGTACTCGACCCAGGTCTTGATCTTCGCATCCAGGTATTGGCGCGACGGGTAGATGGCATAGAGGTTCAGTTCCTGGGAGCGGTAGTTGGGCATGACCCGCACCAGCGTGCCGTTGCGCAGGCCTTCGATGGCGGCGTACACCGGCAACACCCCCACGCCCATGCCGCTGGTGATCGCGGTTTTCATCGCATCGGCGGAATTCACCAGGAACGGTGAGCTATTGATGGTGACCATCTCCTGGCCTTCCGGGCCGTCGAACACCCATTTTTCCAGCGGAATGACCGGGCTGACCAGGCGCAGGCAGGCGTGGTTGAGCAGGTCGCCGGGTTTTTGCGGGCAGCCGCTGGCTTTCACATAGGCGGGCGATGCGCAGACGATGCTGTAGGTGATCCCCAGGCGCTGGGAGACGAAGCCCGAATCCGGCAACTCGCTGGCGAGCACGATGGAGACGTCGTAGCCCTCGTCAAGGATGTCCGGCACGCGGTTGGCCAGGGTCAGGTCGAAGGTCACATCCGGATGGGTCTTGCGATAACGGGCGATGGCGTCGATCACGAAATGCTGGCCGATGCCGGTCATCGTGTGGACCTTCAACTGCCCGGCCGGTCGGGCATGGGCGTCGCTGGCCTCGGCTTCCGCTTCTTCGACATAAGCCAGGATCTGCTCGCAACGCAACAAGTAGCGTTTACCTGCCTCGGTCAGGGCAATGCGGCGAGTGGTGCGGTTGAGCAGGCGGGTTTGCAGATGGGCTTCCAGGTTGGAAACCGCGCGCGAGATGTTGGCCGTCGTGGTGTCCAGTTGCGCGGCGGCAGCGGTGAAACTGCCAGCTTCGGCAACACAACTGAACGCGCGCATGTTTTGCAAGGTGTCCATGGAGGGCTCTCTTGGGAGGTGGCAAATTGTGACACGAAGTTACAGAGCAGCGGGACCCGACTAATGGATTATCGCGTTAACGGTAACAAAGATTCACAGAAAGGTTGGCTTATCGGCGGGGAGGGGGATGCCTAGAATTGCCGGCACTGTGGCGCTGGTCTGGCCCTGCTGTCTGATGCAGTACCTGTGGGAGCGGGTTTGCTCGCGAAAGCGGTGGGTCAGTTGGCGGTGATGTTGCCAGGGTAACCGCCTTCGCGGGCAAGCCCGCTTCCACAGGGTGCTCCTACAGGTTTTCGTCTCTCTCTCCTAGGAATTTTGCGCAAGTGCCGCGTTGCATCAGCAGAGAGCTGAAGACTCTCAGTGTTTGGGTTCTGACATTAACCATCAGCGGGTGCATCGGGACAGGCGGGATTGGGCCGCAAAGCCAGGTACTGCCGGCCAATCAACTGGTCACCGATGCCGCCATCCGCGAGGCGGCTCGCGACGCCCGCTGGCCCACCCGTCAGTGGTGGCAAGCCTATGGTGATCGGCAGTTGGATCGCTGGGTCGACCTGGCCATGCAGGACAGCCCGAGCCTGGCCATGGCCGCCGCGCGGGTGCGCCAGGCGAAGGCCATGGCCGGTGTTGCCGAGGCTGCCGAGTCGCTGCAGATCAATGGCGAGGTGACCCTCAAGCGCCATAACTGGCCCACCGATCAGTTCTATGGCCCGGGCGAGCTGGCCGACACCACGACCTGGGACAACAATGCCGCCCTGGGCTTGAGCTACGCCCTGGACCTGTGGGGCCGCGAGCGCAATGCCAGCGAACGGGCGGTTGACCTGGCCCATGTCAGTGTCGCTGAGGCGCGCCAGGCGCAACTGGAACTGCAAAGCAACATCGTGCGTGCCTACATCCAGTTTTCGCTGCACTACGCCCAGCGCGATATCGTCGCCGCGACTCTCCACCAACAAGAGCAGATTCTCGACCTTGCGCAGAAACGCCTGGACGGCGGCATCGGCACCCATTTCGAAGTCAGCCAGGCCCAGGCACCAGTGCCCGAGAGCCATCGCCAACTCGACGCGCTGGACGAAGCCATCGCCTTGAGCCGTAATCAGTTGGCGGCCCTGGCCGGCAAGGGGCCGGGAGAGGGCGCGCAATTGCAACGTCCGACCCTGGCCCTCGGCGCGCCCTTGAAGCTGCCGTCGGCCTTGCCCGCCGAACTGCTCGGCCAGCGTCCGGATGTGGTTGCCGGGCGTTGGCAAGTAGCGGCCCAGGCCCGGGGTATCGATGTGGCCCGGGCCGGCTTCTATCCCAATGTCGACCTGGTGGGTAGCCTCGGCTACATGGCCACTGGCGGTGGGGCGCTGGAGTTTTTGACGGGCAAGAAGCTCACCTACAACGTCGGGCCGGCGATCACGTTGCCGATCTTCGACGGCGGACGCTTGTGTTCACAGCTGGGTGAGGCGGCGGCCGGTTATGACATCGCCGTGGCGCACTACAACCAGACACTGGTGAACGCCCTCAAGGGCATTTCCGACCAACTGATCCGCCGCCAATCCATGGACAAGCAGCAGGCTTTCGCTGCCGAATCGGTGGCCGCAGCCCAGCGCACCTACGACATCGCAATGGTGGCGTTCCAGCGCGGGCTCACCGACTACCTCAACGTGCTCAACGCCCAAAGCCTGTTGTTCAAGCAGCAACAGGTGCAACAGCAAGTGCAGGCGGCGCGCTTGAGTGCCCATGCCGACCTGGTGACGGCGCTGGGCGGCGGGCTTGAGGCCGGCAACGACAGCCCTGGCTTGAGCCATGCCCTGTGGCAAGGGAGCTTGCTCCCGCTGGACTGCGCGGCAGTCCCCTCAAGTGGGTGCTGCGCGCCCAAGCGGGAGCAAGCTCCCTCGCCACGATGCTGAGTCCTTTTCCTGTGACGTCTTTACTTGCCCCCGCACGCTGGTTGTACCGTCTTGAATGGCGCCGGGGTTTCTTCGACTGGGCCCGCAGCGACGGGGTGACCTGGGTCTATATCTTCAAGGTCCTGTTTGCCGCGTTCCTGACCTTGTGGTTGGCGATGCGCCTGGAGTTGCCGCAACCGCGCACGGCCATGATCACCGTGTTCATTGTCATGCAGCCCCAGAGCGGGCAGGTGTTCGCCAAGAGTTTCTACCGCTTCCTTGGCACCCTGGCCGGCTCGGCGGTGATGGTGGCGCTGATCGCCTTGTTTGCCCAGAACACCGAGCCGTTCCTCGCTTGCCTGGCGGCCTGGGTTGGCCTCTGTTCGGCAGGGGCGGCGCGATATCGCAATTTCCGGGCCTATGGTTTTGTGCTGGCCGGCTACACCGCGGCGATGATCGGCCTGCCGGCCCTGGCCCATCCGGAAGGCGCGTTCATGGCCGCGGTCTGGCGGGTGCTGGAGATTTCCCTGGGCATTCTCTGCTCCACCCTGGTCAGCGCCGCGATCCTGCCGCAAACCGCCAGTGCCGCCATGCGCAATGCCTTGTACCAGCGTTTTGGGGTATTTGCCCTGTTTGTCACCGATGGCCTGCGTGGGCGCAGCAAGCGCGAGACCTTCGAAGCGCGCAACGTGGGCTTCATTGCCGAGGCGGTGGGCCTGGAAAGCCTGCGCAGCGTGACCGTGTTCGAAGACCCGCACATGCGTCGGCGCAACGGCCGGCTCAGTCGCTTGAACAGCGAATTCATGGGCATCACCACCCGCTTCAACGCCTTGCACCAATTGCTGGAGCGCTTGCGCGGCAGCGCCGCGGATCATGTGGTAGACGCCATCAAGCCGGGCTTGCAAACGTTGGCCGAACTGCTCGACGGTTTCAGTGGCCGCGCCCTGACCGATGCCGATGCGGCCCGTCTGGCGGCGGCGCTGGCCGAGTACAAGGCCGAGCTGCCTGCCCAGGTGCGAAGGCTGCGGGCGTTGTTCCAGGAAACGGCGCCCAGTGATGGGCAGCAACTGGATTTCCATACCGCCTACGAGCTGCTTTATCGCTTCGTCGACGACTTGCACGGCTATGCCCTGACCCACGCCTCGCTGGCCGATCATCGCCACGAACGTGAACGCTGGGACGAACCGTTCGTGCCGCAGACCAACTGGCTGGCCGCCACGGCATCGGGTGTTCGCGCCGCCTTCATCCTGTTGGTGCTGGGCAGTTACTGGGTCGCCACGGCCTGGCCGAGCGGCGCGACCATGACGATGATCGCCGCCGCCACCGTGGGCTTGTCGGCCGCGACGCCGAACCCCAAGCGCATGGCTTTCCAGATGGCCTGCGGCACGTTGTTCGGGGCGTTGATCGGCTTTGTCGAGATGTTCTTCATCTTCCCGCTGATCGACGGCTTCCCTTTGCTCTGCGTGATGCTGGCGCCAGTGATCATGCTCGGTTCGTTCCTCAGCTCGCGGCCGAAATACGCCGGGGTCGGGCTGGGGCTGCTGATCTTTTTCAGCACCGGTTCGGTGCCGGACAACCTGACGGTCTACAACCCCTACGCCTTCATCAACGATTACATCGCGATGATCCTCGGCATGCTGGTGTGTGCCGCGGCCGGGGCAATCATCCTGCCGCCCAACAGTCGCTGGTTGTGGCGCCGGCTCGAGCAGGATTTGCGCGAGCAAGTGGTGTTTGCCATCAGTGGCAAGCTCAAGGGCCTGGCATCGAGCTTCGAAAGTGGTACCCGCGACTTGCTGCATCAGGCCTACGGGCTGGCGGCGGGGCAACCTCGAGTGCAACGGGACTTGCTGCGCTGGATGTTCGTGGTGCTGGAGGTCGGCCACGCGATTATCGAGTTGCGCAAGGAACAGGCGATTTTACCGGTGCATCCGGCGTATGCCGAAAGCCAACCGTGGCGCCAGGCGATTCGTGTGATGGGGCGGGCGCTGGTGCGGCTGTTCCGCCAACCGAGCCAGAGCAATCTGGAACGTGCCCTGGTGGCGGTGGACCATGCCATCGGCCGCGTGCAGGCCACCGACGAACCCTTCGCCCCGCATTTCGACACCTCGGCCCTGCGCCGCGTGAAAAGCTACCTGCATTTCATCCGCACCTCGTTGCTGGACCCGCAATCGCCATTGGCCGGCTATGCCATGCCGCATGCCATGCCGCCTGCCACACCGCTTCCCCAGGAACCTGAACATGCCCCGTGAGATCGCCTTCCATGGTGTGTACATGCCCACCATGACCTTGATGTTTTTCATCGCCGCCGGCCTGGCCTGGGCCTTGGACCGCTTCCTGTCGGGGCTGGACCTGTACCGCTTCTTCTGGCACCCGGCGTTGTTGCGCCTGAGTCTGTTTACCTGTCTGTTCGGCGCGCTGGCGCTGACGGTCTACCGTTGAGATCGATGCGATGAGAAAGTTTTTCAGCCTGCTGGCGACGCTGTTGGTTCTGGCCCTGGCGTTGTGGATCGGCCGTACGTTATGGGTCCATTACATGAACGAACCCTGGACCCGCGATGGGCGGGTGCGGGCCGACATCATCAATGTGGCCGCCGATGTCAGTGGCGAGGTGGTCGAAGTGCCGGTGCGCGACAACCAATCGGTGAAAAAGGGCGACCTGTTGATGCGCATCGATCCTGAGCATTACCGCATCGCCGTGAAGCAGGCTCGCTCCCTGGTGGCGTCGCGCAAAGCCACTTGGGAGATGCGCAAGGTCAACGCCCATCGGCGTGCCGACCTGGACAGCCTGGTGATCTCCCGGGAAAACCGTGACGACGCCAGCAACATCGCCGACTCGGCCCTGGCCGATTACCAGCAGGCCCAGGCGCAATTGGAAGCCGCCGAGCTGAACCTGTCGCGCACCGAAGTCCGTGCGGCGGTGGACGGCTACGTCACCAACCTCAATGTGCACCGTGGCGACTACGCCCGCATCGGCGAGGCGAAGATGGCCGTGGTGGACATGAATTCGTTCTGGGTCTATGGCTTCTTCGAAGAGACCAAATTGCCCAAGGTGCGGGTCGGCGATTCAGCGCAGTTGCAGTTGATGAGCGGTGAGATGCTCAAGGGGCATGTGGAAAGCATCTCCCGCGGCATCTACGATCGGGACAACCCCGAAAGCCGCGAACTGATCGCCGACGTGAACCCGACCTTCAACTGGGTTCGCCTGGCCCAGCGGGTGCCGGTGCGCATTCATCTCGATGAAGTACCCGACGGGGTGTTGCTGGCGGCGGGGATGACTTGCACGGTGGTGGTCGAGCCCCAAACCGAGCGCTGAGGCGACGCTGGCCGGGGTGACAAAGAGGCTTGTCACCCCTATTCCTGTGGAAGCTGTGGGCATGAGTTCCATGTGCACCCAAATCCCTGTGGCGAGGGGATTTATCCCCGTTCGGCTGCGCAGCAGTCGTCATCTGACTGATGCGGTTTCGACTCGTACACCGTGTTGCCTGGTTTGGGGCTGCTTCGCAGCCCAGCGGGGATAAATCCCCTCGCCACAGGTGTTAACCATGTCCTCGGGACAAAGGTTTAAGCCTGTTATCCCTCCATCCCTTACAACGATCCACCCAACCCAAACCGCTTCATCAACCCCTTCTCCAGCACCCCCTTGGGCAGCCAGCTCGCCATCAACGGCAATGCCCGGCTGCCATTGCCCAGGCGCAGCAGGCGGGGCGGCCGGGGTTGTTGCACGGCCTTGAGCAGCCCGGCGGCGAACTCGCTGGCCGGGGTTGGTTTGTCCTGGGACGCCTTGGCCCGGGCGCGGATGCTGTCGCGCAGCGGCCACCAGGGCGATTGTTCGCTGATCAGCTGTTCGGCTTCGTGGCCGGCATTCTTGGCGAAGCTGGAGGCGATGGCGCCGGGTTGGACTTCCATCACGCGGATGCCGAACGGCGCCAGTTCCATGCGCAAGGCATCGCTCAAGGCATGCACCGCGGCCTTCGAGGCGCAGTAGGCCCCGGCAAACGGCGTGACCAGCACCCCGGAAACGCTGCCGATGTTCACCACCAGCCCCTTGGCCCGACGCAACACCGGGAACAGCGCGCGGGTGACCCCGACGATGGCGAACACGTTGGTTTCGAACTGACGCTGCATGGCCGGCACGCCACCGTCCAGGAGAGGGCCCATGGCGCCGTAGCCGGCATTGTTGACCAGCACATCCAGGCCGCCATGCTGCTGGTTGATCCGTTCGTTGAGTTGTTCCAGGGCCTGGCCGTCGTTGACGTCCAGTTGCACCGCGGTGAACCCGGCAGCGCTGAGCGTCGCTACGTCTTCAACCTTGCGCGCCGTGGCCCAGACTTGATAACCCGCAGTCTTGAAGGCGTCGGCGAGGGCGCGGCCAATGCCGCTGGAACATCCGGTAATCAGCGCAACAGGCATGGCGCATTCCTTGTGCAAAAAGTGGGGGGAGCAATCAGTTGGAAAAGCTGCCGTGCAATCGCTCGGCGCGAAACTCCAGGGTCTGCGGGCGATAACCCGGACGCAAGGGTGGCAGGGGCAGGCAGTCTTGCCAGTCAGCGCCGGCCTGCAATTGGCCGGGGCCCCGGTAGCGCGGTGCGTCGTAGGGGGTGTCGGCCAGGTTGATGGTGTCGCCAGGCGCATAGGCCGCGACCTGCCAGCGCAGTTCGATCAGCGGCACGTCATTGGTGTTTTTCAGGTTCAGCGACAGCGGACGGTCGGCGGGGCATTGTCCGGGGGTATAGGTAATGCGCATTTCCAGGCGCTCCAATTGCCGGGTCTCGCGGTTTTCCTGCCAGAGCACCCACGCAGCGACCAGCCCGAGACCGATGAACGCCGCCAGGGAGACCGGCAAGGCCTTGGCCGGGTAGCGCAACAGCAGGATGAGCCAGGTGATGACCAGCAAGACGCCGATAAGCATGGTGGAAGCCTCCGTTACCGTAGGCACATCCTACCGAAGGGGGCGGGCAATGTTGAAGCAATGATGCCTGCCCATCACCGACTGCAAAAAAAGCCCCCACCCAACTCACTGCGGATAGGGACGCAGTGGGCTGGATGGGGGCTTCTTGTACAGTTGATCGTTGTAGCTGGTTACTGTGCGATGGTCTTCACCGAGACGCCACGTTCGATCGGGGTGGAGCGACCGTAGATGTCTTCGAAACGCTCGATGTCGTCTTCGCCCAGGTAGCTGCCGGACTGCACTTCGATGATTTCCAGTGGGATCTTGCCCGGGTTGCGCAGGCGGTGGACCGACGCGATCGGGATGTAGGTCGACTGGTTTTCGCAGAGCAGGAACACGTTCTCGTCGCAGGTCACTTCGGCGGTGCCGCTGACCACGATCCAGTGTTCGGCACGGTGGTGGTGCATCTGCAGGGACAGGCACGCGCCCGGCTTGACCGAGATGTGCTTGACCTGGAAGCGACCGCCCATGTCCACCGAGTCATAGGAACCCCACGGACGATAGACCTCGCAGTGGTTCTGGGTCTCGGTGCGGCCCTGGGCGTTGAGGGTGTTGACCATCTGCTTGACGCCTTGGACCTTGTCCTTGTGGGCAATCATCATGGCGTCCTTGGTTTCGACCACCACGATGTTTTCCAGGCCGATCACCGACACCAGCTTGCCGTTGCCGTGGATCATGCAGTTGCGGCTGTCCTGGATCACCACGTCGCCCTTGGTGACGTTGCCGTTGGTGTCCTTTTCGTTGACTTCCCACAGCGACGCCCAGCAACCGACATCACTCCAGCCGGCGGCCAGGGGAACCACGCAGGCGCGCTGGGTTTTTTCCATCACGGCGTAGTCGATGGAGTTGTCCGGGCAGCAGGCGAAGGTGGCTTCGTCGAAGGTAATGGTGTCGGCCGTCTGCTCACTGCGCTCCAGGGTCAGCAGGCAGGTGTCGTAGATGTCCGGATCGTGTTTTTTCAGCTCTTCGAGGAAGCGGCTGGCGCGGAACAGGAACATGCCGCTGTTCCAGAAATAACCGCCGGCCTCAAGGAACTCGGTGGCGCGCTTGGCGTCGGGTTTTTCGACGAAGTGCGAAACCCGGCTCACACCTTCAGGCAGCAGCGCATCGTTGGTCGACTTGATGTAGCCATAGCCGGTTTCCGGCTTGGTTGGCGGAACGCCGAACAGCACCATCTCGCCACGCTCGGCAGCCACGGTAGCGAGGGCCAGGGCGCGTTGCAGGGCCTTCTGGTCTTCGATCACGTGGTCGGCCGGCAGCACCAGCATCAGCTCGTCGCGACCTTCGTTGACCAGCATCATCGCGGTCAGCGCCACGGCCGGTGCGGTGTTACGCCCGAACGGTTCCATCAGGATGCGCTGGGCTTCAAGCTTACGGTTGCTCAACTGTTCGTTGACGATGAAGCGGTGGTCTTTGTTGCAGACCACGATCGGCGTGTCCATGCCTTCGAACACCAGGCGCTCGAGGGTCTGCTGGAACAGGGTGTGTTCACCGGTCAGGGCCAGGAACTGTTTAGGGAATTGCTTGCGCGAAAGCGGCCAAAGACGTGAGCCACTACCACCTGACAAGATCACCGGAATCATGTTTGTTACTCCTTGAAGCGAAATGGTTGTTAGAGCTACTGCGTTCTGTCGTTTCACTCTCTTGTTGTTGTTCCTGCGGCAGTGGCGAGCCTCAAGCTGCAAGTAAAAGCTTGCCGCTTGAAGCTAGAAGCTCGCCGCTGCTCTTATCGTGTCGACACCGGGCGTTTCACCCACACTGGCGACAGGCTGCTGCCTGAGCCTGTGACGTACAGCACGGCCGCTTCGCCGCGCTCCAGGGCCACGGGCTTGAGGTCGCCGACTTTCTTGTCGCCTTCGAACAGTGCCAGGGTCACTTTCACCGGGTTGATTTCACGCTCGCCACGGCCTTTGGCCGCGACGTTCGGCACCACTTCGGTCTTGCCATCGGCGGTCTTGAGGGTCAGGGCCTTGTCGGTGAGGTTCTGCACGCGGACCAGGGACTTCTGCTTGTTCTTGAACGGCGGTTCTTCGATCAACTGAGGCTGGCCGGTGGCGTTGTTGACCAGGGTGTAGTAGTGATCGGGGGCCAGTTTGACCGGGACGGTCTGGCTGCCGACCTTGGCGTTGTAGTCACCGCCCGGCATGAAGCTGAAGTCGCTGCTGGCCAGTGGGGCCACTTCGTTGAGGTTGGTGCTGCCGACGGTGGCGCTGACTTCGGCGTTGCTGGCGTTGTAGATACGTACGAAGCTCGAGCCTTTTGGCGCGACCGGACCGTACAGGGCCGAGTCACCGGCAAAGGCGGACAGTGAGAGGGCGCTCATGCTGGCGACGAGGGCAACAGCCTTGAAGGAGCGAGCAGCGAGACGGCGAGGAGTAGTGTTGAAAGTCATGGTGGACCTCTCTTTCAGTTTTGCGCCCGGTCGGGCGTCTCGGATGGGGTGTTGGCGGCTACGTTCTGTTGGCGCGCGCCGGCTTGCTTGAGCTCTGCGACCCACTGTGGGTCGGCGTCGCCGATTTCGTTGTTCACGGGCAGATAACGTTCAGGGAACTCCCAGATCAGCACCTGTGGCGGGCTGTTCTTGAAGGCATCACTCTTGAGGTAGCTGAGCATCGGCAGGATCGGGCCATGGCCGTCCTCGGCGTAGTTGATGACGTCGCTGTGCAGGGCTTGCTTGAGTGCACCGACGAAGTTCCAGTTGGGGTTGGCGCTGTAGCTCGTGCCGATCAGGGCCACGGGCACCTGGGCGTCGGCGAACAGCGCGTCGTCGCCGGCTGGCTGGTCGTCGGCTTCGCGGGTGTTGCGCTTGACCAGCGGCTCCTGGGCGGGCATCAGGTTTTCGAACAGCGGGTCCAGGGGCAGGAACTGGCGCAGGTCACCCTTGTGGGTGATTTTTTCCGCAGGCTCAGTGACGAAGCGCTGTGGTTCGCCATTGAGCGGCGCCTTTTCCGCGATGGCCTTGGCCAGGTTCTCGGCAGCGACCTGGGCACCTTCCGGGGTCCAGTGGGTGTCGGTGCGCAGGAACACTTGCTGGCCGCCTTGCTTGGCCTGTTGCAGCGGGCCGAGCAGGTCAGGCGCGAGGATCTTGTCGGCCGCCACGCGAGCATGGAAATCCTGGTAGAGATTGGCGTGAATGCTCGATGGCTTCACGTCACCCAGGTGCTCGGGGTACAGCCGCGCCTTGGCCGGCAGGATCGCCATGACCAGGGTGATGCCTTGTTCCTTGAGCTTCTGGCGCACGCCTTCGACCAGCGCGTAGTTGCCTTGCAGGTTCAGCTCTTCGTTGACGATCGGGTTGAACTCTTCGTCGCTGTACAGCCACTGGTCACGGCCCAGGACCACGCCCTTGCGGCCTTCGTTGAACAGCTTGTAGTCCAGCGCCGCCCAGATGTTGGTGCCCAGGCGCTTGATCGGGAACTCGTCGTCGTAGTGCGTTTCCACGGCCTTGGCCCAGCGCCCGTTGAGCACGGTGGCGTCGGGGTTGGTGCTGAAGCCGAAGAAGCTGCGCATCGACCACAGGCCCAGCGCTGTCAGGATCAGCATGAACAGTGCGATGTAAAAGATGCGTAATGAGCGGGTCATGTTCAGATCCCTCAGAACTGGAAGTAAAGGAACGGCGAGAAGCTTTGCGCCGAGAGTTTGAGAATCGAAGCGATGAACAGCAGCAGCACCAGGGCGCGCATCACGTAGCGCGACCAGTCCACGGTCCAGTAGGCCGGTTGCACCTGGGCTTCGACACCCACGGTGTAGCCCGGCTCATGGATCGTCGATGGGTTGTCACCCGGTACGGCCTTGATCATCCCCGGTTGTGCGGTGGCCGGGCCGTTGGCCTCGGTATTGACCTCAGGCTTGGTCTTGACCGGCGGACGGTTGGTGTAGAAGTCCCGCAGGCCGAAGAAGGCGAGGGTGATGTAGGCCACCACCAGCGTGGCGATCTGCAGGCCGGTGAGGTTGGCGCGGGTCAGTTCCGACAGCGACCAGTCGCCGAAGCTGAACATGGCAGCGTACATGCGACCGGCCACGTGCAGGTTCTCGGCCCGGAAGATCACCCAGCCCATCACCACCAGCAGGAAGGTCAGCGCCCAGCGGATCGGGTTGATGCTGCGTGGCGTGGTGTTGATGCCCACCGCTTTCTCGATGGCCAGCCACATGCCGTGCCAGGCACCCCAGATCACGTAGGTGATGTTCGCGCCGTGCCACAGACCACCGAGCAGCATGGTCAGGAACAGGTTGCGATAGGTCATCAGCGTGCCTTTGCGGTTACCGCCCAGGGTGATGTAGAGGTAGTCGCGCAGCCAGGTGGACAGGCTGATGTGCCAGCGGCGCCAGAACTCGGTGATCGACTGGCTGATGTAGGGCTGCTTGAAGTTTTCCATGAAACGGAAACCCATCATCAGGCCCAGGCCGATGGCCATGTCGCTGTAGCCGGAGAAGTCGAAGTACAGCTGCGCGGTGTAGGCCAGGGCGCCGAGCCAGGCATCGCCCGTGGTCGGGTTCTGCAAGGCGAAGCAATGGTCGGCCACCACCGCCAGGGTGTCGGCGATGAACACTTTCTTGATGAAGCCCTGCATGAAGCGGGTGCAGCCTTCGGAGAACTTGTCCAGCGTGTGGGTACGGTTGTTGAACTGGTCGGCCAGGTCGCGGAAACGCAACACAGGGCCGGCGATCAGGTGCGGGAAAATCGCCACGAACGCTGCGAAGTCGATCAGGTTGCGGGTCGCCGGCGTGTCACCGCGATAGACGTCGATGATGTAGCTGATGGACTCGAAGATGTAGAACGAGATCCCGATCGGCAACAGCACATGGGTCAGGATGAACGGGTTGAGGCCAAAGCTGGTGATGATTGCGTTGAGGCTGTCCACGCCGAAGTTGGCGTACTTGAAGTAGCCCAGGATGGCCAAATCCACGCCCACGCCGAGCAACAGCCAGCGTTGGGCCGGTTTGGTCCGCACACCGGCGGCACCGACTTTCAGGCCGATCCAGTAGTTCCACAAGGTGACGCCGGCGAACAGCGCCAGGAAGTCCACCCGCCACCAGGCATAGAACACGTAGCTGGCGATCAGCAGCAGCAGGTTGCGATAGCGTTGCCCGCTCAAGTAGTACAAGCCGAGAAAGATCGGCAAGAACAGAAACAGGAACACATTGGATGAAAATACCATCCCGATCTCTCCATGTTGAATCAACAGTCAAGGGCCAGAGCCCCCCCAAACCCCCCCATGAAAACCGGGTGGTTGATTACATTTCCGACACTTACCTGTGGCGAGGGAGCTTGCTCCCGCTCGGCTGCGAAGCAGTCGCATCGTCAGGCTTGGGGGCGCTACGCACCCCAGCGGGAGCAAGCTCCCTCGCCACAGGAAATGTGTTGTGAATCAGCTTCCTTTTTCACCTTTCTCCCGCGAAGGGTCGTACACCCGGGTCAAGTCACCGCCGAGGCGGAAGGTCTTGAACGGTTGCATCTCATGCTTGCGTTCCAGCACATCCTCGCTGCAGGTGTAGAGGCTGCAGAACGGTTCGAGCCAGGCGAATTTCGAATCGACCTTCAGGTCCTTCATGTCCTGTTTGTCGCCGTTCTTCTCTTCGAAGATGTCCGGGTCTTCCACCCCGGCCAGCACCCGGTCACCCAGTCGCTTGAGGGCGCCGTTGTTTTCCTGGCGCAGGTCCACACCGTTGACCTGGGCGAAACTGGCGATCATCGCCAACGGCGGCAGGGCATAGTTGTGGTAGGACAGGGCGCGTTGCTTGCGCTTGAGTTCGTTGGGCAGGAAACCGTCGGCGTCGATCTGGTTGACGCCGACCTTGTATTCCTTGACGGCCCAATCGAACAGGTCGCGGCGGTTGATTGCCACGGAGGTGGCCATCACCGACCAGGCGGCCCAGTAGGAGTGGTTGTTGGTCTTGTCCAGCGGCAGGTTGTCCCAGTCGCTGACGACCTGGTCGGCCATCCGGCTGAACCAGCTTTCGATCAGTTGCGCCTGCTCCTGGTGATTGGCCAGTGGGCGGGACTCGGAGAACTTCAGGCGCACATAGGCCGAAGCCATGCTGCCCAGCGCCCATTTGCGCATGGACTTGCCAGTGTGGTTGAAGTCCTTGGACATCAGCGCATCGGCCTGGGCCCACGCGGTCAGCCAGTTGAGGGTGCATTCCAATTGTTCGGGACGGCCGTCACGCATGAATTGCATCACTTGTTTGCTGACGCCACGCTCGATCTTGGTGATGTCGGCGGTGCTGTCGCGGAAGGCTTTTTCCGACTGCACGTTCAGGGTCGCACGGGCCTTGTCGGAGCCCTCGTACTTGCTGCGAAATTGCAGGGAGCCAGTGTAGGGCGTCGGCGTGGCGTCGCAGCCTTGGGCCGCTTCGCCGGCCTTGACCTTTTCGATCGGTGCGAAGTAACCCTGTGGCGGGCGCAGCGGGGCCGCGGCCTGCGTGGCCCCGGCGAACATTGCCAGGGTCAGCAGGGAGGGCGCCAGCAGCGTTTTCAACGTTCGGGTGCGCGTGGTACTGGTCATGAGACGAGACCTCATTGTCCGATTTGAGCCGTTTGTTCGGCTTGCGGAGATGCGTTGCGTTTACAGATTTTCGCTTCGATCTGCTGCGGCTCTTTACCGGCTTCAGGTCCCTGGACTTCGACAGCCAGAAGGTTTTGCGAAGCCCAGTCCTCGTCGGTGCGCAGCTGGAAGGCGAAACGTCCGTCGGTTTCGGAGGTATCCGGTTTTTCGATCTTGATATCCTCGTGGCGCCCATTCATGTACCAGAGGGTGGCTTGCAAGGTTTTCACCGAGGTGTCGGCGAAGCGGATGTCGACCTGGTGGCTGCCGTTACGCAGATCCATGTTCTTGCTATTGACCATCAATTCGTTCTTGCCCGGCTTGAGCGCGGTCTTGCTGCTCATCAATGCCGGCTTGCCTTCGCAACCGTTGTTGTCCAGCAGCGCCATCATCTGGCGATAGATGGTTTCCTGGTCCAGGCGATACAGCGGCGAGAATTCCCAGATGAGGATTTTCGGCGGGTTCTTCTGGAACTCTTCGCTGCCCAGGTACTGGATCATCGCGCCCTCGAAACCGCCGCCGGGGAAGGCTACGTTGAGGATGTCGGCGCCGATGGCTTCTTCAAGGAAGCCGGCGAAGTTGTAGTTCTTGCCGCTGTGACTGGTGCCCACCAGGGTGATCTGCGGGTTCCCGGAATCGCCGAACAGATCGCCGTCACCCGCCTCGCCCTTGGGCTCGGTGGTGAATTGGTCCATGTACTGGATCGCATAGCTGGTGCCGCACAGCTGCCCGGCCATGTTGTGCAGGGTGCCGGTCTTGCCCATGCGGCCGGACTTCTTGGTCTCGAACTCACGCTTGGGGATGTCGGCGAAGGCCGGGAGCTGCTTGACCTTCTCGGCGACGATCTTGGCGGTGCGCTGGGCGCCGTAAGGTGTCCAGTGTTGGTCGCCACGGAAATAGAAATCGTGGGCCGGCAGGGTTTCGGGCAGGTTTTCGTTGGTCAGCGGCGACAGGTCCGGCACCACGTAACCCATCTGGGCGAAACGCCCGAGCATGGATTTGTAGTTGGTCAGGGCTTTCTCATAGTCGAAAGCGGCCTTTTCCTGTGGGTTGAGCTTGTTGCGGTTCACCAGGCCCCGGGTCGGCTGGTAGACGAGCACCAACTCGACGCCTTTTGCCTTGAACGCATCGTGCAACTGCTGCAGGCGCTTGTAGCCGGCCGGGGTGGTGTTGAATTCGGTACGCAGGTCTTCCTGGGTCCGGAACAGCCAGTCACCCTGGGCTTGTACCAGCGTGGTGAAGTTCTGCTGGTAGCGCGTGGTGTAGTTCTTCGCATCATGGGCCGCCGGGCACAGGTTGCAGCAGGGCTCGGCAGTGAAGCTCGGGGCCTTGATTTCATCGGCGCGGGCGCCGCTTGCAGCGGCGAGAATGCCGGCAGTCAGGGCAGACAGGCCCAGGAGTTTGATCATCTGTGGGTTCATAAAGGTCATCCTCAGTCCCGCATTTCGGTCTGGCGTTCGACAGGGTCGATCAGCACGGCTTTCTGCTGGCGCACCAGCAGGTCGAGAATTTCATCCTGGCGCTCGCCAAGGATTCCCGTGAAGCTGATGCCGCTGGATTTGGTCGGCGCGAGCATGGACACGCGGTACAGCTCGACGCTCAACGGCGAGTCGATGGACAGCGGACCGCTGCCGTTGGCAGCCAGTTCGCCGCCGACCACGATCAGCGAGACCTCGGCGTCGAACGGGTCGAGCTTGATGTCCCGGTCGGTGTCGGACAGGTCCTTGATGTGACCGTAGAGACCGGTCAGGCCGTTGGCCATGGATACGTTTTCGTAGAGGCGAATGTTCACGCTGTTACGAACCCGGATGCCGTGGCGGCGGTTGCTGATCACTTTGTTGCCCCACAGCAGGTTGTCACCACTCTCGTAAAGCGTGATGCCGTCTGTGTGGTTCTTGTAGATCTCGTTGTAGGCGATCAGGTTGTTGACGCTGTTACGGTCGATCACCAGGCCCGAGAGTTTGTTGTCGTAGCTGCGATTGTTGAAAATGAAGCTGTCGTTGACCTCACGGGAAATAATGATCCCGTGCTTCTTCTTGGTCCCGTAGACGGTGTTGTCGGCGATGATCAGCCGATGGGAACGGTCGTGGGGGTCGATGCCGTAGACGATGTTGTCTTTGTAGGTATTGCCCTTGATGACAAAGTCGCGGGTCTCGTAGCAGTAGAAGCCGTACCACATGTCCGAGAACTCGGAACCGATGATCCAGCCGGTCGGTTCCGGGCGCTTGAGGACCTTGGCCATGTTCGGCGTGTACTGGGAAATACTCACCCCGTACGACTTACTGTTGGCGTAGCCGAAGCTGGCCATCTTGGTGTTGACGATGTAGGTCTCGGTACCGCCCCACGACAGCAGGAACGGACGGAATTCCTTGGGCGAGCGAAACGTGGCGGGGCCATTGTCCTTTTCGCGCCAGCCGGTGACCTTGGTGTCGCGGATGAACATCTGGCCATCGTTGACCAGGAATGAGCCGCCCTCTTGGGACAGGCGCAGTTCCTGGGTCTGTTTGTCGATTTCCAGGATGCCTTTCTGGCCAACCACGATCGGAATCTTCGCCAGGTAGACACCTGGCGAAGTTTCGATGAGGTACTTGGGCTGTTTCTTGGCCAGGTCCTTGAGGTTCATGTAGCCATCGTCGAGGAAGATGGCCTGTGGGATACCGTGCTGACGCACGACCCACTCGGCCATCTTGTTGTCGCCGCCGATGAAGTCCTTCAAGGCGTTTTCCTGCATCATCCGGCGCACGCTGACCTTGCCGGGCTTGGTGCGCACGATCTTGGCCGCGACCGCTTCGGCGGTATAGCCTTTGAGGTCGGGCAAGGTCGGCTTGGCCAGTTCCAGCGGTGCGGTCGGCGCGCTGCTGACGGTATAGGTCTTGGCTCGTTGCAGTTCCTTGGCCACGTTGCCCGGCTTGACCACCGGTTCAACGTTGGCGAACGCCGGCGAGCCGGCCAGCAGCATCGCTGCGACCAACAGGCTGATCGAACCTTTCATCGCCTGGCTGTTCCTGAGGTAGCGGTTCATTTCGGGCACTCCCATGGCCATTCGCATCAGAAGCGCCAGATCACGTCGACAAAGGCGCGATGCATGTACGAATCGACCTCTTTGCCGTAGGCGTCGCCTGGCTTGAACACGCCGCCACGAAAGCGCACCAGCGCCGACGGCTCATCAATTGACTGACTCAGCGCGGCCGGCAGCAGGCCTTGCTTGAAGTACTTGGTGACGACCAGATCGACTTCCTGGCCCAGGTCCTTGTCGCCATCACGCAGCGGCAGGGTCGAGGTGGACAGGATTGCGCCGGTCACGTCGTCGGTGTTGTTTTCCACGGCATTGATACCGTTGCTGCCCACTGGCTTGTTGCCGTCCACGCGCCAGAACTTGTGATACACAAGGCTGGCGTCGTATTCGTCACGCAGTTGCCAGGAACCGAACAGGCTGGCGCTCTGGGTGTTGGCCATTTCGCCACGGAATGCTTCGCCGAAACGGTGGACGCGCGAACGGGTGCCGGTGAAGTTCGAACGGTTGCTTTGCAGGCCGTTCTGTTCGTAGTCCTCGCTGGCGCGAGCATAGGCCGCACCGACTTGCCATTGCGGGTCAAGGCGCAGGCGGATACCCAGGTCAGTGGCCCAGCCGTCCACATCATCGCTGTGCTTGGCTTCTGTCGGGCGGGTGCCGTCGGCATTGAGCGGGTTGACGGTGTCGCGGTCACCGGTCATGCCCGTGAGGCTCGCCCAGTAGTTGACGGTGTTGGTGTTGCGCCAGTTGTAGGCGTCGCTGTTGGCTTCCAGGCCGAGCCAGGTCAAGTCACCATTCTCGGTCTTGTCCAGGGTATCGGTGGGCTCGCCCGGGGTAGGGTAGTCGAGGCTGCCGTTGTCATGGGAGTGGTGGGCACGGATACCGGCCCATTGGCCTGGCATCCACTGGTAACCCACGTCGCCGTAGACGTGCATGCGGTCCTTGTCCTTGGGGGACAATTCCTTGAGGTCGGTGCGGTATTCGCTGAACCGTTCGGCCACGCCGAGGTTGGCCCGTAGCAAGGTGGTGTCGAAGGTCCAGTTCAGGGCTTCGATGTTGGTGTCGCGCCATTGGCCGTCGTCGTTGCGCAGGCGCTGGCGACCGAACTTCAACTGCTCGCCCGGGTAGGGGGTCAGGCCACGGTAGCCAATCCAGAACTCGCGCATGGCCAGGTAGCTTTTCTTGGCTTCGCGGTCACCGCTGTCGGTTTGCTGGGTGCTGCCATCGGACTGTTGCAGGGTGTCGGTCTCGATGATGTCGCTGGACGTCACGGCCTGGGCCATGGCGTAGGCGCTCCAGGCGCCGCTTTCACTTTCACCGTAGACCCATGGACGCAGGTCCAGGCCGACACCGTTGACGTCGCCACCGCTCTGGGTGCCGAGATCACGGTCATCTTCGGACTGCCCGGTGATCTTCACTTCCAGGCCGAAATTCTTGCTATCGGTCAGTGCCGCCAGGGTCGGACAGGACCACAGCAGGGCAAACGACAGGCCAATACCAGCCTGCACAAAAGGGTTGAGCTTCAAAAGCTTCATAGAGGTTCCTCGCCGTCATCTTCTTTTAGGGCTTGCAGTTCCAGCGTATCGGGGCTCATTGCGCCGCGAATGGCCTGCTCTTGTTGTAGCAGGCGTTGGGCTTGTGCAAGTTGTTCCGGCGGTAATTGTGCTTCGAGGGTTTGGGCAAGCTCGATGGCTTGCGGGGTGTTCTGCGCCTTGGCCAACTGGCTGAACACATACGCGTTGACCGGGTTGGGCTTGGTGCCCTTGCCCTGGGAGAACAGCTGGGCAATGGCGAAGTCGGCGCTGTTCTGGCCGTTGCGGGCGGCCTTGAGCAGGTGGTCCAGGGCTTTTTGCGAGTACACCTGGCCCAGGTAACCGCGGCGATAGATCTGGCCGAGGTAGTAGTCGGCGGCCACTTCGCGGCCAACGGCGTTCTGGAAATGCGCCTCGGCGACCTTGGCATCGGCCGGGACCCACTTGCCTTCGTAGTACAGCTTGCCCAGCAACAGCTCGGCACGAGGCTGGTCGGCGGCGCGGCCGTTTTCCAGGTATTGCATCATCTTGTCGACGTCACCCAGTTCCGGGAAGTCGTAGAGCAGTTGCGCCAGGCTGACCCAGGCAGCGGGGTAGCCAGGGGCGATGCCTTCGAGCAACGACTGGGCGGTCTTTTCATCGGTCTTGCCCAGGCTGGCGTCGGCCAGGACACGGGCGACGCTGTCCACGCGCTGGGCGGATACGACGCCACGGGCGTGACCGTCCTGCATCTGCTTGAGCAATGCGGCCTGCTGTTCCGGCTGGCCGCGTTTCTGATAGACCGTGGCGAGTTCGACGTAGCAGATGTCCGTGGTCGCCAGCGCGGCCTTGCAGACCTTCTCGACTTCATCCAGGTGCTGGTCGTAGGTGCCCTGGGTGCGGTAGAGCAGAATCTGCGCCAGGCCCGCTTCCGGGTAGCCGGCGCTGCGCCATTGGCTGATCTGCTGCTGGGCGTTGACGTTCGGGAAGCTGTGGGGATATTGCAGGTACAGCATCGCCAGCGGGATCAGGGTGTTGCCTTCCCCGTTGGCGAAAGCTTTCTTCAACAGGCCTTCGGCTTCGTGTTTTTCCGCTTCAGTGGAACCGGGCTTGGCCACCAGCAGGCGACCCAGGCGAGCCTGGGCCCGTGGCGAGATATCGGCGGCGGCGCGGTAAGTCGCCTCGGCTTTTCTCATCTGCTCGGGGTCGCGGCTGTCCACCTGGATATCGGCCAGGCCGACCTGGGCTTCGCTGTAGCCCAGGTCTGCCAGTTGCTGATAGTTCTGCTGCGCCAGCGCCGTGTCGCCGCGCTTGAGGGCTTCGTTGGCCAGGCGCTGGTCGGGCAGGCCGGCACAACCGGCCAGGCTGACGGCCAGTGCCAGGGCACACAGTGTTCCCATGTGGGAACGAGTTTGCGGCATAGCATCCTGACCGCGTTGATCCTTTCGCGAGCAAGCTCGCTCCCACAGAGTCTGTGGGGTGTTCAGGATTTTTATAATGGTCACGGGCATATCCTCGACTTAAATACCGACGGCCATGGCTTTGTCGATCAGCCAGTTCAGGTTCGGACCACGGTCGCTGGTGACTTCTACCGGCCGGCCGGCCAGCGAGCTGTCCAGGGGTTCGTCAGGTTGGATCAGCACACGGATATCGGAGGACAGGTCGGCACTTTTCAGGCTGGTGCTGCTGACGATCTTGCCGGTACGGGTGGTGTCTTCGCCGGCGACCTGGAAGTTGACTGGCGTACCTGGGCGCACGTCGCCGAACTGGCGATAGGAGAAACGGGCTTCGACGTTGGCTTCGGTGCCCCGTGGGACCAGTTGGAAGATCACGTCACCCTTGCTGGCGTACTGGCCGTTGGCGACCAGTTGCTGGGACACGATGCAGTCGCACGGCGACGTCAGGGTGCCAGTCATTTGCTTGCCGAACAGCTCCTCGACCTTGGCCGGCTGCAATTGGTTGTCGTCCAGGTGACCTTTGAGCACGTCGAGCATGCTGGTGCTGAAGGTCGCCAGCGGGGCGCCTTTGGCAGCCACGCCGTCGGCCTTGACCAGGCTCTGCACGGTGCCGTCGCGCGGCATGGTAATGGCCATGCCCGGCACGTTCACCAGGCCGGCCTGGGCGTGGCTGACAAAGTACATGCCGTACACCGACTTGAAGATGAAACCGAACGCCGCCAGGCCAACGGCGAAGACCCCCAGGCTGAAGGTCACGGCGCGTAGGCGCCCCATGGCACTCATGCCGCCGTTTTCGTCTTTCTGTTTGCGGGCCTTGGTGAAGTTGTCGCGCTGCAGGGTCGCCAGCACGTCACCGACACCGACGATGTCGCCGGCCAGGTGCGAGGTGATGATGTGACGCAGTGTCGAGATGTCCCGCGGCTCCAGGTTCTGGAACTGGCAACCGGTGCGGCCGGTCTGGCGGTCGTAGGAACGGATCTGCAACTCCACGTCCATGGCCAGGCCAAGGTTGTCGATGACGAACTGCAGGCGACCTTTGTAGGACTCCCCGGTCTTGAGGGGCATCTGGCCGGCGTTGAAGCTCAGGCCGCCGGCGGACAAGTCCAGGACCTTGACTTCCATCGGCGTACGGTCAGGGCCGAAGAAGCGCAGCTTGGCCGGGATTTTGACCCGGGCGTGTTGGCGCTGGGCTTCGGATTCATGCACTACGTTGACATTCACGGCGGTGTTCATAGGGGCGATTTCCTAGTTAATTCATTCAAGTCCGGTCAGACCATCGTCAGCAGCACGGCGACAAAGATGCTGCCGGCGGAGAAGGTCATGGTCCGAGACGACCAAGTGTTGAACCAACGTTGAAAGCTGGCGAGATCACGGGTCAGTGAGGTGGGCTGGCGGGTCCAGGACTGCTGGTCGAGGCGGAAGAACACATAGATCTTCACCAGGGCACCGACGATCTGGTTGTAATAGAGAATCGCCGGGTAGGCAGGGCCGATCTTGTGTCCGGAGCACGACAGCAACAGGGTCAGCAGCAACCGGGTGATGCCGATCCACAGCAGGTACACCAGGATGAACGCGGTGCCGTACTTGAAGCTGGCGATCAGTGCCACGGTCAGGCCCAGCAGCGACGTCCACATCGACACACGCTGGTCGAGCAGCACCACCGAGGTGAACAGGCCCAGACGGCGCAGACCCAGGCCCAGTGCCCGGGAGTTCTGCCGCAGGTTGTTGCCGTACCAGCGGAACATCAATTTGCGGCTGGCCTTGATGAAGCTCTTCTCCGGCGGGTGTTCAACGGTGTTGATCGCCGCATCGGGCACATAGAACGTGTCGTAGCCCAGGCGCATCAGGCTGAACCAGCTCGACTTGTCATCGCCGGTCAGGAACTTGAAGCGACCCAGGCGCCAGTGTTGCAGCGAGTCGCTTTCCACGTCGGCGATGAAGTCCGGGTTGGTGACCACGGTGGCGCGGAACACCGACATGCGGCCGGTCATGGTCAGCACGCGCTTGGACAAGGCCATGGAACACATGTTGATGTGCCGCTGGGCGAAACGCAGCTTGTGCCATTCGCTCATGATGTAGCCGCCGCGCACTTCGCAGAACTCGTTGGTGGTCAGGCCGCCGACGTTGCCGAACAGCTGGAACCACGGCACGGTCTTGCGCACGACGCCTTCGGCGAGCACGGTGTCGCCATCGATCACCGCTACGACGGCGCGGTCATCCGGCAAGTGGCGGGAGATGGCGCGGAAACCGTAGGCCAGGCCGTCGCGCTTGCCGGTGCCAGGGATACGCACGAAGTCCAGCTTGACCCGCGCTGGCGGGTTCATGCGGGCCCAGAGGCTCTTGACCAGCAGTTCGTCGGACATTTCCACGATGGAGCAGACCACGGTGGTGGGCAGCCCGCATTCGATGGCCTCGCGAATCACCGAGCCGTACACCTGGGCGGTGGTCAGCGCATCGATCCGGAAGCTGGTGACCATCAGGTACACATGGGACGGATCCGCCGCCTTGCCCAGCTTGCGTACCTTGCGGCGCAGGTGCGGGTAGACGATGTACAGGAAGATCATGCCGCGCACGAAATGCGTTGCTCCCATGGAGTAACGCCAGATGCCCACGGCGCCGATCAGGAAGATGAAGTCCTTGGATTCGGAGTCGAACGTGGACGTGGGCAGCGCCATGGCGATGCCCATCAATAAACTCAAGTAAAACAGCCAACCGGCGGCCTGAAGCAGGCCGTGCTTTAGCCTGTGCATAATCTGCATCCGTCTCTATCTCGGGCGGGCCTTGTGGGCGGCCCGATGGGTTAAGGCAGGCGAAAGGCCGGCCGGAGCATGCCCCGGCCGGCAAACAGACTTACCAGCAGATGCCTTCGGTCCGGCCACTCGGGTTGGTGGCCTTGGACATGAAGCCGACCAGGTCGATGACCTGCTTGCCTTCCGGTACGTTCTCGGTCAGCGCGCGGAACTTCTCGTCGCGGTTGCCCAGGATGATGATGTCGGAGCTGTCGATCACCGAGTCGAAGTCGGAGTTGAGCAAGGACGAGACGTGAGGGATCTTCGACTCGATGTAATCCTTGTTCGCACCGTGGACGCGGGCGTATTCGACGTTGCTGTCGTAGATCTTCAGGTCGAAGCCCTTGCCGATCAGCATTTCCGCCAGTTCTACCAGTGGGCTTTCTCGCAGGTCGTCGGTACCGGCCTTGAAGCTCAGGCCCAGCAGGGCGACTTTGCGCTTGTCGTGGCTGGAAACGATGTCGAAGGCGTTCTGCACCTGGGATTCGTTGCTGCGCATCAGCGAGTTGAGCAGCGGCGCTTCCACGTCCAGGGAGCCGGCGCGGTAGGTCAGGGCGCGAACGTCCTTGGGCAGGCAGGAGCCGCCGAAGGCGAAGCCTGGGCGCATGTAGTACTGGGACAGGTTCAGGGTCTTGTCCTGGCAGACCACATCCATCACTTCACGGCCATCGACGCCGACGGCCTTGGCGATGTTGCCGATTTCGTTGGCGAAGGTCACCTTGGTGGCGTGCCACACGTTGCAGGTGTACTTGATCATCTCGGCGACGGCGATGTCCTTGCGGATGATCGGCGCATCGAGCTCTTCGTACAGCGACTGCAGAACGTCACCGGAGGCGGTGTCGAACTCACCGATAACGGTCATCGGCGGCTGGTCGTAGTCCTTGATCGCGGTGCTTTCACGCAGGAATTCAGGGTTGACCGCGACACCGAAATCGACACCGGCTTTCTTGCCGGAGCAGTCTTCCAGGATTGGGATCACAACGTTTGCCACTGTGCCCGGCAATACGGTGCTGCGAACTACGATAGTGTGGCGGGTGGTCTTGTCACGCAGGACAAAACCAATCTCGCGGCACACCGCTTCGATGTAGTTCAGTTCCAGGTCGCCGTTCTTTTTGCTCGGTGTACCGACGCAGATCATCGACAGGTCAGTATCGCGAATCGCTTCGGCGAAGTTGGTCGTGCCGCGCAGTCGACCAGTTTGAATGCCTTGCGCCAATAGCTCACCAAGACCAGGTTCAACGATCGGCGATTTACCGGCGTTGATCATGTCGATTTTGTCTTTGGCGACATCCACGCCAACTACATCATGGCCCCGTGCAGACAGGCAACCGGCACATACTGCACCGACGTAACCCAAACCAAATATGCTAATGCGCATCGCATTTCCCTCTGTTTTTCACGCCATTAAATGGCCGGAGTTAATAGTGTTCAGCGGTCATAGTGCACTCGGAAGTGTGGAATGCAGGCGCCACAATGCCGTGTGCAGGCATACTAAGTTCCGAGTGTCTAAATAAATGCACTCAAGTTGTGCGCAATGTGGCCTAGTTGTTATGACCTGCCCTGTTATGCAGCCAGTCCTCGTTATCGGGAACGCTCGTGCAAAGGTCCTTCACTTCCGATCCCTGGCAAAAAGCCCACAAAATCAAAAGTTTGTGTGCTCGGGTGAGCACGTTATAGGGGCGCAGCCTTGGCCTTGTAGGGGATAGTAATGGTGCTTTATCTCCCATCCTTTAAGGGTGGATCCAATTAGACGACCGTTTCGCTAAGTTGTCGTGACAACTTGGTTAATCCGTTCGACGTCCTTTGTAAGTTATCTCGTACACGCTCGCCGAGAATCGTTACGGATGGTATGAGCCATGCAATTTGACATAGTTCCGATCCGCTCATCGCGATTTTCGAAATTTTTCGAAATATTATCGAAGATGGCACTGGCCTCAATATGATGGCACTTGCCGTTTTGCCCTTTATTAATGGGGAGTTAGGAGGGGTAGATAGTTTTGTGCCACTACCGATGAAAAAAATCGGTGCCACTACGCAAAAAACTGACGAGTGTCGAGTGAAAGAAAAGTTAGCGCAGGAGTGGGGCGATTTATTGGCGCCATGAAACTGGCGAAGTGGGCGATGAACTAAGATGACAAATAGGCAGATGATCGAAGCCCCCGATCAGGGGGCGGTATAGGGTCATGCCTTATTCGGGGGCGTGATCGCGCAGGAAAACCAGTTTGTCCCGGCTCGATTGTTGGGCGTTGAAGCGGTAGCCCTGTACATCGAACTGGCTGAGTGCCGCAGGGTCGCTGATCCGTTCCTGAATCACGAAACGACTCATCAGGCCCCGGGCTTTCTTGGCGTAGAAGCTGATGATTTTGTACTGGCCATTTTTCAGGTCGCGGAATTCGGTATCGATGACGCGCGCTTTCAGTGCGCTGCGCTTGACCGCCGAGAAGTATTCATTGGAAGCCAGGTTCAGCAGAACGTCGTCGCCCTGGTCGGCGAGGGCTTCGTTCAGCCATTCACTGATGCGTGTGCCCCAGAAAGCATAAAGATCCTTGCCCCGGGCATTGGCCAGCTTCGTGCCCATTTCCAGGCGATAGGGTTGCATCAGGTCCAGTGGCCGCAGCAGGCCATAGAGGCCAGAGAGCATGCGCAGGTGTTGCTGGGCGTAGTCGAAGTCGGCGTCACCAAAGCTTGGCGCATCGAGGCCCGTATACACGTCGCCCTTGAAGGCCAGCAGCGCCTGCTTGGCATTGGCCGGAGTGAACGCCGGTGTCCAACTGCCGAATCGCGCGGCATTGAGGCCGCCGATCTTGTCGGAGACATGCATCAGCTCGCTGATCTGTGCCGGGGAGAGTTCGCGCAGTTGCTCGATCAGTTCCTGGGAATGATCCAGGTACTGTGGCTGGGTAAAACGCTCGGTGGCCGGCGGTGTTTCGTAATCGAGGGTCTTGGCGGGGGAAATCACCATCAGCATGAAATCGTCTCCTTGAGGGTGCGGCGATTCTAGGGGGTTGTCCGGGTGGACTCCAGCTATTGGGGTGATAGGTGATCGGTGGTGATGCTTTTGTGGCGAGGGAGCTTGCTCCTGCTCGGTTGCGCAGCGACCGCAAAATTTTGGGGGCCGCTTCGCAGCCCAGCGGGAGCAAGCTCCCTCGCCACAAAAAGCACTTCCACCACAAAATCCTCCAACCGCAGAAGCCGCTTTGCCATGAGGCGTTCGCCGGCGGGTATTGCATCAGGATCGGCTATGATGCCGCGCGGGTTTCGTTATGGAGACATCCCTTTTGCGTATCGCTCTTGTGTTATCGGCTTGGCTGTTGAGCCTGGGTGCCATTGCCGCGCCCGCGCCCAATGATGTCGCGACCCTGGACCGCAGCACCTGGCCGGAACAACTCACCAGCCCGACGCTGTTCGACGTGGCCTCGCGGGCCGAGATCCTGATGTTCGCCCGGGTCCTGCTGGACGTCGATGCCATGGACGAGATCGCACTCAAGCAGTACTTGGGGCTGCGCTCGGTCAACATGGTTGCGATCGATGCGCTTCGCGCCCGGCTGTGGCAGCGGTTGTTGGCCAGCTACAACTTTGCCCAACGCAGTTGCGATCAGGACGCTTCCTTCTGTTACTTGGTCGAGGACATGGCGACCCTGCGCGAAGAAGCGCGCAGGTATCATCTGGATGACGATTCCTACTACATCAAGTGGGCCGCGCCGAGTCAGATCTTTCATACCCAATACCGCGACGAACTGCTGCGTAAAGCCGCGCTTTTTCCGCAAACCAGCAGCGAAATCGAACGTTTCGGCGATTACGAACGCAACGGCGAAGACATGAACGACCGCCTGTTCCTGCTGACCTTCGACAGCGCCGCCAACGTGGTGCCGGACAACACTGCGTGGCTAACCGAATACCTGCGCAAGGCGAACGTCAATGGCACCTTCTTCGTGCTGGGCAAGGACATCCAGGCGCGGTTGCAAGAGGGCTCGGTCAACCATCTCCAGGCGTTGTATTCGAGACAATGCGTGGGCGTGCAGGGCTGGGAGTTCCGCTCCCACAGTTATTGGCAGGACTGGCAAGACTCGGTCCGGCGCAGTGTCGAGCTGGTCAAGGGCAAGCTGCCCGAAAATTATGTGCCGCTGTTTCGTCCACCCCAGGGCCAGCGTCGTGGCGATGCACAAGCGTTCTTTGAGCAGCAGGGCTTGCAAGTGGCGCTGTGGGACATCGATCCCCAGGACAGCAACAATCGACTCAAGCCAGAGCAAAGCGCCCAGCGTGTGCTGACCCTGATGCTGCTGTGGCGCCACGGGGTGATCACTTTCAATGCCAAGCAGGATGGGGTGAAAACGGCGATGCCCTGGTTGATGACGCAGACGGCGCAAAGCGGGATCGGTTGGGCGGATTGCCAGGAAGCGTTTCGCTGAAACCTGAAAAGGCCCGGAAACATTGGGGGAAGAGGAAAAACCGGCGCACATTCATGACAACCGGACTTCCGACTTTAACGGCGCAATGGCGGTACGCCAAGGGTTATTCGTCACTCTGAAAAATAAACTTCAAAAAAGCGTCAAAGTGCTTTTTCCTGTCATGGTTTTTGGAGTATCAAGAAGACAGACCGCCGAAACCTGCAACACAGGTGGCGTCTTCCAAGACCCAGATTGTGTGCAGTTCACCTGAATCGTCGCGGGTGAATTCGGTGGCTACCTCGAGGCGCAGCACTGTCACGGTATTGCGTCGAATGGCCCCCACATAGGTGACCGAGTATGGATGACCACGGACGTAGCCCTTCCTCCAACCAGCCAATCCTCTATGTACTCGATACCAACGTATTGATCCACGATCCAAACGCCCTGCTGAACTTCGAAGAACACCACGTTGCCATCCCGATGACCGTGCTTGAGGAGCTGGACAAACTCAAGAGCGGACACCACAGCGTTGCGGCCGAATGCCGGCAGGCGATCCGCCTGATCGACAAGACCCTGGGTGACGCCTCTCCGGAGGACGTTGAGCTCGGCGTGCCGATCCAGCGTGGTAAAAGTGGTCCCAAGGGCCTGCTTTCGATCCTGATGAGCAAGCGCACCGAACCCAACCTGGTGCTGCCAGAACACCTGAACGACAACATCATCATCAACCAGTTGATCGACCTGCACGCGCGCACCAAGGACCAGGCCGTGGTGCTGGTGACCAAAGACATCAACATGCGCCTCAAGGCCCGCGCCTGCGGGATTGCGGCGGAGGACTACAGCACCGACCAGTTGGTCGACGACGTCTCGCTGTTGCCCAATGGCTACCACACCATGACCGGCTCCTTCTGGGACCGTGTGAGCAAGGTCGAGACCCGCCAGGACCACGGCCGCACCTGGCACCAGGTGCAACTGATCGACAACCTGCCGGCCGTGCACATCAACGAGTTCATCATCGACGAACAAGGCTTCGTCGGCTGGATCAAGGAAATCCAGGTCGACAAGCTGCTGATCCTCGACCTGCACCAAGAGCCTTTGCTGCACCAGGAAGCCTGGGGCCTCAAGCCCCGAGACATCTACCAGAGCCTGGCGCTGTTCGCCTTGCTCGACCCGGATATCCACCTGGTCAACCTGTCCGGCGCCGCCGGTTCCGGCAAGACCATCCTGGCCCTGGCCGCTGCCATCGAGCAGACCATGGTCAGCAAACGCTACCGGCGCATCATCGCCACCCGCAGCGTGCAGGGCCTGGACCAGGAAATCGGCTTCCTGCCCGGTACCGAAGCGGAAAAAATGGAACCTTGGCTCGGCGCCATCACCGACAACCTCGAAGCCTTGCACATGGATGACGAAAGCACCCATGGCAGCGTCGACTACATCCTCAGCAAAGTGCCGTTGCAGTTCAAATCCCTCAACTACATTCGAGGCCGCAGCTTCCAGCAGAGCCTGATCCTGATCGACGAATGCCAGAACCTGACCCCGCACCAGATGAAAACCATCATCACCCGTGCCGGTGCCGGTTCCAAAGTGGTGTGCCTGGGTAACCTGGCGCAGATCGATACCCCTTATCTGTCCGCGACCAGCTCCGGGCTGACCTACCTGACGGAACGCTTCAAGGACTTCCCCAACGGGGTGCACATCACCCTGCAGGGCGTACCGCGCTCGATCCTGGCCGAATACGCCGAATCCCACCTGTAACCCCAGCCAAACCGGGCGGCCTTCTAGCCGCCCGGTTTTTATGCTGTACAAAAAAAACTGTGGTAGCGCTGACTTTCGACTCCAAGACCCAAGTGGGGTGCGACAATCGACCCTGCCGGTTTCTGACTTACGGGTTTACAATCGACACTCCCGATCAGGAGTAACCCTGTGCTGACTCATCTCGATTCCCAAGGTCGCGCCAACATGGTCGACGTGACCGACAAGGCCGTGACGTTCCGTGAAGCCACGGCCGAAGCCTTTGTGCGCATGTTGCCCGACACGCTGCAGATGATCGTCAGCGGCGGTCACCCCAAAGGCGATGTGTTCGCCGTCGCACGCATTGCCGGCATCCAGGCGGCCAAGAAAACCAGTGACCTGATTCCGCTCTGCCACCCGCTGTTGCTCTCCAGCGTCAAGGTCGAGCTCAATGCCGAAGGCGAGGACCAGGTACGCATCGTCGCCCGTTGCAAACTGTCGGGGCAGACCGGCGTGGAAATGGAGGCCCTCACCGCCGCCAGCGTCGCTGCACTGACCATCTACGACATGTGCAAGGCCGTCGACCGTGGCATGACCATCGAAGGCGTGCGGGTGCTGGAAAAACTCGGCGGCAAGAGCGGCCATTTCCAGGCGGATGCGTCATGAAAATCAACGTGAAGTTCTTTGCCCGTTACCGTGAAGCGCTGGGTGTGGACTCGGTAAAGGTGGAAGGCGATTTTGCCACGGTCGACGATGTGCGCGTGCTGCTTGCCCAGCGTGACGGGGCCGAGGTGCTGAAGGAACAAAACCTGATGTGCGCGCGCAATGAAGACCTGTGCCAGCTCGACGAACCGCTGGCGGACGGCGACGAAGTGGCGTTTTTCCCCACCGTGACCGGAGGCTGAACCATGGCGATTCGTGTGCAGGTCGCACCGTTCGACGCAGGGGGCGAAGTCAACGCGATGCACGCGGCCAATGTCGGCGTGGGGGCGGTGGTGAGTTTTGTCGGCTACGTGCGCGACTTCAATGACGGCCTCGATGTGTCCGGGATGTTCCTGGAGCATTATCCAGGCATGACCGAAAAAGCCCTGGGCAAGATCGCCAGCGAGGCCGAGCAGCGCTGGCCGTTGCTCAAGCTGGAGGTGCTGCACCGTATCGGCGCCCTGGAACCGGGCGAGCCGATCGTCTTCGTCGGGGCCGCCAGTGCCCATCGCCAGGCGGCATTCGACGCCTGCGCCTTTGTCATGGACTACCTCAAGACCCGAGCGCCGTTCTGGAAGAAGGAAAACACTGTCGACGGCCCGCGCTGGGTTGAAGGGCGGGACAGTGATCATGCGGCAGCGGATCGCTGGAAGCAGTAAACCCCCCGTCTTTTTTTCGCAAGCCACGAGCCCGCCATCGCGAGCAAGCTCGCTCCAACACTGGATCTTCGTTGTACACAGGTCCTTTGTGGGCGCGAGCTTGCTCGCGATGAGGCCGGCAGCCTCCCATCACTTTCCCCTGTTTCCCCAATTGACGCTTTGTACATAAAAGTCCAGTATGGATTTATAAGTACATAAAAGTCATCGCCCCACCTTTCTCTGCCAAACCAACAACAACCCGCGAGAGATCGATCATGAAGAAACTCCCCCTCATCACTGGCCTGGCCTTGAGCCTGTTGGCCTCCAGCAGCCTGTTCGCCGCTGAGAAAACCTTGCGCATCGGCATCGAGGCGGCGTACCCGCCTTTTGCTTCCAAGACCTCGGAAGGGAAGATCGTGGGGTTCGACTACGACATCGGCAATGCCCTGTGCGCGCAGATGCAGGTCAAGTGCGAGTGGATCGAAGGTGAGTTCGACGGGCTGATTCCGGCGCTCAAGGTGAAGAAGATCGACCTGGCGCTGTCGTCCATGACCATCACCGAAGAGCGCAAGAAGTCGGTGGATTTCACCCACAAGTACTACTTCACCTCGTCGCGCCTGGTCATGAAGGAAGGGGTGGTGGTCGATGACCAGTTCGTCAGCCTCAAGGGCAAGACCGTCGGTGTGCAGCGGGCCACCACCACTGACCGCTACGCCACTGAAGTCCTCGAGCCCAAGGGTGTGGTCGTCAAGCGCTATAGCAACAACGAAGAAATCTACATGGACCTGGCGTCCGGTCGCCTCGACGCGATTTTTGCCGACACCATCCCCCTGGAAGACTTCCTGTCGATGCCCCGTGGCAAGGGCTACGCCTTTGTCGGCCCCGAGCTCAAGGACCCGAAATACGTCGGCGAAGGTGCCGGTATCGCGGTGCGCAAGGGCAATACCCAACTGGTGGCGGATTTGAACAAGGCCATCGATGGGATTCGCGCCAATGGGGAGTATCAGAAGATCCAGGGCAAGTATTTCAAGTCGGATATCTACGGCGACTGATTGACCGCCATCGCGAGCAAGCTCGCTCCCACAGGGTACCTGGGTACAAAGATCCAGTGTGGGAGCGAGCTTGCTCGCGATGGCGGCAGTCCTGGCAACGCAGATTTCAGCCCTTCAACTCCTTCAAATGCTTGTACACCGTCGCCCGCCCCATATTCAGCACATTGGCCACGTAGTTGGACGCGCTCTTGCCCTTGAACGCGCCTTCGGCATGCAGCGCCAGCACCAGCTCGCGTTTGTGGTCGCGAGTCAGCAGGTTCAGGCTCAATTGACGCTCGCGCATCCAGGCATGCAGGAAGGTGTTGATCCGCTCCTGCCAGTCATCGCGAAACAGTGAGTCTGGCTGGGGGATCAACTTGCTTGGCGACAGGAACAGATCCAGCGCGGCCTTGGCGTTCTCGAACAGCGAAATATTCAGGTTGATGCACAGCACCGCCAGCGGATGTCCGTCGGCGTCACGCAGTACGCTGCTGAGGCTGCGAATCTTCTGTCCGTCCCAGTTCAGCTTCTCGTAGGGCCCGATATTACGTTCGCTAACGTCCTCACTGAGCATGTCTTCCAGGGACGAGTCATCGCCAATTTCACGCTTGGACAGGTTATTGGCGATGTAATCGACTTTTTGGGTGCGCAGGTCGTGCAGCACCACTTCTGCGTGGGGGTAGAACAGCGTGGCGATAGCGTCGGCGATGGTGCGGAAGTTTTCCAGCGCCGGATCGGGTGGCGAAGCAGTCATGACAGGGCTCCAGGCAGCGTCAGCGCCCCGTGAAACAGGGGCGCGGGGGAGTGTGCCGCAATCGCGGCGATGCGTCACCTCAAGGTGGTTCAGCCCAGTCGTTCGGGTGACAGCATGGCGATGCTCAGGCCGAAACGGGCCAGGGCCTCGGGCAGCGGTTCGCCACGCACCAGCGCCGCGCTGGCCTGGCCCATGGCCGGCGACGTCTGGATGCCGTAGCCACCCTGGGCCGCGACCCAGTACAGTCCGGGCACCTGTGGATCGAAGCCGGACAGCAGGTCCCCATCGTGTACGAAACTGCGCAAGCCGGCCCAGGTGCGGGTCGGGCGGCGGATGGTCAGGGTGGTGGCTTCTTCGATCTGGTAGATGCCCATGGCGATGTCCAGCTCTTCGGGCTGTACATCGTGAGGTTCCACCGGGTCGGCGTTGGCCGGCGAGCCGAGGAACATGCCGGCGTCGGGCTTCATATAGAAGGATTCGTCCAGGCTCACCAGCATCGGCCAGTCATGAATGTCCACGCCCTCGGGCCCGGCAAAAATGAATGCTGCACGCCGCTTGGGCTGCAACCCCAGCTTCCGGGCGCCGGACATCTGGGCAATGTGATCGGCCCATGCGCCGGCGGCATTGATCAGGACCGGGGCTGTGAACGTCTGGTTGGCGGTTTTCACTTGCCACAGCCCCTGATCATCGCGGCTCAATTGCTGCACTTCGCTGTCGGTGTGCACTTCACCGCCATTGCGACGAATACCGCGCAAGTAGCCCTGGTGCAGCGCATCGGTGTCGATGTCGCAGGCCGTGGGGTCGTAGATCGCTCCGTGGACCTTGTCCCGTCGCAGGATCGGCAGCCTTGCACAGGCCTCGTCGGCGCTGAGCAGTTGCATCTGCGGCACCGTGGCCTTGGCACTGAGGTACTGGTTGTTCAACTCGGCCGGGTCACCGGTGAAATCCACCGTCATTTCGCCCCGTGGGGTCAGCAAGGGGTGTTCGCAGAAACCGGCCGGCGGGGCGTCGAAAAAATCCCGGCTGGCCTGGGTCAGCGCTCGCACCTGAGGGGTGCCGTAGGCGGCGGTATACAGCGCCGCCGAGCGTCCGGTGGAGTGATAGGCCGGATGGGATTCGCGCTCGAGCACAATTACACGGCCGTGGGGGGCGAGCCAGTAACCGGTGGATGCACCGGCAATGCCGCCGCCGATGATGATGAAGTCTGCTGAGGTCATGAAGCTCTCCTGTGGAGCACATTGCCGGGCGTTCGCGGAACCTGTGGGAATCGAGTTGTGTCAGTGGTGGTGCAATCGGTAAAGGGCATTCGCCAGTGCAACATCCTCCAGCCCCAGGCCGATGGAGCGGAAGAACACGTGGCGTTGGTAGTCGGGACGCGCCACCTGTTCGCTGAGCAATTCAGGCAAATCGCCGATGATCCTCGACGCCTGCCAGCCATGCTGTTCACCGGCGATCAGCATTTCACCGGCCGAGCCTGGGGTGGTCTGACGATAGTCGCAGAACACGTCCATGTCGTTGAGCCTTTGAGGGGGGACTTCATGGGCCTGCGGAGCGTTGGTACTGATCGAGGTGATCAGCGCCGGTTTGCCCAGGGTCTGCGGGTCGAGTACCGCTTTGGCGGACGAGGTGCAGAGCATCACCACGTCGGCGTCGTGCAGCGCCGCTTCAAGGCTGTCGGCGATGTGCAGGCGAGGGTCCAGGTCGGTGACGGAGGCAAGTTCTTGTGCCGATTTGGTCTTCAGGCCTGGCGAATAGAGGCTGATCGCTTGCCAGTCCCGCAGGCCCTTGACGTATTGCACGTGTGCCCGCGCCACGGGGCCGCTGCCAATGACCACCAGGCGCCGGGCGTTGTGCGGGGCGAGGGCATCGACGGCAACAGCCGTGGTGGCAGCGGTGCGAGCGGTGGTCAGCTCGGCGGCATCGCACAGCAGCAGCGGCTGGCCGGTCTGCATCGACATCAACAAGGTCCAGGCAGTCACCAGCGGGCCTTGCTCGCGCACGATGTAGGGCGAGGTCTTGATCCCGTAGACCTGGTCTTCAGCCAGCACCCCCAGGTAGTTGATGAAGTCCCCGGCGCCCTGGGGAAACACCACCAGTTGCTGGGGTGGCTGCACCGCCTGTCCGGCGGCAAGATCGCGGAACAGCTCGCGCAGGATGTGCGGCACGTCGATTTGCCCGAGCAGTTCTCGTGCCTGGGCTTGGGTCATCACATAGGGCGTGCTGGGCATGGGGGCTCCGGATGCTCGGGTAAACTATTTTGTCCATTATGGACTTTTAGTTTATTTGGGCAATATCCCGAGGCAAAAAAAAGCGCAGCCTGTCTTGGCTGCGCTGATCGTTCCTACGCTCTGCGTCCGTCTCGATGCTAAGGGCGCTTGCGCTCGACCGGACGTAACAGGTGGGTCGGGGGCATTTCGCAACTGATCTTGCGGCCCAGCAACGCTTCGATCGACGGCAACTGGTAGGAGTCATCTTCGCCAGCGAAGCTGATCGAAACCCCGGCCGCCCCGGCACGACCGGTACGGCCGATGCGGTGCACGTAGTCGTCCGGCACTTCCGGCAGGGTGAAGTTGATCACGTGGCTGATGCCGTCGATGTGGATGCCGCGACCGGCCACGTCAGTGGCGACCAGTACGCGGATCTTGCCTTCGCGGAAGCCTTCGAGGGTCTTGATGCGCTTGTGCTGGGGCACGTCGCCCGAGAGCTGGGCCGCGTTGACGCCATCGCGCACCAGGCGTTCTTCGATGCGTCGCACTTCGTCCTTGCGGTTGGCGAACACCATCACGCGCTCCCAACCGTTGTCGTTGACCAGGTTGTAGAGCAGCTTGTACTTGTCGGCACCGGCGACTGCGTAGATATGTTGTTCGACGTTTTCGCTGGCAACGTTCTCGGCTTCGATCTCGACGATGGCCGGGTCGGTGGTCCACTGCTTGGCCAGGTTCATCACGTCCTCGGTGAAGGTGGCGGAGAACAGCAGGGTCTGGCGTTCGCTTTTCGGTGGAGTCTGGCGAATGATCTGCCGCACTTGCGGGATGAAGCCCATGTCGAGCATGCGGTCGGCTTCGTCCAGCACCATCACTTCGACCATGTCCAGGTGCACGTCGCCGCGCTGGTTGAAGTCCAGCAGGCGGCCCGGCGTGGCGACCAGGATGTCGCAGTGACGGGCTTCGAGGTGCTTGAGCTGCTTGTCGAAATCCATGCCGCCCACGAACGTCATGACGTTCAGGCCGGTGTACTTGGTCAGGTCGGCGGCGTCCTTGGCGATCTGCACCACCAGCTCGCGGGTCGGCGCGATGATCAGTGCCCGCGGTTCGCCCATGTAGCGTTCCTTGGGCGGTGGGGTCTGGAGCAGCTGGGTGATGATGGAAATCAGGAACGCGGCCGTCTTGCCGGTGCCGGTCTGGGCGCGACCGATGGCGTCTTTGCCGGCGAGGGTGTAACCGAGCACTTGCGCCTGGATCGGCGTGCAATAGGGGAAACCCAGGTCCTGGATGGCATGCATCAGTTCCGGGGCGAGCTTGAAATCGTGGAAGCGGGTCTTGCCTTCCTGGGGTTCTACGACGAAGTCCTCGAGCTTCCAGGCGACGACCGGCGGTTTCGGTGCGCGTTCGCGGCGTGGCTTGGGGGCTTCGTTGCGTGGTTTTTCCGCTGCCGGGGCGGTGACAGGCTGTGCGGTTGGCGGTGTCATCGGCTCTTTTGTCACGCCTGCAACAGGTGCGGTGCGGTGCGGTTGTTGCGCATCGGTGCGGCTCGGGCCGTGGGTCGGCGCAGTGGAGCCAGGCGCGAGTTGCTCGGCCTCGCTTTTACCGAACATCTTCTTGAGTGCTTTGAGCACGGTCATCTCATCGATTGGTTAAGGAATGTACGCCGGCCAGTGTAATGCAAGAAACGGGCGCGGCGTAGTGTGATCGTCAAAGGACGGAGTGGCGATCGGCCTCTTAGCGCAACCGCTCGGCCAGCCAGGTACCGATGTCGCGAATCTCCTCGGGTAACACTTCGTGGCCCATTGGGTATTCTTGCCATGTCACGGTGACACCATGCTGCTTTAAATACTCTTTCGCGGTCCGCCCCATGGGGTTGAGTACCACTTCGTCGTATTGCCCGTGCAGCGCCAGGACCGGAATGCGTTGCTGGCTGGCCGACAATTGCAGCTCATCGCTGAAAGTCGGGGCATAAGTAGACAGCGCGACCACGCCGCCCAGCGGGCCCTGCCATTTCACGAATGCCGTGTGATAGACCACCGCGCCGCCTTGGGAGAAACCCGCCAGGAAAATCCGCGAGGCGTCTATTCCGCTGGCTCGCTGGGTTTCGATCAGGTCGATGACCCGTTGTGCCGAAGCTTCGAGCTGCTGTTCGTCAATGGCCCGCGCCGGGCTCAAGGCGCGGATGTCGTACCAACTGGGCATCTCATAGCCGCCGTTGATCGTTACTGGCTGGGTCGGTGCCTGGGGTAGAACGAAACGTGTGGTGAGCAAACTTTGCTGCAACATTTCGGCGACTGGTAGGAAATCAAAACGATCGGCGCCCAGGCCGTGAAGCCAGATAACGCACGCGTCGGCAGTGCTGCTGGGCTCGAGAATCAGGGGGTCGGTCATGGTTGTGCTCCAAATCTGTGCGGGCGCGCCCAATCAGTGCGTGATTACAGTGCGTGTCCGGTGTCTCAGTTAATTAGATGTCGCAAAGTTGAAAGTTTTTGTCTTGACGTGTTTTACAAGGGCTAAGCGCAGCGGTCTGGTACGGGCTTTGCTATGGGTGTACCTGAGTGATGATTCTTACGCTGTGCGGTAACACTATCAGTTCACCGCTACGCATGGGATATCAGAAATCCGGTGATGAATGTTCGCCAGCAGCCGCTACGGGCTTCGCGAACGTGAAGGGCTACAGCCCGTTCGGCCGATTGGTGAGAGATGGGCATGACCGCTGTTTACGGACATCCTCATTATTAGACTCATAGCGAAGGTCCAGACGTCGGTTGACCCTAAAAAAAGCCAACAAGGGTCGGCAATGCCCCAAAAGGGTGCGACAGGACTCGAGCTCCGACACAACAAGAGCAAAACTGGAGGTTTGAATGAAGTTACTGAAATCCACCCTGGCCGTCATGACTGCAGCAGCGGTCCTTGGTGTCAGCGGGTTCGCTCAGGCGGGTGCAACTCTGGATGCCGTGCAGAAAAAAGGTTTTGTGCAATGTGGTGTGAGTGATGGCCTGCCGGGTTTCTCGGTGCCTGATTCGACCGGCAAGATCGTCGGTATCGACGCTGACTTCTGCCGTGCCGTGGCCGCTGCTGTATTTGGCGATGCGACCAAGGTCAAATTCAGCCAGTTGAACGCCAAGGAGCGCTTCACCGCGCTGCAATCGGGCGAAATCGACATGCTCTCGCGCAACTCCACCATGACCAGCTCCCGTGACGCGGGCATGGGCTTGAAATTCCCAGGCTTCATCACCTACTACGACGGCATCGGCTTCCTGGCGAACAACAAGCTGGGCGTCAAGAGCGCCAAGGAACTGGACGGTGCAACCATCTGCATCCAGGCCGGTACCACCACCGAGCTGAACGTTTCCGACTACTTCCGCGCCAACGGCCTGAAGTACACCCCGATCACTTTCGACACCTCCGATGAAAGCGCCAAGTCGCTGGAATCCGGTCGTTGCGACGTGCTGACCTCGGACAAATCCCAGCTGTTCGCCCAGCGCAGCAAGCTGGCTTCGCCAAAGGACTACGTGGTTCTGCCGGAAACCATTTCCAAGGAGCCCCTGGGCCCAGTCGTGCGTAACGGCGACGACGAGTGGCTGGCCATTGTCCGTTGGACTGGCTACGCCTTGCTCAACGCTGAAGAAGCGGGTGTGACCTCGAAGAACGTCGAGGCCGAAGCCAAGTCCACCAAGAACCCTGACGTCGCTCGTATGCTGGGCGCTGACGGTGAATACGGCAAAGACCTGAAACTGCCGAAAGACTGGGTTGTGCAGATCGTCAAGCAGGTCGGCAACTACGGTGAAATGTTCGAGCGCAACCTCGGCAAGGGCACTCCGCTGGAAATCGATCGCGGCTTGAACGCTCTGTGGAACGCTGGCGGCATTCAATACGCACCACCAGTGCGCTGATGGTTCTATCACCCGGTGGGCCAACCACCGGGTGATGTTCTGTTCCATTCTTTGCGGGGCACTTCATGCAAAATTCAATCGGCGCACCTAAGCAGAGGCTCAGCCTCAGCGATCCACGAGTGCGTGCGTGGGTATTTCAAGTCGTCACTGTCGTGGCGGTTATCGCGCTGGGCTGGTTTCTGTTCGATAACACACAAACCAATCTTCAGCACCGAGGCATCACCTCCGGTTTCGGCTTCCTGGAGCGCAGTGCCGGTTTCGGCATCGCCCAACACCTGATCGACTACACCGAAGCGGACAGCTATGCCCGGGTCTTTCTCATCGGGTTGCTCAACACGCTGCTGGTCACGTTCATCGGCGTGATCCTGGCAACCATCCTGGGGTTCATCATCGGCGTGGCACGGCTGTCGCAGAACTGGATCATTTCCAAGCTGGCAACCGTTTATGTCGAGGTTTTCCGTAATATCCCGCCACTGCTGCAAATCCTGTTCTGGTACTTCGCGGTATTCCTGAGCATGCCAGGACCGCGGGCCGCCCATAACTTCGGCGACACCTTCTTTGTCAGCAGCCGGGGTCTGAACATGCCTGCCGCGCTGGTGGCCGAAGGGTTCTGGCCATTCGTGATCAGCGTAGTGCTGGCGATCGTCGCCATCGTGCTGATGACGCGCTGGGCCAACAAGCGTTTCGAAGCGACAGGCGAGCCGTTTCATAAGTTCTGGGTCGGCCTGGCGTTGTTCCTGGTGATCCCTGCGTTGAGCGCGCTGCTTTTTGGTGCGCCGGTGCATTGGGAAATGCCGGAGCTCAAGGGCTTCAACTTCGTCGGTGGCTGGGTGCTGATCCCGGAACTGCTGGCCTTGACCCTGGCCTTGACCGTGTACACCGCGGCGTTCATCGCCGAGATCGTGCGCTCGGGCATCAAGTCGGTCAGCCACGGTCAGACTGAAGCCGCCCGTTCCCTGGGACTGCGCAACGGTCCGACCCTGCGCAAAGTGATCATCCCGCAGGCCCTGCGTGTGATCATTCCGCCGTTGACCAGCCAATACCTGAACCTGGCGAAAAACTCCTCCCTGGCGGCCGGTATCGGCTACCCGGAAATGGTTTCGCTGTTTGCCGGCACAGTGTTGAACCAGACGGGCCAGGCCATCGAGGTGATTGCGATCACCATGAGTGTGTACCTGGCGATCAGTATCAGCATTTCGTTGCTGATGAACTGGTACAACAAGCGCATTGCGCTGATCGAGCGGTGAGGAAACGCGCATGACGACTCATACTTTCAAACCAGACATGCCCCCGCCGGGCAGCAGCATCGGCGTGGTGGCGTGGATGCGCGCCAACATGTTCTCCAGCTGGATCAACACGCTGCTGACCCTGTTCGCGTTCTACCTGATCTACCTGATCGTGCCGCCCCTGGTGCAATGGGCGATCCTCGATGCCAACTGGGTCGGTACCACCCGTGCCGACTGCACCAAGGAAGGCGCCTGCTGGGTCTTCATCCAGCAGCGCTTCGGGCAGTTCATGTACGGCTACTACCCGGCAGACCTGCGCTGGCGCGTCGACCTGACCGTGTGGCTGGCAGTGATCGGTGTGGCGCCGTTGTTCATCTCGCGCTTCCCGCGCAAGGCAATCTACGGCCTGAGTTTCCTGGTGCTGTATCCGATCAGCGCCTGGTGCCTGCTGCACGGCGGCGTGTTCGGCCTGGACGCCGTGGCGACCAGCCAATGGGGGGGGCTGATGCTGACCCTGGTGATCGCGACCGTGGGTATTGTCGGCGCCTTGCCACTGGGCATCGTCCTGGCGCTGGGGCGACGTTCGAACATGCCGGCGATCCGCGTGGTCTGCGTGACCTTCATCGAGTTCTGGCGCGGCGTGCCGTTGATCACAGTGCTGTTCATGTCCTCGGTGATGCTGCCGCTGTTCCTGCCTGAAGGCATGAACTTCGACAAGCTGCTGCGGGCGCTGATCGGGGTGATCCTGTTCCAGTCGGCCTACATTGCCGAAGTGGTGCGTGGTGGCCTGCAAGCCATTCCCAAGGGGCAATACGAGGCGGCCGCAGCGATGGGCCTGGGTTACTGGCGCAGCATGGGCCTGGTGATTCTGCCGCAAGCCCTGAAGCTGGTGATCCCGGGTATCGTCAACACCTTCATTGCGTTGTTCAAGGACACGAGCCTGGTGATCATCATCGGCCTGTTCGACCTGCTCAACAGCGTGAAACAAGCTGCCGCCGACCCGAAATGGCTGGGCATGGCCACCGAAGGCTATGTGTTCGCCGCCCTGGTGTTCTGGATTTTCTGTTTTGGTATGTCCCGCTATTCCATGCATTTGGAACGCAAGCTGGACACTGGCCACAAGCGTTAGGAGCGTAGTTTATGAGTGAAGCGATCAAACAGCCTGTGAGCCCTGAAGGCATTATTCAGATGCAGGGCGTCAATAAGTGGTACGGCCAGTTCCATGTGTTGAAAGACATCAACCTGAACGTCAAGCAGGGCGAGCGTATCGTGCTGTGCGGCCCGTCGGGCTCCGGCAAGTCCACCACCATCCGCTGCCTCAACCGCCTGGAAGAGCACCAGCAGGGTCGCATCGTGGTCGACGGTGTGGAACTGACCAACGACCTCAAGCAGATCGAAGCGATCCGCCGTGAAGTCGGCATGGTGTTCCAGCACTTCAACCTGTTCCCGCACCTGACCATCCTGCAGAACTGCACCCTGGCGCCGATGTGGGTACGCAAGATGCCCAAGCGCAAGGCCGAGGAAATCGCCATGCATTACCTGGAGCGCGTACGCATTCCAGAGCAGGCGCACAAGTACCCGGGCCAGCTCTCCGGCGGTCAGCAGCAACGTGTGGCTATCGCCCGTGCCCTGTGCATGAAGCCGAAAATCATGCTGTTCGACGAGCCGACCTCGGCTCTCGACCCGGAAATGGTGAAGGAAGTACTCGACACCATGATCGGCTTGGCCGAAGACGGCATGACCATGCTCTGCGTGACCCACGAAATGGGCTTTGCCCGCACCGTGGCCAACCGCGTGATCTTCATGGACAAGGGTGAAATCGTCGAACAGGCCGCGCCGAACGACTTCTTCGACAACCCACAGAACGACCGCACCAAGCTGTTCCTGAGCCAGATCCTGCATTGATCCGGCCTTAGGCAGTGAAATAAACCCGGACTTGTCCGGGTTTGTTTTTAATGGGCCGCTCAGCAAGCCGTGAGGGTCTCGTGTTCCTTGTGCACCGTCGTTTTGAATTGCCGCAAGTCTGCGTCTTCAGCGAAGGCATGGACATCGGCAAGCAAATGCGGATAGCGATCAAGCAGGCGCATCAGCAAGATCAACGCCTTGGGTGGCACTACCTCGCCGCGCTCGTAGCGGGAAAACGCATTGTGTCCACCGCCCGATAGCAGCAGTACCGCTTCCTTTTGCGATAGATGCAGTTTGCGCCGGACACGTTTGATCTCTTCGCCGATCATTCGCCTGGCCGCGTTGACCAGCTCATCACCTGCATGGTCGTAGCGATCCGAGCAGCTTGAATCGAGCTCGACTTCGCCGCACATCTGACATTCCCAGCCAGACAAGTCATCGACCCGGCGTTCCAGTCCCTTGACGCTCATGGTTTCGCCGCGACCTTCGAAATGCAACATGCCTTCCGGGGCACCACAGCTGAAGCATTGCTGGTGTTTCATGAGTTTCTCTCCTTGAAGGAAATTACCGGTGGGCCTCCGCTGGGGCGGTACGTCACCTTCAGGTAAATCTGCAGACCGTGTGAATTGGCGTGGTAGGCGTCATGCCAGACTCGATGATCGTCATAGGTGGTCATCGATGTGTAGAACTGTTTTCGCTCAAGCCCATGAATGACCTGCTGCATGTCCGAGACGTTTAAACCGAGCGTCCGGGCAGTGTTCTTCGCAGTGCTGGTGAACGCTTTCCCTTTAAGTCGCCTGACATCTGCCTGTATCGCCGCCAAGGCGTAGTGGGGTGTGTTCTTTTCCATGGAACGGCGTGCCTTGTCCTTAAAATTACCCTCAAAGGGTAATTTTGACTCATTGAAAATCTCGTTTCTTTACCTCCCGTTGACCCTAGGCGGTTGCCGTCCTACGCGAAGCTGACTAACATGTCAGAAAATTCATCCTATGATTGGATGAAAGGGCGAATTCTATGTCAGCTATTTCTCCATTGATGAAACGCTCCCTGGTCGACCAGGCCTTGGAACAATTGCGTCGGCGTATCAGCGATGGTGTGTGGGGCGTCGGCCAGCGCTTGCCCACCGAGCCGGAGTTGGTGGCGGAGCTGGGTATCAGCCGCAACACCGTGCGGGAAGCCATGCGCGTGCTGGCGTTTTCCGGGTTGATCGAGATCCGCCAGGGCGATGGCAGCTACGTGCGGGCGGTGGTTGATCCGCTGGATACGCTCAAGGTGCTATCCCGTTGTTCGCTGGAACAGGCCCGGGAAACCCGGCATATCCTGGAGGTGGAGGCCATTGGCCTGGCGGCGGTGCGGCGCACCGATGAGGATCTACTTGCCTTGCGCCGGGCGCTGCAAGACAGCGGTGAGCATTATCACGGCGACCTGGAGCAGTACATCGCCTGCGACCTGGTGTTCCACCGCCTCTTGGTAGATGCCGCGCACAACCCTGCGCTCAGTGAACTCTATCGCTACTTCTCCAGCGTCATCGGCGCACAGTTGCGCCAGAGCCTCAATATCGCCCCGCGTCATCAACATGTCTTCGACCTGCACGTCGAAATCCTGGACGCCGTCGAGCAACAGGACCCGCAACGGGCCAAGTCCCTGTGTCGCCAGTTGATCAATGAACCCTGAGCGCTTGAAACCCTGAGCCCCGAACCCCGAACCCGAGCTTTCCATGTCCCGCGACCAGCTTGACCCTGCCACTTCGACGGCGCCCAAACGCGCCGCCGAACTTGAAGAACTGTTGATCGACGCCGAGGCCGACGATGAGCAGGCCCAGCAGCGCCCTCCGTTGGTGCGCCGGCCCTGGCTGTTGCTGCTCGGGCTGATCCTGGTGGCGCTGAACCTGCGTCCGGCATTGTCGAGCATGGCGCCGTTGCTCAGCGAAGTGTCAAGAAGCCTCGACCTGTCGGCTGCCCAGGCCGGTTTGCTGACCACATTGCCTGTGCTTTGCCTGGGCCTGTTCGCGCCGCTGGCGCCGGTGCTGGCGCGGCGCTTCGGTGCCGAGCGCGTGGTGCTGGGGATCTTGTTGACGCTGGCGGGCGGGATTGTCTTGCGCAGCGCCTTCGGCCAGGTCGGGCTGTTTGTCGGCAGTATCCTGGCCGGCGCGAGTATTGGTGTGATCGGCGTGCTGTTGCCGGGCATCGTCAAGCGCGACTTCGCCAAGCAGGCCGGCACCATGACCGGCGTCTACACCATGGCTTTGTGCCTGGGCGCGGCGATGGCGGCCGGGGCGACCGTGCCGCTGAGCGAGCAGCTTGGCCACAGCTGGGCCTTGGGCCTGGGTTTCTGGGTGGTCCCGGCGCTGCTGGCCTCGGTGTCCTGGTTACCGCAAGTGGGCGAGAAACACGGTGCCCACCAAGTGGCTTATCGAGTCCGCGGCTTGCTGCGTGATCCCCTGGCCTGGCAAGTGACGTTGTACATGGGGCTGCAATCGTCCCTGGCCTACATCGTCTTTGGCTGGCTGCCGTCGATCCTGATTGGACGTGGCCTGACGCCGACCCAGGCCGGGCTCGTGCTATCCGGTTCGGTCATCGTGCAGTTGATCAGTTCCCTCGCGGCGCCCTGGTTGGCAACACGTGGCAAGGACCAGCGCCTGGCCATCGTGATCGTCATGCTCATGGTCCTGGGCGGGTTGTTCGGTAGCCTCTACGCTCCGCTCGATGGCTTGTGGGGCTGGGCGATCCTGCTGGGCTTGGGACAGGGCGGATCATTCAGCCTGGCGCTCACACTGATCGTGCTGCGTTCGCGGGACGCCCACGTGGCCGCCAACCTTTCCGGCATGGCCCAGGGTTTCGGTTATACGCTGGCGTCGCTGGGGCCGTTCGCGGTGGGTGTGGTCCACGACTTGACCGGCGGCTGGAACGCCCTGGGCTGGATCTTCGGCCTGGTTGGCCTGGGGGCGATCATCGCCGGCATCGGCGCAGGCCGGGCGTTGTACGTCGGGGTCAGCAGCGAAAGGGTCGCTGATCTTCGTTGATATCATTTTCATGGCGAATGACGATAGTCTTCCCGGCGGCGGCAGATTATCGTGCTGGCCTACTGAAACGTTTTTCGGAGCCTGTCCATGAGTGATGCCCATAACGCCTTGATCAGCCGTTTTTACCAGGCCTTCCAACGCCTGGACGCCGAAGCCATGAGCGCTTGCTACACCGACGACGTGCTGTTCAGCGATCCGGCGTTCGGTGAGCTGCGCGGGCGCGATGCCGGCGACATGTGGCGCATGCTGACGACCCGGGCCAAGGACTTTTCCCTGACCTTCGATAACGTGCGCAGTGATGAGCGTACCGGTGGTGCTCATTGGGTGGCGACGTACTTGTTCAGCCAGACCGGCAACGTGGTGATCAATGACATTCAGGCACGCTTCGTTTTTCGCGACGGCAAGATCTGCGAGCACCACGACAGCTTCGATCTGTGGCGCTGGTCTCGCCAGGCATTGGGTGCCAAGGGCCTGTTGCTGGGCTGGACACCACTGGTACGTAACGCTGTCAGGGCCCAGGCGCTCAAGGGGCTGCGGGCGTTCCAGGCCAGTCGCTGATAAGATCGCGGCTTGTCTTTGCCGACCTGTTGAACATCTAGTGACGATCGCCACCCCCTCTCCCGATCTGCCAGCACAAGGCCCCGCCGAACCGGACAAACCCTGGTTCGTCTACCTGGTGCGGGCGGCCAACGGTTCGCTGTACTGCGGCATCAGCGATGACCCGGTGCGGCGTTTCGCCAAGCATCAAAGTGGCAAGGGTGCACGTTTCTTCCTTTCCAGCCCGGCAGTGGCTTTGGTGTACACCGAGGCCTGTCGCGACAAGGGCGAGGCCCTGCGCCAGGAGCGGCTGATCAAAAAACTCAAGAAAAGCGCCAAGGAATGCCTGGTGGCCAGTGCGCTGTCGCTCGATCAGCCGGGCTGATAGGCCTTTATCAGGCCGGTAGGCTGTCCCGATCAGGCGCGCTAAGCTGTAGGACTTCATTCCTGCAGTGGCTAATCTCATGTCAGAGCTGATCCTTCATCATTACCCTACGTCTCCTTTCGCGGAAAAAGCCCGGCTGCTGCTGGGCTTCAAGGGGCTGTCCTGGCGTTCGGTGAGCATCCCGCCGATGATGCCCAAGCCTGACCTGACGGCGCTGACGGGTGGCTACCGCAAGACGCCGGTGTTGCAGGTCGGCGCGGATATCTATTGCGATACGTCGCTGATGGCCCGCCGCCTGGAGCAGGAAAAAGCCTCGCCGGCGCTGTTCCCCGAAGGCCGGGAAATGCTTGCCGCATCCTTTGCTGCGTGGGCCGATTCGGTGGTGTTCCAGCATGCGGTGAGCCTGGTGTTCCAGCCGGAATCGGTGGCGGTGCGGTTCGCCAAGCTATCGCCCGAAGCGATCAAGGCGTTCATCAGCGACCGCGCCGGGCTGTTCAGTGGCGGCACGACGACACGCTTGGCCGCCGAGCAGGCCAAGCACCAATGGCCGACGATCATGGCGCGTCTCGAGCAACAGTTGCAGCGCGAGGAGGGCGATTTCCTGTTGGGTGATCCGTCGATTGCCGACTTCGCCATGGCCCATCCACTGTGGTTCCTCAAGGGCACTCCGGTCACCTCGTCGCTGGTGGATGCCTATCCGGCTGTCTCGGCCTGGTTGGCGCGGGTGTTGGGTTTCGGCCATGGTGCCTCGAGCCAGATGAGTGCCGAAGAAGCCTTGGACGTTGCCCGCAACGCGACGCCGCAAGCGCTGCCGGATGAGTCGTTCGAAGAGCCGAACGGGTTCACCGCAGGGCAGCAGGTAAGCATAGCCGCGACGGACTATGGCGTTGATCCGGTGGTTGGGGAGTTACTGTTTGCTGGCCGCGAAGAATTGATCCTGCGTCGCGAAGATGAGCGTGGCGGGGTGGTGCATGTGCACTTTCCGCGGTTCGGGTTTCGGATCGAGGCGCGCTGAGCAACGAATGACCTGTGGGAGCGAGCTTGCTCGCGATGGCGGCGACACATCCAGCATTGATGCAAGCTGACCCACCGCTATCGCGAGCAAGCTCGCTCCCACAGGGGATTTGCGGCGATGACTAGATGGCAGATAACGCCTTGAGAATATGCTCCGGCTCATACCCACGCATCAACGTGCCATTCACATCGAGGATCGGAATCCCCCGGCCGCCCAGCGCCTCGTAGGCCTTGCGCGCTTCGGCATCTTTCTCGATATCGAACTCGCGAAACGGCACGCCTTTCTCATCCAGGAACCGCCGGGTGGCCTTGCAGTAGCCGCACCAGTCGGTGGCATACAGCACGACGCGGGCGTTGCTGCGAATCTGCTCGGAAACCATCTGTGACGGGTTGAATACCCGCTCGATCTTGCCCCAGTTCTGGTAGGCCACCACCACCAGCAGAATCAGCAGGAATTTCTTCAGCACCCTACTGAGCATCAATTACGCCGCTTGAGCTGGTCGGTCAGCGACGTGGGCAGGCCCTTGATGATCAGCGTGCCAGCCTCTTCGTCGTACTCGATCTTGGAGCCCAGCAAGTGCGCTTCGAAGCTGATGGACAAGCCCTCGGCGCGACCAGTGAAGCGGCGGAACTGGTTGAGGGTGCGTTTATCCGCCGGGATTTCCGGCGACAACCCGTAGTCCTTGTTGCGGATGTGGTCGTAGAAGGCTTTCGGTCGATCTTCGTCGATCAGCTCGGACAGTTCTTCCAGGCCCATCGGCTCGCCGAGCTTGGCCTGGCTGCTGGCGTAGTCGACCAGGGTCTTGGTCTTTTCCCGGGCATCGTCTTCCGGCAGGTCTTCACTTTCGACGAAGTCACTGAAGGCCTTGAGCAGGGTGCGGGTCTCACCGGGGCCGTCGACACCTTCCTGGCAGCCGATGAAATCACGGAAATATTCCGAGACCTTCTTGCCGTTCTTGCCCTTGATGAACGAGATGTATTGCTTCGATTGCTTGTTGTTCTGCCACTCCGACACATTGATCCGTGCCGCCAGGTGCAACTGGCCCAGGTCCAGGTGGCGGGACGGGGTCACGTCCAGCTCATCGGTCACTGCCACACCTTCGCTGTGGTGCAGCAGGGCGATGGCCAGGTAGTCGGTCATGCCTTGTTGGTAATGCGCGAACAGCACGTGGCCGCCCACCGACAGGTTGGACTCTTCCATCAGTTTCTGCAGGTGTTCCACCGCCACGCGACTGAAGGCGGTGAAGTCCTTGCCGCCGTCCAGGTACTCCTTCAGCCAGCCGCTGAACGGATGCGCCCCGGACTCGGCATGGAAAAAACCCCAGGCCTTGCCTTGCTTGGCGTTATAGCTCTCGTTGAGGTCGGCGAGCATGTTCTCGATGGCCGTGGACTCTGCCAGTTCGGAGTCGCGGGCATGGAGCACAGCAGGGGTGCCGTCGGGTTTTTTGTCGATCAGGTGGACGATGCAATGACGGATCGGCATGGATTTCTCGGCTGTTGAAAGAGAGGAGGGCGCGCTCCCCGAAAAGGGGCCCAGTGTACCGCAATCACTGGTTTTGGAACCCGGCAAAGGCCCTTTCAGACCCGTCCGACATCCTATATGCATTTTTTTAACGTTTTAGCGCAAGAAAGCTGACCAAATGGGTAGCTAGAGGCGGATATTTCAGAGGCGTTGTGCTAGTTTTGCCCGGTCTTACGCGAAGTCACTGCGTTAAGCGTGCATTCAGCATCTGTCAGGTCGAACCAATCCCGGTTTTCGGCATCTATTACCCCGATCCGTCGTGGTGATTGCCGAGGGTGCCTGATCAAGAGAGATCGGGCTCGATGGCTGACACTGCACTCTGCAATCCATATGAATTTGATAGGGAAGGAACACTACATGGCTCTTACTAAAGACCAACTGATCGCTGATTTGGCTGAATCTGTAGACGCACCAAAAGCTACCGTGCGTTCGCTGCTGGACCAACTGGGCCAAGTCGTTGCCGATCAGCTGGAAAATGGCGGCGAAATCACTCTGCCAGGTGTTGGCAAGCTGAAAGTCACCGAGCGTCCTGCCCGTACCGGCCGCAACCCTTCGACTGGCGCTGCCATCGAAATCGCTGCCAAGAAAGTGATCAAGCTGGTTGTGGCCAAAGGCCTGACCGACGCGGTCAACAAGTAAGACCGCAGTAAAAAAACCGTGCCTCGGAGCGATCCGGGCACGGTTTTTTGTTGCCTCGAAAAAAGTGACCTGTGGCGAGGGAGCTTGCTCCCGCTGGGCTGCGCAGCAGCCCCCTCTCAAGCTCACTCAATCGACCTGATCCACCGCGTCGCCGGGCTCCAGGGCCGCTGCGCGCCCCAGCGGGAGCAAGCTCCCTCGCCACGGGAATTGGGCATGGCGCGGGTTAGGGGAATGCCTCGAATCAGTGTCAGTTTCACGAGCAAATCGGTTGGTCGACCGGGATGCTTTTGAGCTTTTGAGCTTTTGAGCTTTTGAGCTTTTGAGCTTTTGAGCTTTTGAGCTTTTGAGCTTTTGAGCTTTTG
>NZ_FNNL01000008.1:0-42123 GCF_900106735.1 Pseudomonas sp. NFACC08-1 | reverse complement strand
GCTTTTGAGCTTTTGAGCTTTTGAGCTTTTGAGCTTTTGAGCTTTTGAGCTTTTGAGCTTTTGAGCTTTTGAGCTTTTGGGCTTTTGAGCTTTTGAGCTTTTGAGCTTTTGGGCTTTTGAGCTTTTGGGCTTTTGGGCTTTTGTGGCGAGGGAGCTTGCTCCCGCTGGGCTGCGCAGCAGCCCCTCTCAAGCTCACTCAATCGACCTGATCCACCGCGTCGCCGGGCTCCAGGGCCGCTGCGCGCCCCAGCGGGAGCAAGCTCCCTCGCCACAGGCGTGGCGACCCCGATTCAGTCCTTACGGACCCAGCGCGCCTGGCGCCAGGCCTGTTGCTGGGCCTCGGTCTGGAAGGTCCAGGCCACGAAGCGACTCTGCTTCTGGCCCTGGGACATCTCCACCACCTGGCTGTGCAGCGCCCCGGCCTTTTTCAGCGCGGTTTGAATCGCCGGCAGGTTCGACGCTTTTGACACCAGGGTGCTGAACCACAGCACTTGCCCGGCCAACTGCGCGCTTTCGCCGATCAGTTGCGTCACGAACCGGGCTTCCCCGCCTTCGCACCACAACTCCGCAGCCTGCCCGCCGAAATTCAGCACCGGCAGCTTGCGCTTCGGATCGGCCTTGCCCAGTGCCCGCCACTTGCGCTGGCTGCCCTTGGTGGCTTCCTCCAGGGACGCATGGAACGGCGGGTTGCACATCGTCAGGTCGAACCGTTCGGTGTCTTCCAGCAGGCCCAGGAGAATCTGCTTGCGGTTGGCTTGCTGGCGCAACTGGATGGCTTTGTTCAAGCCATTGGACTGGACGATGGCCTTGGCCGAGGCGATGGCCGTCGGGTCGATCTCCGAACCGAGGAAGTGCCAGCGGTAGTCGCTGTAGCCGATCAACGGATAGACGCAGTTGGCGCCGGTGCCAATGTCCAGCACCTTGACTGCTGCCCCGCGGGGGATTTCACCGGCGTTGTGGCTGGCGAGCAAATCGGCGAGGAAGTGCACATAGTCCGCCCGACCTGGCACCGGCGGGCACAGGTAATCGGCCGGGATATCCCAGTGGGCGATGCCATAGAAAGCTTTGAGCAGCGCCCGGTTGAACACCCGTACGGCTTCGGGGCTGGCAAAGTCGATGCTTTCTTTACCGTAGGGGTTGATGATCACGAACTTCGCCAGTTCCGGCGTGCTCTTGATCAACGCTGGGAAGTCATAGCGGCCCTGGTGGCGGTTGCGCGGATGCAGGCTGGCCTTCTCACGCGGCGCCACGGTTTTAGCCTCTGGGGTGGACTTGGGCTTCTGGCGGGCTGGTTTGGGTGTGCGGGGGGCGGTCATGGGCGGGTCGATTCGGGGATGGCTCAAAAAGTGGCGGGCATTGTCCCACATCCGGCCTGGTCTTGAGGCTTGTGCCGATTAAATGTGGGGGCGGGCTTGCTCGCGATGGCGGCGACACATCCAGCATTGATGCAAGCTGACCCACCGCTATCGCGAGCAAGCTCGCTCCCACAGGGGCTCAGCATGAGTGAGAAAGTGCCAGGCAAAAAGAAGGAGGCCACCAGGGCCTCCTCCTTCAGCGACGAACCCTCGTTACAGACTGGAGATCCGCGCGTGCTGCTCGGCCAGTTTGCCCAAGGCCTGTTCCGCCTCGGCCAGTTTGGCCCGTTCTTTCTCGATGACTTCGGCCGGCGCCTTGTCGACGAAGCCGGCGTTGGACAGCTTGCCGCCGACCCGCTGCACTTCGCCTTTGAGGCGCAGGATTTCCTTGTCCAGGCGCGCCAGTTCCGCGGCCTTGTCGATCAGGCCCGCCATTGGCACCAGCACTTCCATCTCGCCGACCAGGGCGGTGGCCGACAATGGTGCTTCTTCGCCGGCAGCCAGGACGGTCACCGATTCCAGCTTCGCCAGTTTCTTGAGCAGCGCCTCGTTCTCGTTGAGGCGGCGCAGGTCTTCGGCGCTGGCATTCTTCAGGAACAGGGTTAGCGGCTTGCCCGGGCCGATGTTCATTTCGGCGCGGATGTTACGCAGGCCGAGCATGAAGGTCTTGAGCCATTCGATGTCGTCTTCGGCCGCCGGATCGATGCGGCTTTCGTTGGCCACAGGCCAAGGTTGCAGCATGATCGTCTTGCCTTGGGCGCCGGCCAGCGGTGCGATGCGCTGCCAGATTTCCTCGGTGATGAACGGCATGAACGGATGCGCCAGGCGCAGGGCCACTTCCAATACGCGCACCAGGGTGCGACGGGTGCCGCGCTGGCGCTCGACCGGGGCGTTTTCGTCCCACAGCACTGGCTTGGACAGCTCCAGGTACCAGTCGCAGTACTGGTTCCAGATGAACTCGTACAAGGCTTGTGCGGCCAGGTCGAAACGGAACTGATCCAACTGGCGGGTCACTTCGGCCTCGGTGCGTTGCAGCTGGGAGATGATCCAGCGATCAGCCAGGGTCAGCTCGAAGGCTTCGCCGTTCTGGCCGCAGTCTTCACCTTTATCCAGCACGTAGCGCGCGGCGTTCCAGATCTTGTTGCAGAAGTTGCGGTAGCCTTCGACGCGACCCATGTCGAACTTGATGTCGCGACCGGTGGACGCCAGCGAGCAGAAGGTGAAGCGCAGGGCGTCGGTGCCGTAGCTGGCGATGCCCTCGGCGAACTCTTCGCGGGTGGCCTTCTCGATCTTCTTCGCCAGTTTTGGCTGCATCAGGCCGGAGGTGCGTTTCTGCACCAGGGTTTCCAGGTCGATGCCGTCGATGATGTCCAACGGGTCGAGGACGTTGCCCTTGGACTTGGACATCTTCTGGCCCTGGCCATCGCGCACCAGGCCGTGGACATAGACCGTCTTGAACGGCACTTGCGGTGTGCCGTCTTCGTTCTTCACCAGGTGCATGGTCAACATGATCATCCGGGCGACCCAGAAGAAAATGATGTCGAAACCGGTGACCAGCACGTCGGTGGAGTGGAATTTCTTCAGGAACTCGGTCTGTTGCGGCCAGCCCAGGGTCGAGAAGGTCCACAGGCCCGAACTGAACCAGGTGTCGAGGACGTCGTTGTCCTGCTGCAACGTGACGTCCGGACCGAGGTTGTGCTTGGCGCGGACTTCGGCTTCATCGCGGCCGACGTAGACCTTGCCCGACTCGTCGTACCAGGCCGGGATGCGATGGCCCCACCACAGCTGGCGGCTGATGCACCAATCCTGGATGTCACGCATCCAGGAGAAGTACATGTTTTCGTATTGCTTGGGCACGAACTGGATGCGGCCATCTTCCACGGCGGCAATCGCAGGTTCAGCCAGCGGCTTGGTGGACACGTACCACTGGTCGGTCAACCACGGCTCGATGATGGTGCCGGAGCGGTCGCCTTTCGGAACTTTCAGGGCATGATCGTCGACGCTGACCAGCAGGCCGGCGGCGTCGAACGCCGCGACGATCTGCTTGCGCGCCTCGAAACGGTCCAGGCCGGCGTATTCAGCCGGGATCTGGCCGTCGATGCTCTCGTTCAGCGTGCCGTCCAGGTTGAACACCTGGGCTGCCGGTAGGACGTTGGCGTTCTTGTCGAAGATGTTCAGCAGCGGCAGGTTGTGGCGCTTGCCGACTTCGTAGTCGTTGAAGTCGTGGGCCGGGGTGATTTTCACACAGCCGGTGCCGAATTCCGGGTCGCAGTAGTCGTCGCCGATGATCGGGATACGACGGCCAACCAGGGGCAGCTCGACGAACTTGCCGATCAGCGCCTGGTAGCGTTCATCGTTCGGGTTCACCGCCACGGCCGAGTCGCCCAACATGGTTTCCGGACGCGTGGTGGCGACGATCAGGTAATCCTTGCCTTCGGCGGTCTTGGCGCCGTCGGCCAGCGGGTACTTCAGGTTCCACAGGAAACCTTTCTCGTCATGGTTCTCCACTTCGAGGTCGGAAATGGCCGTGTGCAACTTGGTGTCCCAGTTGACCAGGCGCTTGCCGCGATAGATCAGCCCGTCTTCGTGCAGGCGTACAAAGGCTTCTTTCACCGCTTCGGAGAGGCCATCGTCCATGGTGAAGCGCTCGCGGCTCCAGTCTACCGACGAGCCGAGGCGACGGATCTGGCGGCTGATGTTGCCACCGGACTCGTCTTTCCATTCCCAGACTTTCTCCAGGAATTTTTCGCGACCCAGGTCATGGCGATTCTGGCCCTGGGCTTCGAGGCGACGCTCCACCAGCATCTGCGTGGCGATACCGGCGTGGTCGGTACCCGGCTGCCACAAGGTGTTGCGACCCTGCATGCGGCGGAAACGGATCAGGGCGTCCATGATCGCGTTGTTGAAACCGTGGCCCATGTGCAGGCTGCCAGTGACGTTAGGCGGCGGGATCATGATGGTGTAGGAATCGCCCGCGCCTTGCGGAGCGAAATAATTCTCGGACTCCCAGGTGTTGTACCAGGAAGTTTCAATGGCGTGCGGCTGGTAGGTCTTATCCATGCGCGGCGGGACCCTATTGGCATTTATTCAGGAAAAGCCGGGAAGTATAGCGGGGCGAAGGACGCAGGGCGAGCCAGCACGCAGTGAGCGCGTATTAACAGGCGCAACAAATCCTGTGGCGAGGGAGCTTGCTCCCGCTGGGGCGCGAAGCGGCCCCCAAAAGTGTCAAGGTGAGTGAGAGGGGGCTGCTCGCCAGTGTTACGGCTGCTTTGCAGCCGAGCGGGAGCAAGCTCCCTCGCCACAAAAAGCGGGGGAGTGCTTTTATTCGTACTGACTGAGCAAGCGCTCCATCCGTGCATCCAGCCGACGCTTGATCTCGGTCTCGATGTGCGGGGCGAAGTCGTCGATGACGTCTTGCATGATCAACTGCGCAGCAGCGCGCAGTTCGCGGTCCAGGTGCAACAGGGCGTCGGGCCCTTTGGCTTCGGTCTTGGCAGCAGGCTTGGGTTCCGGCTGGCCGTTGATCGGGTCGAACAGCAGGGGGATCTGTTCGTCATGCACTGGCTCGTGCACGACCGTGTCGGTCAGCAGTGGCGGTTGCAGGTTGTCGTCGCCGAGCAGTTGGCGGATCGACTCGAGGTCATCCAGCAGGTGCGCGGGTTTTTGTGGCGGTTTTGGAGTGTCCATCGTAGGGCTCAGAGTCGCTGTAAACGGTGGTCTTGCAGAGGATAGCCCTGTTCGCGGTAGAAACGGAAACTCTCCCGCGCGGCTTGTCGGATGGCCGGGTCTTCGACCACCACTTCCGCCACACGGGCGAAGCGCTGGGCAAAGGCCGGAACTTTCAGGTCGAGGTTGACCAGCAGGTCCTGGTGCTGGCCGCAGTCGTCCCCCAGTCCCAGCACGATCACCCCCTCGGGTTCGCTTTCGGCCGGGCCGTGGGGCACGAAGCTCTCGCCCTTGAAAGCCCACAGGCGTGCGTCCAGGTCCTCGCGTTGGGCGGCATCGCTGCAATGCAGGTAGATGCGGTGGCCCATGCGCCAGGCCTTTTCGGTGAGCTTGCAGGCGAAATCCAGCCGCGCCGACGGGTCGGCGCTGGGCAGGATATAGAAATCGACTTTGGTCATTGCGGTTCCTGAGCCGCCGATGACCCCACCCGAGGGTGGGGCCAACGACGGTCATTGGTGTCAGGCCTTGGCGCGGTCCAGCAGGTACTGGGTCAGCAGGGGCACCGGACGACCGGTGGCGCCCTTGTCCTTGCCGCCGCTGGTCCACGCCGTGCCGGCGATGTCCAGGTGCGCCCAGTTCAGGTTCTTGGTAAAGCGCGACAGGAAGCAGGCTGCGGTGATGGTCCCGGCTTTCGGGCCGCCGATGTTGGCGATGTCGGCGAACGGGCTGTCCAGTTGTTCCTGGTATTCGTCGAACAGCGGCAGTTGCCAGGCGCGGTCGTCAGCTTGTTGGCCGGCGCTGAGCAGTTGGCCGATCAACTCGTCGTTGTTGCCCAGCAGGCCCGAGGTGTGGGAGCCCAGGGCGACGATGCAAGCACCGGTCAGGGTCGCGATGTCGATCACCGCTTGCGGCTTGAAGCGCTCGGAGTAGGTGAGGGCGTCGCACAACACCAGGCGGCCTTCGGCGTCGGTGTTGAGGATTTCAACGGTCTGGCCGCTCATGGTGGTGACGATGTCACCCGGACGCGAGGCCGTGCCGCTGGGCATGTTCTCGGCGCAGGCCAGGATGCACACCAGGTTGATCGGTAGTTGCAGTTCGAGCACGGCGCGCAGGGTGCCGAACACGCTCGCGGCGCCACCCATGTCGTACTTCATCTCATCCATGCCAGCGCCCGGCTTGAGGCTGATGCCGCCGGTGTCGAAGGTGATGCCCTTGCCGACCAGTGCGTACGGCTTCTCGGACTTCTTGCCACCGTTGTATTGCATGACGATCAGGCGCGGTGGTTGGGCGCTGCCCTGGCCAACGGCGTAGAACGAGCCCATGCCCAGGTCCTTGATCTTCTTCTCGTCGAAGACTTCGACCTTCAGGCCCTTGAATTCCTTGCCCAGTGCCTTGGCTTGTTCGCCGAGGAACGTCGGGTGGCAGATATTCGGTGGCAGGTTGCCCAGGTCGCGGGTAAACGCCATGCCGTTGGCAATCGCGGTGGCGTGGGTCACGGCGCGCTGGACTTCAGCCTGGGCGGCTTTGATGGTCAGCACGGTGATTTTTTTCAGGGTGCGGGGTTCGGCTTTCTGGCTCTTGAACTGGTCGAACCGGTATTCGCCGTCTACCAGGGTTTCGGCCAGCAAGCGGTTCTTGCCGTAGCTATCGCGGCCCTTGATCACCAACTCGTCCAACGCCAGGGCGGCATCAGCGCCGCCAAGGCCGTTGAGGGTGCCCAGCACGCCGGCGATGAGTTTACGGAACGGACGATCGCCCAGTTCAGCGTCCTTGCCCACGCCCACCAGCAGCACGCGCTCGGCCTTGAGGTTGGGCAGGTTGTGCAGTAACAGGCTCTGGCCGACCTTGCCGGCCAGGTCGCCGCGCTTGAGTACGGCGCTGATGGCCCCGCCGCTCAGGGTATCGAGCTGGGTGGCGACCACGCCGAGCTTGCGGTTTTCACCGACGGCAACCACCAGCGTGGCGGTTTTCAACGTTTCTGGGCTGACGCTTTTTACAACCAGTTCCATGTCCGGATCCCTGAGTCAATGGTCAAGATGCCAGGCGCTGACTTGTGGTGAGGGAGCTTGCTCCCGCTCGGTTGCGCAGCAACCGCAAAGAAGCGGGGTCTGCTACGCAGCCCAGCGGGAGCAAGCTCCCTCGCCACAAGTCCTGAGTGAAACGGTCACGGTCGCGCCGGCGACAAAGGCCGCAGTTTGAACCTCGGCGCCCGAGCCTGACAACCCTCGACGGCGCTAACTTTTGGCTTTAAGCACCGGCTTAAAGCGTGCGAAGTGACAGGCGCCTCCAATCACAGGATAATGCGGCTCTTTTTTCGGCGGCTCGCGTTGGCGGGCCGACTCGATACGTTTGCTTGTTTGGCCGCCTTAAGGGTTTTTATGCAAAGTCGCCGAACGGCGATCAGGCAAGGCGAAAACAGGCGAGGAAGCGGAGTTGACTGGCTGTCAATGAGCATTCCGAGCCTGTTTTCAACGCAGCATGATCGTCGCGCAGGCACTTTTCATACAAAACCCAGCCTGACAACCCTGGAGTGTCTGGTGTGATCGTCTTTCGTTATCTATCCCGTGAAGTCCTGCTGACCCTGAGCGCCGTCAGCGCCGTGCTGCTGGTCATCATCATGAGCGGGCGCTTCATCAAATACCTCGCCCAGGCGGCTTCCGGCGCCCTGGACCCGGGCTCGCTGTTCCTGATCATGGGGTTCCGCCTGCCGGGCTTCTTGCAATTGATCCTGCCGCTGGGGTTGTTCCTCGGCATCCTGCTGGCCTACGGGCGCTTGTACCTGGACAGCGAAATGACCGTGCTGTCGGCCACCGGTATGAGCCAACAGCGCCTGTTTCGCATGACGCTGTTCCCGGCCACGTTGGTGGCGTTGGTGGTGGCCTGGCTGAGCCTGAGCCTGGCCCCCCAAGGCGCCAACCAGTTCCAGTTGCTGATCAACCAGCAGGACGCCATGACCGAGTTCGACACCCTGGTGCCAGGGCGTTTCCAGGCCCTGCGCGACGGCACGCGGGTGACCTACACCGAACAGCTCTCGGACGACCGGATCGACCTGGCCGGCGTCTTCATTACCCAAAAGAACCTGTCTTCGGATACCAAGAAGGACCGTGGCATTTCCGTGCTAGTGGCCGAGAAGGGCCGGCAGGAAATCAACCCCGACGGCAACCGCTACCTGATCCTGGAAAACGGCTATCGCTATGACGGCAAGCCGGGACAGGCCGATTACCGGGCCATCAAGTACGACACCTATGGCGTGCTGTTGCCCAAGCCCGAGGTCAGCGACGAAGTCACTGATCGCGACGCGATGCCGACCGCCAGCCTGCTGGGCAACAAGGACATTCGTGCCCGTACCGAGCTGCAATGGCGCCTGTCCTTGCCGCTGCTGGTGTTCATCGTGACCCTCATGGCGGTCCCGCTGTCGCGGGTCAACCCGCGCCAGGGGCGTTTCCTCAAGCTGCTGCCGGCGATTCTTCTGTATATGGCTTACCTGACCATCCTGATTTCCGCTCGCAGTGCGTTGGAGAAAGGCAAGATTCCGCCCGCCTTGGGCCTGTGGTGGGTGCACTCGATCTTCCTGGCCATCGGCCTGGGGCTGCTCTATTGGGAGCCGCTACGCCTGAAGCTGGCCAGTCGTCGCAGCGCGCTGGAGGTGGCCCGTGGTTAAACTCGATCGGTACATCGGCAGCAGCGTGTTCATGGCGATCCTTGCGGTGCTGGGGATCATCCTCGGTCTGGCGACCCTGTTTGCCTTCATCGATGAAATGAGCGATGTCAGCGACACCTATACGCTGACGGACGTGGCGAGCTACGTGCTGCTGACGGCGCCACGGCGTTTGTACGACATGCTGCCGATGGCCGCGCTGATCGGTTGCCTGATCGGCCTGGGCAGCCTGGCCAGCAACAGCGAGCTGACCATCATGCGCGCCGCCGGCGTGTCCATTGGTCGGATCGTCTGGGCGGTGATGAAGCCCATGCTGGTGTTGATGCTGGTGGGTGTGCTGATCGGCGAATACATCGCCCCAGCCACCGAAAATACTGCCCAGGCCAACCGTTCCCTGGCCCAGGGCGGCGGCGATGCGCAAAGCGCCAAGCACGGCCTGTGGCACCGCCAGGGCGACGAGTTCATCCATATCAACTCGGTCCAGCCCAACGGCATCCTGTACGGGGTGACCCGTTATCGCTTCGACGACCAGCGGCACATGCTGTCGTCGAGCTTCGCCAAGCGCGCCAAATTCGCCGAGGACCACTGGCAGTTGATCGATGTCACTACCACCTTGTTCCATGACAAGCGCACCGAGGTGGTCGCCGCCCCACGGGAGCGTTGGGACGTGTCGATCAGCCCGCAACTGCTCAGCACCGTGGTGATGGCGCCCGAATCCCTGTCGATTACCGGCTTGTGGGGGTATATCCACTATCTGGCGGACCAGGGCTTGAATAACGGCCGCTATTGGCTGGCTTTTTGGGTCAAGGTGTTGCAGCCGTTGGTCACCGCCGCCCTGGTGTTGATGGCGATTTCCTTCATTTTTGGTCCGCTGCGTTCGGTGACCCTTGGCCAGCGGGTGTTTACCGGTGTACTGGTGGGCTTCACTTTCCGCATTGCCCAGGATCTGCTGGGGCCGTCGAGCCTGGTGTTCGGCTTCTCACCGCTGTTTGCGGTGCTGGTGCCGGCCGGTGTCTGCGCGTTGGCCGGGCTTTGGCTGTTGCGTCGGGCGGGTTGACCCCGATTCTTGTGGCGAGCGGGCTTCTGTGGCGAGGGAGCTTGCTGTGGCGAGGGGATTTATCCCCGCTGGGCTGCGAAGCAGCCCCCTGCGCCCTGCCTGGCACATCGCGATGGCTGATGGATCGTGGGGCTGCTTCGCAACCCAGCGGGGATAAATCCCCTCGCCACAATGGCGTCTGTATCAGGTACAATCCCCGGCTATTTTTCGGCGGGCTATGCCTGCAGCCTTTTTGAGTGTTGATCCGTGAGTGATTTGAGTCATATCCGCAATTTCTCCATCATCGCCCACATTGACCATGGCAAGTCGACGCTGGCCGATCGCTTCATCCAGATGTGCGGCGGCCTGGCCGAGCGTGAAATGGAAGCCCAGGTCCTGGACTCCATGGACCTCGAACGTGAACGCGGGATCACCATCAAGGCCCACAGCGTTACCCTCTACTACAAGGCCCGCGACGGCATCACCTATCAGCTGAACTTCATCGATACCCCGGGCCACGTCGACTTCACCTATGAAGTCAGCCGGTCGCTGGCGGCCTGTGAAGGTGCGCTGCTGGTGGTCGATGCCGGCCAGGGCGTCGAAGCCCAGTCGGTTGCCAACTGCTACACGGCCATCGAGCAGGGCCTGGAAGTCATGCCGGTGCTGAACAAGATCGACCTGCCCCAGGCCGATCCGGACCGCGTGAAGGAAGAAATCGAGAAAATCATCGGCATCGACGCCACCGACGCGGTCACCTGCAGCGCCAAGACCGGCCTGGGCGTGGACGAAGTGCTCGAGCGCCTGGTGCACACCATTCCCGCGCCGACCGGCAACATCGAAGATCCGCTGCAAGCGTTGATCATCGACTCCTGGTTCGACAACTACCTGGGCGTGGTGTCCCTGGTTCGCGTGCGCCATGGCCGCGTGAAGAAGGGCGACAAGATCCTGGTCAAGTCCACCGGCAAGATCCACCTGGTGGACAGCGTCGGTGTATTCAACCCGAAACATACCGCTACCGTAGACCTGAAGGCCGGTGAAGTGGGCTTCATCATCGCCGGTATCAAGGACATCCACGGGGCGCCGGTCGGCGACACCCTGACCTTGAGTTCCACCCCCGACGTCGATGTGCTGCCAGGTTTCAAACGCATCCAGCCGCAGGTCTATGCCGGCCTGTTCCCGGTCAGCTCCGACGACTTCGAGGATTTCCGCGAAGCCCTGCAGAAGCTGACCCTGAACGACTCGTCCCTGCAATACACCCCGGAAAGCTCCGATGCCCTGGGCTTCGGTTTCCGTTGCGGATTCCTGGGCATGTTGCACATGGAAATCATCCAGGAGCGCCTGGAGCGCGAATACGACCTGGACCTGATCACCACGGCACCGACGGTTATTTTCGAGCTGTTGCTCAAGAACGGCGAGACCCTCTACGTCGACAACCCGTCCAAGCTGCCGGACCTGTCGGCCATCGAAGACATGCGCGAACCGATCGTGCGGGCCAACATCCTTGTGCCTCAGGAGCACCTGGGCAACGTCATTACGTTGTGCATCGAGAAGCGTGGCGTACAACACGACATGCTGTTCCTCGGCACGCAGGTCCAGGTGACCTACGACCTGCCGATGAACGAGGTGGTACTGGACTTCTTCGACCGCCTCAAATCCACCAGTCGCGGCTATGCTTCGCTGGACTATCATTTCGATCGTTACCAATCGGCTAATCTGGTGAAGCTGGATGTGCTGATCAACGGTGAGAAAGTCGATGCCCTGGCATTGATCGTGCACCGTGATAACGCGCACTACAAAGGTCGTGCATTGACCGAGAAGATGAAGGAACTGATTCCGCGGCAGATGTTCGACGTGGCAATCCAGGCCGCCATTGGCGGGCAGATTGTGGCGCGTACAACCGTCAAGGCGCTCAGAAAGAACGTATTGGCCAAATGCTACGGTGGCGACGTCAGCCGTAAGCGCAAGCTGTTGGAAAAGCAGAAGGCCGGTAAAAAACGCATGAAGCAGGTCGGTAACGTGGAAATTCCACAGGAAGCCTTCCTTGCGGTGCTCAGGTTGGATAGTTAGGTCCTATGTCGCTAAATTTCCCGCTGTTGCTGGTTATCGCCGTGTTTGTCTGCGGCCTGTTGGCGTTGCTTGATCTGTTGTTCCTGGCGCCTCGGCGCCGGGCGGCCATCGCCTCTTATCAGGGCAGCGTCAGCCAGCCTGATGGTGTGGTGATCGAAAAGCTCAACAAGGAACCGCTGCTGGTCGAATACGGCAAGTCGTTCTTCCCGGTGTTGTTCATCGTGCTGGTGCTGCGCTCGTTCCTGGTGGAACCCTTCCAGATTCCCTCCGGCTCGATGAAGCCGACCCTGGACGTGGGCGATTTCATCCTGGTGAACAAGTTTTCCTACGGGATCCGCCTGCCGGTGATCGACAAGAAAGTCATCGAAGTCGGTGATCCGCAACGCGGCGATGTCATGGTGTTCCGCTTCCCGAGCGACCCGAACGTCAACTACATCAAGCGTGTCGTCGGCCTGCCGGGCGACACGGTTCGCTACACCGCCGACAAGCGCCTGTTCGTCAATGGCGAATCCGTGGCCGAACAGTTGCTCGGCTCCGAGCCGGGTACGCTGGGCAGTGCCGAGCTCTACCGGGAAAAACTCGGCGAGGCCGAGCACCTGATCCGCAAGGAAATGAGCCGCTACCGCGCGACACCGGACCATTCGTGGACCGTGCCGGCGGGGCACTACTTCATGATGGGAGACAACCGCGACAACTCCAACGACAGCCGGTACTGGGATGATCCGAACATTCCCAAGGACCTGCTGGGCATGGTCCCGGACCGGAACATCGTCGGCAAGGCCTTTGCGGTCTGGATGAGCTGGCCGGAACCCAAACTCAGTCACCTGCCGAATTTCTCGCGGGTTGGCCTGATCAAGTAATCACCCACGGCGCTGTTGAACACAGCGCCGAATGCTTTTCTGGAGCCTGCGCAAGGTTGCCCGAAGGCATGAAGCCAACGATAGTCAGGACGTATTTTTGAACACAGCGTTAATTGTCCCAAGCCAACGGCGCCTTGCCGCCGTGGCGGTGGAATCCAGCCACGAACTCAGCGTGGGTAAACCGTGAGCGTTTCTCTAAGCCGTCTCGAGCGTCAGCTCGGCTACACCTTCAAGGACCAGGACCTGATGCTCCTGGCCCTCACTCACCGCAGTTTTGCCGGGCGCAACAACGAACGCCTGGAATTCCTCGGTGATGCCATCCTCAACTTCGTGGCCGGTGAGGCGCTGTTCGAGCGTTTCCCGCTGGCCCGCGAAGGCCAATTGTCGCGTTTGCGCGCGCGCTTGGTAAAAGGTGAGACCCTGGCCGTACTGGCCCGTGGTTTTGACCTGGGCGACTACCTGCGCCTGGGCTCCGGCGAGCTGAAAAGTGGCGGTTTCCGTCGCGAATCTATCCTGGCCGATGCCCTGGAAGCCTTGATCGGCGCGATCTATCTGGACTCAGGCATGGAAATGGCGCGTGAACGCGTGCTGGCCTGGCTGACGTCCGAGATCGACAGCCTGACGCTGGTGGACACCAACAAGGATCCGAAGACCCGTTTGCAGGAATTCCTGCAATCGCGCAGTTGCGAGCTGCCGCGCTACGAAGTCGTGGATATCCAGGGTGAGCCGCATTGCCGTACCTTCTTCGTCGAATGCGAAGTGGTCCTATTGAATGAAAAAAGCCGGGGTCAGGGTGTGAGTCGTCGTATTGCCGAACAGGTAGCGGCCGCCGCAGCATTGATTGCCCTGGGTGTGGAGAATGGCAATGACTGATACAACCGTCACCCGCTGCGGCTATGTCGCCATTGTCGGTCGGCCGAACGTGGGTAAATCCACGCTGCTGAACCACATCCTGGGCCAGAAGCTGGCGATCACCTCGCGCAAGCCCCAGACGACCCGCCACAACATGCTGGGCATCAAGACCGAAGGCGCCGTGCAGGCGATCTACGTCGACACCCCGGGCATGCACAAGGGCGGCGAAAAGGCCCTGAACCGCTACATGAACAAGACTGCCTCGGCGGCGTTGAAAGACGTCGACGTGGTGATCTTCGTGGTCGACCGCACCAAGTGGACCGACGAAGACCAGATGGTCCTCGAGCGCGTCCAATACGTCACCGGCCCGCTGATCGTGGCGCTGAACAAGACCGATCGGATCGAAGACAAGGCGGAACTGATGCCGCACCTGTCCTGGTTGCAGGAACAGTTGCCGAACGCCCAGATCATCCCGATCTCTGCCCAGCACGGCCATAACCTCGACGCGTTGGAGCGGGTCATTGCCGAACATCTGCCGGAAAACGATCACTTCTTCCCCGAAGACCAGATCACCGACCGCAGCAGCCGTTTCCTCGCCGCCGAGCTGGTGCGCGAGAAAATCATGCGTCAGATGGGGGCCGAGTTGCCCTACCAGATCACGGTCGAGATCGAAGAGTTCAAGCAACAGGGCAAGACCCTGCATATCCACGCCTTGATCCTCGTCGAACGTGACGGCCAGAAGAAAATCATCATTGGCGACAAGGGCGAGCGCATCAAGCGCATCGGCACCGAGGCGCGCAAGGACATGGAACTGCTGTTCGACTCCAAGATCATGCTCAACCTGTGGGTCAAGGTGAAGGGTGGCTGGTCCGACGACGAGCGGGCGCTGCGGTCGTTGGGTTACGGCGACCTGTAATCCCCGGATCATGGTGGGCGGGCTCTTGTGGCGAGGGAGCTTGCTCCCGCTGGGCTGCGCAGCAGCCCCAATACCCTTCCGGCAACTCGGTGTGTCTGGTAGATCCAAGGGGGCTGCTTCGCAGCCCAGCGGGAGCAAGCTCCCTCGCCACAAGGCTCTCTTCCATAGTCGATATCTTCTGATATTCAGGCCCCTGATGTCCCCAAGCCAACCCATCGCCCAACCCGCCTACGTCCTCCACAGCCGCGCCTACCGCGAAAGCAGCGCCCTGGTGGACTTCCTCACGCCGCAAGGGCGGCTGCGGGCGGTGTTGCGTGGAGCGCGGGGCAAGGCCGGGACACTGGCGCGGCCGTTCGTGCCGCTGGAAGTCGAGTTCCGTGGTCGAGGCGAGTTGAAAAATGTCGGGCGCATGGAAAGCAATGGCGTCGCGGCGTGGCTCAACGGTGAGGCGCTGTTCAGCGGCTTGTACCTCAATGAACTGTTGATCCGCCTGCTGCCGGCCGAAGATCCCCACCCGGCCGTCTTCGACCACTACGCCGCCACGCTACTGGCCCTGGCTGAAGGGCGGCCGCTGGAGCCGCTGCTGCGCTCCTTTGAGTGGCGGCTACTGGATGACCTGGGCTACGGCTTCGCTCTGAACACTGATCTGCACGGCGAACCCGTCGCGGCGGACGGTCTTTACCGCTTACAGGTGGATGCTGGCCTGGAGCAGGTCTACCTGTTGCAACCGGGGCTGTTCAATGGGGCTGAGCTGCTGGCGATGGCCGAGGCCGACTGGAGTGCGCCAGGCGCCTTGTCGGCAGCCAAGCGGCTGATGCGCCAGGCCCTGGCTGTGCACCTGGGCGGGCGGCCACTGGTCAGTCGCGAGTTGTTTCGCAAGCCCTGATCAACCCGTATGCTGTGGGCCGACTATTCGTCCATTCAGGAGCCTTTTTGTGAGCACCAGCAATCGCATTCTTCTCGGCGTGAACATCGACCATGTCGCCACCCTGCGCCAGGCCCGGGGTACGCGTTACCCGGATCCGGTCAAGGCCGCATTGGACGCGGAAGAGGCGGGTGCCGACGGCATCACCGTACACTTGCGTGAAGACCGTCGTCACATCCAGGAGCGAGATGTGCTGCTGCTCAAGGACGTGCTGCAAACCCGCATGAACTTCGAAATGGGCGTGACCGAAGAGATGATGGCGTTCGCTGAGCTCATCCGCCCGGCGCACATCTGCCTGGTGCCGGAGACTCGCCAGGAGCTGACCACCGAAGGCGGTCTCGACGTGGCGGGGCAGGAGGCGCGGATCAGCTTGGCAGTGGAGCGCTTGTCGAAGATTGGCGCCGAGGTATCGCTGTTCATTGATGCCGACGAACGGCAGATCGAGGCTTCCAAGCGTGTTGGCGCGCCGGCCATCGAGCTGCACACGGGCCGTTACGCTGATGCCGAGACTCCCACGGATGTGGCCGATGAGCTGCAGCGAGTCGCTGACGGTGTCGCCTTCGGCCTGGCCAAGGGCCTGATCGTCAACGCCGGCCATGGCCTGCACTACCACAACGTCGAAGCCGTCGCGGCGATCAAGGGCATCAACGAGCTGAACATCGGCCACGCGTTGGTGGCCCATGCGTTGTTCGTCGGGTTCAAGTCGGCTGTATCGGAAATGAAGGCGCTGATCCTGGCTGCCGCCAAGTCCTGACCGCGGCCATAAGACTGGCTGCTCACTTAGGGCTTGCCTGATTCATTGTGGCGAGGGAGCTTGCTCCCGCTGGGCTGCGCAGCAGCCCCTTGGATCTGCCAGACACACCGGGTTGCCAGGGAGTTACTAGGGCCGCTTCGCGCCCCAGCGGGAGCAAGCTCCCTCGCCACAATGGTTCATCACTGCATCAGGGCTGCGCAGCAGCTTCTTGGATCTGCCAGACACACCGGGTTGCCAGGGAGTTACTAGGGCCGCTTCGCGCCCCAGCGGGAGCAAGCTCCCTCGCCACAGATTCATCACTGCATCGGGATGGTGTACAGCTGTCAGAGCTGCGGGCTTTCCTGGTTAGGCTTGCTCTTGTCGACTCCCGGCACGTGCAGATTGCCCTCGGCCACCTGGTTGCCTTCGAGCTGCGGCTGCGTCACCCAGGTCAGGATGTCGTAGTAGCGACGGATGTTCGCCACGAAATGCACCGGCTCGCCGCCCCGGGCGTAGCCATAGCGGGTCTTGCTGTACCACTGTTTCTGCGACAGGCGCGGCAGGATCTTCTTCACATCCAGCCACTTGTTCGGGTTCAGCCCTTCCTTGGCCGCCAGTTTGCGCGCATCGTCCAGGTGACCGCTGCCCACGTTATAGGCGGCGAGGGCGAACCAGGTGCGGTCGGGCTCCTGGATGCTTTCGTCCAGTTGATCCTTCATGTAGGCCAGGTACTTGGCGCCGCCCATGATGCTCTGCTTCGGATCCAGGCGGTTGGACACGCCCATGGCCTGGGCGGTGTTCTGGGTCAGCATCATCAGGCCGCGCACGCCGGTCTTGGACGTGACCGCCGGTTGCCACAGCGATTCCTGATAGCCAATGGCGGCCAGCAGGCGCCAGTCGACTTTCTCTTTCTTGGCGTAGGCCTTGAAGTGCTGTTCGTATTTGGGCAGCCGTTGCTGCAAATGCTGGGCGAAGGTGGTGGCGCCCATGTAGCCGAGGACATCGACGTGCCCGTAATAGCGGTCTTTGAGGCGCTGCAGGGTGCCGTTCTTCTGCACTTTGTCCAGGTAGCTGTTGATCTCGTTGAGCAGGCTGTTGTCTTCACCGGGGGCGACCGCCCAACTCTGGCTGCGGGCATCACCCAGGTCGAACGCCACGCGCACGTTGGGGAAGTACACCTGGTTCATCGCCACTTCGTTGGAGTCCACCAGGGTCAGGTCGATCTGGCCCTCATCCACCATGCGTAGCAGGTCGACCACTTCAACCGCGTCGGACTCTTCGTATTCGATGCCCGGGTATTGCTGTTTAAGCTGTGCCAGTTGTTCGGCGTGAGTGCTGCCCTTGAGCACCATGATTTTTTTGCCGGCCAAAGCGGCGGCGTCGGTGGGGCGTGACTGGCCGTTGCGGTAGATGATCTGCGGGGTGACTTCCAGGTAGGAGCGGGAAAACCGTACCTGCTTCTTGCGCTGTTCGCTGCTGACCAGGCCCGCGGCCGCCAATACCGGACCGTTGGGCTTGCCGATCTGGCTGAACAGATCGTCGAGGTTGTCGGCGGTCTCTATCTTCAGTTCCACCCCCAAATCGTCGGCGAAGCGCTTCACCAGCTCGTACTCGAAGCCGGTTTCACCGTTACGATCCTCAAAGTAGGTGGCGGGGCTGTTTCGGGTAACCACCCGCAGCACGCCATCCTCCTTTACGCGCTCCAGTGTGTTGGGTTTCTCAACACAACCACTGAGCACCAGGAAGAGTCCGGTTGCGATCAGCCATCTGGCATATCGCGGACGCAAAGCCGTTGGGGAAAACATCTGCGCAGTATACGCAAACGGCCCCTACCGCCATATCTCGACAGCAAAAGGCCAGTCTGCTAGCCATTGCAAAACATGTCCGCAACACAGGCCGGCCGGGGCGCGCAGGGCTTTGCATCGCTGAAAAATATCTCTTCGGCAGCCTTGGCGCGGGTGTCCGATACCGTCGCGCACGCAAAGACCGACATTCGGCCAGCACTGCGCGTGCCGTTTCGGGTGCCGTTGCCGGCGGTTTAGGCTAGAATGCACGGCCTCAAAGCACACCCCCTTCCCGAGGCTGTCCCGAAGATGTTGATCCTGCGCGGCGCTCCTGCCCTTTCTGCCTTTCGCCACAGCAAACTCCTTGAGCAACTGAGCCAGAAGGTTCCGGCTGTCAGTGGCTTGTATGCTGAATTCGCTCACTTCGCCGAAGTCACCGGCGGTTTGACCGGCGACGAACAGCAGGTGCTTGCGCGCCTTCTGAAGTACGGTCCCAGTGTTCCTGTCCAGGAGCCGGCCGGTCGCCTGTTCCTGGTACTGCCGCGTTTCGGCACCATTTCGCCGTGGTCGAGCAAGGCCAGCGACATCGCCCGCAACTGCGGCCTGGCGAAAGTCCAGCGCCTGGAGCGCGGTATTGCCTTTTATGTCGCCGGTGAATTCAGCGAGGCCGAGGCCCAACTGATCGCCGACGGCCTGCATGACCGCATGACCCAGGTCGTGCTGGGCAACCTGGAGCAGGCCGCCGGCCTGTTCAGCCACGCCGAACCCAAGCCACTGACCGCCATCGACGTACTGGGCGGCGGCCGTGCCGCGCTGGAAAAAGCCAACGGCGAACTGGGCCTGGCCCTGGCCGAAGACGAGATCGATTACCTGGTCAACGCTTTCCAGGGCTTGAAGCGCAACCCTCACGACATCGAACTGATGATGTTCGCCCAGGCCAACTCCGAGCATTGCCGCCACAAGATCTTCAACGCCAGTTGGGACATTGACGGCCAGAGCCAGGAAAAAAGCCTGTTCGGCATGATCAAGAACACCTACCAGATGCATAACGAAGGTGTGCTGTCGGCCTACAAGGACAACGCGGCGGTGATCGTCGGCAACGTTGCCGGTCGTTTCTACCCGAACCCTGAGACCCGCCAGTACGGTGCGGTCCAGGAGCCGGTGCACATCCTCATGAAGGTCGAGACCCACAACCACCCGACCGCCATCGCCCCGTTCCCGGGCGCGTCCACCGGTTCCGGTGGCGAGATCCGCGACGAAGGCGCCACCGGGCGTGGTGCCAAGCCCAAGGCCGGCCTGACCGGCTTCACCGTGTCGAACCTGCAGATCCCGGGTTTTGAACAGCCGTGGGAACAGCCGTGGGAAAAGCCGTACGGCAAGCCTGAGCGCATCGTCAACGCCCTGGACATCATGATCGAAGGCCCCCTGGGGGGCGCGGCGTTCAACAACGAATTCGGCCGTCCGGCCCTGACCGGCTATTTCCGTACCTTCGAACAGTCCATCACCACCCCGCGCGGTGAGGAAGTCCGTGGTTACCACAAGCCGATCATGTTGGCTGGCGGCATGGGCAACATCCGCGCCGACCACGTGCAGAAAGGCGAGATCCTGGTCGGCTCCAAGCTGATCGTCCTCGGTGGCCCGGCCATGCTGATCGGCCTGGGTGGCGGCGCCGCTTCCTCCATGGCCACCGGCACCAGCTCGGCCGACCTGGACTTTGCGTCGGTCCAGCGGGAAAACCCGGAAATGGAACGCCGTTGCCAGGAAGTCATCGACCGTTGCTGGCAGTTGGGTGAACACAACCCCATCAGCTTCATCCACGACGTCGGCGCGGGCGGCCTGTCCAACGCCTTCCCGGAACTGGTCAACGACGGCGGCCGTGGTGGCCGCTTCGAACTGCGCAACATTCCGAACGACGAGCCGGGCATGGCCCCGCACGAAATCTGGAGCAACGAATCCCAGGAGCGTTACGTCCTGGCGGTCGGTCCGGCCGACTTCGAACGTTTCCAGGCCATTTGCGAGCGCGAGCGTTGCCCGTTCGCGGTAGTGGGTGAAGCCACCGCCGAGCCGCAACTGACCGTCACCGACAGCCATTTCGGCAACAGCCCGGTGGACATGCCGCTGGAAGTGCTGCTGGGCAAAGCCCCGCGCATGCACCGTTCGGCCGTTCGCGAAGCGGAGCTGGGCGATGATTTCGATCCATCGACACTCGACATCGCCGACTCCATCGAGCGTGTACTGCATCACCCGGCCGTGGCGAGCAAGAGCTTCCTGATCACCATCGGCGACCGCACTATCACCGGCCTCGTGGCCCGTGACCAGATGGTCGGCCCATGGCAGGTGCCGGTGGCCGACGTGGCCGTGACCGCCACCAGCTTCGACGTCTACACCGGCGAAGCCATGGCGATGGGCGAGCGCACGCCGCTGGCGCTGCTGGACGCCCCGGCGTCCGGCCGCATGGCGATTGGCGAGACCCTGACCAACATCGCGGCTTCGCGCATCGGCAAGATTTCCGACATCAAGTTGTCGGCCAACTGGATGTCCGCCGCCGGTCACCCGGGTGAAGACGCCCGCCTGTACGACACCGTCAAGGCTGTCGGCATGGAGCTGTGCCCTGAGCTGGGCATCACCATTCCGGTGGGCAAGGACTCCATGTCCATGGCCACGCGCTGGAACGACGAAGGCGTGGACAAGAGCGTGACCTCGCCGCTGTCGCTGATCGTGACCGGTTTTGCCCCGGTCACCGACATCCGCCAGACCCTGACCCCGCAACTGCGCATGGACAAGGGCACCACCGATCTGATCCTGATCGACCTGGGCCGTGGCCAAAACCGCATGGGCGCCTCGATCCTGGCCCAGGTGCACGGCAAGCTCGGCTCGCAAGCGCCGGACGTCGACGATGCCGAAGACCTGAAAGCGTTCTTCGCCGTGATCCAGGGCCTTAACGCCGACGGTCACCTGCTGGCCTACCACGACCGTTCCGACGGCGGCTTGCTGACCACCGTGGTGGAAATGGCCTTTGCCGGTCACTGCGGCCTGAGCCTGACCCTCGACAGCGTGGCCGAGTCCAGCGCCGAAATCCCGGCCATCCTGTTCAACGAAGAGTTGGGCGCGGTGATCCAGGTTCGCCAGGACGCCACCCCGGACATCCTCGCCCAGTTCAGCGCGGCTGGCCTGGCCGACTGCGTTTCGGTGATCGGCCAGCCGATCAACAACGCCCACATCAACATCACCTTCAACGGCGACACCGTCTTCGAAGGCCAGCGCAGCCTGTTGCAGCGCCAGTGGGCGGAAACCAGCTACCAGATCCAGCGCCTGCGGGACAACGCCGACTGCGCCGAGCAGGAATTCGATGCACTGCTGGAAGAAGACAACCCGGGCCTGAGCGCCAAGCTCAGCTACGACGTCAACCACGACGTGGCCGCGCCCTACATCAAGAAAGGCATTCGCCCACAAGTGGCGGTCCTGCGCGAGCAGGGCGTCAACGGTCAGGTGGAAATGGCGGCGGCATTCGACCGTGCCGGTTTCAACGCGATCGACGTGCACATGAGCGACATCCTGGCCGGTCGTGTCGACCTGAATGACTTCAAGGGCATGGTCGCCTGTGGCGGTTTCTCCTACGGTGACGTGCTGGGTGCCGGTGAAGGCTGGGCCAAGTCGGCGCTGTTCAACAGCCGTGCCCGCGATGCGTTCCAGGGCTTCTTCGAACGTACCGACAGCTTCACCCTCGGCGTGTGCAACGGTTGCCAGATGATGTCCAACCTGCACGAACTGATCCCGGGCAGCGAGTTCTGGCCGCACTTCGTGCGTAACCGTTCCGAGCAGTTCGAAGCGCGCGTGGCGATGGTCCAGGTGCAGGAATCGAACTCGATCTTCCTGCAGGGCATGGCCGGTTCGCGCATGCCGATCGCCATCGCCCACGGCGAAGGCCATGCGGAATTCGAAAGCGAAGAGGCGCTGCTCGAAGCGGACCTGTCCGGTTGCGTGTCGCTGCGGTTCGTCGACAACCACGGCAAGGTCACCGAAACCTACCCGGCCAACCCGAACGGCTCGCCGCGCGGGATCACCGGCCTGACCAGCCGCGACGGCCGCGTCACGATCATGATGCCGCACCCGGAGCGCGTATTCCGCGCGGTGCAGAACTCGTGGCGTTCGGACGACTGGAACGAAGACGCGCCATGGATGCGCATGTTCCGTAACGCGCGCGTCTGGGTGAACTAAGGCGGTGTACAAGCTCTGCTTCTTCGTCCCGGCCAGCCATCTGGACGTGGTCAAAAACGCCGTATTCGCTGCCGGTGGCGGGCGAATCGGCGACTATGACCGCTGCGCCTGGCAAGTCCTGGGCCTGGGCCAGTTTCGCCCGTTGGACGGCAGCCAGCCGTTCATCGGCGAGGCGGGGCAGGTCGAGCAGGTCGAGGAATGGAAAGTGGAGCTTGTCGTAGCCGATGAGCTGATTCGTGGGGTGGTGGACGCGCTGAAACAGAGCCATCCCTACGAGACACCGGCGTATGAAGTGTGGCGGTTGGAGGATTTTTGATCCCGGGCCGTTGAAATGAAAAACCCGCTGATGAATCAGCGGGTTTTTTATTGGGCGCTATTTGAAGCCGATTTATCTATGTACACGAACCCTGTGGCGAGGGAGCTTGCTCCCGCTGGGCTGCGCAGCAGCCCCATAACACTCTGGCAACTCGGTGTGTCTGGCAGATCCAAGGGGCTGCTTCGCACCCCAGCGGGAGCAAGCTCCCTCGCCACGGGGGATTGTACTTTTCCAGAGAGAGTGGTGTGGATCACCGGTCGAACAACACAAATTCTCTGTGGGAGCTTGCTCGCGATAGCGATTCACCGGTGTAAACGGAACCACAGAGATTGGGGGACTAGGCTTTCACATCGGCCTGACGGCTCAGCACCATTCCCTCCAACACTTGCCACAACCCCGGCGCTTTCTCCCCCAGCAACAGGTGCCAGACACCGCCTTCCAACGGGCTGACCCCCTGGCATCCCAGTGCCCTGAGGCCGCTTTCCGACAGTCTTTTGCCATCGGCCAGGCGCACCCGCAACCGGCTCATCGCCACGCAATCGAGCTGCAACACATTGCCACCGCCACCCAGCGCATCCAGCCACTGTTGCGCTTCGACCCCGGACACGCTGGTCGCGGTGACCGGTTCAACCACCGTGGCCACGGGCGCAGCGGCAGGGCGGTCGGAGGAAGGCAGGGCCAGGCGGATTTCATCGGCGATGCTGTCGGCCATCGGCCCGACCACCACCTGCAAACTCCCGCCATTGCCGGGACGCACCACGGCCATGGCGCCCAGGGCCTTGAGTTGCGCGTCGGAGGCCTTGTTGCGATCCACCATGTCCAACCGCAGCCGAGTGGTGCAGGCGCCGACGGTGATCAGGTTGTCGGCACCGCCGAGTGCTTCGATGTAGGCCCCGGCTCGTTGGTTCTGGGCGATGACCGGTTTGTCACCGGCGGGCACTTCTTCACGCCCTGGGGTTTTCAGGTCGAAGCGGCGAATGCAGAAGTCGAACACCGTGTAATAGATCACGGCATAGACCAGTCCCACCGGCACCACCAGCCAGCCGTTATTCGACTTGCCCCAGCCGAGCACCATGTCGATGAAGCCGCCGGAGAAGGTAAAGCCCAAGCGGATGTTCAGCCAATCGGTGATCGCCATCGACAGCCCGGTGAGCAAGGCATGCAACAGGAACAGCAGCGGCGCAAGGAACATGAAGGCGAACTCGATCGGTTCGGTGACACCCGTGAGAAACGACGTCAGCGCCATGGACAGCAGGATCCCCCCCATGACTTTGCGCCGCTGGGGCAGGGCATTGCGGTACATCGCCAGGCACGCAGCGGGCAGGCCGAAGAGCATCACCGGGAACATGCCGGTCATGAACTGGCCGCTATTCGGGTCGCCGGCAAAGTAGCGGGTCAGGTCGCCGGTGACCACCGCGCCGGTTTGCGGATCGGTGAAGCTGCCGAAGATGAACCAGGCCATATTATTGAGGATGTGGTGCAGGCCGGTGACGATCAGCAGCCGGTTGAACACGCCGAACACGAAGGCACCGAAACTGCCGCTTTCCATCAGCAAGGCGCCGAAACTGTTGATGCCCTGCTGGATCGGCGGCCAGATCAGGCCGAACACCACCCCCAGGCCCACGGCGCTGAAACCGGTGACAATCGGCACGAAGCGCCGACCACCGAAGAACGCCAGGTATTCCGGCAGCTTGATGTCCTTGAAACGGTTGTACAGCGCGCCGGCCAGCAGGCCACTGATGATCCCGGCGAGCATGCCCATGTTGATGCTGGCATCGAGCACCTTCAAGGTCGCGATCATCACCAGGTAACCGATGGCCCCGGCCAACCCCGCCGTCCCGTTGTTGTCCCGGGCGAAGCCCACGGCGATGCCGATGGAGAAGATCAGCGGCAGGTTGGCAAAAATCGCCTGGCCGGCATCGTGGATGATGGCGATGTTCAACAGGTCGGTGTCGCCCAGGCGCAGCAACAGGCCGGCGATGGGCAGGATCGCGATGGGCAGCATCAGTGCCCGGCCGAGGCGTTGCAGTCCTTCGATGAAATGCTGGTACATGGCGTCTCTCCCTTTATTGTTCTTCGACGTGGCTCAGCCCAGGGGCCAGTGTTGATGACAGGCCTGGCGCACGGCGGCGGCACTGCCCAGGTTCAGCAGCTCGCCGCTGAGGCGGGCGCACTGGGCGGCGTCGAGGTGCCGCACGCGGTCCTTGATTGCGCCGATCTGCGGCGGACTGACCGACAGTTCACGTACACCCAGCCCGATCAGCACCGGCATCGCCAGTGGATCGGAGGCCAGGGCGCCGCATACACCCACCCAGCGACCATGTTTCGCCGCGCCGGCACAGGTCTGGGCGATCAGCCGCAGCAGCGCCGGGTGCAGGGCATCGACCCGGGCGGCGAGGCCGGCGTGGTCGCGGTCCATGGCCAGGGTGTATTGCGACAGGTCGTTGGTGCCGATGGACAGGAAGTCCGCATGCTCGGCCAATTGTTCGGCCAGCAACGCGGCGGCCGGCACTTCGATCATCACTCCCAACTGCGGGCGTTCGCCCAGGCCCAGTTCGGTGCCGAGGGCATCTAGGCGTTGGCGGATGTGCAGCAGTTCGTCGACTTCGGTGACCATGGGCAACAGGATCCGGCAGCGCCGCAGCGGACGGGTTTGCAGCAAGGCCCGCAGTTGCTGGTCCAGCAGATCCGGTCGCACCTGGGCCAGGCGAATGCCGCGCAGGCCCAGCACCGGGTTGGCTTCGGTCGGCAGCGGCAGGTAATCCAGCTGCTTGTCACCGCCCACGTCGATGGTGCGGATGATCACCGGCTTGTCGCCCATGGCCTCGAGCACGGCTTGGTAGGCCTGGCGTTGTTCCTCTTCGTCGGGCGCGGTATGACGGTCGACGAACAGAAATTCGGTGCGCAGCAAGCCAACACCGTCGGCACCGTTTGCCCAGGCCTGGGCTGCATCGTCGCTGGAGGCGACGTTGGCCGCCACTTCCACGGTGACGCCGTCAAGGGTCTGGGCCGGGGTGTGGGCGAGCGCTTGTTGTTGGGCGCGTCGGCTGGTCTGCCGGAGCTGCTCTTGATGCACCTGGGCCAGGCGCTCGGCGCTGGGCCTAAGTTCGAGGCGACCGTCGTCTGCATCCAGCACCACCCCTTGCCCCAGCGCCTGGGCAAGCAGCTCGTCACCCAGCGCCACCAGGCACGGCAAGCCTTTGCCCCGGGCCAGGATCGCCACATGGGAGGTTGCGCCGCCCTCGACCATGCACACGCCGGCCACGCCTTGGGCGCTGAGTTGCAGCAGGTCCGACGGGGTCAGTTCCTGGGCGGCGACGATGGCGCCGGGCGCCACGTCGAATTGCCAGGCCTCACCCAGCAACACCCGCAGGACCCGTTGGCGCAGGTCGCGCAAATCATTGGCGCGCTCGGCCAGCAATGTGCTGCCCAGTTGTTGCAGCACCTGGCATTGCCCATCGATGGAATGGCTCCAGGCGTGGGTCGCGGCGCTGCCTTGTTCGATAAAGAGGTAGGCGGCATCCAGCAACACTGGGTCTTCGAGCAACGCCAGATGAGCGCTGAAGATCGCTTCTTCGTCGCGGTGGCGTCGGGCCTTGGCGTTTTCCAGGGTGAGGCGGATTTCGCCACTGACCTGAGCCAAGGCATTGTCCAAGCGGTGTCGCTGCTCTTCGACGTCATGGCCGCCAGTGTCCTGGGGCAATTGAATGCCATTCAGCCGAACCAGCGGCCCGGCCACCAGGCCGGGGGCGGCACACACGCCATGGAGCACACCGTTTTCGGCGGCAGGGCGTTGCGGCTTGATGGCCGGCGCCACGGCATGGGCTTCTTCCGCCAGGGCTGTGGATAAGGTCGCCAGCAAGGCTTGCAGCGCCGCCTCGGCATCGCTGCCCTGGCAACTGACGTGCACTTGCGCTTGTTCGGTGATGGCCAGGCCCATCATCCCCATCACGCTGTCGCAAGAGGCCGACTTGCCTTGGAAATGCAGGTGCGAGCGGCTCTTGAAGCCCTGGGCGGTCTGGCGAATCAGCGCCGCCGGCCGGGCATGCAGGCCGCCGCGATGGGCGATGCGGACCTGGCCGAAGACTTCGTGGCCGATCTCCTGGTCATCGTGTGACGTTTCGCCCGGGGCCTTGGCGATGATATGCAGCAGTGGTTCGCCGACCTTCACCCCCTTGAGCGTGATGGGCCGCGCCTGGAAGTGTTCGCCGTTGGTGATGACCAACAGGCTGACCAGGCTCTTGCAGCGCAGTGCCACTTTGTCCACGTCGTAACGCAGCAGCGGCTGACCATTGCTGACCCGCGCCCCTTCCTTGACCAGCATGGAAAACCCGTCGCCCTGCAGCTCGACCGTGTCCAGGCCCAGGTGCAGCAACAGTTCGGCGCCGTTGTCGGCCCGCAGGGTCACGGCGTGGCCAGTGCGGGCGACGTGAATCACTTCACCAGCGCAGGGCGCGTAGAGGGTGTCGTTCAGCGGGTCGATGGCGATCCCGTCGCCCATGGCGCCGCTGGCGAACACCGCGTCCGGGACGTTGGCGAGGGTGAGCACCGGGCCGCTGAGCGGGGCGTTGAGGGTCAGCTCTTTATTATTGTTGGGCATGGGGCGCTCTCATCAGACTCTCTATAAAAAGAAAACCGTCGGTTCAGTGCGTACGGGTGACCTTGCTCAAGTACCGTGGCTGGTCCGGATCCAGGCCTCGGGCCACGGCCAGGCTCGCGGCCATCCCATAAAAGCTCTGGATCGCCAGGATCGGGTCCAGGGACGGGTGTTCGGCGCGGGTCAGCGTCAGGTCGCGTTCGGCGATGTCATCCGGCGCCGCCAGCAACACCCGGGCGCCGCGCTGGCGCATGTCGGCGGCCAGGCTCAACACGCCGGCCTGCTCGGCACCGCGAGGGGCAAACACCAGCAACGGGTAGTTTTCATCGATCAGCGCCATCGGCCCATGACGAACCTCGGCACTGCTGAAGGCTTCGGCCTGGATCGCCGAGGTTTCCTTGAATTTGAGCGCCGCTTCCTGGGCGATGGCGAATCCGGCGCCACGGCCAATGACCATCAACCGCTGGCAATCGCGCAGGGCCTCGACGGCAGCACGCCAATCCTGGCGGGCGGCTTCTTGCAAACCTTCGGGCAGGGCGCTGCCGGCTTCCAGCAACTCGGCGTCGTCCTTCCAGTGCGCCACCAGCCGCGCACTGGCGCTGAGGGTGGCGATGAAACTCTTGGTGGCGGCGACGCTGTTTTCGACGCCGGCACACAGCGGCACGCTGAATTCACAGGCGGCTTCCAGGGGCGAATCGGTGGCGTTGACCAGGGCCACGCTCAAGGCGCCACGCTTGCGCAACAGGCGCAGGCTGTTCACCAGGTCCGGGCTCTGGCCCGATTGGGAAAACGCGAATGCTACCTGGCCACTGACCTTCAGCGGCGCCTGTTGCATGGTCACCACCGACATCGGCAACGAGGCCACCGGGATGCCCAATTGCTGCATGGTCAGGTAGGCGAAGTAGCTGGCGGCGTGGTCGGAACTGCCGCGGGCGACGGTCATCGCCACTTGCGGTGGCTGACGGCGCAGGCGTCCGGCGATTTCCTCGAAGGCCGGGTCCAGTTGCTGCAACTGGCGCTCGACGGCTTCCCACGAGGCCAAGGCCTCTTCAAGCATTTTGGAAGTCAATGGCTTCTCCTTCGACCATCACGTCGGTCAGGGTCAGGGAACGGTCAAGGCGTACGCAGTCGGCCCAGGCGCCGGGTTGCAAGCGGCCGCGCTCGGGCAGGCCGAGGTAATCGGCAGGAAATTGCGACAGGCGCTGGGAGGCTTCGGCGATGGGCAAGCCGATTTTCACCAGGTTGCGCAGGGCCTGGTCCATGGTCAGGGTGCTGCCGGCCAAAGTGCCATCGGCCAGGCGCACGCCGCCCAGGCACTTGGTCACGGTGTGGCTACCCAGCTTGTATTCGCCATCGGGCATGCCCGCGGCGGCGGTGGAGTCGGTGACGCAATACAGGCACGGAATCGAACGCAAGGCCACGCGCATCGCACCGGGGTGTACGTGGAGCAAGTCCGGAATTAACTCGGCATATTGAGCATGGGCCAGCGCCGCGCCGACGATGCCTGGCTCGCGGTGATGCAACGGGCTCATGGCGTTATACAAATGGGTGAAACTGCTGGCCCCGGCGGCCAACGCCGCGACGCCTTCTTCATAACTGCCCAGGGTATGACCGATCTGCATGCGCACGCCCCGGGCGCTGAGGGCGCGGATCAAGGTATCGTGACCGGCGATTTCCGGGGCGATGGTAATCACGCGGATCGGCGCCAGGGCCAGGTAACTCTCCACCTCGGCCATCAGCGCGGTGTGGGCGAAATTCGGTTGCGCGCCGAGTTTTCCGGGGTTGATGTAAGGGCCTTCCAAATGCACGCCCAGGACTCGGGCGCTGCCGTTCGGGCGTTGTTCACAGAACTCGCCGAGGGCCTGCAGCACGCTGGCGATTTCTTCGCTGGGCGCGGTCATGGTGGTGGCCAGCAGCGCGGTCGTGCCGAAGCGCACGTGGGTGCGGGCGATGGTTTCGAACGCCGAGGCGCCTTGCATGATGTCCTTGCCGCCACCGCCGTGGACATGCAGGTCGATGAAACCGGGCAGCAGGTAGGGCAGGTCGTTGCTGGCCGGATCGCAAGGCCGGCCTTCGATGGACACGACTTTGCCGTGCGCATGGATCAGGCGGCCGCGAACCCAGCCATTGGCGGTGAGGATATTGTCTTCGGACATGGGGATTCTCTGGTCGTCTAACGCCGCAGCTCTGCGACAAAGTCGTAGTAGTCGTTGCGGCAATAGGTGTCGGTGACTTCGATGGGAGTGTTGTCTTCCAGGTAGCCGACCCGGGTCATCAGCAACATGGCGGTGCCGGGGGCGATGCCCACCAGGGCGGCGAACTCGTCCGAGGCGTTGATGGCCTGGATGTGTTGCAGGGCGCGCACCACCGGCTTGCCGATGCTGTCGAGAAATTCATAGAGCGAATCGCCCACTGCCTGTGGCTTGGGAATGATCGAGGCGGGCAGGGTGCTCATCTCGATGGCCATGACCGTGTCGTCGGCCTTGCGCAAGCGCTTGAGCCGCGCGACTTTGTCGGTGGGCGACAGGCCCAGGCGAATCAGTTCTTCGTGGGTCGGCGGAGTGATGTCCCGTTCCAGCCATTGGGAGCCCGGGACAAAACCCTTGAGGCGGAGCATCTCGCTGAAGCCGCTCAGGCGTGACAGCGGTTGTTCCAGGCGCGGTGTGATGAACGTCCCCGAACCCTGGTTACGGCGGATCAATCCTTGTTCGAACAACACTTCCAACGCCTTGCGCGCGGTCACCCGGGAAATGCCCAGTTGCTCGCTCAAGCTGCGCTCGGACGGCATCGCCTGCTCGGCTTTCCACTGGCCGGCATGAATCGCCGTCTCCAGGTTACGTGCCAGCTGCAGGTACAGCGGCGTGGGCTGGGTGTCGTCGGGGCGCAGGGCCAGGATGTCGTTCATGTGGGTGTCCGATGCGGTTATTGAGTTGTTTGTCGCCCGGTAAGTGAGGTGGAAGCTAATACCACTTGAATACCATGTCAACGCCGCATGCCCTGGATGTAGAGGGGTTATTGGAGGGTTTTGGTGGGGTGGGATTGAAGTGGTATTAGAGGTTGGGGGTTCGAAAGCAAAGATCGCAGCCTGCGACAACGGCCGCTGGGTGAACTGGTATTCATCTGTAGGTAATTTCTGACTTTGCGATTTTTTGATTTTATTTTTCGATGCTGACGGGCGGTCGTTCGAGCCACCAAGGCTAACGAGCTGTTGTGGCGAGGGGATTTATCCCCGCTGGGGCGCGAAGCGGCCCCAAAACCTGACAACGCGGTGTATCAGGCAAATTGAGTTAACGGCCTTGGGGCTGCTGCGCAGCCCAGCGGGGATAAATCCCCTCGCCACAGAAACTGCGGTCTGTCAGGCGCACCGAAGTTTCCGACAGGTTTTTAAGGTTGTCCCTCGGAAGTGGGGGCTCTAGCTTTCAGAACTCGCGGTCCCTCGGGCATGAGCCCCCAACATCTCCAGGCGTAAGCAGTCACTCACTGGCCGGTGGCAAGGCAGGGTGGCCGCTCTGCGCTCCAAGGAGCAACATCAGCATCTGAGGTCAATATGGAATTGCCGGACATGATCATCCCCCGTCTTAATACGAAAACCGCTCTGGGTCAGGCTTTGGTTTCAATGTTCAAGTCCGTCGAAGCGGAGCTGACGGTTGAAAATGCAAAACCAGGGGCGGTTAAAGTCATCGTGTTCGGTGGGTGCGCAGTGCACCTTTATACAAATCATCGTGTTTCTACGGATGTTGACGCCGAAATTTATGAGGCCAGCCTCCCGGAAGACTTCCATCTTCGAACGTTACTCGCAGAGGTACCCGAGCGATTTGTCGATGAGAGGTCTGGCCGGTTAATGGAGCTAAACTACGACCTGCAATACAACACAAGCTTTGGTCCGATTCACGAGGACTATTGGGCCCGAAGTCTCCCCCTTGAAGAGTTTCCGCTAGAGTCCCCTCTCCACGTTCACATTGCTGCACCTGTGGATATTGCAATTTCAAAACTGGGTAGGGCAACGGATCAGGACATTGGCGATATCATGGCCCTCCTGAGAGCAGGCTTCATATTGACCGCCGAGCTGCGCCGACTGGCATTGCAGGCGATTGATGTATATGTTGGCAACAAAGAGCCCCCAACCTCGGTCCTTACCTATATTTTGCAAAGTTATTTGGAGAATACAGATGGCGAAGCCTGCTAACGGCCACGTCCTCTCATCCGCGCTGGACACTCTGGTCAAACGCCCATTAAAGCAGGCAGATGACGCCGCGCTTGTGAGTGCAGCCAAGGCTGTCTGGTATTCAAATTCGGACCTGATGAGTGTCGCTCAGGCTTTTCTAAGTCGGCACACTGATGAGGTCGAGGTTCGTCGCGCAGGGTATTTGCTCGAGCGATTCACCCGTTTTTCATGTGTAACCGATAGCCGGGTGTCGGAAGTCTTCAAGGCGCTTGAGCTATTCTGGCGTTCGGCACCTAAGCACGAAGTGACTTCACAAGCCGCTGTTACGCTTCGCAGTCGTCGTGATGAACTCGCCCTCTCGTGGGGGGTGAGTGAAGGTCTTGGTTTGAAGGTACAGGTCCTCATGCCTTTTCAGACTCGGCATTATGAGGCTGAGCAGCGCGCAGCATTTGTTTGAATCCAAATGTTGTGATCGAAACCCGGCTTAGGCCGGGTTTTTTGTTGTATGAATGATCCTCATGTGGCGGGGTGGTCTGTCAGACGCACCGAAGTTTCCGACATGTTTTTAGGGTTGTCCCTCGGAAGCGCGGGCTCTAGCCTTTGGGTGTCGCTGCCAATTCAGCGACCGGGTTTGACCGTCCGAAAAATCACAGGGCAACAGGCCCGGACGTTTTGTCCTGGGCTCCATTAGATAAAGGAGCTTCCATTGAAAAATTCTGACATTCCCAAACCCGCCTCCACCTTTCCCTACGGCGATTACGCTCCCGAAAGACTGAAAGAAGCGGCCGACCGCGCGATGGACCATTACCTCAAGCCTGAGGACAGCGCATCAGAAGCCAAACCACCGGCGCAATTTTTCACCGTAGTGGACAGTGTCGATACTGAAGCCCTGTTAGCCAACCTCAGCGAAACCCTGGCGTCAGCCAACGCAATGCTCAGCGACCTTGCCTTCGACCTGGAAGGCTCGCGGCGGCATGTGGCGTTGGGGGGGGCGCAGATGATTGAGTTGGGGGCTTTGTTGGCGAACAAGGCTTTGGACCGGGTAGAGCTTCGGGCTTGATGCAATAAGTGCCGGCCTCATCGCGAGCTCGCTCCCACAGTGGATTTGAGTCGTTCACAAATATACCCATCGACACCAAACTCCTGTGGCGAGGGAGCTTGCTCCCGCTGGGGCGCGAAGCGGCCCCAAACCTTGACACCCCGATATGTCAGGTAAATTGAGTGGCCTGCCTTGGGGCTGCTGCGCAGCCCAGCGGGAGCAAGCTCCCTCGCCACGGGGAATGGTGTTTTGTGGCGAGGGGATTCATCCCTTGAGAACTATTGGTGGAGGTTCTCAAGCCGGCACACTTCTTTTTCGATGCCAATGCACTCGACCGGTTGGCTCACGCCTTTCTCGAAACGGCGTGCATTCATCAATAGACCGCCTTTGATACCGCCGATGAATGCGTAGGCGCCTTCACGCGAGCCAGCGCTAGGTATCGACAAATCAACCGCCACGCTGTTGGGCCTGACCTCATATACCCAGCCGCCATTTTTTGCTTCCTGGGTTGCCCAGAGCTTGGCTTCGCTATAATCGCGAAACGCTACAACGAGCGATCGGGCCGTGGAGTCCTCCAGCCAGCGCGCCGATCTCAAACTTGGTGGCAAAGAGTTCCAGCCCCGTAGCCCGTTGCTAAGCGCATCCGCTCCCTGCACGGAGTTGATCGTCGTAGAGCCGACGGCCCAAACGGATTGCTTGGTCGTTACCCATGCCAGCCCCTCTGGAGGCGTCAGCCGGCTCCAATTGATGGAAATCGCGGCGACGTCCTGCATCGACTCGCGGCCGGTGGGGGCTCGGTAGTTTGGGTTCGGCCTGCATTTGGCAAGATCGTCTTTGTGACAGGCCTGCTTGATGAAGTGTCCCTTGACCCCGCCCGGGAAGCTGATTTCCTGGTCTCTTGGAAAGGGCCCCCCCGATGGCACCTGATCGATTCCGTGGGGGGCAGTGAACTCGTACACCCATTCTTTGGCATAGTTTTGGGCCCAGGCCAGGCTACGCGTTGTACTGCTGAACACCGTTCCCGCGCTTCCACTCGCGTGGGTGATCCAGTCATATATCCATTCGTTTTCAGGGACGCCCACAGCTTTGGGCAACATCCCCTTCTCGAAGGCATCGAGGCCCTGACCCGTCGTATCTCCCCGATAGAGCGTGTCCATGTCGGTACGCCAGCGCAACAATGGCGTGGTTTTGTGAATATCCACGCTCGGATCCGCCGTAACCTGAAGCCAGGCTTGATACCACGGCTCCTCTTTACCCTCCGCAGGCGCCCCGGCCCCCCCACGCATCGGCACCCGACTGCCAAACACCCGCCAACGCCACCACCGCAACCGCGGTCGTCCGTATAAAACTGTTATGAGTTGTCATGATTTGATGTCCATCTGGAACGGTGAAGCCCTGTCGAATCACATACGTCATGACTGCCTATGCTTCGACGTGACACGTCTCACTATGAATTCTGCGGGGCGTCGCGCCACCGCATCAGTTTTGAGGGTAGATCAAAGCTGATAAGGCGGCTGCGCTCCGCTTCCGGGACTTGTAGCAAGATGTGAAACCGACACCGTCCCCTGTGGCGAGGGAGCTTGCTCCCGCTGGGGCGCGAAGCGGCCCCAAACCCTGACACCTCGATGTGTCAGGCAAATTGAGTTGCCTGCCTTGGGTCTGCTGCGCAGCCCAGCGGGGATAAATCCCCTCGCCACAGGGGGATAGTGTTTTGTGGCGAGGGGATTCATCCCTTGAGAATTATTGGTGGAGGTTCTCAAGCCGGCACACTTCTTTTTCGATGCCAATGCACTCGACCGGTTGGCTCACGCCTTTCTCGAAACGGCGGGCGTTCATCAATAGGCCGCCTTTGATACCGCCGATGAAGGCGAAGACGCCTGGACGGTTTCCAGCGCTAGGTATCGACAAATCCACTGCCACGCTATTGGGTCTGACTTCATATACCCAGCCGCCGTTTTTTGCTTCCTGGGTTGCCCAGAGCTTGGCTTCGCTATAATCGCGAAATGCTACAACGAGTGATCGGGCGGCGGGCTCCTCCAGCCAGCGCGCCCATCTCAAATTTGGTGGCAAAGAGTTCCAGCCCCGTAGCCCATTGCTAAGCGCATCCGCTCCCTGCACGGGGTTGATCGTTGTAGAGCCGACTGCCCAGAGGGATTGCTTGGTCGTTACCCATGCCAGTCCCTCTGGAGGCGCCAACCGGCTCCAGTCGATGGGAATCGCCGCGACCTCCTGCATCGTCTCGTGGCCGGTGGGTTCGCGGTAGTTTGGGTTCATCGTGCATTTGGCAAGATCGTCTTTGTAGCAGGCCTTCTTGATGAAGTACCCCTTGACCCCACCCGGGTAGCTGATTTCCTGCTCTCCTGGAAAGGGGCCTCCTGATTGTTCCTGGTCGATTCCGTGGGGAGCTTTGAACTCATACACCCACTCAATGGCATAGTGTTGGGCCAAGTTCAGGAGGCGTGTCGTGCTGCTGAACACCGTCCGCGCGGAGCCGCCCGCGTGGTTGTACCAGTCGTATATCCATTCGATCTCAGGGACATCCACTGCTTTGGGCAACAGCCCAACCTGGAAGGCACTGAGGCCCTGACCCGTCGTATCTCCCCGATAGAGCGTGTCCATGTCAGTACGCCAACGTAACGAAGGTATGGTTTTGTGAATATCCACACTCGGATCCGCCGTAACCTGAAGCCAGGCTTGATACCACGGCTCCTCTTTACCCTCCGCAGGCGCCCCGGCCCCCCACGCGTCGCCTCCCAACTGCCAAACACCCGCCAACGCCACCACCGCAACCGCGGTCGTCCGTATAAAACTGTTATGAGTTGTCATGATTTGATGTCCATCTGGAACGGTGAAGCCCTGTCGAATCACATACGTCATGACTGCCTATGCTTCGACGTGACACGTCTCACTATGAATTCTGCGGGGCGTCGCGCCACCGCATCAGTTTTGAGCGTAGATCAAGGTTGATGAGGCGGTTGCGCTCCGCTTCCGGGACTTGTAGCAAGATGTGAGATCGACACCGTCCCTTGTGGTGAGGGGATTTATCCCCGTTGGGGCGCGAAGCGGCCCTGAATTCCGGCAACGCGGTGTGTCAGGTAAATTTGAGTTGGCTGCCTTGGGTCTGCTGCGCAGCCCAGCGGGAGCAAGCTCCCTCGCCACAGGAGCTGCTTCGGGGCTACGGACGAATCTCGATCATGGTGCCATCCGGCACCAGGTTCCAGACTTCGCGCATGTCGACGTTGCGCATGGCGATGCAGCCATCGGTCCAGTCCAAGGTGTGGAACAACTGCTCAGGGTTCTCTTCCGAATCCGGCGTGCCGTGGATCATGATCATGCCCCCCGGTTCCACGCCTTCACGGCGGGCGCGGGCGGCGTCGGTGATGTTGGGGTAGGAAATGTGCATCGACAGGTAGAAACGGTCGCTGGTCTTGCGCCAGTCGATCCAGTAGAAACCCTCGGGGGTGCGCTTGTCGCCTTCGATCAGCTTGGGGCCTTTCTTGGCGCCCTTGCCCAGGGAGATGCGATAGGTCTTGAGCGGCTTGCCGTCGTTGATCAATTGCAATTGATGGGCGGACTTGAGCACCAGCACTTTTTCGATGGTCTTGCCGTTGTAGGTTCCCGGCGCGGAAGCCTGGGACACAGCGGTGAACGACAAGCAGAACAGGACAAGCAACCAGCGCATTGAAACGATATCCCTAGAGGTGTCGCGGCTATTAATGGGTTTTTTATGTATTGGCAGGCTGGGCCAGTGGCGGGATCGATTCGGATCGCACCGGGTAATCTTCGGCCCGGCGGTCCGCATAGAAATATTCCAGGGTGCGGCCCACCGTGCGGAACGCCAGTTCATTCCAGGGAATATCCGCTTCTTCGAACAGTTTCACTTCCAGGCTCTCGGGCCCGGCGGCGAAATCCTCATCCACCAGTTCGGCGCGGAAGAATACATGTACCTGGCTGATATGCGGTACGTCAATCAGCGTATAGATGCTCAAATTTCGCACACGGGCGCAGGCTTCCTCGGCGGTTTCGCGCACGGCGGCCTGTTCGACCGTCTCGCCGTTTTCCATGAAGCCCGCCGGCAGCGTCCAGTAACCACGCCTTGGCTCGATGGCGCGTCGGCACAACAAGACTTTACTGCCCCAGGTCGGTACGCAACCGGCCACGATATTGGGGTTCTGGTAATGGATGGTGTGGCAGGTGTCGCAAACAAAACGCAGGCGCGAGTCGCCTTCGGGTATGCGCTGGGTCACCGGGTTACCGCACTGGCTGCAGAATTTCATGCTTGGATTCCTGAATGCTGCGCCTATCTTGGCGTGCGTGGGCCGGTGCGGCAAGTTGTCGTTTCGCGACACGACGCGGTGCGGGGGTTGGGCCGCTTGAACGATTGGTGCATGATGCAAGGTAGCGAATAAATCGAGAAGTCTCATGCTGGACGAGCTACTGCATCGAGTAAGCAACCATACCCCGCACGATCTGCAGGCTGACCGACGTTTCCCTGAAGCCGCGGTGCTGGTGCCGATTACCCGCAGCGATGAACCGGAGCTGGTACTGACCCTGCGCGCCAGCGGGCTCTCGACCCATGGCGGCGAGGTGGCGTTCCCCGGCGGGCGCCGCGACCCGGAAGACCCGGACCTGATCTTCACCGCCCTGCGCGAAGCCGAGGAAGAAATCGGCCTGCCGCCCGGCCTGGTGGAAGTGATTGGCCCCCTCAGCCCGCTGATCTCGTTGCACGGCATCAAGGTCACGCCTTATGTCGGAGTGATTCCGGACTACGTCGAATACCAGGCCAACGATGCCGAGATCGCTGCGGTATTCAGCGTGCCGCTGGAGTTTTTCCGCAAGGACCCACGCGAACACACGCACCGCATCGATTACCAGGGCCACAGTTGGTACGTGCCCAGTTATCGCTTTGGCGAATACAAGATATGGGGACTGACGGCGATCATGATCGTCGAATTGGTCAACCTGCTGTACGACGCCGAAATCGACCTGCACAAACCGCCCAAGAGTTTCATCAATACCTGACGCCCCAGAGGACTCTCATGAAATATCGCCTGGGCGATGCCCGTGTCGAAACCCACCCACAGAGCTGGGTCGCGCCCAACGCCACGCTGGTGGGCAAGGTCCGCCTCGAAGAGGGCGCCAACGTCTGGTTCAACGCCGTGCTGCGCGGTGACAACGAACTGATCCTGATCGGCAAGAACAGCAACGTGCAGGACGGCACGGTGATGCACACCGACATGGGCTATCCGCTGACTATCGGCACCGGCGTGACCATCGGCCACAACGCCATGCTCCATGGCTGTACGGTGGGCGACTACAGCCTCATCGGCATCAACGCGGTGATTCTCAACGGCGCGAAGATCGGCAAGAATTGCATCATCGGCGCCAACTCGCTGATCGGCGAGGGCAAGGAAATTCCCGACGGTTCGCTGGTGATGGGCTCGCCTGGCAAGGTGGTGCGTGAACTGACCGAGGCCCAGAAGAAAATGCTCGAGGCCAGTGCGGCGCACTATGTGCACAATTCCCAGCGCTACGCCCGCGACCTGTTCGAGCAGGAATCATGAGCACCCCTGAACGCCCGGTGCCTTCGCCCTGCGTGAACATCTGTGCGCTGGACGATGACGACATCTGCACCGGTTGCCAGCGCACCGTGGCGGAGATCACCCGTTGGAGCCGGATGGACAACGAGGAACGCCGTGGGGTTTTGGCGTTGTGTCATGAACGGGCCAAGGCCAGTGGGTTGGTGTGGATGTTGCCGGCCAGGCGGTGATGTCCACTTGCGAACACAAAAACCTGTGGCGAGGGAGCTTGCTCCCGCTGGGCTGCGAAGCAGCCCCAATAACGCACTGACAACTCGGTGCGCCTGGCAGATCCAAGGGGGGGCTGCTGCGCAGCCCAGCGGGAGCAAGCTCCCTCGCCACAAAAGCCTCTCACACGGCTTTAGCCGGTCGCCGCCCCAACCACCGATCCAACCCCACCACCCCCAGCGCAATCCCGACAAACCCCAGCAATATCCCCCCAGCATTTATGAACACCTGTGGATAACCCAGGTTCGCCACATCGATGAAAGGGTAGGGGTAAGCCGCCAATAGATCCCCGCGCAGCAGGACATAGGCGAAATACGCCAAGGGGTAGATCACCCACAGCTTGATGTGACCCAGGCGCAAGGTACCTTTGGGCACCCACAGCCACCAATAGGCGATGTACAGCAAGGGCACCACGTCGTGCAGCAACTCGTCGGCTACGAACTGCCAACCTTCGGGTTGCCAGAGGTGGCGCAGCAGCAGGTTGTAGGCCAGGCCGACCAGGGCGATGCTCACGGCGATGCCGCTGCGCACGCTGGGCAGCAGGAACCAGCGCCGGGCCGCCGATTCGCCAGGGGTCAGTTCCCAGGTCAACACCACGGCCACCAGGGTGTTGGTCAGGACCGTGAAGAAACTGAAGAAACTCACCAGCCCGCCCAGCAGGCTCGCGTCCAGTTTCCAACGACCCAGCAGGATCAGATACAACTGGATGCTCAATCCCACCCAGCCCAGCAGTGCCGTCACCGAGACAAAACGCTGTCGCAGCGTGAGGTGACGACCCTGATCACTGCCCACGGCTCAGACCGGCCGCTTGGTGCGCATCAACTTGATGTACAGGCGCTCGACTTTCTCCCGCGCCCATGGCGTCTTGCGCAGGAAGGTCAGGCTCGACTTGATGCTCGGGTCGCTCTTGAAGCAACGGATGTCGATGCGCTCGGCCAGCCCCGACCATTCATAGTGCTGCACCAGGGCATTGAGAATCTGCTCCAGCGTCACGCCGTGCAGCGGGTTGTTGTTGGCTTCGGTCATGGGAGGTCTTCGCGCTAAAGGTGTAAAGCCGCGCACCTTAGCCGAGGTGCCCCTTTGGTGGAAGCATAGCCTTCATCATGGCCGCCAGCGCCAGGCGCACTGTTACCGAATCCGAGATGATTCATGTCAGCAAAAGCCCTTTCTCTATTGAGAACAGGACATTATCCTTGCCCGCTTGCTGAAACGCTTCTTCTGGCGTGCCGAAGTCTCTGCGTCCAGCTCAATCCTGCTGAAAGATCAAAGAACGCCCAGTGTTCAGATTTTGAAAGACAGCGCTGTCTTTCAGGATTTCTGTAGGAGCGAGCTTGCTCGCGATAACGATTGCACATTCAACATTGAAGCCGGCTGACACACCGCATCGCGAGCAAGCTCGCTCCCACAAGGGATCGCGGCAACCGAATTTGCCTTTTTTCAACTGAACCATGCCCCTGCAAGATCGTCATCTACAGTGACTACTTGCGCGGAACTCCTTAAAACGTCACGGAGAAACACACTATGAGCACTGAGGGTGCTTTGAGTCGAAGCCGTCTGCTACCGAGTTTGCTCGGCATTCTGCTTCTATTGATGGGCCTGGCCCTGTTGGCCGGGGGAGTCAAGCTGAGCACGCTTGGCGGCTCGTGGTATTACCTGCTGGCCGGTATCGGCCTGGCGTTGACTGGCGTGCTGCTGATCATGGCCCGCCGCGCGGCCCTGGGCCTGTACGCGCTGGTGCTGTTCGCCAGCACCGTGTGGGCGTTGTGGGAAGTGGGCTTGGATTGGTGGCAACTGGTGCCGCGCCTGGCGCTGTTGTTTGCCCTGGGCATCGTCATGTTGTTGCCGTGGTTCCGCCGCCCGCTGTTGACCGCCGATGCCTCGGCCACCGGAACCCGCGCATTGGGCGCCGCCGTGGTCATCGCCGGTGTCGCCGCCCTCGCCAGCCAGTTCACCAACCCGGGTGAGATCAAGGGCCAACTGGATCGTGACAGCGTGCCGGGCATGACCAACACCGCACCGGCCATGCCGGACGGCGACTGGAACTCCTACGGGCGCAGCGCCCATGGCGATCGCTATTCGCCACTGGCGCAGATCACCCCCGAGAACGTCAGCAAGCTCAAGGAAGCCTGGACCTACCGCACCGGCGACCTGCCAGGGCCGAACGACCCGGGTGAAACCACTGCCGAGAACACCCCGCTGAAGGTCAACGGCATGCTTTATGTGTGCACGCCCCACAGCCAGGTGATTGCCCTGGAACCTGAAACCGGCAAGGAAATCTGGCGTTTCGATCCGAAGCTTTCCACGCAAAAAGCGGAGAACTTCAAGGGTTGGGCCCACATGACCTGCCGTGGCGTGACCTATCACGATGACGCCGCGTACGCCTCTGCCGAGCAGAGCCCGACGGGCGCCGCCAGCACCACGCCCGTCAGCACCGTCTGCCCGCGGCGGATCTTCCTGCCGACCGCCGACACCCGCCTCATCGCCCTCAACGCCGACACCGGCAAGATGTGCGAAGACTTCGGCGACAAGGGCCAGGTCGACCTGACTGCCAACATCGGCGGTTTCACGGCCGGCGGTTACTACTCCACGTCGCCACCGGCGGTCACCCAGAACCTGGTGGTGATCGGCGGCCACGTCACCGACAACGTCTCCACCGACGAACCAAGCGGTGTGATCCGTGCCTACGACGTGCACACCGGCAAGCTGGTGTGGAACTGGGACAGCGGCAACCCGGACGACACCGCGCCGATTGCCGAGGGCAAGACCTACACCCGCAATTCGCCGAACATGTGGTCCATGTTCAGCGTCGATGAAAAACTCGGCATGCTCTACCTGCCGATGGGCAACCAGACCCCTGACCAGTTTGGTGGTTTCCGTACGCCGGAATCGGAAAAATATTCAGCTGGACTGACCGCCCTGGACATCGCCACCGGCAAGGTGCGCTGGTACTTCCAGTTCACCCACCACGACCTATGGGACATGGACGTCGGCGGTCAACCGACCTTGATGGACATGAAGACCGCCGATGGTGTGAAACCCGCTGTATTGGCGTCGACCAAGCAGGGCAGCATCTACGTGCTGGACCGCAGCAATGGCCAGCCGATCATCCCGATCAAGGAAATCCCGGTGCCCCAAGGCGCGGTGGAAGGTGACCACACCTCGCCGACCCAACCGATGTCCGACCTGAACTTCGTGCCGCCGGTTCTCAAGGAACGCGACATGTGGGGCGTGACCCCGTTCGACCAGATGCTCTGCCGGATCGACTTCAAGTCGCTGCGTTATGAGGGCATGTTCACGCCGCCGTCGCTGCAAGGCTCAATCGTTTACCCGGGTAACTTTGGTGTGTTCGACTGGGGCGGTATTTCGGTGGACCCGGTGCGCCAGATCGCCTTCGTCAACCCGAGCTACATGGCGTTCAAGTCCAAATTGGTGCCGGCAGCCGAAGTGGCCGGCGGTCCGGGTCGCAAGAGCGAAACCGAAGGCGTACAGCCGAACAAAGGCGCGCCGTATGGGGTGATCCTCGAAGCGTTGCTCTCGCCGATGGGCCTGCCTTGCCAGGCGCCGGCCTGGGGTTATGTGGCGGCGGTGGACCTGACCAACAACAAGACCCTGTGGAAACACAAGAACGGCACCGTGCGTGACAGCTCGCCGGTACCGATCCCGCTGAGCATGGGCGTACCGAGCCTGGGCGGCACCTTCACCACCGCCAGCGGCCTGGCGTTCCTCAGCGGCACCCTCGACCAGTACCTGCGTGCCTATGACGTGAAAAACGGCAAGCAACTGTGGGAAGGTCGCCTGCCAGCGGGGGCCCAGACCACGCCGATGACCTACACCGGCAAGGACGGCAAGCAATATGTGCTGGTCGTTGCGGGTGGTCATGGCTCCCTGGGGACCAAGCAGGGTGATTATGTGATTGCCTACAAGCTGCCGGATTAAGCCCAACCGGCGGCAATGAAAAAGGCGACACCTTTGCGGGTGTCGCCTTTTTTGTAGCTTGAACACAGGCCTTTTTGGGCTTTTGGGCTTTTGGGCTTTTGGGCTTTTGAGTTTTTGGGCTTTTGTGGCGAGGGAGCTTGCTCCCGCTGGGCTGCGCAGCAGCCCCTCTCAAGCTCACTCAATCAACCTGATC
>NZ_FNNL01000015.1:50780-180177 GCF_900106735.1 Pseudomonas sp. NFACC08-1 | reverse complement strand
GCACTGCCGTTTTCCTTGCCGGTGAAGTAGCCGAGGTTGGCGCCCAGGGTCCAGTCGCCGATGGGCTGGCTGTGGGTCAGGTTGAAATATTGTTGCTGGTAGATGTCGGACAGTTCCGCGTACCACACGCCGACCTGGGTGCGTTTTTCGTTGAAGGCGTATTCACCGCCACCGAAGTTGAAACGGTCGGAGGTGAACGCGCCGCGGCCGTTCATGGACATGTCCTCCATGCTCGCGTCGTTGCGCGGGCTGTTGGCGCGGAACTGGCCACCGTACAGCGTCAGGCCGCTGATTTCGGTGGAGGTCACCTGGCCGCCACGGAAGGTTTGCGGCAGGGAACGGCCGTCGTCGGAGCGCAGGATTGGCAGTACTGGCATCCACTCGCCGACCTTCAGTTCGGTCTTCGACACCTTGGCCTTCAGGGCCACGCCCAAACGGCCGAAGTCGTCGGCCGGGCGGCCGTCGTCATGCACTGGGAGCAGTTGTGTACCTGCGGTGCCACGGCCGCCGTCGAGCTTGACCGAGTACATCCCCAGTATGTCCACGCCGAAACCGACCACGCCCTGGGTGAACCCGGACTTGGCGTCGAGGATGAAACTCTGGGTCCATTCCTCGGCCTTGCCCTGGGCGTTGTTCGGGTTGGTGAAGTTGCGGTTGAAGTAGAAGTTGCGCAGGTTCAGCGTGGCCTTGGCATCTTCGACAAACCCTGATTCCGCGGCCAGGACGGGCAGGGCGGTGCTGGTCAGGGCGACGGCAATGAGGCTGGGGAACAAGTGCTGTGTGGGCTTCATGGGCGTTGTCTCTATTTTTTGTGGACGAAGCGGGTCGTTGCCACAACCTTGGGCTGCAGGCGGAACGGTGGAACCAGTGGCGTGAGGCTATTGAGGATCAGCCGGGTGCGGCGGGGCGGATGGGCATGGCGTCGAACCTGTTGTTATTGGTTTTGTGCGAAGGATGGTGAAGGGCGGCCCGGGATCGGTTCAATCGCCGTTTGCGGGTTTTGGGCGATTATCGAACAGCAAAACATTGCTTCGGCGGATGCGATTCCTGTGGGAGCGAGCTTGGTCGCGATGGCGGCCTGACAGCCGGCCATGCTCTTGTTGACTGCGTACATATCCATTGCTGCGGTAACGGCCACTTAGGGTCCCGCTCTTACAGCGGCTCACTTTTGAAAAGCGCAAAAGTAAGCAAAACGCTTCATGCCCCACCACTCGGTGCCTCGCCTAGGCTCGGCATGCCCTCACTCCGGCATTGCTCCGTGGGCCCGCCGCGAAGGGCCATCCATGGCCCAGCGCGGCTATCCCGGCATCCATGCCGGGATGCCCACTCCACAATGCCTGCGTTCGGCCAGCGTGGTTAACGGGGCGCCGAGATCAACGTCCGACGCGAGGCGGCCTTAGAGCCGGCCTGACTCTTCCGGTCGTACACCCATCAGACCTGTGGGAGCAAAAGCTTGCTCGCGAAGGCGGCCTTAGGGCCGACCTGACTCTTCCGGTCGTACACCCATCAGACCTGTGGGAGCAAAAGCTTGCTCGCGAAGGCGGCCTTACAGCCGACCTGATTCTGGCATCTGGGCTCCGATCCAATGTGGGAGCGAGCTTGCTCGCGAAGACGGCGGCACATCCAACGCTGATGCAGGCTGATCCACCTCCATCGCGAACAAGCTCGCTCCCACAGGGAAAACGCGGTCCCACCAAGAACCAGGTCGGCTACTAGGCCGCCTCGCGGTGGACGTTGATCTCGGCGCCCCGTTAACCACGCTGGCTGAACGAAGGCATTGTGGAGTGGGCAACCCGGCATGGATGCCGGGTTAGCCGCGCTGGGCCATGGATGGCCCTTCGCGGCGGCCCACGGAGCAATGCCTTCGTTCAGGCATGCCGAGCCTAGGCGAGGCACCGAGTGGTGGGGCAGAAGCGTTTTGCTTACTTTTGCGCTTCTCAAAAGTGAGCCGCTGTAAGAGCGGAACCGCCAGCAGCCGTTACCGCAGCAATGGATATGTACTCGATCAACATCCTGACCGCCTGTCAGGCCGCCATCGCGAGCAAGCTCGTTCCCACAAGATTTGTGGCCGGTCTGACAGACGAGGCGATTCTTCCGACGAGGTTTTAAGGTTGCTGCTCGGAAGCGGAATCTCTAGCTTGTTTGGGTCGCTGCCAATCCAGCGACCGGGACTGCAAGCCCGTCGACTTCGTTAGGCGCTAGCGCCCGGGCCCACGTCTCGGGCTCCAATTGATGCAGGAGCGCCGTTATGAAAAAACATCATCCTTCTTCGCCATCAGAGAGCACCTTCCCCTACAACGACCCCGATCCAGAAAAGCTCCAAGAGGCCGCAGACCGGGCACTCGATTACCATCTGGGCACCCACCCTGATCCCAAACCCAAAACCTCAACCCAAGTTTTCACCGTCATCGATACCATCGACACGGAGTGTCTCCTGGCCAATCTCAGCGAAACCCTGGCCTCGGCCAATGCCATGGTCAGTGACCTGGCGTTCGAGTTGGAGGGCTCGCGGCGGCATGTCGCGTTCGGCGTGGCGCAGATGATCGAGCTGAGTGAACTGTTGGCTAATCGTGCGCTGGATATCGTCGACCCGCGTTCGCCAAGTCGGAGTTGAAGCAGGCACAAACAAAAAAGCCCACCTTTCGGTGGGCTTCATGTTCAGCGTTCAAACATCTATCAGAACAATTTCATCTTCGGCGCTTCTTCTTTCACCGGTTCGTTCTTGCCGGTCTCGGCATTCCAGCCACCGCCCAATGCCTTGTACAGATTGACCTCGCTGGTCAGTTGCGCAAGACGGTCAGTGATCAGCGACTGTTGCGCGCTGAACAACTGGCGTTGGGCGTCGAGGAAGGTCAGGTTGCTGTCGACGCCGATGCGGTAGCGACGCTCGGCCAGGCGGTAGTAGTCCTGGTTGGCGGCGACGAAGTCGGTCTGGGCCTGCAACTGTTCGTTGTAGGTCTGGCGCGCGGCCAGGCCGTCGGAAACTTCCTGGAACGCCGTTTGAATCGACTTCTCGTACTGCGCGACGTTGATGTCTTTCTGGATCTTGGCGTAGTCCAGGCTCGCTCGCAGGCTGCCGGCGTTGAAGATCGGCAGGTTGATTTGCGGCGCGAAAGACCAGGTGCCCGAACCGCCCTTGAACAGGCCGGACAGGTCCGGGCTCAAGGTGCCGGCGTTGGCCGTCAGGCTGATGCTCGGGAAGAACGCGGCCCGCGCGGCGCCGATGCTGGCGTTGGCGGCCAGCAGGTTGCGTTCGGCCTGGAGAATATCCGGACGACGTTGCAGCAGGTCCGACGGCAGCCCGGCCGGCACTTCGCTGAGCAGATCATCGCTCAGCGGTTGCGAGTTCAGGTTGGCCGGCAGGCCAGTGCCGAGCAGCAGGGTCAGGCTGTTTTCGTCCTGTGCGACCTGGCGAGTGTAGCGGGCCAGTTGCACGCGGGCGTTTTCCACGGCGGTGCGCGCCTGGCTCAGGTCCAGGGCCGAGGCCACGCCGACTTCGGCGCTGCGCGAGGTCAGCTTGAAGCTTTGCTCATAGGCCCCGAGGGTGTCCTGGGTCAGCTTGAGCAGTTCCTTGTCGGCTTGCCAGGTCAGGTAGGCATTGGCGACGTTGGCCACCAGGCTGATCTGGGTGCTGCGGCGGGCTTCTTCGGTGGCGAAGTAGCTTTGCAACGCTTGCTCGCTCAGGCTGCGAACCCGACCGAACAAGTCCAGTTCATAGGCGCTGATGCCCAAGGTGGCCGAATAGGAGCTGCTGATCGCCGCTTCACCGGTTTGCGAAGCCCGGGCCGGCAGGCGCTGGCGGCTGCCGGCACCGGTGGCCGAGACCGCCGGGAACAGGTCTGCGCGCTGGATGCGGTATTGCGCGGCATAGGCATCGATGTTCAGCGCCGCGACGCGCAGGTCGCGGTTGTTTTCCAAGGCGACCTGGATCAGCTGTTGCAACGCCGGGTCATGGAAAAACTGTTTCCAGCCTTGCTCGGCGGCGGCCTGGCCGGGCGCATTGGCCGCCTCGTAGGCCGGCCCTTGCGGGTATTGCGCCGCGACCGGTGCTTCGGGCCGCTGATAGTCGGGGATCAGCGAGCAACCGCTGAGCACGACGGCGGCGATGGTCAGGGAGAGTAGCGACTTGCTCATTGGCCAGCCTCTTTGGAAGTTTCAGGAGTGTCGTGCTCGTCGGTATTTTTTCGACGGCCTATCGACGACACGGTCACGAAGAACAATGGCACCCAGAAGATCGCCAGGATGGTGGCGGTCAACATACCGCCGATCACACCGGTACCGATGGCGTGCTGGCTGCCCGAACCTGCGCCAGTGGAAATCGCCAGTGGGACCACGCCGAGGACGAACGCCAGGGACGTCATGATGATCGGTCTCAGACGCATCCTACAGGCTTCGATGGCGGCTTCCATCAGCGTGCGGCCCTGCTCGTGAAGTTCCTTGGCGAACTCGACGATCAGGATGGCGTTTTTCGCCGCCAAGCCAATGGTTGTCAACAAGCCCACCTGGAAGTACACGTCGTTGGACAGGCCGCGCAGGCTGGTCGCCATCAGGGCACCGATGATGCCCAGGGGGACCACGAGCATGACCGCGATCGGAATCGACCAACTTTCATACAACGCTGCCAGGCACAAGAACACCATCAGCAGCGACAAGGCGTACAACGCTGGTGCCTGGGAACCCGACAGGCGTTCCTCATAGGACAGGCCCGTCCAGGAAATACCAACACCGGCCGGCAGCTTCTTGGCGATGGTTTCGACTTCGGCCATGGCTTCACCGGTGGAATAACCCGGTGCCGGGGTACCGAGGATCTCCATCGCTTCCACGCCGTTGTAACGCGCCAGTTTCGGCGAGCCGTAGACCCACTCGCCCTTGGCGAACGCAGAGAACGGCACCATGGTCCCGGCGCTGTTGCGCACGTACCACTTCTTCAGGTCCTCGGGGCTCATGCGCGAGTTCGGCTGGCCCTGGACATACACCCGCTTCACCCGGCCACGGTCGATGAAGTCGTTCACATAGTTACTGCCCAGTGCAATCGACAGGGTGTTGTTGATCTCCGAGAGCGTGATGCCCAGCGCGCTGGCCTTCTCGTCATCGATTTCCAACTGGTATTGCGGTTCGTCGTTCAGGCCGTTCGGACGTACCTGGGCCAATATCTTGCTCTGGGAGGCCATGCCCAGGAACTGGTTGCGGGCTTCCATCAGTTTTTCATGGCCGATGCCGGCGCGATCCTGCAGGAATACGTCGAAACCGGTGGCGTTACCCAGTTCCATCACCGCTGGCGGTGCGAAGGCGAACACCATTGCGTCGCGGAAAGTGAAGAAGTGTTGCTGGGCGCGGCCCGCGATCTTGAACACGGTGTTATCAGCGTTACGCTCTTCCCAGGGCTTGAGCATGATGAATGCCAGGCCGGAGCTCTGGCCACGACCGGCGAAGTTGAAGCCGGTCACGGTGAACACCGAGGCTACGCCATCACCTTCGCCGCCATCCTTGCTCGGACGCAGCAGGAACTCACGCATCTTGTCCACTACCACCTGGGTACGTTCGGCGCTGGAACCGGCCGGTGTCTGTACCTGGGCAAACAGCACGCCTTGGTCTTCTTCCGGCAGGAACGCCGTCGGGATGCGGGTGAACAGCCAGACCATGCCTACCACGATGATGATGTAGGCCAGCAGGTACGGGGCCTTGTGCTTGAGCATGTTGCCCACGCCCCGTTCGTAGCTTCTGACGCCTCGGTCGAAGGTACGGTTGAACCAGCCGAAGAAGCCGCGTTTCGGCGTGCCGTGCTCACCTTTGGGGATTGGCTTGAGCATGGTGGCGCACAGGGCCGGGGTGAAAATCAGTGCCACCAGTACCGACAGGGCCATGGCCGAGACGATGGTGATGGAGAACTGCTTGTAGATCACACCGGTGGAGCCGCCGAAGAACGCCATCGGCAGCAGTACCGCCGAGAGTACCAGGGCGATACCCACCAGGGCGCCCTGGATCTGCCCCATGGATTTCTTGGTGGCTTCCTTGGGCGACAGGCCTTCTTCGCTCATCACCCGTTCGACGTTTTCCACCACGACGATGGCGTCGTCCACCAGCAAGCCGATGGCCAGCACCATGCCGAACATGGTCAGGGTGTTGATGCTGAAACCGAATGCCGCGAGGATCCCGAAGGTACCGAGCAGTACCACCGGCACGGTCATCGTGGTGATGATGGTGGCGCGGAAGTTCTGCAGGAACAGGAACATTACCAGGAACACCAAGACGATCGCCTCGACCAGGGTTTCAACCACACCCTTGATCGATTCGCTCACCACTGGTGTGGTGTCGTAGGGGAACACCACTTCCAGGCCTTGCGGGAAGAACGGCTTGAGGTCGTCGACGGTCTTGCGCAGGGCCTTGGCCGTGTCGAGGGCGTTGGCGCCAGTCGCCAGCCGCACTGCCAGGCCGGAAGCCGGAGCGCCATTGAACTGGGCGTTGATGCTGTAGTTCTCACCGCCCAAGGCAACATCGGCCACGTCGCCGACACGCACTTGCGAGCCGTCCGGGTTGACCTTGAGCAGGATTGCCTTGAACTGCTCGGCGGTCTGCAAGCGGGTCTTGCCGATAATAGTGGCGTTCAGTTGCTGGCCGGGCATGGCCGGCAGGCCGCCGAGCTGGCCGGAGGCGATCTGGACGTTCTGCGCGGTAATCGCCGTGCTCACATCCACCGGGGTCAGGTTGAAATTGTTCAGCTTGGCCGGGTCGAGCCAGATCCGCATCGCGTATTGGGCGCCGAAGACCTGGAAGTCACCGACACCAGCGGTACGCGAGATCGGGTCCTGCATGTTGGACACGATGTAGTTGGACAGGTCTTCCCGGGTCATGCTGCCGTCGCGCGACACCACGCCGATGACCATCAGGAAGTTTCTCACTGACTTGGTCACGCGGATGCCCTGTTGCTGCACTTCTTGCGGCAGCAGCGGGGTGGCCAGGTTCAGCTTGTTCTGGACCTGGACCTGCGCGGTATCGGAGTTGGTGCCTTGCTCGAAAGTGGCAGTGATGGTCATGCTGCCGTCGGAGTTACTTTCCGACGATACATAACGCAGGTTGTCGATGCCGTTGAGCTGCTGCTCGATCACCTGCACCACGGTGTCCTGCACGGTTTGCGCGGATGCGCCCGGGTAGGTCACCTGGATCGCAATGGCCGGCGGCGCAATGCTCGGGTACTGGTTGATCGGCAACTTGAGGATCGATAGAGCCCCGACCAGCATGATCACCAGGGCGATCACCCAGGCGAAAATCGGACGGTCGATAAAGAATTTCGACATGGTTTACTCCCCTTTGCCGCCGGCGGCTTTATCAGCTGCCTGTGCGGGGGCCGGGTTCTTGGTATCGATGTTAGTGGCTTCGGTGGCTTTGACTTCCACGCCAGGGCGTACGAACTGCAACCCTTCGGTGATCACGCGATCGCCGGCCTTGAGCCCGTCTTCGATCAGCCATTGGCTGCCGACGGTACGGCTGGCCTTGAGTTGACGCAGTTCGACCTTGTTGTCAGCGCCAACGACCAAAGCGGTCGGCGTACCCTTGAGGTCACGGGTCACGCCTTGCTGTGGCGCCAGGATGGCTGCGCTGTTCACACCGGCCTGCAATTGGGCGTGGACGAACATGCCCGGCAGCAGGGTGTGGTCCGGGTTGGGAAACACGGCGCGCAAGGTCACCGAACCGGTGGTCTGGTCAACCGACACTTCGGAAAATTCCAGCTTGCCCTCGTGTGGGTACAGGCTGCCATCTTCCAGGGTCAGCTTGACCATGGCGGCGTTATCGCCGGCCTTTTGCAGACGGCCGCTTTCCAGCTCTCGGCGCAGTTGCAGCAACTCGACCGAACTCTGCGTCACGTCGACGTAGATCGGGTCCAGTTGCTGGATGGTTGCCAGGGCGTCGGTCTGACCATTGCTCACCAGCGCGCCTTCGGTGACCGAGGAACGGCCGATGCGGCCAGAGATGGGCGCGTAGACTTTGGTGTAGCGCACATTGATCTGGGCAGTTTGCAGATTGGCTTCCGACTCCAGGCGGTTGGCCACGGCGGTGTCGTATTCCTGCCGGCTGACGGCCTGTTCGTCCACCAATTGCTTGTAGCGATCGGCGATCGACTTGGTGGACCGCAGGTTGGCCTCGGCGCTTTTCAGGGTCGCTTCGTACACGGCCGGATCGATCTGGTAGAGCTGCTGGCCGGCCTTGACGTCAGCACCTTCCTTGAACAGGCGCTTGAGAATGATGCCGTTGACCTGTGGCCGTACTTCCGCGACGCGGAACGCGCTGGTGCGCCCTGGAAGCTCCGACGTCAGGGTGAAGGGCTGGGTCTTGAGGGTTACGACGCCGACCTGAGGAGGCGGAGGAGCAGGTGCAGCCTCTTCCTTTTTGCATCCGCTGAGCAGCGATGCCAGGGCGATGGCAGTAACCAGGGCAGTAACAGCTGGCTTGAATTGCATGGAAATCCTCGGGTCCAGGCGCGCAACGGGCGCACTCGAAAGGTGGAAGGTGGAAAAAGAGCAAGATAAGCAATTAGTAGGATGCTAAGAAATATACTTACGTACATGGTTGTTTGTAAACAGCCAAATTGCGTACCATCCGTATTTACAAAAGCCTGACAAAGGCATTCGGAGGTCGGGGACGCGTTTCGAGAAACGCCGCCTCACGTCTAGCTGATCCTTACGCATTGTTGATGCATCCTGATTGAGGTGTTTACTGCCATGGTCCGTCGTACCAAAGAGGAAGCCCTGGAGACTCGCAGCCAGATTCTCGAAGCGGCCGAAAAAGCCTTCTTCGAGCGGGGCGTGGCTCGCACGACGCTGGCCGATATCGCAACCCTGGCCGGTGTGACGCGTGGCGCCATCTATTGGCATTTCAGCAACAAGGCGGACCTGCTCCAGGCCATGCTCGATACCTTGCATGAGCCGCTCGATGACCTGGCCCGCGCCAGTGAGAATGAAGAGGAACTTGACCCGCTGGGCTGTACTCGCAAGCTGTTGGTGCAATTGTTTCAGCAAGTTGCCCTGGACCCGAAGACCCGACGCATTAATGAAATTCTGTTCCATAAGTGCGAATTCACCGATGAAATGTGCGATTTACGCCAGCAGCGGCGCCAGGTCAGTCTCGACTGCAACGTGCGTATCGTGCTGTCGTTGAGCAATGCGATGAAGCGCGGTCAGTTGCCGGATGACCTGGATCCCGAAAGGGCGGCGATTGCCATCCACGGCTACATCGACGGCATCCTCTACCAATGGCTACTGGCGCCCGACAGCTTCGCGCTGGCGGCTGACGCTGAGCGCTGGGTAGACATCGGGCTGGATATGCTGCGCCTGAGCCCCAGCCTGCGCAAATGAAACAAAATGAGTAATTTTGTCAGTTTATGTCAATACCTGAGATCCAAAGGTGCTTTTATAAACCGACACAACCGTGGTTGATAGGCAATCGGTGGCAAATTTTGTAGGTGATTTGTTTCGTACTTGTGAAAGACCATAAAAAGTCCATTCGAAAGGACCGCTGGATACCCCGCCAGACGAACCTGCCGGGGCTGCATTTTCAAGTCAGCGTGATCTCCACGGTGAAACCGTAGGGTTCTTCATTTGCCGAGTGAGTGATTCGGGTCGAGCACTTGATGGGTGTCGCGCCGACAGAGATCACCCTGTTTGTCCGGACAGGCGTCAATGTCGATGAAATCACACCGAATGTCGTATTGACGCGCAAGCCGAAGTTGAAGAGGAAGGCAGCGTCGTCGTCGCCAAACATCATGAAGTTCTTGTACATGTCCTTGCTGCGGCTGCCCAGTTGTCTGGAATATATGAAGTCGAGCTTGAAGGCCAGGATGTCCCAAGGACGAATGCTCAAGAAATCTCGTTCATCGTCGTCCAGGTTGATATCGTTTTCACCCACGGGAAACGCCCGCTCGGTATGGTTGATGACTTTTACAATGAGGCGAGTGCGGTTTGGGCGAATGCGCTCCTGCTGCCAGGCTTGAACCTGTTGGTTGGCACCGTCGTTCAGCCTTGCTTGTTTCATCAGGGCGTCGAGGATCTCCGAGTGTTCTTGCGTGTTCAGCGACTCAATGTACTTGTACAGAACATCCAGCGGTGCGTAGTTGAACTGCGCGAGTGTTTTTTCGTAAAACCCATTGTTGTCCTGGTGGCTGTACCCAAGGGTCTTCGTCATGCTTGAATTCCTTTTCAAATGAGGCGTATTAAAGTTTGATCGACGGCGCTGTTTGGCATTGTCGTCAGACTTAATATGAACATTGCCCTGGGCTTTAGGAAGTTTAGATAGTTGACCGAATATTTAAATGCATAAAAAAGCCCTGCTCTTTCGAGGCAGGGCTCTGTTATTTCAGTTACACGATCAAAGTACGGGGTAATCGATGTATCCCACGGGACCTTTTCCATAAAACGTTTCGGGATGAGGCTCGTTCAGTGGGGCATCGGCTTTCAAGCGTGCCGGCAGGTCCGGGTTGGCAATGAACGGCACACCGAAGGCGACGGCATCGGCCTTGCCTTCGGCCAGCCAGGCATTGGCGCTGTCCTTGGTGAAGCGTTCGTTGGCGATGTACGGGCCGCCGAAAGCTTGTTTGAGTTGCGGGCCGATGCTGTCGTCGCCTTCCTTTTCACGGGAGCAGATAAAGGCGATGCCACGCTTGCCCAGTTCCCGGGCCACGTAGCTGAAGGTTTCCAGGCGGTTCTCGTCGCCCATGTCATGGGAATCGGCGCGTGGTGCCAGGTGCACGCCCACCCGGCCGGCGCCCCAGACTTCGATGGCCGCGTCGGTCACTTCCAGCAGCAGGCGGGCACGATTTTCCAGGGAGCCGCCGTATTGGTCGGTGCGCTGGTTGGTGCTGCTCTGCAGGAACTGGTCGAGCAGGTAGCCGTTGGCACCGTGGATTTCCACACCGTCGAAGCCGGCGGCCTTGGCGTTCTCGGCGCCGACGCGGTACGCCTCGACGATGTCGGCGATTTCAGCGGTCTCCAGTGCGCGTGGGGTCGGGTAGTCAGCCAGCGGACGCACCAGGCTCACGTGGCCCTTGGGCTGGATCGCGCTGGGCGCCACCGGGGTTTCGCCGTTCAGGTACGACGGGTGGGAGATCCGGCCCACGTGCCACAGTTGCAGGAAGATCTTGCCGCCGGCGCCGTGGATCGCCTTGGTGACGTTGGACCAGCCGCGCACCTGGTCGTTGGACCAGATGCCCGGGGTGTCCGGGTAACCCACGCCCATCGGCGTGACCGAGGTCGCTTCGCTGAGGATCAGGCCGGCGGAGGCGCGTTGCACGTAGTACTCGGCCATCAGCGCGTTGGGCACGCGGCCCGCGTCGGCGCGGCAGCGGGTGAGCGGGGCCATGATGATGCGGTTTTTCAACTCGATGTCGCCGAGTTTGATGGGGTCGAAAATAGTCGCCATGAAATACAAACCTCGAAAGTGGAAGGGGTTAGAAGTCAGTGAGTTGCTGGAGCCAGCTCGGCATTGCCGCCCTGGCGGAAGGTGATGAGGGTGACCAGCAGCGCCAGCACGGCCAGCGCGCCGGCGGCCAAGGGCACGGAGGTCAGTCCCAGGCCGTGGTCGATGACGCTGCCGCCGACCCAGGCGCCCAGGGCGTTGCCGATGTTGAAGGCGCCGATGTTCAGGGTGGACACCAGGTTGGGCGCGGCCTTGCCAAAGGTCACCACGTTGACCTGCAGGGCCGGCACGGCAGCGAAGCAGGCGGTGGCCCAGAGGAACAGGGTGATTTCGCTGGGGATCAGCGCCACGCTGGTCCAGCTCAATACGGTGGACACCACGGCCATGGTGAGGAAGACGCCCATCAGCGTGTTCGCCAGGCTCTTGTCCGCCAGCTTGCCGCCGATGATGTTGCCCAGGGTCAGGCCCAGGCCGATCAGCACCAGGGTCCAGGTCACGCCGCGGGGCGATACGCCGGTCACTTCACCCAACAGCGGGGCGACATAGGTGAACAGGGTAAACACCGAGGCGGAGAACAGCGCCGTCATGCTCAGGGACAGCCATAGGCCTGCGCCCTTGAGCGCGACCAGTTCCGAGCGCATGTCGAGTTTTTCTTCATCGCGCTTGGCCGGCAGAAAGCGGATCAGGCCGATCAGCGCAATTACGCCAATGACAGTCACTGCCCAGAAGGTCGAACGCCAGCCGGCTTCCTGGCCCAATGCGGTGCCCAGCGGTACGCCGAGCACGTTGGCCAGGGTCAGGCCGGTGAACATCAAGGCTACGGCTGAAGCGCGCTTGTTGGGCGCCACCAGGCCGGCAGCCACCACCGAACCGATACCGAAGAACGCGCCGTGGCACAGGGCCGTGACGACCCGGGCAAACATCAGCACGTTGTAGTCGCTGGCGATGGCGCAGAGCAGGTTGCCGATGATGAAAATTCCCATCAATACCACCAGGGCGGCCTTGCGCGGCAACCGGGCGGTGGCCAGGGCCATGAACGGCGCACCGATGGCCACGCCCAGGGCGTAGCCGGTCACCAGCCAGCCGGCGCCAGGAATCGACACGCCCAGGTCGGCCGCCACATCGGGCAACAGGCCCATGATGACGAACTCGGTGGTGCCGATGGCGAAGGCGCTCAGGGCCAGGATCAGGAGTGAGAGGGGCATGATGGGTCCTTGTCGGGTCAGAGCTCTTGGCTCATTTGCTTGAGGAACTGCTGGATCACTTCCTCGTTGCGCTTGAAGAAGTGCCATTGGCCGACCTTCTGGCTGGTGATCAGCCCCGCCCGTTGCAACACCGCCAAGTGCGCAGACACCGTGGATTGCGACAGGCCGCAACGCTGGTCGATCTGTCCGGCGCAAATGCCGAATTCGTGGTTGTGCAACTGCTCGGGGAACTGGACCTTGGGGTCTTTGAGCCAGTTGAGGATGTCTCGCCGTACTGGGTGTGCCAGGGCTTTTATTATTTCGTCGAGGTCAAGGGGCATGGTGGCAGCTCGTGATGAGTAAAACGCTATATCGCGATGGAGCGAACCTTAAATCGTTATTTCGCGATATACAAATATGGATTTGATCTGGAAGCCGAACAAATCGCTATATCGGGTTATAACGATATGGACTCAGCGGTGCTAAGCTGCGGGCCATGAACTATCTCGCGCACCTGCACCTCGGCGGCCCTGGCCGGGAACAACTGCTCGGCAGCCTCTACGGCGACTTCGTCAAAGGCCCGCTGCAAGGGCTCTACGACCCACGGATCGAAGCGGCGATTGCCCTGCATCGGCGCATCGACATGTATACCGACCGCCATCCCCTGGTGGACATCGCCCTGTCGCGTTTTTCCACGGTGCGACGGCGCTACGCCGGGATCGTGCTGGACGTGTTTTTCGACCACTGCCTGGCCCGGGACTGGGCGTTGTACGGCGAAGGGCCGCTGGTGGATTTCACTGCCCGGGTGTACCAGGTACTCGGCACCGAACCGCAGCTGCCGGGGCGCCTGGCACAGATCGCGCCGTACATGGCGGCGGATGACTGGCTGGGGTCTTATCGGGAATTCGAAGTGTTGGGGCAGGTGCTGCGCGGCATTTCCCGACGCCTGTCCCGGCCCGAGGAACTGGCCGGGGCGATGAAGGAGTTGATGGAGCTCTATGAGCCGCTGAGCGAAGATTTCCGGCTGTTCTATCCGCAGTTGCAGGATTTTGCGCTGAATCAAACCACGCCGCAGGTCTAATTGTGGGAGCGAGCTTGCTCGCTCCCACAGGGGGCTGCGCAGAGATCCGGATCAGGCCGCAATCGCAGCAGGTCGCATCGGCGCTTGCTGTTTCTCTGGAAGCGCCCCGAACAGCGCCTTGTGCACCGCCTGCTGCGCCTGGAATGCCAGTGCCGCGCGTTCCTGGCCGTGGCAGGCAATCGGTTCCAGCAGATGGATTTCCACCTCACCCCTATCGTTGGCAAACAAACGCATCAAGTGCGACAGCAGATCATCATCGCCAATGAACGGCGCCAGCGAATCCGGTTCACCGTTGCGCAGGTAACGAATCGCCACCGGCTGCAACGCCACATCGGCGTCAATGGCGGCGGACAGCAAGCGCCCGTGGAACGTGCGCAAGGAGCGGCCATCGGTGGTGGTGCCTTCCGGGAACATCAACAGCGGATGGGCCTGTTCCAGATGGCGGCTCATTTGCTTGCGGATCAACTGGCTGTCACCCGAACCGCGTCGGATAAACAGGCTGCCGGCCTTGGCTGCCAGCCATCCGGCCACCGGCCAGGTGCGCACTTCGGCCTTGGACAGGAACGACAGCGGCGTGAGCATGCCCAGCAACGGAATGTCGGTCCAGGACACGTGGTTGCTGACCCACAGCATCGGCTGTTGCGGCAGTTGACCGTGGACGGTGACTGAAAAGGGCAGGGCGCGGCTCAGCCGTGCCATGAAGAACCGCGACCAGCGCTGGCGACGGACCATCGAGTTGGCGATTCCTGCACGTTCGAACAGGCCGAACACGCTGGCCATGCTCAGGCCCAGCGCCACCACCAGCAATACTCGCGCGATTCGCGCGTACACCCGCAGCCGGCTCATCAGACCGCTGCCTTGAAGTGGCGAGCGTAGCGCGGGCAGAGCTCGTCGCGCTTGAGCAGGATGAACACGTCGGCCACCTGGAAGTCCTCGTCCCAGCACGGCTCGCCGCAAATCTTCGCGCCCAGGCGCATGTAGGCCTTGAGCAGTGGCGGCATCTCGGCGATGACGTTGGAGGGCACGTCCAGGGTCGGCAGCGGTTTTTTCGGCACGGCTTGCAGGTGTTCGGTGCACAGATAGCGTTCGCGCAGGCGCTGCATGATCGCCTGGGCCTGGATACCGCCGTCCTGCATCGGAATGCTCGCGCAGCCCATCAGGTAGCTGTAGCCGCCTTCGTTCAGGACTTCGGCCAGTTCGCCCCAGAGCACCGCGATGGTGCCACCGTTGCGGTAGGCCGGGTCGACGCAGGTACGGCCGATTTCCAGGATCGGGCCCTTGAGATGGACCAGGCCGTGAAGGCTGAATTCTTCTTCGCTGTAGAACCGGCCCAGGCTGCTGGCGGCCTGGTGGTCGAGCAGGCGCGTGGTGGCCACGAGGCGGCCGGTGTTCAGGTCGCGTACGCCGATGTGGGCGCAGTGAACATCATAGTCATCCATGTCCAGACCCATTTCCGCGCCCTTGAGCTTGGCGTTGAATTCGCCGCTGAAGACGTTGAAACGCAGGGCCTGTGCTTCTTGCAAGGCTTGGGCGCCGATCAGGCGTTCGGCTTGCAGGCGGCGTTCATTGCCGGTGTCGCTGATGCGGGCGATCTGGGTCATAGCGAATCTCCGTGCGGGCTGTTCAGTTGCAGCCAATCGACTTTCTTTATGCAGCCATGTTGTGCAAAGTCAGGCTATGTAGCCCCGGTGTCATCGCCATGAAGCTTTGGTGATGCTTATATGACAGCCCTCGAGGAGCCTCTTATGCCCTGGCAAACCCTGATCGAACGTGGCGAGCGCCTGCCGGCCCATCCGGACCTCGCCGAAGGTTATTCAGCGTTGTTGCAACGCCTGGGACCGGTGACGCCGTTCGAGCTGGCCGTAACCGGGGCGCGGTTGATGGCGACACCGGGGCTGGCGTTCCTGGTGGGGTATCAGGCGGCGCTGCGGGTGCTTTGGCCCAGTGCGCCCCAGAGCCTCGGCGCCTTGTGTGCCACCGAACAGCGCAGCCTGCGCCCGGCGGACATGCACACCCGTCTCGACGACTTGCGCCTGAGTGGACGCAAGGATTTCGTCACCGCCGGCGACGCCGCCGAGTGGCTGTTGATTGCCGCTCGCTGCGAAGCGCCCGGTGAAACGCCACGGCTGAATCTGGCCGTGGCCTATGCGGGCGAGCCCGGCGTAACCCTGGAAAAGCTGCCCGCCATTGCCCTGATGCCGGACATCAGCCATGGCCGCGTGCTGCTCGACGGCGCGCTGTGCGAATTGCTGGCCGGTGATGGCTGGGACGCCTACGTCAAACCGTTCCGTACCCTGGAAGACCTTTATGTGCTCAGTGCGATGACCGCCTGGTTGTATGGCGTCGGGCAGGAATGTGCCTGGCCCCAGGCGTTGCAATTGCGCCTGCTGGCGTTGCTCGCCGGCTGCGCGGAGGTGAGTCGGCATAACCCTTCCAGTGTGGCCGGGCATGTGCTGCTGGGCGGGTTGTTCGCTCAGTTCCAAGGGCTCGATGGCGAACTCGACGCTGCCCTGGCCGCCGGGCCTGCGACGTGGCGCGAGATGTGGACGCGGGATAAAGGCGTGATGGAGATTGCGGCAGGGGCGCGGGCCAAGCGGTTGGCCAAGGCGTTGGGCTAGCCCTCCAAACGACCACCCGCCCGGTGGGAGCACCCAAACTCAAATTGTCATCAAGTCTGCATAGGCTCTGAAGGTTCAACCCTGCGAGCCCAAAGCATGTCCAAAGGCTGGTTCCTGATCCCGCTGCTGCTCACCCTGAGCGCCCACGCCGAAGACTGGCCCGGTGAGCAGTGGTCAACCGGCCCGACCCTCAGCGGCCCGACCATTGAAGCCCTGGAACAATACGCCTTCCCACCCCGGGACGATGCCAGCCGCGAAGGCATCCGCACCGACGCGCTGCTGGTGATCCAGGACGGTCGGCTGGTCTACGAACGCTACGCCGGACCGACCACTGCCAAGACTGCGCACCTGACCTGGTCCATCAGCAAGAGCCTGATGGCGACGGTGTTTGGCGTGGCCTACAGGGAAAAGCGCTTTGCCCTGGATGATCCGGCAGCCAAGTACTACCCGCCACTGAGCCGGCACCCGGGCGTGACCCTGGCCGATCTTTTCCACTGGGCCTCGGGCCTGGATTGGCAGGAAGACTATGAATACGCGCCGCTCAACTCCTCGGTGGTGGCCATGCTGTATACCCGGGGGCGTCGTGACATGGCGGCGTTCACTGCGCAGCATGAAAGCGCCAGCCCGCCGGGGCGGGCGTTCCGTTATTCCAGCGGTGACAGCAACGTGCTGGCGGCGGCCTTGAAAACCATCGTCGGCCCGGCGCGCTACCCCGACTATCCCTGGACGGCCTTGTTCGAGCCCCTGGGCATCCGCCACGCCACCTGGGAAACCGACGCCAGCGGCACGTTCGTCGGTTCGTCCTATGCCTACCTCACGGCGCGGGACCTGGCGCGCGTCGGGTTGCTGATGCAACGGGACGGTCGCTGGGGCGAACGGCAACTGGTCCCCACAGAGTGGGTCGCCTTCAATCGCGAACCTTTCGCCCACTTCCAGGCCGGCCAGGACGAAGCCGTACCCGGCGGGCATTGGTGGCTCAACCGCGCCACCGATCCGGCCATCCATCCTTGGCCCGATGCGCCGCCGGATACCTTTGCCGCGCTGGGTCATTGGGGCCAGGCGCTGTACGTCATCCCCAGCGCCAAACTGGTGATCGTGCGCTACGGCGACGACCGCGACGGCAGCTATCGCCATAACGAACTGCTCAAGCGCGCCATGGCGGCGTTTGTCGGGAGAGGGCAGCCATGAAGCGCAAGATCCTGCTTACCTTGCTGTCGGTGCTACTCATTGTCCTGCTCGGTTGGGTCTGGCTGGAGCGGGTGGCATTGCGGGCCTTCCCCGACATCATCAGTGCCTACACCGCCAAGGAATACTGCTCGTGCCGCTATGTGATGGAGCAACCGGCGGACTACTGCCGTGGCTATGTGAAGCAGTCGGTGCCCATCAGCGACTTTCTCGAAACCGCTGAAGCGAAACGCATTACCGTCAGCGGGTTGGGACGTAGCCACAGTGCGCGGTGGGTGGGCGCGCGGATGGGGTGTCGGTTGGAGTAACTCGAGAACGGCGCGAACCTGTGGCGAGGGGATTTATCCCCGTTGGGTTGCGCAGCAACCCCAAACAGGCGATGCGGTCCGTCTGATAGGCCTCATCGTCAGCTATAGGGCCGCTGCGCGGCCCAACGGGGATAAATCCCCTCGCCACAGGAACTTGTGTGTTTCTGGAAGTTGTTGAAACAGACAGTTTGCAAGCGCCCTCGGCGCGGTTAAGGTTCGCCACAGGTTTATGTGCCCTGCGAGTGTGTATGTTCAAGCGGTTTTTCCCTCACGCTGCCGTCAGCTTGCTGCTGGCCGGCGCCGCGTTGCCAGCCCAGGCCGACTGGTACCTGGACGGCGAGTCGTCGCGGCTGTCGTTTATCAGCAGTAAAAATGGCAACGTCTCCGAGGTCCAGCGGTTCCTGGTGCTGCACGGTCAGGTCCAGCCCGAGGGCTTGGCACGCCTGGAAGTGGAGCTGGAATCCATCAACAGCGGCATTCCCCTGCGCGATGAGCGCATGCGGGCCGAGCTGTTCGAGATCAAGCAATTTGCCGACGCCACTGTCACCGCCAAGATCGACCTGGCGCCGATCCAGGACCTGGCCAACGGTGCGCAGTTGGAATTGCGCCTGCCGCTGACGGTGAACCTGCACGGTAAGCAGCACGAATACAACGTCGAACTGCTGGCGACGCGCCTGGATGAGCGCCGCTTCCAAGTGGTGACCCTGGAACCGGTGGTGCTCAACGCGGCGGATTTCGATCTGGCGCCGGGGCTGGAAAAGCTGCGAAACCTGGCCGGGTTGTCGGCCATCAGCCTCTCGGTGCCGGTGAATGCGGTGCTGATTTTCACGGCGCGCTGACATGAGCGGCGCGGTTTTTCCCTGGCGTGAAGGCAATCGCTTCGAGCTGTTGATCGATGGCCCGCAGTTCTTCCCGCGCATGCTGGTGGAAATCGCTCGAGCCCAGGACCAGGTCGAGCTGGAGCTCTATCTGGTGGAAGCGGGCGCTTGCGCCGAGGCGATGGTTCAGGCGCTGGTGCAGGCCGCCGAGCGTGGCGTTCGCGTGCGGTGCCTGTTCGATGACTATGGCAGCCTGGCGTTTACCCTGGCCTTGCGCAAGCGTCTGACCGAGGCTGGGGTGGAGTTGCGTTTCTACAATCGCCTGAGCTGGCGCCGCTGGGTGCGCAACCTTTACCGGGATCACCGCAAGCTGCTGTTGGTGGATCAACGCCTGGCCGTGGTCGGTGGCACCGGGGTGACCGATGAATTCTGGAACCCCCTCGACGACCGCAGTGAGTGGCACGAAGTGATGGTGGAAATCGTCGGCCCGCTGGTGCTCGACTGGCAGTTGCTGTTCGACCGCCAGTGGCTCGCCAACCGCCATCGGCGGGCGTGGAAACCGGCGTCCAACTTCGGCTTGCCGCGCCTGCCGCGCGTACCGCCGGTGGGCGAGGGAATGGGGCGGGTGGCGTATGCCGACGCCCGCCAGCATCGCGACATCCTGCAATCGCTGTCGCGGGCATTGAACAGCGGCCAGAAGCGCATCTGGATGGCGACGCCGTATTTCCTGCCGACCTGGAACGTGCGCCGCTCCTTGCGCAAGGCCGCCGCCCGCGGCATTGACGTGCGCCTGCTGCTGACCGGCCCGCGCACCGATCACCCGTCCGTGCGCTACGCCGGGCACCGTTACTACCCGCGATTGCTCAAGGCCGGCGTGCAGATTTTTGAATACCAGCCGTGTTTCCTGCACCTGAAGATGGTGCTGGTGGACGACTGGGTCAGCATCGGCTCCTGCAACTTCGATCACTGGAACCTGCGCTTCAACCTGGAAGCCAACCTCGAAGCCTTGGACTCCAGGCTCAGCAGTGCAGTGGCCGCCAGTTTCGAGCGGGACTTCGCCCAGAGCCTGCAAGTCAGCCTCGACGCCTGGCAGCGTCGGCCGCTGTGGAAGCGCTTCAAGCAGCGGGTGTGGGGCTTGGTGGATCGGGTGGTGGTGAACCTTTTGGATCGACGCGGCTAGCCCGAACCCCCAGATACAACTGTGGGAGCGAGCTTGCTCGCGATAGCGGAGTGTCAGCCAATGTCGATGCGGCTGATCTGACGCCATCACGAGCAAGCTCGCTCCTGTTCTGAAGGTCAGAGCAACTCAAAACTCTGCTGCTTCACGTCCTGGGAATCCAGGCCGATCTGTACGTTGAACTTGCCCGGTTCAGCCGCGTACTTGAGTTGGGCGTTGAAGAATTTCAGGTCGTCCTCGGTGATGGTGAAGTGGATGACTTTCTTCTCGCCGGCCTTGAGCATCACCTTGCGGAAGTTCTTCAGTTCCTTCACCGGGCGAATGATCGAGCCGGTCACGTCCTGGATGTACAGCTGCACCACCGTTTCGCCGTCACGCTTGCCGGTGTTTTCCAATGTCACGCTGGCATCGAGCTTGCCGGTCTTGTTCAGCGTGGTCGACGACAGGGCCATGTCCGACAGGCTGAACTCGGTGTAGCTCAAGCCGTAGCCGAACGGATAGAGCGGGCCGGTGGTGTCATCGAAATACTGCGAGGTGTAGTTGCCCGGCTTTCCCGGCGTGAATGGCCGACCGATGCTCAAGTGGTTGTAGTAGGTCGGAATCTGCCCCACCGAGCGTGGGAAGGTGATGGGCAGTTTGCCCGATGGGTTGTAGTCACCGAACAGCACGTCCGCGATGGCGTTACCGCCTTCGGTGCCGCTGAACCAGGTTTCCAGGATCGCATCGGCCTGCTGCTTTTCTTCCAGCAACGACAGCGGACGGCCATTCATCAGCACCAGCACCAGCGGCTTGCCGGTGGCCTTCAGGGCCTTGATCAGCTCGCGTTGGCTGGCAGGAATGTTCAGCTCGGTACGGCTCGACGATTCATGGGACATGCCACGGGACTCGCCTACGGCGGCCACCACCACATCGGCATCCTTGGCGGCTTTTACCGCTTCGTCGATCAGCACCTGGGCCGGACGCGGGTCGTCTACCACTTCCGGGGCATCGAAGTTGAGGAAGTTCAGGTAGTCGAGCACCTTCTTGTCGCCGGTGATGTTGGCGCCACGGGCATAGATCAGCTTCGAGTCAGCGCCCAGGGCGCGGGTCATGCCATCGAACAGGGTGACCGATTGCGCAGGACGCCCGGCGGCGGCCCAACTGCCCATCATATCGATCGGTGCCTTGGCCAGCGGACCGACCAGGGCGATCTTCGCGGTCTTCTTCAGGGGCAGGGTCTGGTTGCGGTTTTCCAGCAGGACCAGGCTGCGGCGCGCCACGTCACGGGCGTCGGCGCGGTGCATGCGGCTTTCGGCGTAGGTGTCGGCCGGGTCGTCCTCGGCCTTGCCGATGCGCAGGTACGGGTCCTTGAACAGGCCCATGTCGTATTTGGCCGCGAGCACTTCCCGTACGGCGTTGTCGATGTCGCTCTGCTCGATTTCACCGGCCTTGAGCAACCCTGGCAGTTCCTTGCCATAGAGCGAATCGTTCATGCTCATGTCGATGCCGGCCTTGATCGCCAGTTTTGCCGCTTCGCGACCGTCCTTGGCGACGCCGTGCTTGATCAGTTCGAAAATGGCGCCGTGGTCACTGACCGCCAGGCCCTTGAAACCCCACTCCTTGCGCAGCAGGTCGTTCATCAGCCAGGTGTTGGCGGTCGCCGGCACGCCGTTGATGGAGTTCAGCGCGACCATCACCCCACCGGCACCCGCGTCGATGGCGGCGCGGTAGGGTGGCAGGTAGTCCTGGTACATTTTCAGCGGGCTCATGTCCACGGTGTTGTAGTCCCGGCCGCCTTCCACCGCGCCGTACAGGGCGAAGTGCTTGACGCTGGCCATGATGCTGTCGGCTGCGTTGGCGCCGTTGCCCTGGAAAGCCTTGACCATCACCCCGGCGATGCGCGACACCAGGTAGGTGTCCTCGCCGAAACCTTCGGAGGTGCGGCCCCAGCGCGGGTCACGGGAAATATCGACCATCGGCGCGAAGGTGATGTCCAGGCTGTCGGCCGCGGCTTCCTGGGCGGCGATGCGGCCGGAGTGGTAGATCGCGTCCATGTCCCAGCTCGAGGCCAGGGCCAGGGGGATCGGGAAAATCGTGCGGTGGCCGTGGATCACGTCATAGGCGAAGAACATCGGGATCTTCAACCGGCTGCGCATGGCCGCGTCCTGCATCGGACGGTTTTCATCGCGCGTAATGGAGTTGAACGTACCGCCGATGTTGCCGGCGGCGATTTCCTTGCGAATCATCTCCCGGGGCATTTCCGGGCCGATGCTGATCAGGCGCAATTGGCCGATCTTCTCTTCGAGGGTCATCTGCTTCATCAGGTTGCTGATGAACGCATCCTTGTTCTCTATGGGGGCTGGCAGGTTGTCGGCTAATACGGATTGACTGGCCAGACTGACAAACAGGCCCAGCAAACACAGCTTCTTCATGAATAATTTTCTCGCAAGCCTAAAAGGGCGGTGATCAGGCCACGCCGGTCGGCCAAAATATAAGGAGCGGCTATTGTTGTTCAGTTAAATGCAGCACACTTTCGAACCCATTGGGCTGAACTTAGTTTCGCACTGCGCATCTTTTAGCCCATCGACCCGTTTCAATCCAGTGCGGCGGCAGATTATGCCCCAGGTGCCGGTGAGATAGGTGGCCGTGTTTTTCCAATGTCATGCAAGGGAGAGCTCCACCCGATGAATCCACGACTGAACCACCTTCGCAGCTTGCCGATGCTGGCCCTGATGCTGCTCACCACGTTACTGGCCGGTTGCGGCATCAATAACATCCCGACCCTGGACGAACAGGCCAAGGCCGCTTGGGGCCAGGTGCAGAACCAGTACCAGCGCCGCGCCGACCTGATTCCCAACCTGGTGGAAACCGTCAAGGGCTACGCCCAGCACGAGCAGGAAACCCTGACTGCGGTGATTGAAGCGCGGGCCAAGGCCACGTCGATCCAGGTCGACGCCAGCACCCTGGACAACCCGGAAAAACTCAAGCAGTTCCAGCAGGCCCAGGACCAGTTGACCGGCGCGTTGAGCCGGCTGATGGTGGTGTCCGAGCGTTACCCGGACCTCAAGGCCAACCAGAATTTCCTGGCGTTGCAATCGCAGCTCGAAGGCACCGAGAACCGCATCGCCGTGGCCCGCCGCGACTTCATCCTGGCCGTGCAGAAGTACAACACCGAAATCCGCACATTCCCGGGGCGCCTGTGGCACAGCGTGATGTACAGCGACCTGCCGATCCGCGAAACCTTCGAGGCCACCAGCCCCAATGCCGAGAAAGCGCCGGAAGTGAAGTTTTGATGGAGCAGCTACAGGCTCCAAGCTACAAGCCGCAAGCACAGGTCCTGCGCACTGCTTTTGCTTACGGCATGAAGCTAGCCGCTCGCAGCTGCGCCTTTGTGCTGTTGCTCTGGGTGTTTGCCATCACGGCCCAGGCCGAGCTGAAGTTTCCGGCATTGACCGGGCGGGTGGTGGACGCCGCCCAGATGCTCGAACCGTCGGTGAGCGCGCAACTGGAAGCGCAGCTCAAGGCCCATGAACAGGCCACCGGCGAACAGGTGGTGGTGGTCACGCTGGCGGACTTGCAAGGCAGCAGCATCGAAGACTTCGGTTATCAACTGGGGCGCCACTGGGGCATCGGGCAGAAGGATAAAAACAACGGCGCACTGCTGATCGTCGCCCGGGATGACCGTAAACTGCGCATCGAGGTGGGCTACGGCCTGGAGGATCGCCTGACCGACGCGCAGAGTTCGGTGATCATCAACCAGGTGATCACCCCGGCTTTCAAGACCGGCAACTTCAACAAAGGCATCAGCGACGGCGTCGCGGCGATGCTGGTGGTGCTGGGCGGCAGCCCGCTGGACGAGCCGGCGCCGGCGTACAGTGCGGACGGGCAGCAGGAGCAGGGCGATTTTGTCGAGCGCCATCCCGGGCTGTTCATCTTCCTGGTGATACTGTTTATTTTGACGATATTGGTCTGCCAGATGCTCGGTATCCTGCCGACCGGGAGTGGTGGCTCCAGCCGTTCGGGCGGATCCGGTGGAGGCTTCGGCGGCGGGGGCGGCGGGGGCTTCAGTGGTGGCGGTGGCAGTTTCGGGGGCGGCGGTTCGTCGGGCGGCTGGTGACAATAATAATGAGCAGGCATTTCTAACCATGGCATTACTGACTGAACACGAACAACGCAAGGTCGCCGAGGCCATCGCCCGGGTCGAGCGGCATACCGACGCTGAACTGGTCACGGTGCTGGCCGCCCGCGCCGACGACTACGCCTATATCCCGCTGTTATGGGCCAGCCTGCTGGCCCTGGTGGTGCCCGGCGTGGTCCATTACCTTTCCGGCTGGCTGACGATGCACAGCCTGTTGCTGGTGCAGTGGGTCAGTTTCATTGTGTTGTGCCTGGTGTTTCGCATCCCCAGGATCACCACGCATCTGATCCCCCGTTCCGTGCGTCACTGGCGGGCCTCCAACCTGGCGCGCCGGCAATTCCTCGAGCAGAACCTGCACCACACCGTGGGCAGCACAGGGATGCTGATCTTTGTCTGCGAGGCTGAGCGGTACGTGGAAATCCTGGTGGACGAAGGCATTTCCAAGCGCCTGGACAACACATGCTGGGATGCCATCGTCGCAGCGTTCACCCAGCAGGTTCGCCAGGGGCAGACGTTGCAGGGTTTCGTGACCTGCATCGAAGCTTGCGGCGAATTGCTCAAGGAGCACGTGCCGGTGACCCAGGAGCGCAATGAACTGCCGAATAGGTTGGTGGTGCTGGGCTAAAACTTCGGTCATGGCAAGAGCGCTTGTGTGGCGAGGGAGCTTGCTCCCGTTGGACCGCGAAGCGGTCCCCATCGGTTCTCTGTCGGACATCAACTTTTCCAGGCGACTGCTTCGCAGCCGAGCGGGAGCAAGCTCCCTCGCCACATGAACCCCGCTGCTTGCAACAACGTTGGTCATCGCGGAGGGGGCATTAGCCGAATTCGCACCGTCCGGGAAATTCTCCGTGCCCTCGCACCCCATCCCCCCTAAAATACCCGCCATTCTCCGATTCGCCCGCCCGAGGCCGTTTGTTCATGTCCGCCACCGCAACCCCCGCCCATCACGCGCCGGATCACCACGCCCAGTTCATCGAGTTGCTGAAAACCAGTCTCGAACAGAATGCGTTCATCAAACTGGTGCTGGCCAAGTACGTGGGTGACGAAGCGGACCTCCAGCGGCTGATCATCAAGCAACTGACGGTCAAGGACCAGCCGTGCCTGTCCTTCGTCTACCGCTACAAGACCCGCGACATCACCAAGAATTTCCCTGTAGCCGAAGGGGTGGAAACCATTGCCGGGCTGTTGCCGGCATCGTTCAAGAACGCACATTTGCTGGCGGTCACCGACGAGGCGCAGCTGGAGTACAGCAAGAAGGGCAAGAGCTCGTTGTTCAAGAGCAAGCCCCAGCAACTGCGGGAAGTGCCATCTGCCGAGCACAACCGTGAGAAAAATCGCTTCCTCGACCTGAACCGACCATTTTTGGCCGACCTGGGCGTGACCAACCACAAGCACGAGCTGATTCCGGCGATGTCGCGCAAGTGGAAGCAGATCAACAAGTTCATCGAGGTCTTCAGCCATGCACTGACGTCTTCGCCGCTGGCCCTGGACAAACCGGTGCGGGTCTCGGATTTCGGCTCGGGCAAAGGCTACCTGACGTTCGCCATCCACGATTACCTGCGCAACACCTTGCAGGCCGAAGGCGTGGTGACCGGTGTCGAGCTGCGCGAAGACATGGTCAAGCTGTGCAACGAAGCCGCCGCGCGCCTGGAACACCCGGGCCTGAGCTTCCAGCACGGCGACGTGCGCAGCGTGGCGCCGAGCGCGGTGGACGTGATGATCGCCTTGCATGCCTGCGACATCGCCACCGACTACGCGATCCACATGGGCATTCGCTCGGGCGCCTCGATCATCATGTGCTCGCCGTGCTGCCACAAGCAGATCCGCCTGCAGATCCAGAGCCCGGCCTTGCTCAAGCCAATGCTGCAATATGGCCTGCACCTTGGCCAGCAGGCGGAAATGGTCACCGACAGCTTGCGGGCGCTGTTCCTGGAAGCGTGCGGCTACGAGACCAAGGTCTTCGAGTTCATCTCCCTTGAGCACACCAACAAGAACAAGATGATCCTCGCGGTCAAACGCGCCGAACCGGCGGACCCCACCGAGCTGCTGGCGAAGATCCAGGAGCTCAAGGCTTTCTACCACGTTACCGAGCATTGCCTCGAAACGCTGCTGCGAGCGGATGGATACCTCGCCTGACATCACTGACATCCTGTGGGAGCGAGGTGCATCCCGTCAGGTAATCGGCGCTTATCCCTCATCTATTGACGTAGCGGGCTACCTTTAATGCGTTAACCACCCACGCAGCCCCCCAAAGGAGCCCTTCCCATGGCCGCCAAGAAAATCCTCATGCTGGTCGGCGATTACGTCGAAGATTATGAAGTCATGGTGCCGTTCCAGGCCCTGCAGATGATTGGCCACACCGTGCACGCCGTGTGCCCGGACAAAACCGCCGGGCAGACGGTGCGCACGGCGATCCACGATTTCGAAGGCGACCAGACCTACAGTGAAAAACCGGGGCACTTGTTTGCCCTCAACCATGACTTCGCCAACGTCCAGGCCGCCGACTACGACGCGCTGTTGGTGCCGGGGGGACGAGCGCCGGAGTACCTGCGCCTGAATGAAACCGTCCTGCAACTGGTGCGCGATTTCGATCTGGCGGGCAAGCCGATTGCCGCGGTGTGCCACGGTGCGCAATTGCTGGCGGCGGCGGGCATTCTCGAAGGGCGTGAATGCAGCGCCTATCCGGCGTGTGCTCCGGAAGTCCGACTGGCGGGCGGGACCTATATCGACATTCCCGTGACCCAAGGCCATGTCCAGGGCAACCTCGCCACTGCACCGGCCTGGCCTGCGCACCCGAGCTGGCTGGCGGGTTTCCTGACGCTGCTGGGCACGGCCATCACATTGTAATAACGCTGCACAGCGGACTGGCAGGGCAAGCGCGGCGGGTCTTTACTCTCGGGGCATGTCTTCATTGCCAGGAGAAAAATCATGTCCGGATGGTACGAAATCAGCAAAAGCAGCAGCGGCCAGTTTCGGTTTGTACTCAAAGCGGCCAACGCCGAAACGATTCTGACCAGTGAGCTGTACACCACCCGCAGCGGTGTCGATGGTGGCATTGCTTCGGTGCAGAAAAACAGTCCGTTGGCCGAGCGCTATGAACTCAAGAACACCAAGGACGGCCATCCGTACTTCAACCTCAAAGCGGCCAACCATGAAGTGATTGGCAGCAGTGAAGCTTATTCATCGGATGCGGCCCGGGACAAAGGCATTGCCAGCGTCAAGTCCAACGGACCGACGACGGTGATCAAGGACAAGACCGTGGCGGCGCTTTGAATTCATCCCTGTGGCAGCGAGCGTCCTGTGGCGAGGGAGCTTGCTCCCGCTCGGCTGCGAAGCAGCCGTCATTTGCACGATGGGACTGCTTCGCAGTCCAGCGGGAGCAAGCTCCCTCGCCACCATTCACTGACGTCGGGTTTCCAGGTCATGCCAGCTCTGGTTAAACCTCCACCGGCACCGACAGCTTCGGATCGCCCAGCGGGTGGCTCTTTGCATCGAAGAAGCGCAATTGCACCTCCAGCCCCTGGAACACCTTGGCGTAATGCCGCTTCTGATGCTGGATGAACGCCTGGCTACGGGGATAGATCGAAATCGCCACGGTCTTCGGTGCGGCCAGGCGCAGGGCTTGCACGATGTGCTTGTCCTGCTCGCCCAGGGCATGGCCGAACAGGCACAGGTTGTCGCCGTGCTGCAGCAACTGGTCGTAGCAGAACGACAGGTAATCGCTGCTGCGGATGGTCTTGAGCTTGTCCTGGCTTGGGCCTTCGTTGACGAACAACGGCACGTCGTCGAGGGTCTTGATCGTGTTGTTGATGGCGAAACTGCCCAGCAAGGTGCCTTCGGTGGAGGTGAGCTTGCGCGCCGTGCCGTCCTGGTTGCGCACCAGGTGCAGGCCGCCGTGCAGGTACAACAGGCGTGGTTTGTCGGTGGTCGCCTGGCTCAGGTCGAAATTGTGATCATCGCCGAAGAACAGGTCGCTGATGCTCTCGGGCGCCTGCTGGATCGCCCAATGGTTGAGCAGGTCGTAGTTGGTGGTGAACACCGTGCGGTAGCGGCTCAGCTCCTGGTTGAGCGTCGCCAGGGTCGAAGGTTGCACCAGGCGCCATGGGATGTGCACCGCATGCACAGTGTTGATCAGTGCTTCCTTGATCGCGTAATAGCGATTGCGCGGCGCGGCGGAGCTGACGGCCAGGGCCTTGTTGACCCGACTGGTGGTTTTAAGCGCAGCGAGTACCTGCTCGAAACTGCGCGTCTGCATCGCATCGAACACGCTCAGCTCCGACGGGCTCAGGGGTTTCTCCTCGACGGTGCGGGCATTTTCGAACAGCGAGTCATAGCCGAAATCATCCCACACTGCGCGGCTGGCCCCATTGCCCACCAACAGGCCGCTGAAGGCGGTGTCGGCGCGCAAGGCCTCCCAGTCTTCGAGCCGGGTGTCGTATTCCTGGAAATCGGTCATCGCAAGGATCATCTCAAAACGTGGCAAAGGCAGGGCGCGACTTTATCACGACCCAGTCTTGAGCCAGATCAAGATGCGTCATGACTAGTCGGTCATTCTGTAAGCCCTGCCGATCCGGCCTCAACCAGGAGCGTGACCCCATGAGCAGCACTTTTTTCATTCCCGCCGTGAACATCATGGGGCTGGGCTGCCTCGATGAAGCGATGACCGCTATCCGCAACTACGGCTTTCGCAAAGCCCTGATCGTCACCGACGTGGGGCTGGCCAAGGCCGGCGTCGCCACCAAGGTGGCCGAATTGTTGGCGATACAGGACGTCGACTCGGTCATTTTCGACGGCGCCAAGCCCAACCCAAGCATCGCCAACGTCGAGCTCGGGCTGGGGCTGCTGAAGGAGAGCCAGTGTGATTTCGTCGTGTCGCTGGGTGGCGGTTCGCCCCACGACTGCGCCAAGGGCATTGCCCTGTGTGCGACCAATGGCGGGCAGATTCGTGACTATGAAGGCGTCGACCGTTCGAGCAAGCCGCAGCTGCCGCTGATCGCCATCAACACCACGGCGGGCACCGCTAGCGAAATGACCCGTTTTTGCATCATCACCGACGAGACACGCCACGTGAAAATGGCGATTGTCGATCGCAATGTCACCCCATTGATGTCGGTGAACGACCCGGCGCTGATGGTGGCGATGCCCAAGGGCCTGACGGCCGCCACCGGCATGGATGCACTGACCCACGCGATCGAGGCTTATGTCTCCACCGCCGCTACCCCCATCACCGATGCCTGCGCCCTGAAGGCCATCACCCTGATCAGCAACAACCTGCGCCTGGCCGTGCGTGACGGCAATGACCTGACCGCGCGGGAGAACATGGCCTACGCGCAGTTTCTCGCGGGGATGGCGTTCAACAATGCATCGCTGGGTTTCGTGCACGCGATGGCGCACCAGTTGGGTGGCTTCTACGACCTGCCTCATGGTGTGTGCAACGCGGTGCTGTTGCCTCATGTGCAGAGCTTCAATGCTTCGGTATGCGCCGTTCGGCTGACCGACGTGGCTCATGCCATGGGCGCCGATACACGCGGTTTCAGCCCGGAAGAGGGAGCCCGGGACGCCATTGCGGCGATCCGCAAACTGGCCCTTGACGTGGACATTCCGGCCGGTTTACGTGACCTGGGCGTACGCCTCAACGACGTACCGGTGCTGGCCGCCAACGCCTTGAAAGACGCCTGCGGCCTGACCAACCCACGGGCGGCGGACCAGCGGCAGATCGAAGAGATTTTCCGCAGCGCGTTCTAGGCTTTGTATGAAAAGTCGCCGAGCGGCGATCAGGCAAGGCGAAAACAGGCGAGGAAGCGGAGTTGACTGGTTGTCAATGAGCATTCCGAGCCTGTTTTCAACGCAGCATGATCGTCGCGCAGGCACTTTTCGTACAAAGCCTAAGCGACCCGGGGTGGCACGAACTTCACACAGAGCATCGCCGCCGCCCCCAACAGTGCGCATAACGCCGCCAGCGGCCAGGCCTGTTGGCTCAACAACAGGCTGGCCATGGCACCGATCACCGAGGCCATCAGTTGGTGCAGGAACCCACTCAACGCCATGGCATAAGCGCCGGCCACCGGCGAGCCTTCGTTGGCCAGGGACAGGCTGATGGGGTAGATCAACGACTGGCCAAACACCGCGAAGCAATACGGCAGCCAGAAGAGCAGCGCTATACTGCTCAAGGTGAGGCTGCCTGCCAGCATGCTCATGCTCCCGCCCAGCACCAGGGCAATGCCCCAGCCCATCATTCGCCGTTGACCGGTACGCAATACAAAAGCATTCACCACCAGCGCCCCAAGCAAGTACGCCGCACTGACCGGCCAGCCCAGCAGGCCGTATTCAATGGGTGACCAGTGGAAGCTCTCCTGCAGGATCAGTGGCGCGGCGGTGTTGAAGGCGACGATCACGCCGTAACCCAGCCCACCGGCCAAGGCCGGCAGCATGAACGCGGGTTGTCGCAGGATGTGCCCGTAGATGCCCCACGCCGATTGCCCGTTGCCGGTTTGCACCAGCACCGGGAACCTGGCCCGGGACACCGCCGCTGCCATGGCCAGGCTGACGGCGCCCAAGCCTTGGAAAATCGCTTCCCAGCCGAAAACGGCCTGGATCAGTGAGCCCAGGTACTGGCCGATACCGAGGGCAATCACAAAGGCGATCGATATCCATGACAGTGCCTTGGCCAACAGGTCGCCGCTGAAACTGTCCCGAATCAGTACCCGCGCCATCACCGAGATACCGCTGGCACCGATGCCCTGGATCAACCTGAGCGTCAGGAACGCCTCCACGGTTGTGCCCAGCGGCAGGGCCAGGTTGCCCAAGCCGTACAACCCCAAGGCCGCCAGCAAGACCGGCTTGCGCCCCAGCCGTTGGCTCAGGCTGCCCCACAGCAACATGGGCAGCGCCATGCCGATCAGGTACACCGACAAGCCCCAGGAAACCCGGGACGCATCGGCGCCCAGGTCCCGGGCGATATCGGGCAGGGCCGGCAAGTAGATGCTCATGCCCAGTTGGGCCAGGAAAACGGTAGTGCAAGTGACGATCAGGGTTGTACGGTTCTTCATCGAGCGTCCTGTCTCAAGGGCGGATGTCACGCCCGTGGGTCAGCAGCAGTTCGGTGATCTTTTCGCAAAACGAGCGAATCACGTTCGGCTCCATGTCGGCGCGCAGGGTGATGCGAATGGCGGCTTTGCCTTGCGGCACCACGGGAAAAAAGACCGCTGAAGTGAAATACCCCAGTTCGGCCAGTTCGACGGCCAGGCTGTTGGCCAGGGCTGCTTCACCGCAGGGCACCATGCGGATTGCCATGGGATTGCCACGCTGTTCAGTGCGCACGAGGCTGTCGAAGAAGCGGATATTAGCTTGCAAACGTTCCTGCAGGGCGCTGAATTCTCGACTGCGGTGCAGGCGTATCGACGCCATACCGGCGCCGATGGCCGCTGCGTTCAGGCTCTGGGACCAATTGCTCGGCCCACCGTAACGCTGCACCAGCGCTTTGTGCCGCTCGCTACCAAACATGACCATCCCGCCACTGGCCCCGAATGACTTGGCCAAGGACGCAACGATCAGGGTGCGTTCATCCACGGCCGGGACGCGCGAACGGACCAGGCCTGCGCCGGACTCCCCGACCGCAGACAGCGCGTGGGAGTCATCCAGATAAAGAAACAGGCCATAGCGTTGCTTGAGATACATCAGGCTGTCCAGGTCCGCCAATCCGCCCATGCTGTAGGCGCTGTCGGCCACGTACGCCACGCAGCGCTGGCGTTTGCACAGGTCTTCGATGAAGTCCATGTCGTTGTGCGGGCACGTGACGACCTGGGTTTCATCGGCACAGGCGGCCTTGCTGTGGTTCATCGAGTAATGGGCGTGTTTGTCAAACACCATGACCGGCGAACAATGGTTGGTGAATGCACCGCTGGCCAGCAGCGGCAGGATTCCGGCGCTTGCCGCACTGCACGACAGGGCACTGAGGCAACTGGCGCCAAACAGCTCCGACAATTGGGTTTCGTACTGGTCCAGGATCGCCAGTTTGCAGCGATTCCTTGAGTTGGCGACCCGCAGGGTCCCGGTTTCCCACAGGGCCGTCATGGCGCCGTCCAGCAATGCGGGGTGATAGTCCAGGCCCAGGTAGGACGTGGTACAGAAATGATGAAAGGTACGACCGTATTGGTCGACCAGCACATTGGGTGTCTTGACCTCGACATTCAGCCCTGAGACCTTTCCGGCCTCGGTGCCCTGCCAGTTCTGGTCTGCCAGGGAAATCACCTTGCGGTAGTGGGTGAAGTGATGGGGTGCTTGAGCGGTCTGGTTCATGGTGCGATTACATTCCTTGGTGAATGGTGCTGTCCGTGGGGTGTTTCGATAGCGGTGTGTTTCCAGACTTTACAGATTGTTGTGCAGGGCTTTGAATCGGCTGTTTCTGGCGTGTTTGAGTGTCACTGGAGAGTTCTGCGTAGGACTTTGCCTAGGGCCTTGGACGGGGAATCCGTCGGCGATGTCGGAGCTTGGAAGTACCCTGGGTTCGCCCCACGCCCACTGGGTTATCACTCTTTTCTGAAGGTGGTTTGCTGATGCTCTCAGGCTTCAATCATCTGACCCTTGCCGTCACCGACCTGGATCGCAGCGTGGGTTTTTATGGCGAGCTATTACAGTTGCGTCTCGAAGCCAAGTGGGACCGCGGGGCCTATTTGTCGCTGCCGGGTTTGTGGTTGTGCCTGGCTTTCGACCCATTGCGCCGGCCCCAGCCGGCGGCGGACTACACCCATTACGCTTTCACCATCACTGCCGAGGATTTCCCGGAACTGGTGGCGCGGCTGAACGCGGCCCAGGTGTCATCATGGCGCGACAACCGCAGCGAGGGTGATTCGTTCTACTTTCTCGACCCGGACGGGCACAAGCTTGAAGTGCATGTGGGCGACCTGGCGTCGCGGTTGAAGGCTTGTCGGCAGGCACCGTATGCCGGTATGGCGTTTTTTACGGAATGACGGGGTTGCGTTGAAGCGAGTGGCTGCACCTACCAGGCGTTGGCAATCGTCGCATATGGAACAGTCGCAGGATTTGCACACGTCCGTGGCGAACGCGATAGGGAATCAGGTATGGGCGGTCGGGGACAACCCATTCACGGGTGCCAGCCAGGCGGCCTTCACGACCGGACGCAGGGAATTGAGCAAGTTGCTCGACGCTCATGAGGATTGCCTTGACGAAGTGCGCTGCTGCTTTTGGATTGTCCAGCGCAATATAAGCGGCTTCGTCGTCCAGATTCTTGAGGGCAGTACGCAGCCACTCAACCTGCATTGTTCATCCATTTTTCGGCAATCGTGCTGACATCCTCGGGACTCGCGAAGTCACCTGCATCTGCCTCATGCAAGGCTTCTTGGATTTCCTTGATCTGCCAGGCTTCACGGGCTAGGTATTCGCGTAGCGCATCGACGGCCAGGAATGATTTGCTGCGCCCGGTAGCCTTGGCCAATACCGCCAGGGTTTCGGCGACATCATCGGGCAAGCGCAATGACATGATGGACATGATGATCTCGATGTAGTGGTTTGTAATACAACATACTACATCGTCCTTGAAGTGTGGCCAGTCCCGTTGGTCTCCATCGTTTGTGTGAATGTTCGCCCCGATATCGAGGCTCATCCTCTACAGTCTGATCCCCTGCGCTATCCTCATCGCTACAGGGGGCGAGTCGTTCTCGCTCGTTGTATCGGCGTCACGAACTGACGATCACCCGCTTCGCTCACCGCTGCATTATCCGGATGACCTCCAGCCCCATGGACACTCGAAGTTCCGCGCCGCTGGCCAGCTACATCGATCTTCTGCTGGACGCCGTGTGTGCCGTCGACGGCCAAGGGCGTTTCGTGTTCGTCAGTGCTGCCTGCGAACAGATCTTTGGCTACACGCCGCAGGAACTGATCGGCCAGCTAATGATCGACCTGGTGCATCCCGCCGACCGCCAGCGGACCCTTGAGGCGGCGCGGGAGATCATGGACGGCGAGCCCAAGCTCAATTTCGAGAACCGCTACGTGCGCAAGGACGGGCGGGTGGTGCACATCCTGTGGTCGGCGCGCTGGTCGCCGGCGGACCAGCTGCGCATTGCCGTGGCCCGAGACATCACCGAGCGCAAGCAGGCCGAGTCCCGACAGGCGGCGTTGTATGCGATTTCCGAGGCGGCCCATGCCGCGGCAGACCTGCTGGCGCTGTTCAAGCGCATCCACCTGATTATTGGCGAGTGGCTGCCGGCGCTGAATTTCTCGGTGGCGCTGTATGACGAACAATGTTCGCAGCTGAACTTCCCCTATCACGTCGACGATCGGGAAGGGCAGCCCGAGTTGCCAGGCACGGTCACCGGGCGTTTGTGCGCCGAGGTGATTCGCAGCGGCCAGCCGATCCTGCTGACGCCTGGTTGTAACGACTTGCCGCCGGGGTTCGATGACCTTGTAGCGCGGCCGGATGCGCCGTGTTGGCTGGGCGTGCCGCTGAACTCGCAGAGCGGTACGATTGGCGCGCTGATCGTCAAGAGTGCGCCGCACAACGAGCGCTACACCGAGCAGGACAAGGAACTGCTGCAATACGTCTGCGCACAGATCACCGTCGCCATCGAGCGCAAGCAGTTGCACGCCCGGTTGCAGCACATGGCTCAGTACGATCAATTGACCCAGGTGCCCAACCGCGAATTACTCCGTGAACGGTTCAAGTGTGCATTGGCGACCGCTCGTGCGGCGTCCGGGCGCATGGCCTTGCTGTACATCGACCTGGACCGTTTCAAGCAGATCAACGACACCTACGGCCACGGGGTTGGCGACATGCTGTTACAAGCGGTGGCCAATCGTCTCAAGGGCTGTATCCGCGACACCGACACCGTGGCACGTATTGGTGGGGACGAGTTCGTGGTGCTGCTGCACAGCATCCAGGCCTTGGCGGATGCCCAACGCGTGCAGGAAAAAATCCGCCATGCATTGGCCCAGCCACTGCGCCTGGACGGGCACTGCCTAAGCATCGAACCGAGCATCGGCGTGGCCTGTTTCCCCGACCATGGCACTGAAGATGTTGCCCTGTTCCGCCACGCCGACGAGGCGATGTATGCCGCCAAACGCCAGAATCACAGGGCGTTCGGCATCTGAAAGCACGCCACCGTTCGTCGTGGCACGAGCACCTTTCTCAAACCTTCAACCCGTATCCAATTCGAATATAAGAAGGGGGCTGCGCGCCCTGCATCCACGAATAGGGGGGGCCGGACCATGCCCGGTTCAAGCGGTATTTATCTGGCAAACATTGCTCATGATCGAACGAAGGTGTCCGAAGCGGGTCGCAGAAGTGGGAGAACCACCATCACGAGCGTCGATAGAAACCGTCGAAAGCCGGGTCGCACGTTTCGCTGTATTCATGGCTGGTTCTGATTCAACGGTGGATAAACCGCCAGAACTTTCATCAGAGGAGGGCGCGATCATGAGCCGTATGGCCAGTTTTTTTCGCACCACCAGTGTTGTCGTGTTGATGGGCCTGGGCGCCAACAGTGCCTGGGCCCAATCGCCTGCCGAATTCATCAACGATGCTTCCGCCAAAGGCATAGCCGACATCGAGACAAGTCGCATGGCCCATGGGAAAGCCGAATCCAGGGAGGTCAAGGACTACACCATCATGGTGATCAACGACCGCACCACGGCCAATCAACACTTGGCGAAGATCGCCAAGAAGCTCGACTTGCCTGTCGCCCCCCGGGAGGAGGTGGCGGACAAGGCCAAGGCCCTGATGCCGCAGGTCAAGGAAGGCGAGTCGTTCGAGGCTGCGTATGCCGCCACCCAGGTCAAGGCCACCGAGGAGGCCATCGCGCAGATCCAGCAGCAGGCCCAGACCACCGAAGTGCCGGAGATCAAGGCGTTTGCCGATGAAACCCTGCCTAAATTGCAGACCCATCTTGAAATGGCCAGGGCGCTGCAAGCCAGCCGTTGATCTGCCGCATCTGCTTTTGCATTCAGGACCGGGGCGTCAGCGTCCCGGCTGTTTTTGCCCGCCGAAAAGGAGAACCTCGATGTCCACACGCCGAGAGCCCAACCAATACGCGATGCAGAACCCATTGACCCAATATCCGCGCCCACCCTTTCCCGACCAGCCGCAGTCGCCACCGGGCATTGACCAGGACATGGTGCCCAAGCCCGATCATGGTGAAAACAGTTACCAGGGCTTCGGGCGTCTGGAAGGGCGCAAGGCCCTGGTCACCGGTGGTGACTCAGGCATCGGTCGTGCCGCCGCCATCGCCTATGCCCGCGAGGGCGCGGATGTCGCGATCAACTACTTGCCCAGCGAAGAGCGGGATGCGCGGCAAGTCATCGAGCTGATCGAAGCCGAAGGCCGCAAGGCGATTGCGATTCCCGGCGACCTCAAGGACGAAACCTTTTGCGTGCAATTGGTCAAGAGTGCCCACGAGCAATTGGGCGGCCTGGATATTGTGGTGAACGTTGCCGGCAAGCAGGAAGCGCAAAAAGACATTGCCGACATCACCACTGCGCAATTCGACGACACCATGAAAACCAACATCTATGCGATGTTCTGGATCTGCAAGGCAGCGGTGCCGCTGATGCCGGCGGGGGCGACCATCATCAACACCGCATCGATCCAATCCTACGACCCGTCCGCGACGCTGTTGGATTACGCCACGACCAAAGCGGCCATCGTGGCGTTCACCAAGGCGTTGGCCGGACAAGTCATCAGCAAGGGCATCCGGGTCAATGCCGTGGCACCGGGACCGATTTGGACCGTGCTGCAACCCAGTGGCGGCCAACCGCAGGAGAAGATTCCTTCCTTTGGCGCGCAGGTGCCGATGAAACGTCCAGGCCAACCGGCCGAATGCGCGCCGCTCTATGTATTGCTGGCATCCCAGGAGTCGAGCTACATCACTGGGGAAGTGTTTGGCGTGACGGGCGGTAACCCACTGCCTTGACGCTTGGCCGAACCGCGCGAGTGGGCATGTCACCCACTCGCGCATCTCTCAGCACTGGTTCAGGTCGATCTTGCTTTTCGCTTCCAGGCCTTCAAGGCTTCTGACCTCGTCGTTGCCCATGGCCTGGTAGTGTTTCCTCAGCGCCTCCAGTTGCTTGAGGTCCAGGGATTCGAGTCCGAGCATTGCGTTTTGTGCCTCCTTGGTCGCTCTCAACAGTTCATCGATCTTCAGGTGCAAGATGTCTGTATCGCGGTTCTGCGTGTTCTGAATCAGGAACACCATGAGGAAGGTAATGATCGTGGTTGAGGTGTTGATGATCAATTGCCAGGTGTCGTTGAAACCGAAGAAAGGTCCGCTGGCTGCCCACAGTGCCAACAATACGATGGCCCCCAGGAATGTCTTGGGGCTCCCCGCCCAGAGGGCCAGTTTTTGAGCGATTTTTGCGAACGTCATTGCCGTGTTTCCTTATTGGATGCACCTGTCTGGTGTGACAGCAACGAGGCGGTGAAGATTCTACTTACATTTCAGTCCCCAACATCCGTCGACGTTCATCGTTCGGCACGATGACAGTCGCAACCATTGCCGCTCTCGCAGGTCACTGCTGAAAGCCCTCGGCATTGGAGTACATCATGAATCTCGCCCGCACTTTTTGCCTTGCCTGCTGCTTGTTCACCCTGCAAGGCTGTTTCGATAACTCGGATAACGAGACCAAGGACAACACCGACGGCACCAAGTCTTCGGTGCAGATGCAGGAGTCCGGGGCTGAGAAAAAATAGACGGCCCGCAGCCATCGGAGGGGCGATTGCAAACCCCTGTGGGAGCGAGCTCGCTCGCGATGGCGCCCTGTCAGCCAACATGGATGCTGCTGATTTGACGCCATCGCGAGCAAGCTCGCTCCCACAAACGTTCACCGCCCTTGCTGCAATACCTTGAGAGCGGCAGAAGCGAGGAACCCTGACCGGCTCTTCTCTTCAGGATGGTGCAACACATATTCATCAATGCGATTCAGCAGATAACCGGGCAACGTGATGTTGAGTTTCTGCGCCTTGCCCAGGTACTTGGTGACATCGATGTCCACCAGCGCCCAAGTGCAGCCGGCATACTTTGGATTAGCTGCATGCAGGGTGACGGTGTTGGCTGGCGGAATCGCCGAACCGTCCTCGGCCAAAATCTCGAAGTGTCCCTCAATGGCCTCACGCGCCATCGCCATGGCCTCGTCCAGGTCATCGCCTGCGGAAAAACATCCGGGAATATCCGGCACTTCAACACCCCAGGCGTGCTTGTCATCGCCCATGGAAATCGCAATCGGGTAAAGCATATTCATCGTCCTCCGGGAACGCAGGGCAACGGGGCGGCTGAAGCAGCGCCTGTTGCAAAATACTGATGGCCGTTTTCTTGAGCAGGTCCTTCTTCGGATGAGGAACCGTGACCAATCCCGGCTTGGTCGGGTGCTTGAAGTGATGGTGGCTGCCCCGAACCCGCACCACATATCAACCGTCCGCAATGATCTGGCTTATCAAAAATCGGCTATTCACAACACCTCCGTGTGGTGTGCTTGGTGGGTACTATATCTACTGAAATTTAATGATCAACACCATAACCACCGGGATGACACTAGCGGGTGGGTGAGCTGATTGCACCGAAGTGTAGAAGCCGCGCCCGGCAAGGGGAGCGGCTAGGTGGGTGGGGTTATTTCGGAATGTGAGGGAGGGTAAAAAATACGACCGTGGCGAGGGAGCTTGCTCCCGCTGGGCTGCGCAGCAGCCCCCGGTTTCAGCCCAGTTCGCCTCGCTCCAGGTGTCCGTCCGATCAGCTTATCCACAGGCACTAGGCCTGCTGCACAAACGTCAGCCGCACCGCAAACCCAATCAAAAGACTGCCAAACAACCACTGTTGCACGCGCTGGGCCGAAGGGGAGCGTTGAAGCCAGCGCCCAAGCGCGACACCTACCAGCGCGTAGCCGCTATCAAACAACAAACCCACGCTGACCAACACCACGCCCAGGGTCGCAAACTGTCCCAACACCGGTCCGCCCTGTGGATCAATAAACTGCGGCAGTAAAACCGAACAAAACAACAATGCCTTGGGATTAAGCAAGTTGGTCAGCAGACCGCGCCGAATCGCCTGATACCAACGCCGCTTTCCGGCCTCGATACCGGCTCCTTCAAAACTCGGCAACAACGTGGTCCTCAGGCATTGAAAACCGATCCATAACAGGTAGGCAGCCCCGGCCAGGCGCACCGCGTCAAACGTCCAGGGCGCAGTCTTGAACAATGCCGAAAGTCCCAATGCGGCCAGCGCGACATGACATCCCCGGGCGATGCCCAGGCCCACCGCCGTCGCCAGTGCCGCGCCCTTGCCCTGGCGGGCACCGGTTTGCAGCAACAGAATCATGTCCGGCCCAGGCAGCAAATACGCCACCATCAAGGCCATCAGGAACAACCAGAGCTCTGCCATGCCACACCTCCCTTCATCGACGATTCGGTAGTGCCAGTCTAGGGCCGAGGGGCAGGGCAGGTGGTTGCGAAGTCAGCTTCTAAAGCTAAGGAAATTGGCATAACCTGCCATATATTCGTGTCATTCCATCGGAAAATGCCAACTCATGAAACTGGATGCCTTCGACCGCAAAATCCTCGCCGCACTGCAAAGGGACGGTCGCCTGAGCAACGTGCAACTGGCCGAAGAAATCGGCCTGTCCCCGTCACCCTGCCTGCGCCGCGTGCGGATGCTCGAAGACGCCGGTGTGATTCGTGGTTATCAAGCCATTCTGGATCGCGACGAAGTGGGCCTCGGGCTGACGATTTTTGTCGGCGTGAAAGTTGAGCGGCACAACGACGAACGAGCCGAAGCATTTCGCCAGGCGGTCACGGCATTGCCGGAAGTGATTTCGGCGTTCCTGGTGTCAGGCGAGTCGGATTTTCTGTTGCAAGTCGTGGTGCCGGACTTGCGTGCCTATGACCGCTTCGTCACCGGGCATTTGTTGAAGCTGCCGGGCATAAGTGACATCCGCAGCAACTTCGCGATTCATACGGTGAAGACGCCGGGGGCGTTGCCGTTGGGGCATTTGCCTGGCGGCTGAGCAATGAACGACACAAGTAGGCAGCCAACATACAAAAAGCCCCGCTGCGAAAAACCGCCGGGGCTTTTTGGTTTGTCGTTAGGTGGGAGTCTTGCGGCTCCCATTCTCAAACGTACGGTCTATCTATTGTTTCTCGGCTTTTTTTCTAACTTCAACTTCCGATCTAGGCGTAATGACTTTCACAACGTCATCAATTACTGCCTTGCTCATCTCCAACAAAAAATGCGCAGCCCAGGCGTAGCGGTCGGTGCTCTTCTCAAACGCCGCGTCTTCGGCAAGCCGGTGGGCGAGATGCAAAAGATCCGACGCCCGTTCCAATGCCTCTTGGATAGGGACGCCGCCGTTGACTCGGAACAGTGCTCGATCAGCGGAATAGTTGAAGGGGGTGTAGCCGATGGTTTTGAGCTCAGTGTTTTCGTTCATGGTCTGCCTCCGTTGATCGAGAAGCAGTAAATTCGAGGCCTGAGATTTGGCTGGTTTAAAAATGATCTGTTTTGCTGCGAGGTACGCATTGTCTAGCTCCCGTGAAGCGCGGTTGCATGACTCACGGGTTCCCAAGCCCGATCGCTGATTTGCAGCGACGTCTGGAGAGTAGCCATCGAAGGACAAGGGCGACAAGGCGAAAACTCGCCAAAAAGTAAGGTAAGCGCACCCCCTACGCAGTTTTCGGATTTTGCCTACAAATCTTCATGGTAGCCATACGATATTTTAATTGCGCTGATTCTCCAGACCCAGGGATCAGATGCTGTTGATGGACAGACAGGGCCCCGCGACCTCGGAGGAGAAATGACATGTCCACACATCGAAGTCATCAAGCAAGCATTGAGCAATTGCATCGAGAGGTAGAGGCTTTGGCAGAAGAAATGAGGCGCCCGGCCCCGACCACATTCCGCGTTACGTGGTTGCCGTTCAGCATCGGTGCAGCGTTCGCTCTGACCGTGTTTGTCGTCGTCGCTTTTGTCGCTAAGCATGTTTGATGCTCTATCGCTGAGATACCTTTTTTCGGCGATGCCGTGGCGGTAGCCGGCTCAAGGCGTCTTCGGCTTGCAAGAGGGTGCTTTCTCGATAACGTCGAGGATGTGGAAATGGGGGCGTATTATTTTGGACGGAGATGGGGAGCCATCTATCTACGCTCGGAGATCACCTCACACTTCCCCAAACATCAGCCATAAAAAAACCGGCCACCATGAGCCGGTTTTTTTTAATCCCTCGCCAAAAAATATACAACGCGGGACCAGAATTCGATTGGAGCGGGTGAAGGGAATCGAACCCTCGTTATCAGCTTGGGAAGCTGGAGTAATGCCATTATACGACACCCGCTCAGAGCGGCTGACTTTGTACCAGATGTGGCCACGGATTTGAAGTTTTTCTTTACGTACGGCGAGGTCACCCGTCTACGCAAGCCTCAAACCAGAGCGGTCATTCGCGGGCAAACCCCGTTGCCAAAAGCGCAGGGTGGGGCTTGCTCGCGAAGACTCGGTTTCAGATAGCCAGTGCATGGTAGCCCTGCACGTAGTTGTAGCGAGGTCGACTTTCGTGGTGGGTCGGTTGCAGGAAGTCCATTAAAGCGTTGCGGCTGTCCCGGCAGGCGGCCTTGTGTTCCATGTCCAGGAAGTGCCCGGTGGCTTGCAGGGTGCTGAAGCTGCTCTGCTGTACATGCTCGGCAAAAAGCTTGGCGTCAGCGGCCGCGGTGTACTCGTCCCATTCGCCGTTCAGGAACAGCACCGGCACGTTGATTTTCTTCGCCGCGTTGACGTAGCACAACTGGTCGCTGTGAAGCACATCGCTGATGTGGAAGTGCATCTGCCCGTATTCATGCTCGGCCAGGCTGCTCACGTGGCGATAGTTGAAACGCTTGAACAGCGGCGGCAAATGTTTGCCGATGGTGCTGTTGACCAAGTGTCCGACACGGTCGCCGTCCAGGCTGCTCAGGTAATCCACGCCGCGCTCCAGGTAGTCACGCATCGGCGCATTGAGTACCGGTGAGAACGAGCTGATCACGGCTTTTTCGATGCGCCGTGGGCGCTGGGCCAGGGCGGTCAGTGTGGCGGCGCCGCCCCAGGAAAACGACAGCACGTGCTCGGCGGCGAAGTGGTCGATCAGTTCCAGGAGGATCTGGCCTTCGACCTCTTTCGTCAGCATGGTCTCATGCCGGTTGTGGGCTTTGGACTTGCCCGCGTAGGGTTGGTCGTACAGCACAACATTGAATTGCGGGTAGAGGTTTTTGGCGGTCTGTGCAAACGACGCGGTGGTGGCCATTGAGCCGTTGACCAGGATGATGGTCTTTTGTGCGGCGTCTGCGCGATAGAACTCCGTGTAAACCCGATACTGACCCTGTATATCCAGCACAGCGATTTCTGGCCTCATGTCATAAGACTCCTGGCAAGCGGGTATGCGCGCAATGAGATTGCACGGGCAATGTGACAGGTAGGCATACGCCTGGAAGATAAGGCCCATGTCGATCCAAAAAAAAGGTCGACGGGTGTTGTTATAGGCGGGCAGTTCGCCGGCGGGACAAGGCGGAACCTGAGGGTTCCAGCCGGCAAAAAGTTTCTTGGAAGTATGTTGTGACTCATCGGTCACATTTCGGCCGACGGTTTGATTCAAGCAGGGGGGCGAGCGTTGCGCAAGTACCTATCGGAAAATTGTTCGACACTTCTGCCCAGCGGTAGCAGGTTCAGATGAGATGGACTTCTTCAAGGCTCAAGGCGCGGTACTGGCCCGGCTCGAGACGGGCGTCCAGTGTCAGTGGGCCCATGCGCTCGCGGTGCAGGCGCAGCACCTTGTTGTTGAAGTGGCCAAACATGCGCTTGACCTGGTGATAGCGCCCTTCAACGATGCTCAAGCGCGCCGATCTGGGCCCCAGCAGCGTCAGCTCAGCAGGTTGGGTGGTGAGGTCTTCGAAGGCAAAGTACAGGCCCCGGGCGAAAGTGTCGGCGTATTCGGCCGTGATGATTTGCTCGGTTTCAACGTAGTAGACCTTGGGCAGTTTGGTCTGCGGTTGGGTCAGGCGCCGCGACCAGGCGCCGTCATTGGTGATCAGCATCAGCCCGGTGGTGTTGAAATCCAGGCGTCCGGCGATGTGCAGGTCGTCCTTGTCCGGTTCGTCCAACCAGTCGAGCGCCGTGGGGTGTTGCGGGTCGCGGGTTGCACTGACACAGCCGGGCGGCTTGTGCAGCATGAAGTAGCGCGCTGGCCGGCCAGCTTGCAGCACTTCGTCGTCGACTTCTACACGGCTGAATTCGCGGACTTGTGCATGGGGATCGCTGACGGTCTGTCCGTCGATCCGCACCCGGCGTTCCACCAGCAACAGGCGCACTTGTTGGCGATTGAATCGCGGCAGATTACTGAGGAAACGGTCGACGCGCATGGGCAGTTCAGGCAAGGCAACGGAGGGCGGGCATCTTACGCGATCGGCTGAGGCTTGGCGCGCAACTGGGCTTGGACCTGGGCGCAGCGTGGGCACAGGCAGGATTGATCACGCAGCTCGGCTGGCAATGCTTCAAGCACGGCCGGGTCGATGCTCACGCCGTAACACCAGCAGGCGCGGTCGGCGGTTCGTGGGTCGGCCAGGGTGCAGTCATTGGCACCGCCGCAGGCCGGGCAAAGATCGGGTTTATTCATAACTGGAATGAGGCATTTCCACGCAGGTTCGATTGCGCCCGGTCTGCCGGGCGCGTTGTAGCGCATGATCGGTCCGCGACAGCAGGCTGTGCAAGGTGTCTTCGTCCTGCAAGGTGGTGAGGCCGAGACTGACGGTGACCAGCAATTGTTTTCCACTGCAGAAATAGCGCTGCTTTTCGATGTGCTGACGAATTTTCTCTGCGATCTTCAGACCGGTCTGTCCATCGATGTCCTTGAGCAGGACGACAAAGGCTTCAGTGCTCCAGCGACACACGATGTCCGAATGCCGCAGGTTTTGTGTCAGGTCGCGGGCGAACCCGGCCAGCAGTTGATCGGTGGCGACATGACCATGGGTGGTGTCCAACCGCTTGAAATCGTCCAGTTCCATCAGCAGCGCAGTCAAGGGTTTGGGTTCGCGCTGGGCTTCATGGAGGGCTTGCACGGCCAGCAGGTCGAAGCCACGGCGATTCGGCAATTCGGTCAGGCTGTCGAGGGTGGCTTGGGCGTCGATGCGTTGTTGGTAGCTGTTGATCAACCGATAAAGGATTGCCAGGACAGCCAGCGTCACGAGTATGCCGATCAACAGGTTCAGATACAGTGTCTTGAGGATGTTATCGCGTACCGAGGCATGGGCTGCGTAATAGCCCAGCAAGGCAATGATCAGGAATCCGGTACCCAGCAGCGCCACCACGGCCAGGAGCGGCTTGCGCTGGGAATACAACGGCGAACGGAGCGACATGGCGATTCCCTTGGCGCAGACCCAATGAAGTCAGTTTAGTGGCCTTGTGGGAAAAGACAGTCGAATTTGCAGGTTTGTGGGACCGTGGCGAGGGAGCTTGCTCCCGCTGGGCCGAGAAGCGGCCCCGAAAGCGTCTGCTTCGCAGCCGAGCGGGAGCAAGCTCCCTCGCCACAGGTTCAGCTTTATTCCAGGCTACGCAGATAAGCCCGCCATCCCCCCAGATGGCTGATGTCCTGCGCGCCCTCCAATCCATAGGCCTCGCAGATGAATCCGCTTTCCCAGCGCCCATCGGCCAGTTGCACCTTGCCCAGCCCCAACGGTGCGGGGATGCCGGTCAGGAACGAACCCAGTTCGCTGCTCGGCAGCTCCCAGACTTCCACCTCGATCGCCACGCCGCCCTCGCTGACCCGAAGCATGCCGGGGCGCAGGGGTGGGCCGCCGGCCAAGGCATGGAGACGGTAGTCCGGCGAGCTCTGGGTGGCCTCGATCAGCCGCGCGCCGCGTTGCTTGAGCTGCCAGTTCAACGCCAACCCGTCCAGGTGTGCGCCGCACACGACCAGCCGTGCCCGGTCGTGGCGCGCCGGGTGGGCGGGAACAGGCAAGGTCTTGTCCTGTTGACGCTGCAAGGCATCGGCCACGCTCAAGAGGTATTGATCGGTGAACGCTCGACCGAACAGCGTCACGCCCCAAGGCAAGCCGTTGGCCATGAATGCGCTGGGCACGGCGACGGCGGCGTAGTCCAGCAGGTTCATGAAATTGGTGTAGTACCCCAGCTCCGAGTTGCGCAGCACCGGTTCGGCGGCCAGTTCGGCGAGGGGCACCGGTCGGCCGATGGTCGGTGTGAGTACGCAATCAAGCGCCTCCATGGCCCGGTCGCATTGGGCTTTGAGCGTTTGCAAACGGTAGCGGGCACGGAAGGTTTGTACACCATCCACCGTAGGCGCTTTCGCCAATACGGCACGGATGACGGGCAGTACGGCGCCGGGCTCGCGCTCCATCAATGGGCCGGCAACGCTGTAGCGTTCGGCCACCCACGGGCCTTCATAAAGCAGCCGTGCGGCTTCCAGGAACGGCGACAGGTCCAGTTCCACGGCTTCGCCGCCCAGGCGTTCGAGTCGCTCGATGGCATCCAGAAACAGTTGCGGACCTTCAGGACAGCCGAAAAACTCCAAGTCTTGCTGGCGCGGCACACCGAAGCGAAAGCGCCGGGGCGCGCCGAACGCGGTGCCATCGTTCCACTGCGGGTTGTGGCGGCTGTAGTCGTCACGAGGGTCTGGACGGGCCGTCAGCGCCAACAGCTGGCTGGCTTCCTTGGCCGTCGCCGTGAAGGTCGTGACGCAGTCCAGCGTGCGACAGGCCGGGACCACGCCCGCCGTGGAGATCAGCCCCAGGGTGGCTTTCAATCCCACCAGGTTGTTCAACGCTGCGGGCACCCGACCGGAGCCGGCGGTGTCGGTGCCCAAGGCAAAGCTCGCCACGCCCAGGGCCACGGCCAGCGATGAGCCGGCGCTCGAACCGCCTGCCGGGTAGTCGGGCAGCACGCTGTTGCGGCAGGCGCCGTAGGGCGAGCGAGTGCCATTGAGCCCGGTGGCGAATTGGTCGAGGTTGGTCTTGCCCAGGGGGATCGCGCCCAGTGCCAGCAACTGTTCGACGATGGTGGCCGAACGTGGCGGTACGTAGGCAAACGAAGGGCAGGCGGCAGTGGTGGGAATGCCAGCCAGGTCGATGTTGTCCTTGATGGCAAAAGGTACGCCGTACAGCGGCAGGCTCTCGAGGTCGCGGCCTTCCAACGCGGTCAGGTAGGGTTCCAGTTCCTCGGCCGTCAGCAGGTGGATGAACAGGTGATAGTCCGGGTTCAGCGCCGCGGCTTTTTCCCGCAGCTCCAACAGCAATTTACGCGGCGTCAGTTCGCCGCTGCGGTAGGCATTGCGCAGGTCGTCCAAGCGAAGCGAAAGGTTCATGGGGTTAATCCTTTGATTGAGTTCAGTCACGTTCCAGCACCACGACACGCTGTCCGGCGCGCACCGCCGAACCGGGCTGCACGCGCACCTCGCGTACCATGCCGGCCACGGGTGCCAGCACCGGGATTTCCATCTTCATCGACTCCAGGATGACCAGCACATCGCCAGCGGCGACCCGAGCGCCAACCTCCACCTGGACCTGCCAGAGGTTACCGGCGATGTGGCTGTCGACACTCAGTTGACCGTCAGTCAGCGGCGAATCCTCGCTCGGGGCGATGGCCGGCTCTTCACTGTCGAAGTGCGCCTGGCCACTGGTGATCCAACGCTCGCGTTCGGCCTCGAAGGCGCCTTGTTGCTGGTGACGGAACGCAGCGATGCTGTCAGCCTCCTGCGCCAGGAAACGCTGGTACTCAGCGAGATTGAGCTGGCTATGCTCGATCGCCAGGTCGAAGCGGCCCAGGGGGAAGTCCCGGCGGATGCGCAACAGTTCATCGGCACTGACCGGGTAGAAGCGGATCTGGTCGAAGAACCGCAGCAGCCACGGCTTGCCGTCGAAGGCGGCGACGTCCCGATAACGATTCCACATCTGCAACGTGCGCCCGACGAACTGATAGCCGCCCGGGCCTTCCATGCCGTACACGCACATATAGGCGCCGCCAATGCCTACCGAGTTTTCCGCGGTCCAGGTGCGGGCCGGGTTGTATTTGGTGGTCACCAGGCGATGGCGTGGGTCGAGCGGCGTGGCGACCGGTGCGCCAAGGTAGACGTCCCCCAGGCCCATGACCAGGTAGCTGGCGTCAAACACCGTGCGTTGCACCTCATCGAGGTTGGGCAGGTCGTTGATGCGTCGGATGAACTCCAGGTTGCTTGGGCACCAGGGCGCGTCCTTGCGCACCGTGGTCATGTATTTTTCGATGGCGAGTTGGCAAGCCGGATCGTCCCAGGACAGTGGCAGGTGGACGATGCGCGACGGCACTTGCAGGTCCTGCGCGGCGCACACGGCGTCCCATTCCCCGGCGACGATGGACAGTAGATCGGCCAGGGGTAATTGCTCGGGTTGATAGTGCACTTGCAGCGAGCGAATGCCCGGCGTCAGGTCGATCACGCCGGGCAGGTGTTTGTGTTGCAACGCTTGCATCAAGGCGTGGGCGCGAAAGCGCAGCACCAGGTCCAGTTCGGGGGCGCCGATTTCCAGCAGCAGGTGGGTGTCGCCGGATAGCCTTGCCACCAGGCGCGTATCGTCCTGACCGATATCCAGTACCACAGGCGACCCCCATTTCTGTGTGTGCCCAGAACCTGTGGCGAGCGAGCTTGCTCGCGCTGGGTCGCGAAGCGGCCCCAACTCTTTATCGGTAGGATCATTGTCTGGCGAGTGCTGCGCACTCGAGCGGGAGCAAGCTCCCTCGCCACAAGGGATGTGTGTCGCCAGTGAGCGGGCGGTGGATATGTCCACCGGCACAAACCGCACCTTGTCCCCTGCCTTGAGTTGCCCCAACTGCCAGAGGTCCGCCTCGATCACCGTCACCGGGCAGACGAAACCGCCCAGGCTCGGGCCATCGGGGCCGAGGATGACGGGCATGTCGCCGGTGAAGTCCACGGCGCCGATGGCGTAGGGGTTGTCATGGATATTGGAAGGGTGCAGCCCGGCCTCGCCGCCGTCGGCGCGGACCCATTCGGGTTTCGGCCCGATCAGGCGCACGCCGGTGCGGCTGGAGTTGAAATGCACTTCCCAGGCCGTGTCGAAGAAGGTCTGGATGTAGCGCTCGGTGAAATATTCGGGCGCGCCGTGGGGGCCGTAGATCACGCGGATCTGGCGCACGCTCGGCAGTTCCAGGTCCGGTGCGCTCGTTGGCGGCAGTGTCGTGTGCTCATCCAGCGGTGCCAGGTGCAACACGTCGCCGGTACACAACGCTCGTCCGCCGTGGCCGCCAAACTGGCCGAGGGTGAAGGTGCTTTTACTGCCCAGGTAATCCGGCACTTGCACGCCGCCTTGCAGGCACAGGTAACTGCGTGCCCCGGCGCCAGAGATGTTGCCGATCGCGAGGGTGGCGCCGGCAGCAATCGACAACGGTGTATTCATCGGCACCGCTTCACCGTCGAGCGTGAGGGCAATCACCGCACCGGTCACCGCCACTCGGGCGGCGCAGTTGAAACGCAGCAGCGGCCCGTTCATGGTGATTTCCAATGCCGCCGCACCTTCTTCGTTGCCCAAGAGGCGATTGCCCAGGCGCAACGAACGGCTGTCCATCGGCCCTGACGGCGGTACACCCACGGCCCAATAACCGAGGCGGCCGGGATAGTCCTGGACGCTGGTCTGGGTGCCTGGACTGAGCACTTCAACGGTGTGGGCACGATAGACCAACGTCTCCAGGCAACGGGTCCAGGGCTGGCCGTTGGCAAACGGTGTGTCGAGGAGAATTTGTTGCAGGTATTGGCGGTTGGTCTCGACGCCGTACAGCAGGCTTTCATCCAGTGCTTGATAAAGGCCCAGGCGCGCTTGCTCGCGGGTCGGCGCCCAGCGAATGACCTTGGCGATCATCGGGTCGAAGTAGGGCGGGATCTGGCAACCGGCCTCGACCCACGTGTCGATGCGCAGTGCTTTGCCGTCGGCCTGGGGAAATTTCACGGCGGTCAGCAGCCCTGGGCTTGGCTGGAAATCCCGGCCTGGGTCCTCGGCATACAAGCGCGCCTGGATCGCGTGGCCCTCGGCTTTCAAACCTTGGCCCAGCTCGTTCAGTGGCGGTAAATCACCGGCCGCCAATTGCACCATCCAGCGCACCAGGTCCACGCCCCACACCTGCTCGGTGACGCCGTGCTCCACTTGCAGGCGGGTGTTCACTTCCAGGAAATAGAAGCGCCCGGCGTCGCTGTCGAACACGAATTCCACAGTGCCGGCGCTGCGGTAGTTCACGGCTTGGGCCAGTTGGATCGCCGCTGCGCAGAGTTCGTCGGCCATGCCCTCGGGCAGGTTCGGCGCCGGGGTTTCCTCGAGGACTTTCTGGTTGCGCCGTTGCACCGAGCAGTCGCGCACGCCCAGGGCGATCACCTGGCCCTGGCCGTCGCCGAACACCTGTACCTCCAGATGCCGTGCGCGTTCGATGTACTTCTCGATGAACACTCCGGCATCGCTGAAGTTGTTCTGGCACAGGCGCTTGACCGCTTCGAAGGATTCGCTCAGCTCAGCGGCGCTGCGACACACGCGCATGCCGATGCCGCCGCCGCCGGCGGTGCTTTTGAGCATCACTGGATAACCGATCCGGGTTGCGGCCAACAGTGCGGCGTCGAGGCTGTCGAGCAGTTCGGTGCCTTCGAGCAGTGGCACGCCGTGCCGGCGCGCCAGGTCGCGGGCGGTGTGCTTGAGGCCGAACACACGCAGTTGCTCTGGCGTCGGACCGATGAAGGCAATACCGGCCGCTTCGCAAGCTTCGGCGAAGGCGGCGTTTTCCGAGAGAAAGCCGTAGCCGGGATGAATCGCCGTCGCGCCGCAGCTTTTGGCGATCGCCAAAAGCTTGTCCACCGCCAGGTAAGTACCGGCCGCCGCGCCTTCGCCCAGGCAGTGGGCTTCATCGGCCTGGAGGATATGCAAGCTGGCGGCGTCGGCCTGGGAATACACCGCAACGCCCTCGACCTTCAGCTCACGCAAGGTCCGCAGGATGCGGCAGGCGATGGCGCCACGGTTGGCAATCAGGATTTTTTCGAACATGGCATTACCCCTCAGGCATGCAGGTCTGCCTGAATTGGGATGCGGGCCGTCCCGCAGTTTTCGATGGCCGCCGGGGTCGTCCCAGGTGGCGAAATTTCCAAACATCACTGCGCCCCTTGTGCGAGCTTGCTCGCTCCCACAAGGGATCAGGGCGTTATTTGATGCACTGCCCCGACCGGCTCCGGCACAACGCGAACAGCCAGCGGCGCAGGCGGGTGAGTTTCAGTTCCATATCAAAAGCTCCGCAGGCGTGGGGTTGTAGGCGTTGCACGGGTTGTTCAGTTGTGGGCAATTGGAGATCAACACGATCACGTCCATCTCGGCCCGCAGGTCGACGTATTTGCCTGGCGCCGAGATCCCGTCTTCGAAGGTCAGGCCGCCATCGGCGGTGACTGGCACGTTCATGAAGAAGTTGATGTTCGGCCCGATATCGCCCTTGCCCAGGCGACCGTCGTGGGCGCAGGCCCGCAGGTAGTTATCACGGCAGCTGTGCATGTAGCGTTTCTCCAGGGCGTAGCGCACGGTGTTGCTTTCCTGCGCGCAGGCGCCGCCGAGGGTGTCGTGGCGCCCGCAGGTGTCTTCGACGATGGTCAGCATCGGGTGGCCGAGGTTGGAATAGAGCACGCTGCCGGTGCTCAGGTAAACGCTGTTTTGTCGACGCAGGGTGCGCTGCACGTCGTAGCGTTCCTTGGGATTGGCCAGGCTGTAGAACAGCGTATCGACCGCTTGGTTGCCTTCCAGGTCGAGGATGCGCAGGGTCTGGCCCTTCTTGACCTCCACCAGCCAGGGTTCCCCGGCGGGAATCGTGGCACGGTAGACGGCGGTATCGGGTTGCTTGTGTGCGGTGGCGATGGCGAGTGACATGGCAGCGATCCTCAGGCGAACAGGCGGTCGGTGTTGATAAAGCCGCGCTGGTTTTCCGGACGCGAAAGGCGGCAGTGCTCGGCGACGCTGGCATCGGCATTCATCCAACTGAGCTTGAGCGGTTGCGGGGCGTATTGCGGGTTCGGGTCCATCGGGTGTTGCAGCGCGGTCAGCACCACCAGGGTGTCCATCGGCGCGTACAACTCGATGTAGTCGCCGGTCAGGGAATTGCCCTCGACGAAGTGAAAGTTTCCGGCCTCATCGACATCGACCCGGCTGAACAGGTTGAGGGTCATCAGCAGGTCGGACAGGCCCAGTCCCCATTTGCCCAGTTCCACCAACAGGTTGTCGGTGCCGTTGCGAAAGAAGCCGTTGCGCAGTTCCTGGTAGCGGCCCTGACCGTATTTTTGCGCGACTTCCTCGGCGCAGAGCACGCCGCCCAGGCTGTCGCTCCAGCCGCAGGTGTCGGCGGTGATGGCCGCCAGCACCCGGCCCATGTCCGAGTAAAGGCAGTGGCCGGCGGTGAGCTTGGCGGTGTGTTGGCATTTGAGGCTGTCGGGCAGGTTCAGGCGTTCGGTTTTCTCGTTGGCATTGAGTAGCGTGAGGCTCACGTTGGCCCCGCCACGCAGGTCGGTCAGGCGCAGCAGTTGGCCGCGCTTGAGCACGAAGGAGCGGTGGCCGCCACCGGGCAGCAATTCTTCGGCGAAGGGCGTAAACAAGTGGGTCGAGTCGGTCATGAAAAAACTCCGTTCAAGCAATACGCAACGTGCCGGCCAGTTCGGCGGGCAGGGCGTCGACGGCGGCACGGGCGGTGCGGCGGTCGCTGTTCAATGGGATGTCGTAGGTGATGCGTGCGCCATAGGCGCCGGGGGCGTGGGGATCGACGCGGACCTTGTCGAACACCAACAGGCGTGTGCCGAGGCTGAAACCTTCGGACAGGTCGTGGGTGACCATGAACACCGTCAGCCGGGTTTCGCGCCACAGCTCCAGCAGCAGGGCATGCATGTCTTTGCGAATGCCCGGGTCGAGGGCGCCGAAGGGCTCGTCCAGCAGCAGGACCCGCGGCTTCATGATCAGTGCCTGGGCGATCGCCAGCCGCTGCTGCATACCCCCGGACAGTTGCGCCGGGTATTTATCCAGCGCATGGCCGAGGCCGACTTTGTCCAGTAGTTGCGCAGCTTCTTCGCGGGCCTGGCGCTTGGCGCTGCCGAACAGCCGCCCCAAAAGTGCTGAGCGCGGCAACTCCAGGCCCAGGGCCACGTTGTCCAGCACGGTCAGGTGCGGGAACACCGAATAGCGTTGGAACACCACGCCCCGGCTGGCATCCGGCTCGCCGGCCAAGGGCTCGCCGTCCAGGAGAATCTGCCCGCGGCTGGCGCGCTCCTGGCCCAGCAGCAACCGCAGGAAGGTCGACTTGCCGCAACCCGAGGCACCCACCAGGGTGCAGAACTCACCTTCGGCGACCCTCAGGTTCAAACGCTCCAGTACCACCTGATCGGCATACTGTTGCCAGACGTTGTTCACCGTAATAAAGCTCATGCCTTCGCCCCCTCATACCAGGGGAACGCTTGCCGGGTCAGGCGCTTGAGGCCCCAGTCCATCAGCCAGGCGAGCAGGGTGATCCACACCACGTACGGCAAGATCACGTCCATCGCCAGGTAACGCCGCACCAGGAAAATCCGATAGCCCAGCCCATCGGTGGAGGCGATGGCTTCGGCGGCGATCAGAAACAGCCAGGCCGAACCTAGCATCAGCCGCAGGGAAATCAGCAAGCGCGGCAGCAATTGCGGCAGCACCACCCGCAGCATCAGCGTCCAGGTCGAAGCGCCGAGGGTCTGGGCCTTGATCAGCAGTTCGGGCGGAATTTCCCGGGCGCGCTGTTCCAGGTCGCGAGCCAGGCACGGTGTGATGCCAATCACGATCAGCATGACTTTCGACAATTCCCCCAGGCCAAAGACGATGAACAGGATTGGCAGGATGGCCAGCGGCGGCACCATCGACACCACGGTGAGCAGCGGCGATAACGGCGCGCCCAACAGCGGCAACGTGCCGGCGGCGATGCCCAGGCACAGTCCGGCCAGGGCACTGATGCCCAGGCCGATGGCCAACCGACGCAGGCTCGACGCGGTGTCCTGCCAGAGCAGGTATTCGCCGCTGCGGGCGTCAGCGGTGAAGGCCAGGCGCTTGACCGCATCGGCCATTTGCACGGCGCTGGGTAGCAGTTTGTCGTTGGGGTTGTCCGTCAACCGTTCGGCCGAGCCCATGAAGTAGGCGAGCAACACCAGCGCGAAGGGCAGGATCACCAGCAACAAGCGGCTGGGACGATCCGGGTAGCGGTTGATCAGGCGCATGCCAGGTCCTCCGGTTTACAGCTTGGCGTCGGCAGCCAGCTGTACGTAGGTCGGGTCAAAGCGCAGCTTGAGGTTGGCCTTGTCGCCGCGGGTTACGCCATTGGCGAACGCCATGCCGACTGCGTTGGCGTCCTTGGCACCTTCGCCCAGCAAGCTGTGCTGGAACGAGAAGTTGGCGACTTTGCCCATGGTGGCGGGCAGTTGTTCGCTGGTGGCGAAACCCAGGGCTTCCTTGGGTGTGGCGAACAGCTTGGTGGTGTCCAGTTGCGCCTGGAAGCCGGCCAGGTCGGTGCCCGAGGCCTTGGCCATGTGCTCCAACGCGGTCTTGCTCGCGGCGTTTTTCGCGTTCATCAGCGCCACCACTTCAAACCAGGCGCCGGTCAACGCTTTGCCCAGGGCCGGGTTGTCCTGCAGGGTCTGGGTGTTGACCACCATCATGTCCATGATCTCGCCAGGGATCTGGCTGGAATTGAACACTTCGCTCACGCCGGGCTGGGCCTTGATGTCCGAGAGCATCGGGTTCCAGGTGGTGACGGCCTTGACCTGGTCGGTGTTGAAGGCGGCAGAGATGTCGGCGTCGGAGGTATTGACGACTTTCAGGTCTTTCTCGGCGAGACCAACCGAATCCAGGGCGCGGGCCAGCAGGTAATGGGACACCGACAGTTCCACCAGGTTGACGTCCATGCCCTTGAGATCGGTGACTTTCTTGCCTTCGCCCTTGAGGACGATGCCGTCGTTGCCATTGGAGAAGTCGCTGATGATCAGCGCGGTGCTGTCCACGCCACCGGCGGCGGGAATGGTCAGGGCGTCCATATTGGTCATGGTGCAGCCGTCGAACTGACCGGCGGTGTACTGGTTGATGGATTCGACGTAATCGTTGAGCTGCACGACATCGATCTTGATGCCGTATTTTTTCGCCCATTTGTCGACGATGCCTTGGCTACCGGCGTATTCCCAGGGCATCCAACCGGCATAAATGGTCCAGCAGACGCTGAAGTGGTCTTTTTGAGCAGCGGCGGATGAGAAGCTCACGAGGGCCGAGAGGACGGCGAGGAGCAGGGCGGACAGACGAAGCTTGAACATGGTGGTTCTCCAGTTGATCAAGGGCGGACAGGAGCAACGCGGCACCGCGAACGGTGGCTTGTCTCCCGGGCTTTTGTCCCGCCGTGTAACCTCAACTGGAGGTCGCCAACTCTCGGACCAGTCACTCGCCAGAGGCGAGCCGGAACCCTAGTCAGCCATTGCAAATTGTGGTGCCGCGAACCTGTGATGACTCCTGCACGGGGTTTGTTAAAGCGAGAGCCGTGCCAATTCGGGCAAAGGCCCGGGTTAGAGAGGGCAGGTGTTGGGGAGAGAATGCTTGGGGGCGGATTTGTGCTTGCTTGTGGTGCCGTCGCGCACCGGAAGAGGGCGACGAGCGACATGTTTCTAGTTGTTGCCAGGTCGCACCAGATTCCGATTTTGCTGTCTGAATATGCGTCAGTCACACAAAGTTGGCTGCCGCCCATCAGCGTCGCTGATGCGGCTCATTCGCGGTCCAGGAGGCCGCCATGTATCGACGACTGCTCCTCATTGCGTTTCTCGGTTTGACTCTTTCGGCCTGCGTGCCTTACTACGACGGAGACTCGAGCTACTACCGTTCCGAGGTCTATACCTCACCGGCACCGGTCTATTACGGTGGCGGGAGTTATTATTCGGCTCCGCGTGGCTATTACGCCCCGCGGTATTACCAACCGGCGCCGCGCTATTACTCGGCACCGCGTTACTACCAACCGGCGCCGCGCCATTACTCGGCACCGCGTTACTACCAGCAAGGCCCACGCTACTACTCGCCACCGCGAGCGGCGTACCGGTCTTATCCGAATCGGGGTGGCTGGGACGGCCATGACCGGGGCGGCTGGAATGACGACCGACGCGGTCGAGGCGGACGTGATCATCGGGGACGCGGCGATCACGATGGACGGGGCAGTCACCGCTGATCCCAGGGCAACAGAAAGCGGCGCATAAAGCGCCGCTTTTTTGTGCCTGCAATAAACCCGATGGGATAGCTCTTGTGGGAGTTGCTGACGCGTTACTCGTTAGACAAATCCGCCAACGGATGCCGACCTTCCCACTCCTTGTGAAAGTGCGCCTCGACCGCCGCCTCGGGCACATGGTTGATGTCCGGCCAGTGCCAACGGGGCTTGTGGTCCTTGTCGATCAGCCGCGCGCGCACGCCTTCGCTGAATTCCGGATGGCGACAGCAGTTGAGGCTCAAGGTGTATTCCATCCGGAACACGCCGGCCAAGGACAAATGCCGGGCACGGGCGATCTGTTCCCAGACCAGATGAGCGGTCAGCGGGGAGCCTTCGCTCATGGTCTTGGCCGCGCGGGCGATCAACGGGTCCGGGTGGTCCACCAACAAACTGAGCGCTTTCCAGGCGCAGCGCACATCGCTGACATCCAGCCATTCATCGATTTTCTGCCGACGTGGTAGCCATTGGGCTTCGGGCATTTGGCCGACCGCTTCCTGTTGCAGGGCCTTGAGCAGGCTGTTGAGCTGCACCGCGGTCTGTTCCTGCCAGTTGAGTTGCAGCAGGCCTTCGATCAGGTCGTCCTGTTGTTCATCCAGCAAAAAGCGGTCGGCCAGGTCCAGGTCGATGGCGTCCCGGGCATTCATGTGGGCGCCGGTCAGGCCGAGAAACAGCCCGAGCTTGCCGGGCAGGCGCGACAAGAACCAACTGGCGCCGACATCCGGGTACAGGCCGATGCTGATTTCCGGCATGGCCAGGCGACTGCTTGGCGTGACGATGCGGGTACTGGCGCCTTGCAGCAGGCCCATGCCGCCGCCCAGTACATAACCGTGGCCCCAGCACAGCAGGGGTTTTGGATAGGTGTGCAGGTTGAAGTCCAAGCGGTATTCCGCCGCGAAGAATTGGGCCGCCAACGGCGGCACTTCGCCGGGATGGGCGCGGCAGGCTTCCACCAAGCTGCGCACTTCACCGCCGGCGCAGAAGGCCTTGGCGCCATTGCCGCGCAACAGCACACAAACGACCTGCGGCTCCCGGGCCCAGGCATCGAGACGATCACGCAAGGCGTTGATCATCGGAAGGGACAAGGCATTCAAGGATTTTTCGGCGTCCAGGGTGGCGATGCCGATACGGGCACCGTCGATGCCGGTGAGCTCTTCGAAGTGCAGATTCATCGTGACCTCGATCAGAAATTTGAATAATCAGTATGACCGCTGCGTGGGAAAGTGCTGGTTCTGCGTCAGATCAATTGACAAGCCATGTAGGCTTTCCTAGGGTGCGCCCATTGTTTTTACCGGATGCAACCATGACTGCCGACGACCGTATCAAACTCGAACCGAGCTGGAAGCAGGCACTGCGTGCCGAGTTCGACCAGCCCTACATGGCGGAGTTGCGCGAATTCCTACGTCGGGAGTACGCCGCCGGCAAGGAAATTTATCCACCGGCACCGCTGATTTTCAATGCCCTCAATTCCACACCGCTGGACAAGGTCAAGGTGGTGATCCTCGGCCAGGATCCGTATCACGGCCCGGGCCAGGCCCATGGCTTGTGTTTCTCGGTGCAACCGGGTGTGCCGGCGCCGCCGTCGCTGGTCAATATCTACAAGGAGTTGAAGCGCGATCTGAACATCGATATTCCCAACCACGGCTATCTGCAAAGCTGGGCCGACCAAGGCGTGTTGCTGCTCAACACTACCATGACCGTGGAGCGTGCCAACGCCAACGCCCACGCAGGCAAGGGCTGGCAGCATTTCACCGACCGGGTCATCGAAGTGGTCAGCGAACACCAGCAGAACCTGGTCTTCCTGTTATGGGGCGCCCATGCCCAGAGCAAGCAGAAACTGATCGACGCTACCAAGCACTTGGTGCTGACCTCGGTTCACCCGTCACCGTTGTCGGCTTATCGGGGTTTTCTGGGGTGCGGGCATTTCAGTCGGGCCAACAAGTTCCTCGAGCAACATGGCGAGGCGCCTATTGATTGGCGGTTGCCGCCGCTTTAAGTGGTCGGCAGTCAGGGCCCCATCGCGAGCCCAAACCACCCACAACCCGTGGCGAGGGAGCTTGCTCCCGCTCGGCTGCGCAGCAGTCGCAAAATCGGATCATGCGGTCCGGCTGAAAAAATGCAGAGGCCTGCTTCGCAGGCCAGCGGGAGCAAGCTCCCTCGCCACATTGTGTGAAGCCGAAATTGGAGCTCGACCAAAGTCCCTGTGGGAGTGAGCTTGCTCGCGATGAAGGCAACTTGGTCTATAAGTCCGAACCCGGCTTGCGCATCCAATACCTGAACAACGGCTCCGCCAGAAACAACACAAACAGCAATCGCATCACCTGCAACGCTGTCACCAATGGCACTGACAGTTGCAATGTTTCCGCCGTCAGGCTCATTTCCGCGATGCCGCCGGGCATCATACCGAGTGTCAGTGAACGCAGATCCAGATGGGTCAAGGTGCTCAAGCCTAGGGCTGCAAGCGTGGCGATCAGCATCGTCAACACCGTGCCGATCAGGGTACGCCCCATGAACGACGGCGCCCGACGAAAGAACTGCCGGTTGAAATGACAACCCAATCCGCTGCCGATCAACCACTGGCCGACCTGGCTGGCGCCGTTGGGCAGGCCGATGTGCAGGTCCCAACCGACGCTCACCGCCGCACTTACCAGCAAGGGTCCGAACAACCAGGGGTTGGGTTGGCGCAATCGCTCCCAGACCCAGGCGAGCAGGGCGCCCGCCGGGAACAGGATCGCCAGCCACAGCCAGTCCACCGTCGTGGCGTGTTGCACCGGCGAGCCTTCGCCCAACAGGTACTTGAAGGCTGCCGGCACGCACAACACTACCACCAGCACCCGCAGGCTCTGGCCTGCTGCAACACGACTAAGGTCCGCGCCGTTGCGGGCGCCGAGGTTGACCATTTCGCCGGAACCGCCCGGCATGCTCGAGAAGAACGCGGTGGCGCGCTCCTCGCCAGTGCGACGCATGAGCCAGACACTCACCACGCTGGACACGCTGGTGATCAGCGCACCGAAGAAGATCAGGCCGAAGTGGCTCAGCACCTGCTCCATCACCACAGGAGTGAAGTGCAGGCCGATACCGATGCCCACCACCCATTGGCCGCACTTACGGCCGCCGGGGATTTCCATCAGTTGCCACGGCGTAAGACAGCGCACCAGGATGATCGCCAGCAACGAGCCGACCATCCAGGGCAAAGGCCAGCCGATCAGGCTGGCCAGGTAACCGCCGGCCAGGCCGACCAGCGGTGTTCCCCACCATTGTCTGAATGTCGCCTCAGACATTGGCCAGGGCGCGACGTTGAGCGGCGCGGCGACGCCAGATTCGCAGCAATGGCATGAACAGCATGATCGCTGTCAGGATCCAGCAGCCGAACGTGATCGGGCTCGACCAGAGGATCTCCAGTGCACCGTTGGAAATCGACAGCGCACGCCGCAGGTTCTGCTCCATCAGGCCACCGAGGATGAAGCCCAGCAGCACTGGCGACAGCGGGAAGTCCAGCTTGCGCAGGATATAGCCGAAGATGCCGATACCGATCATCAGGAACAGGTCGAACGTGGTGGCATGCACCGCATAGACACCGATTCCGGTGATGATCGCGATGACCGGAACCAGCGCCCAGTTCGGCACCGCCAGGATCCGGGTGAAGATGCGGATCATCGGGATGTTGAGGATCACCAGCATGACGTTGGCGACGAACAACGACGCGATCAGGCCCCAGACGATGTCCGGCTGTTGCTGGAACAGCAGTGGACCGGGCGTGATGTTGTACAGCGACAGCGCGCCGATCATCACCGCGGTGGTGCCCGAGCCGGGAACACCGAGGGTCAGCATTGGCACCAGCGCACCGCAGGCCGCGCCACCGATGGCTGTTTCCGGGGCGGCGAGGCCGCGCTTGTCGCCCTGGCCGAACGTGCCACCGGCGCCGGCAATGCGTTTTTCCGTCATGTAGGCCACGGCACTGGCCAGGGTCGCACCAGCACCCGGCAGCACGCCCATGATGAAACCGAGCACGCCGCAGCGCAGGTTCACAGTGAAGACCGACGCGGCTTCCTTGAAGTTGAACATCATCCGCCCGGTAGCTTTCACTGCCTCCTGGCCGCGATGGGTTTTTTCCAGCAGCAACAGGATTTCGCTGATGGAGAACAGGCCCAGCACCAGCACGACGAACTGGATGCCGTCGGTCAAGTGGATGTTGTCACCGGTGAAGCGGTATACGCCGCTGTTGGCATCGATTCCGACACTGGACAGGAACAGGCCGATCAGCGCCGCGATGAAGGTCTTGAGCGGTCGGTCGCCGGCCATGCCGCCGAGGCAGACAATGGCGAACACCATCAGGACGAAATATTCCGCCGGCCCGAAGGCAATCGCCCATTTGGCCAGCAACGGTGCGAACAACACCATGCCGCAGGTGGCGATGAACGCGCCGATGAACGAACTCCACGCCGACAGCGACAATGCCACGCCGGCCAGGCCTTGGCGGGCCATTGGATAGCCATCGAGGGTGGTCATCACGGTGGAAGCTTCACCCGGGATGTTGAGCAGGATCGAGCTGATACGTCCGCCGTATTCGCAACCCAGGTACACCGCGGCCAGCAGGATCAGCGCCGATTCCGGCGGCAGCCCCAGGGCAAAGGCAATCGGGATCAGCAGCGCCACGCCGTTGATCGGGCCCAGGCCCGGCAGCAGGCCGACCACGGTGCCGATCAGGGTGCCGGTCAGTGCTGTGACGAGGTTGTAGGGGGTCAGTGCAACGCCAAAACCCTGGCCGAGATAATTCAGGGTATCCATATCAATTCTCCAGGACGTCGAGCAGGCCCAGGGGCAGCGGCACGTCCATCAGCTTGTCGAACAACAGGTAAAGACCGATGGCCATCAGGCTGATGATCACCACGCTGGGCACCCAGCGACCGCCGTAAAGGCGCGCCATCGGCACGCCGATCAGGATGCTGGCAAGAATGAAGCCCAAGGGTTCGAAGGTGCCGGCGAAGACCAGCAGCAGCACCACGCAGATACCGATTTTCTGCAAGGTTTCGCGGTCCAGGTGCGGGTCTTCGTCGCTATGCACGATGGGCGTCGGGCGAAACAGCATGTACAGCAATGCCAGCCCCATCAGCCCGAGCATCAGCAAGGGGAAGGCGCGCGGGCCGACCGGTTCGTAGGAAAAGGCCGCTTGATAGGGCCAGGCCATCAGTGCCAGGCCGATACAGGCCAGTAGCAGCACCGCGGCAAAAATACGTTGGATGGTGAGCATGACTAACTCCTGGGCGGCGCCGACAGTGCCGGCGCCGCCGCGAGAACAGAGACGGTTACTGGATCAGGCCGAACTCTTTGGCCAGCACCTTGTAATCAGCCACTTGTTTCTTCACGTAGGCATCCAGTTCCGGGCCGGTCATGGCGAACGGGAACAGCTCGCGCTGGTCGCGCAACTTGGCGAACTCTTCGGAAGCCAGCAGTTTGTCGAACGCGTCTTTCCACCAGGCGTAGTCTTCGTCGCTGACCTTTGGCCCGAGGTAGAAGCCACGGACCACTGGCCAGAGGATGTCGTAGCCTTGTTCGCGAGCGGTCGGGATATCTTTCATTTCCGGCTCGTCCAGGCGTTTATCGGAGAACACCGCCAACAGACGCATGTCACCACTCTGGATGTGCGGCATGGAGTCGGAAATGTCCGTACTGCCGACCTGAATATGGCCGCCGAGCAGGGCTGTGGCGATTTCACCACCGCCTTCGAGTGCCACGTAGCGCAGTTTGCGCGGGTCGATGCCGGCAGCCTTGGCGATCAGGGCGGTTTGCATCCAGTCCTGGCTGCCGACGGTGCCGCCGGAACCGATGACCACGGAACCTGGATCTTTCTTCAGGGCCTGTACCAGATCATCGAGGTTCTTGTAGGGCGAATCGCTCTTTACCGCGATGGCGCCGTAGCTGGTGCCAACGGCCGCCAGCCAGCGCACGGCGTTTTCATCGAAACGACCGAACTTGCCTTGCGCCAGGTTCAACAGCGAACCGCTGGACCAGGCCACCAGCGTGCCGGCGTCGGCCGGGCGTTGGGCGACCACTGCGTTGTACGCCACCGCGCCGACACCGCCGGGCATGTAGGTCACACGCATGGGTTTGGTCAGCAGTTTCTGGTTCACCAGCGCGCTTTGCGCCAGTTTGCACGTCAGGTCGAAGCCGCCTCCCGGTGCCGCCGGGGCGATGCATTCGGGGCGCTTGGGCTCCTTGGATGGATCAGCGGCGAGCAACTGCCCGGCGAACATCAGGCATCCGGCGGCCAGGGCTACTTTACGCAGTGAAAGGTTCATTGTTGTCTCCACAGGATTGTTGTTATGCGTGGTGAAAATGTGTCGTTGACAGATCCCGCCCAAGTCATCGCTGACGGGGCGCGCAGGTCATTACCGGGATTGAATGCAGGGCGACACCGCCCAAGGCGGTCTGGTTGAAGCGAGAAGGGCGAGCAGGCGCTGGGGCCTGTAGCTGCATGGACAGCATGGTGAATACTCCGCTTTTATTCTTCTTATTCAGGACGAAAATGCTTCGTGGCATTTTTCATTCGCGATCGGGCGCCGCGACGGTCAGTCGAAACTATCCGTAAAGGGACTCTAACGGCCCAACCTTTCGCTAACCTTTCAAAAGCTTTCAGCGTGTTTTTTGGCTTCACACTGGCGGATGCGGCTGTAAACTCCGCGCCAAAGAATGGCGTCGGCCATCCCTGAATCGAGGAATAACCCATGCGTGTTCTGCTCGTCGAAGACCATCTGCAGCTCGCCGAAAGCGTTGCCCAAGCGCTCAAGAGTGCCGGTTTGACCGTGGACGTGCTGCACGACGGCGTCGCGGCCGACCTGGCCTTGAGCAGCGAGGAATACGCCGTGGCGGTCCTGGATGTCGGGCTGCCGCGCATGGACGGCTTCGAGGTGTTGGCGCGTCTGCGGGCCCGTGGCAAGACCTTGCCGGTACTGATGCTGACCGCTCGCAGCGACGTCAAGGACCGCGTCCATGGCCTGAACCTCGGCGCCGACGATTACCTGGCCAAGCCATTCGAGCTCACTGAGCTGGAGGCCCGCGTCAAGGCCCTGCTGCGCCGCAGCGTACTGGGCGGCGAGCGCCAGCAGCGCTGTGGCGGGCTGGTCTATGACCTGGACACCCGCCGGTTTACCCTCGACGATGAACTGTTGACGCTGACCTCCCGTGAGCAAGCCGTGCTGGAGGCGTTGATCGCCCGGCCGGGGCGGGTGATGAGCAAGGAGCAACTGGCGGCCCAGGTGTTCGGCCTGGACGAAGAGGCCAGCCCCGACGCCATCGAAATCTACGTTCATCGCCTACGCAAGAAACTCGATGGTCATGCGGTGGCGATCGTGACGTTCCGCGGCCTGGGCTACCTGCTGGAAAATCGCAATGCATAAGCCCGACAGCCTGCGCTGGCGGCTGCTTCGCAACCTCGCGCTGCTGCTGGTGGTATTGATGCTCGCCAGCGGCTTGAGCGCCTATTGGAACGGTCGCGAGGCTGCCGACACCGCCTACGATCGGACCCTGCTGGCTTCGGCCCGGACCATCGCTGCGGGCCTTTCGGCGCGTGACGGCAGCCTCAGTGCGGATGTGCCCTACGTGGCCCTGGATACTTTCGCCTACGACAGCGCCGGACGCATTTATTACCAGGTCAATGACATCGACAAGAAGCTGATTTCCGGCTATGAAAACCTCCCCGGTCCGCCACCCGGCACGCCGCGCACGGACGATTACCCAGCCCTGGCGCGCTTTTACAACGCTCGCTATCAGGGCCAGAACGTGCGGGTGGTGAGCCTGCTCAAGGCCGTGAGCGAGCCGAACATGAACGGCATGGCGGAAATTCGTGTAGCGGAGACTGAAGAGGCGCGGGTCAGCATGGCCCGCGGGCTGATGGCCGACACGCTGTTGCGCCTGGGCATGCTGGCCGTGGGCGCGCTGCTGTTGGTGTGGTTTGCAGTCAGCGCGGCATTGCGCCCGTTGGAACGCTTGCGCACGGCGGTGGAAGAGCGCCAGTCGGATGACCTGCGGCCATTGCCCCTGGTGGAAGTGCAGCATGAACTCTGGCCGTTGGTGCGCGCCCTCAACCATTTCACCGAGCGTCTGCGCGGGCAATTCGAACGCCAGGCGCAATTCATTGCCGATGCCGCCCATGAATTGCGCACGCCCCTGGCTGCACTCAAGGCCCGCCTTGAGCTGGGCTTGCGAGCCAGCGAACCGGCGACCTGGCGTGAAACCCTGGAAACTGCGGCCCAAGGTACTGACCGGTTAACCCACCTGGCTAACCAATTGCTGTCCTTGGCGCGTGTGGAAAACGGCGCCCGGGCCATTGCCGAGGGCGGCGCGCAACTGCTTGATCTCAGCCAGTTGGCTCGTGAGTTGGGCATGGCCATGGCCCCGCTGGCCCATGCCCGAGGGGTGGCGCTGGCCCTGGAAGCCGACGAGCCTGTGTGGTTGCGGGGCGAGCCGACCTTGTTGAACGAGTTGTTGAGCAACCTGGTGGACAACGCCCTGGCCCATACCCCGTCGGGCGGCAATGTAATCTTGCGGGTTTCTGCGCCGGCCGTGCTGGAGGTCGAGGACGATGGCCCCGGCATTCCGCTGCACGAGCGGGATCGGGTGTTCGAGCGCTTCTATCGACGCAACCAGCAAGTGGCCGGCTCCGGCCTGGGGTTGGCGATCGTGGGTGAAATCTGCCGTGCCCACTTGGCGCAGATTACCTTGCATGATGGGCTTGAGCGGGGGTTGAAGGTGCGGGTGAGTTTTATCCCAGGTTCAGATTGAGCCAAGGCCGAACACTGTTGTGGCGAGGGGATTTATCCCCGTCGGGCGCGCAGCGCCCCAGGATTTGCTATCACTGCGGTGTGTCTGTTCGGTCGATGGGGGCCGCTTCGCAGCCCAACGGGGATAAATCCCCTCACCACAGGTCAGCATCTGGCCCAGATTTCCTGCTTGTCAGGCTGGGCTTAATAAAACATCGACCGCGCTTCTTCGATATCCACGCAGCGGGCCTTGTTGTCCGGGTCGATCCCCAGTTTCTTGAAAGCCGGGACTGAAAACACATCAATTCGGCTGAGCGGGTGATCGGTGTCCTTGTAGCAATACAGCGCAGCGACCTGCACCAGGTCGACATAATCGATTTGCTTGGAATCCCGGGTGAAATCCAGATACAGCCCCGGCAGCTTCACCAACCGCTCCGGAAACTCCCAGACGCTAAGTAGTTTGTCCCCCAGCACCGGGTGAATCGTTTCGATGACGTGGTTGAGGCTGACCGGGTCCGACAGCAATTCATTGTTGTCTTGCGCATACGTCAGGATCGGCAACACGCCGATCTGGTGCACCAGCCCACCCAACGCGGCCTGGTCGGGCTTGAGTTGGGTGTAACCGCGACACAGCGCATAGCTGACGCCGGCGATCTCCAGGCTCTTGCGCCAGACCTCGCGCATCTTCAGTTCCACCACCTCGGAGCGGGCGTGGAAAATTTGCTCCATGACCAGGCCGATGGCCAGGTTGCTGCTGTAGTTGACGCCCAATCGAGTGATGGCCGTGTGCAGGTCGGTGACTTCCTGGGTGGCGCGCAGCAGTGGGCTGTTGACCACCTTTATCAGGCGTGCCGAGAGGGCCGTATCGCGGCCGATCACTTTGCTCAGGTTGCTGACGCTGATTTCCGGGTCTTCGGCGGCCCGGCGAATCTGCAGGGCCACTTCCGGTAATGTCGGCAGAACCAAGTCATCGTTATCGATGGCTTGCACCAAATCCCGTTGGACCTTATCCGCCAAATCGCTCATTTCGGTTCTCTAGGGTATTGCGGCAAATGCTGCGATCAGCGCTGGATTTCGCGGTCGCGATCCAGTTCGTAAGGCAGGTCCAACAGTTGAAGGCGTGGGCCTTCCAAGGCACCGAGGTGCAGATTGTCATCTTCTGCTGCTTCGGCCTGCAATACTGCCAGCAGTTCAATATTTCCTTCGCCGCGGGCGGCAATCACCACTTCGCCGATGGAACTGCCATGCGTGGGGGAGAACAGCGCTGTGCCGGGCTCCGGTAGTTCGCTGGCGTCCAGTTGCAGGCGATACAGGCGTCGCTTGAGCTTGCCCAGGTATTGCATGCGGGCGACGATTTCCTGGCCGGTGTAGCAGCCTTTCTTGAAACTCACGCCGCCGACGGCTTGCAGGTTGAGCATCTGTGGGATGAACAGTTCGCGGGTGGCCGGCATGACCTGGCCGATTCCTGCGCGGATCTGGCCCAGCAGCCAGGGGTTCAGGTCCGCTTCGGCCAGTTCTGCGCCCAGGCGGGTTCGCAGCGTCTGTGCCTGTTCGGCAGGGGCCCACAATTCGGCGCGACCGGGAGATACGCGGATGGCGATCAAGGCTTCATGGCGAGCCACGCTGTCGGTGTCGCTCGGCAGTTCGAGGCCCAGGTCGGTCAGCGCCTTGTCGGCGTTTTCCAGGCCGAAGCGAACCCAGGCCGCGCTTTCATCGGTGAGCTTGGACTTGGAGAACACGGCATATTTTTTCAAGTCGGCCAGTTGCGGTTCGAGCAACTCGGTGGCCATGGCCATCAATACACCGTCACCTTCAAGCAGAATGCGGAAACTCGATTGCATCCGGCCTTTCTGGGTGCAGCGGGCGCCGAGGCTGGCTCGTCTGTCGCTCAAGTAGTCGAGGTTGCAGGTCAATTGGCCTTGCAGGAATTTGCTGGCATCCACGCCGCGGACCGCGAGGACGCCTTCGTGGGACAGGGTGCAGAAAAAAGCGGAATCAGCCATGGGTCATCGCAGGATAAAAGGTCTGGTAGACATCATAAGGGGGCGCCCTTGAAATGGGTAGTTCACAAAGGATCGGTGGTGCCCGACCAAAGCTGTCTGTTCCACTGCGGCGGGGCCTGTATACTTGCGCTCTATTTGAGGAGCGCTCCATGGTCGAAGATGTTGAACTGAATCGCCTCTACTGGCACAGCCGCCGCGGCATGCTTGAGCTGGACGTGTTGCTGGTGCCATTCGTCAAAGAGGTCTATCCCCATCTCAATGAAGTGGACCGCGCGTGCTATGTCCGCCTGCTCGAATGCGAGGATCAGGACATGTTCGGCTGGTTCATGGAGCGCAGTGAATCCGAAGACCCTGAGTTGCAGCGCATGGTCCGGATGATTCTGGACCGTGTCCAGCCCAAGTAATCGCTTCGAATGCCGCTGGCAGGCCTCCGGGCAACTGCTGGCGGCTTATCTGCTGGCCCAGGTGTTCGCCCTGGGTTCGTTGTGCCTGTTGTCCGTCCCATCCTCGTTCGCAGCGCTTGGCATTGTATTGTGCCTGGCCCATGGTGCCTGGGTGATCCCCCGATATGTCGTGCTGACCCATCGCCGGGCTTTCTGCGGGTTGCGTCGTAATGCCGCTGGCTGGCAACTCTGGAGCCGGGCCGATGGGTGGCGGGCTGTGCAACTGCGCCCCGATAGCCTGGCGCTGCCGATGATCGTCGTGCTGCGTTTTCGCGTGCAGGGTGAACGGCGGGTCCGGTCGGTGTGTGTGCCGCGCGACGCGCTGGCGCCGGATGTTCATCGGCGCCTGCGGGTGCAGCTCAGGTTCAGTCGGCGTAGGTGGGCGGCACCAGGATAGTGTCCAGTGCCTCGGGCAGCAGGTTCGGGTAGTCGAGGGTGTAATGCAGCCCCCGGCTTTCCTTGCGTTCCATGGCCGAGCGAATCATCAGTTCGGCCACCTGGGCCAGGTTGCGCAGTTCGATCAGGTCGCGACTGACTTTATAGTTGCTGTAGAACTCGTCGATTTCATCCAGCAGCAAGCGCACCCGATGTTGTGCTCGTTGCAGGCGCTTGTTGGTGCGCACGATGCCCACGTAGTCCCACATGAATCGCCGTAGTTCGTCCCAGTTGTGCGCGATGATCACGTCTTCATCCGAATCGGTGACCTGGCTGGCGTCCCACGAGGGCAGGGCGGCTGGAACGGCAATCTGCGGCAATTGCGCCAGGATGTCTGCCGCCGCCGAGCGGGCGTAGACGAAGCATTCCAGCAGCGAGTTGCTGGCCATGCGGTTGGCGCCGTGCAGGCCGGTGAAGCTGGTTTCGCCAATGGCATACAGGCCAGGCACGTCGGTGCGGCCCTGTTGGTCGACCATCACGCCACCGCAGGTGTAATGCGCTGCCGGCACCACCGGAATCGGCTGCTTGGTGATGTCGATGGAGAACTCCAGGCAGCGTTCGTACACCGTCGGGAAGTGGCTCTTGATGAACGCTTCGGGCTTGTGGCTGATGTCCAGGTAAACGCAATCGATACCCAGGCGCTTCATTTCGTGGTCGATGGCCCGGGCGACGATGTCGCGCGGCGCCAGTTCGGCGCGCGGATCGAAGCGTTGCATGAAGCGTTCGCCGTTGGGCAGTTTCAGGTGGGCCCCTTCGCCACGCAGGGCTTCGGTGATCAGGAAACTCTTGGCCAGCGGGTGATAGAGGCAGGTGGGGTGAAACTGGTTGAACTCCAGGTTCGCCACCCGGCAACCCGAACGCCAGGCCATGGCAATGCCATCGCCGCAGGCGCCGTCGGGGTTGCTGGTATAAAGGTAGACTTTCGCTGCGCCGCCGGACGCCAGGATGACGAAGCGCGCACCGTAGGTATCGACTTCACCGGTGCCGCGATTGAGCACGTAGGCACCGAGGCAGCGATCGCCGTCCAGGCCCAGGCGTTTTTCGGTGATCAGGTCGACCGCGACGCGCTGCTCCAGCAACTCGATGTTCGGCCGCAGTCGCGCCTGGGCGAGCAGGGTCTTGAAGATCGCTGCACCGGTGGCGTCAGCCGCATGGATGATGCGTCGATGGCTGTGACCGCCTTCGCGCGTCAAGTGGAACTCGAAACCGCCGTCTTCGGTGCCCGATTGTTCGTCACGGGTAAACGGTACGCCTTGGTCGATCAGCCACTGGATGGCTTCCCTGCTGTGTTCCACGGTGAAACGCACCGCCTGTGGATTGCAAAGGCCACCACCGGCGTTGAGGGTGTCGTCGACATGGGACTCAATGGTGTCGGTATCGTCCAGTACGGCTGCGACGCCGCCCTGGGCCCAGAAGGTCGAACCGTTGGCCAGGTCGCCCTTGCTCAGTACTGCAATGCGCAAATGCGCAGGCAAAGTCAGCGCAAGGCTCAATCCGGCGGCTCCGCTGCCGATTACCAGAACATCGTGTTGAAACTGTTGGCTCATTCGAATGGTTTCCGCTCAAGGCGACCCGGGTCGGGGTTGGCGCAAGACACCGCTTCAACGGGTCAGGCAGCCACGCAGCCCACTAGTATATAGAGGGGGGGATCGGCACAATAGCCGGGCATTCATGGCAATGTGAAACCAGCGTGACGGAAAAGCGACACGCTTCGTCGGATTGCCGGTTTGGGTACAACGTCGATAAGGCCGCCGTTTCGAGGATAGAACGCTGTTTATCTCGTCACGGTTGCCTGATATTCAGTGTACAGCGCTATAGATAGCGGGAACTTTTGCCAAGCGCCTACGTTCAATAGACGGTTGTCTGCAAAAGGGAGCAGCGTCGGGTTGGTGCAAGATTTCGATTGGAGTCTCTGCCGTCAGGCCCGGTGACAGATTATTCGCGCAGCCGGGGAATCTCCTGCTGCGTTTTTCGTGCGTGCCGAGATCAGAGCGCGCCGGAAACTTGCTTGGAAGGGGGAGAACTTTTGCGAAAAGCCCGAGTCTATGTTTGCAAGCCCGGTCAATTAGTAATGCAAGCCTCCTTCGAGCTTATCGAGGAGTGTTCATGCTAACCCAGGAAGAGGATCAGCAGCTGGTCGAGCGCGTCCAACGCGGCGACAAGCGAGCTTTCGATCTGCTAGTGCTTAAATACCAGCACAAAATTCTCGGGTTGATCGTGCGTTTCGTGCACGACACCCATGAAGCGCAGGATGTCGCTCAGGAAGCCTTCATCAAGGCCTACCGCGCACTTGGTAATTTTCGCGGGGACAGCGCGTTTTATACGTGGCTTTACCGCATCGCCATCAACACGGCGAAAAACTATCTGGTTTCACGCGGCCGCCGGCCGCCGGATAGCGATGTAAGTTCTGAGGATGCCGAGTTCTATGATGGCGATCATGGCCTCAAGGATCTCGAGTCACCAGAACGTGCGTTGCTGCGGGATGAGATCGAAGGCACCGTCCATCGAACCATCCAGCAATTGCCCGAAGATTTGCGTACGGCTTTAACTTTACGCGAGTTCGACGGTCTGAGTTACGAAGACATTGCGAGCGTCATGCAATGTCCTGTAGGCACCGTGCGCTCCCGGATCTTCCGCGCCCGGGAGGCCATTGATAAAGCCCTGCAACCTTTGTTGCAGGAAAACTAGAGACAGCGGCGACAGCCAAGAGAGGAACGCCATGAGTCGTGAAGCCCTGCAGGAATCGCTGTCCGCAGTGATGGATAACGAAGCGGACGAACTGGAATTGCGTCGGGTATTGAATGCCTTCGACGATGTTGAAACCCGTGAGACCTGGGCTCGTTACCAGATCGCCCGGGCCGTGATGCACAAGGATTTGTTGCTTCCACGCCTGGACATCGCTGCGGCCGTTTCCGCTGCATTGGCTGACGAAGCCGTACCGGCTAAAGCCTCTCGCGGACCATGGCGCAGCCTGGGTCGCCTGGCAGTAGCCGCTTCGGTCACCGTGGCCGTACTGGCCGGTGTGCGCCTGTACAACCAGGATGAGATTGCCGGCGTGCAGATGGCGCAGCAATCCAACCAGCCTGGCCTGGCCGCTCCACAGGTCAAGGGCCCAGCGGTACTGGCCGGTTACAGCGAAGGCTCGGAAACCGCAGGCCCAATGGTCAATGGTGTTCTGCAAGGCCAACCTGGCTGGCATGATCAGCGTCTGCCCAACTACCTGCGTCAGCATGCTCAGCAAGCTGCCCTGAAAGGTACTGAAAGCGCACTGCCTTACGCCCGTGCAGCCAGCATGGAAAATCGTTAATAAGGAAAACCATTGCGCGCCATACCTCTATTCACGCTTCTGCTTGGTGGCTGGTGTGCGATTCCAGCCCATGCCGATGAGGCTCAGGATTGGTTGAATCGCCTGAGTCAAGCCGAGCAGCAGCAGAGCTTCCAGGGCACTTTCGTTTACGAGCGCAACGGTAGTTTTTCTACCCATAACATCTGGCATCGCGTCCAGGATGGCAAAGTCCGCGAGCGGTTACTCCAGCTCGACGGCTCGGCACAGGAAGTCCTGCGCATTGATGGGCATACTCAATGCGTCAGTGGCTCCTTGATCGCGGGGCTGGGCAATACGCCTGACGGCACCTCACGTGCGCTCGATCCGCAAAAACTCAAGAATTGGTATGACCTGGCCGTCATTGGCAAGTCGCGCGTGGCCGGGCGTCAAGCGGTCATTGTGGCGATGACGCCAAAGGACCAGCATCGCTATGGTTTCGAGCTGCACCTGGATAAAGAGACCGGCTTGCCGCTCAAGTCCCTGTTGCTCAATGACAAGGGCCAGTTGCTCGAACGTTTCCAGTTCACCCGCTTGAATGTCGCCGCGCCGACAGACGGTGATCTGCAAGCCAGCGCCGAATGCAAGGCTGTCACGCAGGATTCCGCCAAGGTCGTCGCAGTGAAAGCCGCCTGGCACTCGGACTGGCTTCCGCCTGGGTTCGAGCTGTCCAGCAGTGCCGTGCGCAAGGACCCGGACACTCAGGTCCAGGTCAACAGCTTGATGTACGACGATGGCCTGGCGCGCTTCTCGGTGTTCCTGGAGCCGTTGAACGGTGCCAACGCCACTGATACCCGTACTCAGCTCGGCCCGACGGCTGCCGTCTCCCGCAGGCTCACGACGCCCCAGGGTGAGATGATGGTCACGGTGGTCGGTGAGATTCCTATCGGTACGGCGGAACGGATTGCGCTTTCCATGCGTTCCGACGTCACGGCAACTCAATAGCCTGCTGGCTGGATGGGTGGTTCGATTGTGCGAGAGGCTGATGATGCCAGGGCTTGATCGAAATGCCGAAACTTCCTGTCAGTATTTTCATTTGCAAAAACCCAGCTTTTTTTCTATAGGTCAGAGCCGCTCGGCCCTGGCCTTGTCTGTTTCCGGAACAAAAATACCGGCGTATCTTTTCCTGGTATTCCTTGCTCCATATCGCTTAACCATGCTCGTCGTAACGGGAGCCGTATGTCGATACCACGCTTGAAAACCTATCTCTCTATCCTTGCCACCGTGCTTGTGCTCGGCCAGGCCGTTCCTGCCGTGGCGGTCGAGTTGCCCGACTTTACGCAATTGGTCGAGCAGGCGTCGCCCGCCGTAGTGAACATCAGCACGACCCAGAAGCTGCCGGATCGCCGCGTGTCGGACCAGCAAATGCCAGACCTGGAAGGTTTGCCGCCGATGCTGCGTGAGTTCTTCGAACGCGGCATGCCGCAACAACCCCGTTCGCCTGGCGGTGGTCGCCAGCGCGAAGCGCAATCCCTGGGGTCGGGTTTCATTATTTCGTCTGATGGCTACATCCTGACCAACAACCATGTGATCGCCGATGCCGACGAAATCCTGGTACGCCTGGCCGATCGCAGTGAGCTCAAGGCCAAGCTGATCGGCACCGACCCGCGTTCCGACGTGGCGCTGTTGAAAATCGAAGGCAAGGATCTGCCCGTGCTCAAGCTGGGCAAATCCCAGGACCTGAAAGCCGGCCAATGGGTCGTGGCCATTGGTTCGCCGTTCGGCTTCGACCACACCGTGACCCAGGGTATTGTCAGCGCCATCGGTCGCAGCCTGCCGAACGAAAACTACGTGCCGTTCATCCAGACCGACGTACCGATCAACCCAGGTAACTCCGGTGGCCCGCTGTTCAACCTCGCGGGTGAAGTCGTCGGCATCAACTCCCAGATCTATACCCGTTCGGGTGGTTTCATGGGCGTGTCCTTCGCGATTCCGATCGACGTTGCCATGGACGTGTCCAATCAACTGAAAAGCGAAGGCAAGGTGAGCCGCGGCTGGTTGGGCGTGGTCATTCAGGAAGTGAACAAGGATCTGGCCGAGTCGTTCGGGCTGGAAAAACCGGCCGGTGCGCTGGTGGCGCAGATCCAGGAAGGTGGCCCGGCTGCCAAGGGCGGCCTGCAAGTGGGTGACGTGATCCTGAGCATGAATGGTCAGCCGATCGTCATGTCCGCCGACCTGCCGCACTTGGTAGGTGCCCTCAAGGCCGGTGCCAAGGCCAATCTGGAAGTGATTCGTGAAGGCAAGCGCAAGAACGTCGAATTGACCGTCGGCGCCATTCCTGAAGAAGGCAAGGAGTTGGATTCGCTGCCCAAGTCTGGCGTCGAGCGCAGCAGCAACCGTCTGGGCGTGGCTGTGGCCGAGCTGACCGAAGAGCAGAAGCGCACCCTGGAGCTTCAGGGCGGTGTGGTGATCAAGGAGGTGCAGGATGGTCCTGCCGCCCTGATCGGTCTTCAGCCGGGCGATATCATTACGCACCTGAACAACCAGGCCATCGGTTCCGCCAAGGAGTTCACCGACATCGCCAAGGCGTTGCCGAAGAATCGTTCGGTCTCGATGCGGGTCCTGCGCCAGGGGCGTGCGAGCTTCATCACCTTCAAGCTGGCCGAATGACCGGTTAGCGGCTCAAAAAAACCGCCTCGATAGAGGCGGTTTTTTATTGTCTGGCAAATGCTCAGCCCATCATGTCCTTGACCATGCGTTCCTGCTCCATGAGTTCCCGCTGCCGGGCGTCGATGCGTGACGACAGGGGGAAATTGGTGCCGGCGCGCCGTTTGGCGAAGTCCAACTGCTGAATGGCCTGACGGTAGTCGCCCACCAGTGCGAAGTACTCGGCACGAGCCTGATGCAGGCCGATGATATTGCCCGACAGCCCGCGGGTCTCGGCCACCATGTACCAGACATCCGGATCGTCCGGACGGGTCTTGAGCAAGTTTTCCAGGGCCTTCTCGGCGTCGGCGGGGCGGTTCTGCTTGAGCAGCAGGTCGACGCGCACCTGGTTGAGCGGATAGTTGCCCGGGTATTGGCCCAGCATCCGGTCGACGCGGGATTGAGCGTCGGCCAGTTTGTTGCTGGTGATGTCCAGGTCCACCTGGGCGAGGTTGTAGATGATCTCGTTGGGCGATTTGGCCAGCAACGGCTTGAGGTTCTCCCGTGCTTCATTCAACTGGCCACCCTTGATCTGCGCGATCGCCAGGCCATAGCGCGCCACGTCGTTCTTCGGGTTCTCATCCAGCTGCGCCCGGAAGCGCTTGGCGCCCAGGCCCGGGGTTTCTTCATAGATCAACTGGACCCGTGCGCGAATCAGTTGATAGCGCACACTGTCCTCGATACCGCCCGGCTTGGCCTGTTCGGCGCGGTTGCGGGTGTCGGCGATCCGGGATTCGGTCACCGGGTGAGTCAGCAGGAATTCCGGGGGCCTGGCGTCGAACCGGTACTGGCGCATCAGGCGCTCGAACATGGTCGGCATGGACCGCGGGTCGTAGCCGGCCTTTTCAAGGTTCTGGATACCGATGCGGTCGGCTTCCTGTTCGTTCTGGCGCGAGAAACGCCGTTGTTCCTGGATGGCCGCGGCCTGGGTCCCGGCGATGGCCGCGATCCCGGCGTCACCGCCACCGGCGGCGGCAATCACGATGCCGGCCAGCAGTGCGGCCATCATTGGCACTTGCATGCGCTGCTGGGCTTCGACGCCGCGGGCGAAGTGGCGTTGTGACAAGTGCGCCAGTTCGTGGGCCATGACCGAGGCGTATTCGCCTTCGGTCTGCGCATTGAGGAACAGGCCGCCGTTGACCCCGACGATTCCTCCAGGTGCGGCGAAGGCGTTGAGCTGCGGGCTGTTGATCAGGATGAACTCCAGGCGTCGGTCGTTGACCTGGCTGGTTTCCACCAGTTTATAGACGCTGGATTCGACGTAGTCCTTGAGCTGTGGATCGTTGAGCTGTGAAACCTGGCTACGCAGCAGGGCCAGCCAGGCGCGGCCCAGTTGGTGCTCCTGTTCTGGCGAGACGATGGCAGAACTGGCATCGCCAAGTGACGGCAGGTCGTCGGCGAAGCCCGGTGAGGCAAGCAGGCAAGCGAGCGTCAGCAGGGTGGGGCGCAGAAATGTCATGCACGAAGCCTTAGTCGACAAAGACCTTACTGTAGCCGGACACCGGGCCCGGGACCAGATATTCTAGGCCGCTCAACGATCTGCCGCGGAGTGAACCCATGACCGATGCTGTAGCCCACGATGCCGAACTGGACGCCAGCGGCCTGAACTGTCCGTTGCCGTTGCTCAAGGCCAAGCTGGAACTCAATCGCCTGGCCAGCGGCAGTGTGCTCAAGGTGATCGCCACGGATGCGGGCTCGCAACGTGATTTTCGCACCTTCGCCCGATTGGCCGGTCATACGCTGCTGCGTGAAGAAGACGATAACGGCGTCTACCGTTACTGGCTGAAAAAGGCCTGAAAACCCACAGCGTCTCTTAAGGATTTTTAATGTTCAAAGTGTTACGCGACTGGATCCAGCGCTACTTCTCCGATGAAGAAGCTGTGGTCCTGGCGGTGCTGCTGTTCCTGGCCTTTGCCGCCGTGCTCACCCTGGGCGGCATGCTCGCGCCGGTGCTGGCGGGGATGGTGCTGGCGTACCTGATGCAAGGTTTGGTCACGACTTTGGAGCGCTTGCGGTTGCCGGGTGCGGTGGCGGTGGGCTTGGTGTTCGCCCTGTTCATGGGCTTGTTGTTGGTGTTCATAATCGTGATCGTGCCGCTGCTCTGGCACCAGTTGGTGACGCTCTTCAACGAGTTGCCGGGGATGCTTGCCAAATGGCAGTCCGTGCTGTTGCTGTTGCCCGAGCGTTATCCGCATCTGGTGTCCGACGAGCAGGTGTTGCAAGCCATTGAAGTCGTGCGCGGCCAGATCGGCAAGTTCGGCCAATGGGCGCTGACGTTTTCGCTGTCCAGCCTGCCGCTTCTGGTCAACATCATGATCTACCTGGTGCTGGTGCCGATCCTGGTGTTCTTCTTCCTCAAGGACCGGGAAATGATCGGTCGTTGGGTCCGAGGCTACCTGCCGCGTGAGCGGGCGCTGATTACCCGAGTGGCTCAGGAGATGAATCGGCAGATCGCCAATTACATTCGCGGAAAAGTCATCGAGATTTTCATCTGCGGCGGCGTGACCTATATCGGTTTCGTGACCATGGGGCTCAATTACGCCGCCCTGCTGGCGCTGCTGGTGGGCATTTCAGTGGTGGTGCCTTACGTTGGCACCGTAGTGGTGACCGTGCCGGTGGCCTTGATTGCGCTGTTCCAGTGGGGCTGGAGCGATCAGTTCATCTACCTGATGGCGGTCTACGGGATTATCCAGACGCTGGACGGCAACGTGCTGGTCCCGCTGCTGTTCTCCGAGGCGGTGAACCTGCACCCGGTGGCGATCATCTGTGCGGTGCTGTTGTTTGGCGGGCTGTGGGGGTTCTGGGGTGTGTTCTTCGCGATCCCCCTGGCGACCCTGTTCAAGGCGGTGCTGGATGCGTGGCCGAGCAAGGAGCCGGTTGTCGCGCCGTTGTTGTAGCTGATCCATCGGTTGGGGCTGATGGCCTCATCGCGAGCAAGCTCGCTCCCACAGGGTTCTATTGAACATCACAGATCCCATGTGGGAGCGAGCTTGCTCGCGATGGCGCCAGTACAGGCAGCGAGAATTTCAGCCCTTGTCGAGGGCCTGAGCCGCCGCCAACACCGCATCCACATGCCCCGGCACCTTCACGCCACGCCATTCCTGGCGCAGCACGCCGTTCTTGTCGATCAGGAAGGTGCTGCGATCAACGCCCAGGTATTCCTTGCCATAGAGTTTTTTCAGCTTGATCACGTCGAACAACTGGCAGACGGCCTCGTCCTTGTCGCTGATCAGCTCGAACGGGAACTCCTGCTTGCACTTGAAATTCTCGTGGGACTTGAGGCTGTCCCGGGAGACGCCGAACACTTCGGTGTTGGCGGCCTGGAACTGCGCATACTGGTCCCGAAAACCCTGGCCTTCGGTGGTGCAGCCCGGGGTGCTGTCCTTTGGGTAGAAGTAGATCACCACCTGTTTGCCCTTGAGGGCGGCGAGGCTGATGGTCTGCCCGCTGGTGGCGGGTGCCTGGAAATCGGTAACCGGCTGGTCGACTGCAACGGCCATGAACGCTTCCTTACATTGGGTTTTGTGGGCGCCACGGTTCGATCAGCGCGTCCAGGTTCATCGCATCGGCGAAATCCAGGAACTGATCGCGCAGCCAACTGATCTGGGTGCCGGCCGGCAGGGTCACGGTGAACGTGGCATTGAGCATGGTGCCGCCGGTCTGCGGGGCCTGGTAGGTGTCGCAGGTCAGGTTTTCCAGCTCGACGTGATGGTCCATGAAAAACTGGCACAGCTCGTTGATGATGTCCGGACGGTAGGCCGAGCTCACATAGGCCACGTAGGGCAGGGCTTGGGGACGGTTCTCCAGCGCGGCGCTACGCACCACGTTGACGGTGAAGGCATGCTTCTTGGCCAGCACCGGCAGGCTGCCTTCCAGGCGAGCCAGGGCGTCCCAGCTGCCGGAGATCTCGAGCACGAGCGCACTGCATTCGCCGTGACGGGTCAGGCGTGAGGTCACGACGGCGCAGCGATTTTCATGGCTGGCGCGGCACAGGACGTTAGTCAGCTCCATGGGGTTGGCGCCAAGGGCACTGATAACAAGGAATTGTTCGCGGACTGTGGGGGTGGACATGCAGCATTCCTAAAGCGATGAGCGGTCGGTACTTTTGCCGCTCGATACAGCGCCAGGCCCGGAAAAACGAACGGCTCAAGCCTTGTGCCCGGGGTTGCGCTGCATTCCACGACAGCTGGAACGCACCGGGACAAACCCGGGATCGGGGCTTGCGGCGACGAAAACGGAGGCTGGAAACCGGCATATGAGCTTGTCGGTACCGATCAAAGCCTGAAGGGTAGCGAAAACCATCGCCAAGGGGAATGGTAGTTCGCTTGTACAAGCATCTTGGCGCCAGTACCATTACCGCTCTCTTTTTCCGGCAGGAGCGGTTTCATGATTGCGGGCAGTATGGTGGCACTGGTCACACCCATGGATGCACAAGGGCATCTTGACTGGGCCAGCCTCAGCAAACTCGTGGACTTCCACCTTGAGAACGGCACCCATGCCATTGTCGCTGTCGGTACCACCGGCGAGTCGGCAACCCTCGACGTCAATGAGCACATCGAAGTCATCCGTGCCGTGGTCAAGCAGGTCAACGGTCGCATCCCCGTCATCGCCGGCACCGGCGCCAACTCGACCCGCGAGGCCGTCGAGCTGACCCGCAACGCCAAGGAAGCCGGTGCCGACGCTTGCCTGCTGGTCGTTCCGTACTACAACAAGCCGACCCAGGAAGGCTTGTACCAGCACTTCAAGCACATTGCCGAAGCCGTCGATATCCCGCAGATCCTCTATAACGTTCCCGGCCGCACCTCCTGCGACATGCAGGCCGAGACCGTGATCCGCCTGTCCACCGTGCCGAACATCATCGGCATCAAGGAAGCCACCGGCGACATGAAGCGCGCCAAGGCCATCCTCGATGGCGTGAGCAAGGACTTCATCGTGCTGTCCGGTGATGATCCGACAGCGGTCGAGCTGATCCTGCTGGGCGGCAAGGGCAACATCTCCGTCACCGCCAACGTTGCTCCGCGCGAAATGGCCGACCTGTGCGAGGCCGCGCTCAAGGGCGACGCCGAGACTGCGCGGGCAATCAACGCAAAACTGATGCCGTTGCACAAGGACCTGTTCATCGAGGCCAACCCGATTCCGGTGAAGTGGGCCTTGGTTGAAATGGGCCTGATGCACGAAGGCATCCGCCTGCCACTGACCTGGCTGAGCACCCCCTGTCACGAACCGCTGCGGCAGGCCATGCGCCGGTCCGGCGTCCTGGTTTAATTGAGGAAGTACAACGCATGAAGCGAATGGCCGGACTTTCCGCACTTGCCTTGATTATCTCCAGCACCAGCGGCTGCGGATGGATCTGGGGACCGGAAGGTTACTTCCGCGACCGTGGTAGCGATTACCTGCAGGCGCAACAGACTGCACCGATGCAACTGCCGCAAGACGTCAGCGTCGCCAAGCGCCTTGATCCGCTGCTGCCGATCCCGCGCAACGTCGCTGACGACAGCGTCAAGGGCGAATACATCGTCCCACGTCCACAGCCGCTGTCGGCCGTGGCCGATGCCAGCGACTACACCCTGCAGAAGAGCGGCGACTCCAGCTGGGTCATGGGCCAGCATCCACCGGCCGAAGTCTGGCCAGTGGCGATCCAGTTCTTCCAGGACAACGGTTTCCGCCTGGACGAACAGCGCCCACAAACTGGCGAATTCACCACCACCTGGCAGCGCTCCGATGAACTGTCTGCTGCCATGGCCAAGCGCATGAGCGCCGCCGGTGTTGCGGCCGACAGCGAAACCCGCGTGCGGGTGCGTATCGAGCCGGGCGTGCAGCGCAACACCAGTGAGGTCTATGTGGTCAGCGCCGAGCGACCTGCCGGCAGCACCGCCGACGTGGCCTTCACCAACCGCTCGGTCAATACCGGCCTCGACGCTGCGCTGGTGGACGACATGCTCGCCAGCATGAGTCGTAACGCGGAGCAGGGCGGTTCGGTCTCGATGCTGGCGTCCAAGGAGTTCGATGCGCCGAGTCGCGTCAGCCTGAGCGAAGACGGCAGCGGCAACCCGGTGCTCAACGTCGGCTCCGACCTGGACCGTGCCTGGTCGAGCGTTGGTCGCGCGCTGGAGCAGGGCGAGTGGCGCGTTGAAGACATCAACCGCAGCCTGGGCCTGTACTACATCAACCTCGCTGAAAAGGCCGAGAAGAAAGACGAGAAGCCTGGCTTCTTCAGTGGCCTGTTCGGCAGCAAGCCGGACAAGGAAGAAATCGAGGCGCGCGCCGAGCGTTATCAGGTTCGCCTGAGCAAGGTCGGCGACAACGTCCAGGTCACCGTCGAGAAGAACATCAATACCGTGGCGCCGGCTGATGTGGCCCGCAAGGTGTTGGGCGTGATTCAGGACAACCTGGGCTGATCCGATGCGTTTTTCCGTTCTCGGCAGCGGTAGCCAAGGGAACGGCACGCTGGTAGCCAGCGCCGGCACGTATGTGTTGGTCGATTGTGGTTTCTCCCTGCGGGAAACCGAGAAGCGCCTGTTGCGCCTGGGTGTGCACCCGGCGCAACTGAGCGCGATACTCGTGACCCACGAACATGCCGACCACGTGCATGGCGTGGGTTTGCTGTCTCGGCGCTACAATCTGCCGGTGTACCTGAGCCGTGGGACACTGGCAGGCCTGCGCAAGCCCATCGAGCCGGCCGGTTTCGTGGCCGGTGGCGAGCAACTGCGCATCGGTTGCCTGGATATCAGCGTGGTCAGCGTGGCGCACGATGCCCGGGAACCGACGCAATATGTGTTCAGCGACGGCGAGCGGCGCTTTGGGCTGTTGACCGACCTGGGGTCGTATTGCGACAGGGTGATGGACAGTTATCGGGACCTCGATGCGTTGATGATCGAGTCCAACCACTGCCGCGACATGTTGGCGCGTGGTTACTACCCGTACTTCCTCAAGCAGCGGGTAGGCGGGGAACACGGGCATTTGAACAACCACCAGGCAGCGTTCCTGGTGGCCGAGTTGGGCTGGCAAGGCCTGCAACACCTGGTCCTGGCCCATCTGAGCAGCAAGAACAACCTGCCGCAGCTGGCCCGGCAATGTTTTGTCGACACCCTCGGGTGCGACCCGGACTGGCTGCAACTGGCCGATCAAGATTCAGGGCTCGACTGGCGACATATCGCCTAGCCCACTACTTAGCAAGCGGAGCCCATCATGGAAAAACGTGAAGAACTCTACCGCGGCAAAGCCAAGTCGGTTTACAAGACCGACGACGCTGACCGCTTGATCCTGCTGTTTCGCAACGACACCTCGGCGTTCGACGGCAAGCGCATCGAACAGCTGGACCGCAAGGGCATGGTGAACAACAAGTTCAACGCCTTCATCATGCAGAAGCTCGAAGCCGCCGGCGTGCCGACCCAGTTCGACAAGCTGCTGGGCGACAACGAATGCCTGGTCAAGAAGCTGGACATGATCCCGGTCGAATGCGTCGTGCGTAACTACGCCGCCGGCAGCCTGGTCAAGCGCCTGGGCGTGGAAGAGGGCATGAAACTCAACCCCTACACCTTCGAGCTGTTCCTGAAGGACGACGCCAAGGGCGACCCGTTCATCAACGAATCCCACGTCGTGGCATTCGGTTGGGGCACCGCCGAGCAACTGGCCCGCATGAAGGAATTGTCCCTCAAGGTCAACGAAGTACTGACCAAGCTGTTCGACGACGCCGGCCTGCTGCTGGTGGACTTCAAGCTTGAATTCGGCGTGTTCAGCGACGGCTCCATCGTCCTGGGCGACGAGTTCAGCCCGGACGGCTGCCGCCTCTGGGACAAGGACACCAAGAAGAAGATGGACAAGGACCGCTTCCGCCAGGGCCTCGGTGACGTCATCGAAGCCTACGAAGAAGTCGCCCAGCGTCTGGGTGTGCCGCTGTAATCGACGCAAGCATCTGATAGCACGGAAAAAATTTCGCTCGGGGGTTCGCTTCCGGCGAATGTGCTGGTATGATGCGCGCCACTGGAGAGATGCCGGAGTGGCCGAACGGGACGGATTCGAAATCCGTTGTACTGGCGACAGTACCTAGGGTTCAAATCCCTATCTCTCCGCCATTATTGAATACGACTAAGCCCCTGAAATGGTTGAACATTTCAGGGGCTTTTTCGTTTCTGGCGTTTGGTCCGGGGCATGACTGGAACCCATCGGGAAAACGGGGACAGGCCCTGTTTCGCTTGGACAGCATGAGCAATTCGCAAAAGCGCCGATCCCCGGCACTCTGATGCGGTGCGGATGAACATGCTAAGCCGTCGATATACTGTGGACCTTGGGATGGGGCGTGGTCCGTCAAAAAGCTATCGGAGTGGCAACATCAGCGTAATAGGTGAAAGCCCTGGGCACGGTATAAATCCTGCGTGCTTGGCATAAAAGTCCGACAGACGCTGGTCAAGCGGGTGGACAATCATTGCAGTAGAGCCGATGGCTTCAGACGCGATAATTGCTCGTTCAACCGCATCTTGAAGCAAGCCGATAGCGAAGCCCCGGCCTTGTGCTGCCTCAGTGACGCCCATGCGTCCCAACAAGGTCACTGGGTGCACACTTGGGGAATTGCGCTGACGGCTTTTCGGAACGACATTCTCCCGAGCAATCGATCCACTCGACAGTGTGTAATAGCCCATGACGACCAACGTGTTCTTGCGACAGACAACGTACACAACGGCTTGCTTGGCGGCTTGGGCTTCACGCGCCGTTTTTTGAAGATAATCGTTGATCGACGCTACGCCTGAATCGAATTCGTCCAGGATGTGGTCGTCGTTCAGCTTTTCTGGAGCCCTCAGCTCCACGGTTTGGGCCTTTCGAGAAGTTGAAGCAGACATTTGTTACCTTGAATCGGATTGGCTTCCAAGGCCTGTTCAAATGCGTCAAATGCAACGTCATCGAGAAGGAACAGCCGCTTATCAAGGATGACTTCCTCTGCTTTCTGACAAGCAGCTTCCAAGATAAAGCTGGTTCGATCACGACCAGACAGGGCAGCTGCCAAATCGATCAGGTTCCGTTTTTTTTCATCCGCCCTCATGTTGATGGGGACGGGCTTGGATCTTTCGATTTTTTCAATATTTACGGTCATGTTGATTCCCGCCTTGGAGGTGCCTCGGTGCTTCGCTTAATGTGATCAGTCGTTGGAAAGATCTATCGATTTAGATTCGATGCCGTTGAGTCGGCTTCGTGGTTAACACTATATCAGCGTGTAGCTATTGTCTATACGCGTGTATCGTTTGGCTATACGGGCTGCGCCGCTGGCAACCCCGTCAAACCCGCTCCGCGACCCGCGTATCAACGGGCGTTCCGGGCACTGAAAGCCTTCGCAAGGGTGGTCGCATCCAGTCCGAGACCCCCCACCATTTTCAACCGCTCGATGCGGCTCAGCCATCTGATCCCATCCGTTCGGGTGAGCGACGAAAGTGGTACAGCCCATAGCGATCTGGGTGCCGGCTTTGTTTGCCAATAGAGTATTGGCAGCCCAGGCATTCGCGGGCCGAGACCATTGGATCGAGTGAGACGCGGGAGGTATTGCGTCCGCCAAGCGCTAGACTCTGTACGAATCCCGAGGAACCCCGATCGTCGCCAAACCCAAGCCGCTCTTACGAACGACGCTTGGACTATAGAGCCCTTCTGGAAAAATCATCAATCAGATGATGAGTCAGAAAACTCCCTAAATTATGTGGGCGGGAAGTGTCAGAAAACTCCCGCAGCTATTGCCTCCCCCCGCCTTTTTTTATCCCGCCAACTCCCCTCAGCGACCTGCATAACCCCGGTGTCTGCCAGACCCAAAGCTTTGTAACAATTGGACTAATGGTCTATAGCTCAAGGCATGGCTGCCGATAGGTAGGTTAATCCCCATGAAAGGAGTGACACCCCATGCTGCGGTTTTTTGCCGATCTGGGCTTTCGCTGGAAAATCACCCTTCCGATCGCATTCCTGGCTGTGTTGCTGGTGCTGATGGGGTGGGCGGGCATGCGCGGTATCGGTCAGGTGACTGAATCCAGTATGCAATTGACCAAGCGTTATCTGCCGGCGATCAGCCTGCTGCTCAACGCCGACCGTGATCTTTATCAGGCTTTCGTCGCCGAGCGCAGCCTGCTGGATGGTCATGCAAACGAGCATTTGAAAGCGCTGAGCACCAGTCATGGCGAGAATGCGAAGCAGGCTTATGACCGCGTGCAGAAATATGCCGCGATGCAGCCCGGTGCCGAGGCGCAGGCGTTGGTCAGTCAGTTCAATGACAGCTTCGGGAAATGGATGCAGGTGTCGCGGCGGGTCCTCGAACTGTCTGTAGGCGATCCGCAGGGCGCCAGTGCCCTGAGTTTTGGTGACAGTGAGCGCCTGTTCGAAACCATGCGCGACTCTATCGACAAGCTGGGTGAGCTAGAGGATGCGGCGTCGCATCGCGAAGGCGACGCAGCGATTGAAAACGGTGAGACGGTCGGCGTGCATCAAGGCGTGATTCTGCTGGTCGGCTTGCTTGGTTGCATCCTGGTGCTTGTCGTTCTGCCACTTGTGGTGCTGAGCCCTATGCGTCGACTGCTGCACCGCGTCGAGCAGATTGCCGAGGGCGGCGGCGATCTGAAAGGGCGTCTGGAGGTACGCTCGGCCGATGAGTTGGGCCAGCTCGGCAGCGCCTTCAACCGCTTTCTCGACAAGTTGCAGCCGTTGATCGCCGAGGTTGGACGGGTGACAGGTGAAGTAGATTCCGCCGCCCGCGCCATGGCCGATATGGCCGCGACGAATGACCGGTTGATCAGCAGCGAACATGCGGCGCTCGATCAGGTCAGCACCGCTGCGACCCAGATGAGCGCAGCGGTGCATGAAGTCGCGCATAACGCGGCGAACGCCTCGGGCGCCGCGCAACAGGCGAGCAGCCAGTCTCGTGACGGTGCCGAGGTGGTCAGCAGTACCATCGAATCGATCCGTCAGTTGGCCCAGGAAGTGGAGAGCGCTTCGGGCACGATCGAGGCATTGGCCCAGGAAACCTCCAGTATTGGCGCCGTGCTCGAGGTGATCCGTGGCATTGCCGAACAGACCAACCTGTTGGCGCTGAACGCTGCCATCGAAGCCGCGCGGGCCGGTGAGCAGGGCCGTGGCTTTGCCGTGGTGGCCGATGAAGTGAGGGCGCTTGCGGCGCGCACACAGGATTCGACCAAGGACATTCAGGTTCGCATCGAGCGGTTGCAGAGCGGTGTCGCCAAGGCTGTACAAGCCATGCACGTGGGCAGCACCAAGGCCCGCGATAGCGTCGAACGTGCCGCGGGTGTCGATCAGGTGCTTAGCGGTACCGGCGGTTCGATCCAGCAGATCAATGACATGGCCGCGCAAATCGCAAGTGCTTGCGAGGAGCAAAGCAGCGTCACCGAAGAGATCGCCCGCAACATCTCCGATATCCGCGACTTGTCCAACGAAGCGGCAGCGAACTCTGCCCAGAGCATGCATGCCAGCCAACAGCTTTCCAGCCTGTCGAGAAACCTGGCAGAACTGATCGGCCGCTTCCGCACCTGAAGCAGGAGGGTGTCGTGTCCACTGACGATCAGCTCCGTGCGCTGCATCAGGACGGTTTTGTCCTGATGCCCGGCGTGTTGGATGCCCGACAGATCGCCGACCTGCGCCATGCCATCGACCAATTGAAGCCCCAGCATTGGGACTACAGCGGTGTCATCGATCATTACAAATGTGTGTTCAATCGCGATCCGTTCTGGCTGCCGTTCCTGGATGTGGCCGGGGTGATCGAGCTGGCCGAGGCAGCCCTGGGCGACGATTGCCATGTCATCGGCCAAACGGCCTGGCGCTGCCATCCCGGTTTTACCGGGGCACCGTTACACCTGGATTATCTGGCGATGCAATTGCCGCCAGGGCTGTTGGCCGACCCTGCCTTTGAACTGCCGATGCAGGTCTTTACCGCGCAGTTTTACCTGGATGACATCGACGCCGACTTGAGCCCGACCCAGGTCATTCCGGGCAGCCACAAAGCCGGCCGGGCCCCAGTGAAGGGCGAAACGCAGTGGCAAGGGCGCCCCGCGCAGCCCGTACTGTGCCGGGCGGGCGATGTGCTGATACTGCGCAGTGAGCTATGGCACGCCGGTAGCGATAACCGGACCGCCGACCGCACGCGTTACATGCTTCAGGTGCACTATGGTCGGCGGATGGTCGCGCAGAAGTTCTCACCTTATTTGCATTGGCAGTTCAATCCTGTGGTCTTGGTCGCCGCGACCCCTCGTCAGCGGCGGTTGTTGGGCGATCACCAGGAAGCTGAATACGATTGAGCCTGGCTCAGTCAGATCCACACATCATTGACTGCCGTTCGCTCATTGGTCTGTTCGCCGGTATTGAGGACACCACGTGGTTCGATCAGCAGCAGTTTCACTTCGTGCGCGGCGCTGGGCTTGTGCTCGACACCTTTTTTGACCACGTACATTTCGCCTGGCCCTATGGTCACCGCACCGTCGCGAAAATCGATACGCAACTGGCCCTCCAGCACGATGAAGGTTTCATCGGTGTCGGCGTGGGTGTGCCAGATGAATTCGCCTTCGAGCCGGGCGATCTTGAATTGGTAGTCATTCATTTCGGCCACGACTTTCGGTGCCCATTGTTCGTGGAACAGTGCGTATTTCTGAGCGAAGTTGATGGGGGCGTAGTGGGTCATCGAGGCATGCTCCTCGGGTGGGTGGTGAGCTGTACCTTACTGTCGGGGCCTGGGTGTCGTATTGGATGATCGTGCAGCTTTTTGTCGTGCCCAGCCTGTGCCTTCAGCGCAGCATTTTCAGCCAGCGTGCCGGTGAAATACCGAAGGCCTGGGTGTGCAGTCGGGTCATGTGGCTCTGATCGAAAAAACCACAGGCCAGGGCTACTTCGCTCAGCGGCATGCCATGGAATACCAGGCGCCGGGCTTCGTTCAAGCGGCGCTGGGTGATGTAGCGATAGGGACTGGTGCCATACAGTGCCCGGAAATCCCGGGACAGGCTCCATCGATCCCGGCCGCTGGCCTGCACCAGGTCGTCCAGTGTGATCGTCTGCTGGAGGGCATCATGGATGAACAGGCGGGCACGCTCTGCCGCGGGGTAGTCGATCAGCCGCCCACGTCGGCTGCCGGCTGCGATGTCGAGTGCCTGGGCCACATCGTAGATGGCGTCCTCTTCCTCCAGCGGATCGAGGGGATGATCCAGGCCGTTCAATAGTCGACGGGTCGCGATGTTGAGGCGAGGGTCGTTGGACAATCCTCCTTCGATGAAGGGCAATGGCTTGCCCCCCAGCACTTGCTGGATCACCGACGGTTCTATGTAGAACATCCGGTAGCGAAAACCCTCGTTCGTCCCGGCTTCGCCATCGTGCGCCTCGTCCGGATGCAGGACGATGGTGCCGCCAGGCTGGCTGTGGCGCTTGCTGTGGCGATAGTTGAAGCTCTGCACGCCGGAAAGTGTGATTCCGATGGCGTAGGTGTCGTGGCGATGGGTGGTGTAGCCATGCCCGCTGAAATAGGCCTCGATGCGTTCCATTTTCCTCGATTCGGGCGCCCGCACCAGCCAGTCGCGATTATGGTTTGATCGAGTCATTGCACCAGCCTCCTTTTGTCCGCATACCCTACCTGCCTGAAAACCTTCGTTACAGCAAAAAAAGCTCAGGCTGCAAACAGCTCACTTGAGGCGATTGAACCCGTGGCGAGGGAGCTTGCTCCCGCTCGGTTGCGCAGCAACCGCAAAATCATAGGGCCGCTTCGCAGCCCAGCGGGAGCCAGCTCCCTCGCCACAATGATTCGGCTCAGATCTCCTTCACAGGCGTTTCGCCCTGGACATTCTTGATCAGCCCGATGACGTGAAGGCAGTCACTCTTGTTCACATAGGATTCGCCGCTGGCGATCGTTTCGTGGTTGCCGGCTCTCAAGCGCCAGCGCCATTGGCCTTTTCCAGTGCTCGGGGTGCCTCGGGTCTGTCGATAGATTTCAAAATACATCGGTTCGCTCCCTGCGATTCATTCAGTCAAGACATGCGTTGGACATGTGGCTGCCAGCCTAGCCAAGTGGCGGGTTTTGGCTACGGGAAATTCGTTTCCATTGGTTATTAAATATTGCTGGGCATGAGCCTGGAAAGAGGGTTCGACTTTCTGTAGGAAAAAAGTCATGTTGCGAACACACGGTCCGATGAAGTTCCGGTTTGATCCTTGCGTTGCCCTGCTCGGTCCTGCTTAATACGTTTCGACGCCTAGGGCCGCAAGCCGATGGGACTGAAAACACTATAAGAAAAAGAGCTATCAAGTGACTGAATATCCAGGAACGGATCTGCAAGGTCGTCTAGCGCTTTCGCTTGTCATTCCGGTCTACAACGAAGTCCAGTCCATCGATGTGTTCATGGCCAGGATCGACCAGGTCTTTGCCCATGAAGCGCTGGTGAGCCTGGAGCTGGTGTTCGTCAACGACGGCAGCGTGGACGACACATTGGTGCTGCTGCTGGAACGGCAGAAGACCGATCCGCGCATCCGAGTCGTCGACCTGAGTCGCAACTTCGGCAAGGAGGCGGCGTTGAGTGCCGGCCTGCAAGCCGCTCGTGGCCAGGCGGTGGTGCCGATCGATGTCGATTTGCAAGACCCTCCCGAAGTCATCCTGGAAATGATTGCCCACTGGCGCAACGGTGCCGAGGTGGTGCTGGGCCATCGGATCAACCGCGACTCCGACTCCTGGGCCAAGCAGGTTTCCGCCAACGGGTTCTACCGGCTGCACAATAAGATCGCCGACCACAAGCTGCCGGAGAATGTCGGCGATTTTCGCTTGATGGATCGCTGCGTGGTCGATGCCCTGCAAACCCTGCCTGAATCTCGCCGCTTCATGAAAGGGCTGTTTGCCTGGGTAGGATTCCGCACCACCTACGTGGATTACGTCAGGCCTGAACGGGCCGCCGGTGAAAGCAAGTTCAATGGCTGGCGCCTGTGGAATTTTGCTCTTGAAGGCATCACCAGCTTCAGCACCGAACCGCTGCGTATCTGGACGTACCTGGGGCTTTGCGTCTCGCTGGTGTCTTTTGCGTTCGCCATCTTCATCGTACTGCGAACCCTGATTTCCGGGGTGGACCTGCCGGGCTATGCTTCGCTGATGGTGGCGGTCACGTTCCTGGGTGGGTTGCAACTGATCGGCATCGGCGTGCTGGGTGAGTACCTGGGCCGCACCTACATCGAATCCAAGCGCCGACCGATTTTCCTGGTGCGGCGCCTCTATGACGCCAAGGACTGACCATGGACCTCAAGGAAACCGATATCCTCGGTCCCGATATCGAGCAGCATTGGTACTACCGGTCGAAAGCGCGCGCCATGCTGCACATGCTCAAGGGCACCTCGGCCAGTACGCTGCTGGACGTGGGGGCCGGGTCGGGCTTTTTTTCCCATCACCTGCTGACCCATACCGCAACGGCCCAGGCCTGGTGCGTGGACATCAGTTATCCGGCCGACTCCGACGCCAGTACCGCCGGTAAACCGGTCCGCTACCGCCGTGCCATCGACACGCTGGACGCTGACCTGGTGTTGCTGATGGACGTGCTGGAGCATGTGGATGATGACGTGGGGCTGCTCAAGGCCTACGTCGACAAAGTGCCGTCGGGCAGCCGTTTCCTGATCACCGTGCCGGCGTTCCAGTTTCTCTGGAGCGGGCATGATGATTTTCTCGAGCATAAGCGCCGCTACACCCTCAAACAGCTGGAAAGTGTCGTGGCGCAGGCGGGTTTGCAGGTCCAGCAAGGTGCGTATTACTTCGGCCTGGTATTTCCCATTGCCGCCGCCCTGCGCCTGTTGCAGCGCAAGGCGTCCGGCGCCCCGGCCAAGTCGCAGCTTGCGCGTCATCATCCGCTGGTCAATGGCGTGTTGAGGTCACTGTGCAGCCTGGAGCGTCCGTTCATGGGCGCCAATCGTATGGTCGGCCTGACGGTGTTCTGCCTGGCGCAGAAGCTGTGACCTGGACGCACTCGCCGTTGCTGCGCCGTGCCTTGCGCTTTGCCATGACGGGCTTGGTTGTCACCGTAGTCCATGTGGTGGCTGCCGTGCTGTTTGTGCACCTGATCCTGGCAAACCCGCCACTGGCCAATGGTTTCGCCTTTGTCGTGGCGACCGTGGTGTCGTACCTGGTCAACACCCTATGGAGCTTTTCCAGTCGCTTGCATGGCCGTACCCTTGGCCGTTTCGTGGTGGTATCGATCGGCGGGTTCGGGCTGGCGATGCTGGTGGCCTGGGGCGCCCAGCGCGTCGGCCTGGATTACCTGGCGGGCATCGCAGCCGTGGCGCTGATTATCCCGGTGTTCACCTTCATCCTGCATAATTTCTGGACGTATCGATGACCGTTCGTGGTGAGCGTTACTGGGGCTGCTTATTGCCCATCCTGTTGGGCGCGCTGGCATTCCTGCTGGTGATCGGGCCACGGGTATTGGACCCCACGAACATCGCCTGGCTGGGGGAGGGCGATACGACAACCCATTACTTGGGCTGGGCGTTTTTCCGCAGTTCACCCTGGACCTTTCCGTTGGGCATGAACCCTTCCTATGGTTTGGAGTTGGGCAACGGCATCATTTTTTCCGATTCCAATCCGTTTCTGGCGTTCCTGTTCAAGCCCTTCAGCGGCTGGCTGCCCGAGACGTTCCAGTATTTTGGCCTGTGGTTGCTGGCCTGTTTCATCCTGCAAGCCTGGTTCGCCTGGAAACTGCTCGGCCTGCTGACGCCGTCACTGTGGATCAGGCTGTTGGGCGCCGGGTTGTTTGTGTTTTCGCCGCCGATGTTTCTGCGCATGGGCGGGCATCTGTCGTTGTCCGGGCATTTCCTGATTCTGGCGGCCTTGTACCTGGCGCTGCGTCCTGGTTTGCAGAGGCGACGGCTGGCCTGGGGCGTGCTATTGGCTGCGACAGCGTTGGTGCATGCCTACTTGTTGGCCATGGTGGCGTTGATCTGGCTGGCCGACCTCGCCAACCAGGCCATCAAGGGTCGCTTGTCCCGACGCGATGCCTTGATCGAGCTGAGCGGTTTGTTTTTGCTGGTTGCGTTCTGTTGCTGGCAGGCCGGTTATTTCAGTGTGGGTGGCGGGACCGTATCGGGTGGTTATGGCCTGTACCGCTTGAATGTACTGTCGTTGGTCGACCCCAGTGGCTGGTCCTACATCGTGCGGGACCTGCCCGAGGGGCCCGGGGACTATGAAGGGTTCAATTACCTGGGACTGGGAGTCCTGATCCTGGCGATCTGTGCCGCTGTGGCACTGCTGCAAGGCAATACCGGTCTGGTGAGTGCCGTGCGCCACAGAGGGTTGTTGCTGTGGGCGCTGTTCGGGTTAACGCTGTTTTCGCTGACCAACACCCTCGGTATCGGCGTGCTGGATGTGCATTACTGGCTGCCCGGAAGCCTGGAGAAGCTGGCGAATGTCTTTCGCGCGTCTGGCCGGATGTTCTGGCCAGCGTTCTACGCCATCGTATTTGCCGTCATTTTCCTGGTGATCCGCGGCAACAAACCACGGGCGGCGGCGTGTCTGTTGGCCATCGCCCTGCTGGTGCAAGTCCTGGATACCCGCGCTGGATGGGCAGGCCTGCGCCAGAGCCGGATGATGCCGGCCGCCTCCAGTTGGTCCACCTCCATGAATGATCCATTCTGGGCCAGTGCGGCCAGCCACTATTCGAAAGTCCGGACGCTGCTGCCGCAGAACCAGCCGGACAACTGGCTGCTGACCAGCCAATACGCCCTGAAGCATGGATTGGAAACCGATGGCGTGTACCTGGGGCGCATGGGCACCCGGGAGATCGAACAAGCCCAGCGACGCGCCGCGCAGATGCTTGCCAGCGGCGAGTATGCAGCGGATTCGCTGTACATCCTCGACCCTGGCGCCGCGCTCCAGGCGGCGAAGACCGTCAATCGCCAGACCGACCTGTTGACCCGTATCGATGGCCTCGTGGTGCTGGCGCCGGGTTGGAAGTCATGTGCCCAATGCCCATCGTTTGCCGATGAGACGCTGGACGTGCAGGTGAAGATCGGCGAGCGCCAGGTGTTCAGCCGAATCAACCCGATGTTGGCCAGTGGCTGGGGACGCGTCGAGGATTGGGGCACCTGGTCGGAAGGGACCGAGGCTGAGATTGTCTTGCGCATTGCGCCAGAAGCGCGCGTCCTCTCGATAGACGCGGCGGCGTTCGTGCAGCCCCCCCTGCATACGCGCCAGCGAGTGGACGTCTCGATCAACGGTGTGGCGGCGTTGTCGACGCAGTTCACGCGCCTGCAAGACAACACCCTTGAACTGCCCCTGACACCGGCTATTCGTGAAACGATGGGCACGGATGGGTCGTTGCGCGTGCATTTTCATTTACCCGATGCCATCAGCCCCAAGGCGCTGGGGCTGGGAGGTGATGAGCGAGTCATGGCGCTGGGGCTGAAATCGCTGATCGTGAGGTAGGGCTTTTTCATTGTGGCGAGGGAGCTTGCTCCCGCTCGGTTGCGCAGCAACCGCAAAATCTTGGGGCCGCTTCGCAGCCCAGCGGGAGCAAGCTCCCTCGCCACAAAAGCAGGGTGCCGCTCCCAATTTCTTCGACGGTATTGCGCAGGCGCTTAACCTTTTTGCGCATAGACGCACAACCCCTGGCGTTTCTACACTGCAGCCAATCAAGGGATGGAGGGCAGTGGATGAACCGCAACGAATTGCGCAAGGCCGACATCAACCTGATGGTGGTTTTCGAAACGCTGATGCTTGAGCGTAACGTGACACGGGTGGCGGAAAAACTGTTCCTGGGCCAACCGACCATCAGCTCGGCCCTCAATCGTTTGCGCAAAATGTTCAACGACCCGTTGTTCATTCGCGTCGGTCACCGCATGGAGCCGACGGCCCGGGCTGAAGAAATCATTCGGCATCTGTCTCCGGCGCTCGATTCGCTGTCGGTGGCCTTGAGCCTGACCCACGATTTCGACCCCACCAGCAGCACCATGACGTTTCGCATCGGCCTGTCCGACGACGTCGAGTTCGGCCTCTTGCCGCCCCTGTTGAGCAGCCTGCGGCAAGAGGCGCCGAAAATTGTGTTCGTGGTCCAGCACGTCGATTACTGGCGCATCCCCGATTTGCTGGCATCGGGCGACATCACCGTGGGCATCAGCCAGACTCGCGGCCTGCCGGCCAACGCCAAGCGCAAATTGTTGCGACACATCCAGCCCCGCGTGTTGCGCGCCGATGCGTCGGACACGCCGCTGACCCTGGACGAGTATTGCGCGCGACCTCATGTGCTGGTGTCCCATACCGCGAACGTCGCCGGGTTTGTCGATGAATGGCTGGCCGAGATCGGACGCACACGCCAGGTCGTGCTGTCGGTGCCGCAATACAGCGCATTGCCGGCATTGCTGGCCGGCACTGACCTGATCGCCAGCTTGCCGGACTATACCGCCGCCGCCATGGCGGCTTCGGGGCAACTGTTCAACGAACCCTTTCCTTTCAAGACCCCGACCCTGGATTTGTCCATGGTCTGGCTGAGCCATGTCGACAGTGACCCGGCCGAGCGCTGGTTGCGGTCGCGGTTGGAGGCCTTCATGGGCGAGCGTGGGCGCTCGGTACAACCCTGACACCGGCCCGCAGCGAAACAAAAACTGCCCCAACGTTTAAAGTCGGGGTAAGGTTGTGACGGCTGAAATCCCCTTGTCATATTTTCGAATCGGAGTCGAACACATGCCTCACCTGCACATGGAGTACACCGCCAACCTGCCCGAGCTGAAGGCCGATGTTGCATTGCTGCGCCTGAACAATGCGCTGGTGGCTTCTGGTCAATTCGCGGCCGAGCTGGACATCAAGAGCCGGGCCGTGAAGCTCGAGACGTTCCGGGTGGGCACGGGGCTGGGCGAGCGAGGTTTCGTGCATGTGAAGCTGGCCTTGCTAAGCGGTCGCTCGACGGAAATCAAGAAGCAACTGGCCGATAGCCTGCTGGCCGTGATCCAGGAACTGGGGCCATGGCCGGCCGACGTTAGCGTGCAACTGTGCGTGGAAATCCTCGACATCGATCGAGGCCCGTATGCCAAGGCCTTGATCGGTCAATGACGTTCAGGTGTCGCGGGCGGCGCAGGCCTTGATGATCTGTTCGCGCAGCCAGGCGTTGGCACTGTCCTGATCGACGGCCAGGCTCCACTGCATGTTCAGGGTGAACCCCGGCAGGCCCTGGGGCGCTTCGTGATGATTGAAGATTGCCTCGTTGGCCAGCAATTTCTGGATGCGGCGGGGCAGGGTCAGGATGAAGTCGGTGCCGGTGATCATCTTCAGTGCGGCACTGTAGCTGTTGGCGCGGGCGGCAATCTGGCGTTGTTGTGCCTGCTGCGACAGCCAGCCGTCCACCATGTTGGTCGCTGACGACCAGGGCGTCGGAAACACGTGTCGGCGCCGTACGAAAGACTGAAGGCTCAGTTGCGGTTCAAGTGGCGTCGCCCGTTTATCCACGACACAAACCAGGTCCTCCTCCAGCAACTGCCGGGATTTGAAATCGGCATGGTTGCTGTGGAAGTTCGGGCCGAAGCAGATCACCAGGTCCAGGCTGCCGTCGCGCAACTCTTCGGCGGGGATGTCGGCTTCGAGCTTGTGCACGTTCACCACCACCGGCAGATTGGCGTAATCGAAGCCTTGCAGCAGTTGCGGCAGGATCAACTGTTCGAAATATTCCGGTGCGCAAATATTGAAGGTAATGGCTTGCCGGGTCGGATCGAAGGTGGGTGTACCGGCATGGCACAGGTTGATGCTTTGCAAAATGGCGCGCACATGCTCGTACATGCCCTCGGCCTTATAGGTGGGGCGCATGCCGGTGCGGGTGTTGATGAATAGCTCGTCTTCGAAACAGGTTCGCAGTTTCTTGAGGCAATAACTGACGGTTGACTGACTGACGCACAATGCCTCGGACACGCCGGTGACACTGCTTTGCTCGTACACGGCGCTAAACACCATGAGGTCTTGCATGTCGAGCTTTCTGAGGGAGTTACTGTTCAGCATCCGTTCTGTCTCTCGCTGTGCTCCTTGCGCGGATTTTGCGCAAACCAGGCCGATGATCCTAACGGAACGATCGTGCCAAGAGAATGCCAGGCAGGCGCTTTCATGGTCGGGAACGGGACAGATAATGTAGGGAACACGACGTGTCGATCAACGACTGTTTGGTTTGCCTATGTTTAGTTGGCTGCGATCCAAGCTCCATCAAATCCAGGTTTAACCTCCCAGGGTAGCGTGGGACGCTTGTCCGATGTGTTTCCTGTGATGCGCTCATGAACGGTTGGCCCCTGGCATTCCAATACCCTTCATCTGCCGCGGTCGATCCGGTCGGCCGGTTCACGCCTGCCATGGCCCCAACCCTCAGTGCGTTGCCCTCCGAGCTGGCCTTTTGGGCGCTCTGGCATTGCCGTCACGCCCGTCCTCCAGATACTCGTATTACCTGTTGATCATTCGCAGTGCTCGCTCAATGGCGAGCACAGACTGACGGTGCCTTGTCGCCCGTCCGACATGGAAATACGAGCCTTCTCATGAGCCTTGCCAAGATTTCTTTCGCTCCCGTGCAACACGCCGAGGCGTTCCTTGCGCAGAACCCTGATATCGAACTGTTCGAGCTGTTCATCCTCGACAACAACGGCGTGCCCCGGGGCAAGTTGTTGCATCGGGACGAGTTGCTGGCGGTTTTCGAAAGTGGCCGGCCACTGCCCAGTACGATTCTCGGGCTCACCGTCAATGGCGATGATGTGGAAAATTCCGGACTGGTCTGGGACGTCGGCGACATCGATTGCCGTGCCTACCCCCTCAGCGGCAGCTTGCAACGTATGCCCTGGCGATTGATTCCTACGGCCGCCGTGCAGGTCAGCATGCATCCCCAGGAGGGCATGCCGGCGACCATCGCCGATCCGCGTTATCTGCTCAGCCAGGTGATCGAGGCTTTACAGGCCGACGGCTATTACCCGGTGATGGCGGCGGAGCTGGAGTTTTATCTGCTGGACGCGCAACGCGACAGCCAAGGCCGGCCACAGCCAGCGCGGGACGCCGACGGTGGCCGACCGCGTGCCACCCAGGTCTACGGTTTGCGCGAGCTGGAGCAGATCGAGCCGTTCCTGGCCGACCTGTACGCTGCGTGCAAGCTGCAAGGCATTGCGGCCCGGACCGCCATTTCCGAATACGCACCGGGACAAGTGGAGATCACCCTTGAACACCGCAGCGATGCCTTGCAAGCCATGGATGAAGCGGTGCGCTACAAGCGACTGGTCAAGGGCGTGGCCCACAAGCACGGCATGCAGGCCTGCTTCATGGCCAAGCCGTTCGATCACTTGGCGGGCTCCGGCATGCACATGCATGTCAGCCTGGCGGACCGCGATGGCCACAATCTGTTTGCCAGTGAAGCCGCCGACGGCACGCCGCTGTTGCGCCATGCGGTGGGTGGGATGCTCGACACCTTGCTCGATTCGCTGTTGATGTTTTGTCCGAACGCCAACTCCTACCGGCGATTCCAAAGCAACAGCTACGCACCGCTGGCGGCGACCTGGGGCGTGGACAATCGCACCGTGAGCCTGAGGGTGCCGGGCGGCCCGGCGTTGTCGAGGCACATCGAGCATCGTATCTGCGGTGCCGATGCCAACCCTTACCTGGCTGCGGCGGCGATATTGGCCGGCATTCATCGCGGCCTACGTGAACAGTGCGATCCCGGGAAACCTGTCGAAGGCAACGGCTACGCCCAGGCGGCCGAGTTGCTGCCCACCGACTGGCTCACTACCCTGCGTGCCCTTGAGGCATCGGCCTGGGCGCGGGAAGCGTTTGGCGATGAGTTTCTTGGCGTTTATCTGGCGGTCAAGCGCGCCGAATACCGCCAATTCATGGCGGAAGTCGGGGAGCAGGACTGGCGTTGGTATCTGAATCAGGCTTAAGAACAGCTTCAAGCTGCAAGCTGATTGGCAAAGAAAGACTGTTCACTTAGGGCAGCCGAAAAAACGTGGTGAGGGAGCTTGCTCCCGCTTGAGTGCGAAGCACTCACAAAAAGGGGCTGCTACGCAGCCCAGTGGGAGCAAGCTCCCTCGCCACGCATCACTTTTCTTTAGCACTGCAAGCTGGGTCGAGCTTGCCGCTTAAATAATTATTTAATAGCAACTTTTTCACGAAAAATTGATGGTGGACTACCTAAAGTTTGTGTTGCCGTAGGAAATGAACTTTTCACATTTTCCTGCGGCACTTCTTTTTCAAAGAGCAACTTTCAGGAAGTCGTCAACCATCATGCTGACCCTTAAAGCCGTGCGCCCCGAGTGGGTGACACTGGCCGCCAGTGCCTTTTTGTTAGTGGGTTTCAACCTCGTTCTCTGGCAACACTTGCTGGCGATCACCACGGCTGACACTCGTGGCCTGCTGATGTGCGTGGCGTTTGGCCTGATGATTTTCTGCGCGTTCAACCTGGTGTTGACGCTCGTGGCCTTCCGTCCGCTGCTCAAGCCCGTGCTGATGCTATTGTTCCTGATCAGTGCTGGCGTGGCGTATTTCATGGCCCAATACGGTGTATTGATCGATGCGGGCATGTTGCGCAACTTTGCTGAAACCAATGCCACGGAAGTTCGTGATCTGTTGTCGCTGAAGTTGTTTATCTACCTCGGGTTATTGGGGGTGTTGCCTTGCTGGTTATTATTCAAGACCCCGATCAGCTACCGTCGCTGGCCCAAAGAGTTATTAAGTAAGTTGCTGGTCGGCGTGGCGTCGGCCGCGGTAATCGGCATGGTCGCCCTGGCCAACTACCAAGGTTTGTCTTCGTTGTTTCGCAACCACCACGAGTTGCGTTTGATGGTCGTGCCGAGCAACTACATCGGTGCGTCGCTCGGCTATTTGCGTGAGCAGGTCGCGTCGGCCAAGCAGCCGTTCATCACCCTGGGCGAGGACGCGAGCCGCAACCCGGCCTGGCAAACCCACGGCCGCAAATCCCTGACCGTACTGGTGGTGGGCGAGAGTGCCCGGGCCGAGAACTTCGGCATCCTCGGCTATGACCGCGATACCACACCGACACTGGACAAAGAGGCCGGCCTGATCGCCTTTACCGATGTGCATTCCTGCGGCACGGAAACCGCCGTGTCGGTGCCCTGTATGTTTTCCAACATGGGGCGCAAGAACTATGACGCCAGCAAGGCCAAGAATGAAGAGGGTTTGCTGGACGTGCTCAAGCACGCCGGGCTGGAGGTGATCTGGCGGGACAACCAATCCGGCTGCAAGGGCACTTGTGATCGGGTCACGCTGCAGGATGTCAGCAATCTCAAGGACCCGGCCCTGTGCGCCAACAGTGAGTGCCGTGATGAAATCCTGCTCCAGGGTTTGCAGCATTTCATCGACACACTCGACAAGGACACGGTGCTGGTACTGCACCAGATGGGCAGCCACGGGCCGGAATACTTCAAGCGCTATCCCAAGGAATACGAGCATTTCACCCCGGTATGCGAAAGCAACGCGCTGAACAATTGCAGCCGCGAGAGCATCGTCAACGGCTACGACAACACGCTGGTGTACACCGATCATGTGCTCTCGACCCTGATCGATCTGTTGCGGGCCAACCAGGACAAGGTCGACACGGCCATGCTGTACCTGTCGGATCATGGCGAGTCCCTGGGCGAATACAACCTGTTTCTCCATGGCACGCCCTACATGCTCGCCCCGGAGCAACAGAAACACGTGGCAATGCTTGCTTGGTTTTCCGACAGCTATCAGAAATCTTTCTCGGTCGACACCCATTGCCTGCAACTGAGTCGGCAAAAGCCCTTGAGCCAGGACAACCTGTTTCATTCGATGCTCGGGCTGCTGGAAGTCAACAGCCAGGTCTACAACCGGGACCTGGACCTGTTCGCCAGCTGTCGCGGCGCGGTGATTGACGGTGTCCTGGCACGAGAGTGATGGCCTGGACCTTTTTTTCACGCAGTGTTGGTTAACCTGTCATTCAATCTTTTCCAAGAGCCGTTCGTATGTCCGGGCTACCCCCATCCACCGTCGAGCTTGAGTTCGCCAGGCAGCATGACCAGGAGCATGCACAGGTCTGCTGTGGGCCGACGCCTCGACGATTGCGCCTGGCGTTCTGGCGCGACGAGCACATGGTACGCAATGCCCTGAAGGTGGCGGGCGAGCCCGGGTTGGTGCTGGATGTGGCCTGTGGCGCGGGACGATTCTGGCCGGTGCTGGCCGAGCACGCCAACCGGGTGATCCTGGCGGCGGACCCGTCGCCGGACATGCTCGAACATGCGCTCACTCACCATGGCGGTGCGTTGCTCCAACGGGTCAAGACCTTCCCGAGTTCAGCGTTCACCATCGGGCTGTCGGCCAACGCGGTGGATTGTATTTGTTGTCTGCAACTGTTTCGCCACGTCAGCACCAGCGAGCATCGCCTGGCGCTGTTGCGCGAATTTCATCGGGTCAGTCGCGACACGGTGATCGTTTCGGTGCAAATCGAAGGCCGCCTCAAGATCGGCCAGGCGCCGCGACGGAACCTGGCCGACAAGGCTGATGTGGAAGCCGAGTTCCGCCAGGCCGGTTTCAGCGTGCTTTGGTACCAGGATTTCCTGCCCGGTTTTGCCCTGACGCGTGTTTATGTGTTGCGTAAGACCGGTTAAGTCTTGATGTAGGACTATTCTTGCTTTTTCGCAGGCGATTTCTCTCAGGCGGCTGCTCTATGGATGCTCGCAATCGCCGGCGGCGATATATACTGCGCGCCATTCTTCAAGGGAGAGCCGTGTGGCCATCGATATTCACTGGATTCGCGACAACGATAGCCTCGGTCAGTTTTGCGCCGAGTGGCAGCAGTTGCCATTCGTCGCCCTCGACACCGAATTCATGCGGGTCGACACTTTTTACCCTATTGCCGGTTTATTGCAGATCGGCGACGGCAAGCGTGCCTACCTGATCGACCCCTTGACCATCGACAATTGGCAACCCTTGGCCGCACTACTGGAAAACCCGGCGGTGCTCAAGGTGTTGCACGCCTGCAGCGAAGACCTTGAAGTGCTGCTGCGCCTGACCGGCAGCCTGCCTGCGCCGCTGTTCGATACGCAATTGGCCGCCGCTTACCTGAACCTGGGTTTCTCCATGGGCTATTCGCGGCTGGTGCAGGAAGTGCTGGGTATCGAGTTGCCCAAGGGCGAGACCCGTTCCGACTGGCTGCAACGGCCCCTGTCCGAGACGCAGATCAGCTACGCGGCAGAGGACGCCGTGCACCTGGCAGAAGTTTTCGTACTGCTGCGCCCGAAGCTTTCCGACGAAAAATACCGTTGGGTCCTGGAAGACGGCGCCGAACTGGTGGCCAACCTGCGTCGCGAGGTCGACCCGTACGAGGTCTACCGCGAGGCCAAGCTCGCCTGGAAACTGTCCCGCGCCCAATTGGCCGTGCTGCGCGAGCTGTGCGCCTGGCGCGAACGCGAGGCGCGGGCCCGTGACCTGCCGCGCAATCGCATCATTCGCGAGCATTCGCTGTGGCCCCTGGCCCGTACCCAGCCGGATAACCTTGGCGCGTTGGCGAAGATCGAAGACATGCACCCGCGCACCGTGCGCCAGGACGGCCAGTTTCTGCTGGACCTGATCCAGCGCGCCGCCAGCGTGCCGCCCGAGCAATGGCCGCCGGCCGTGGCCGAGCCACTGCCCATCGAGGCCTCGGCCCTGGTCAAGCGTCTGCGGGCGTTGGGGCAGGCTGAAGCCGAGCGCCTGGAAATCGCCCCGGAGCTGATGCTGCGCAAGAAAACCCTCGAAGCGCTGATCAAGAGCGGCTTCCCCGAGGGCCCTTACCAATTGCCCGATTCGCTGCGTGGCTGGCGCCGCGAATTGATGGGCCAGGCGCTGCTCGACAGCCTGGCCACTGCCGGAGAACAGCCTTGAAACGTATCTGCTCCATCTATCGAAGCTCGAAGAAAAACGAGATGTACCTGTATGTGCTCAAGAGCGATGCCTTGGAGCGCGTGCCTGAGCCGTTGATGGCCGCCTTTGGCAAGGCGATCCATGCCTTCGACCTGGTCCTGAGCCCCGAGCGGGCGCTGTCACGGGAGGACATCAACAAAGTGCTGGAAAACCTCGACACCCAGGGCTATCACTTGCAAATGCCGCCGGCCGAAGACGAGTACATCGAGCATTTGCCCGAAGAGTTGTTGCGCCGCAACGACCCGGTCTGAAGGTCTCTGAGGCACCTGTTCTGGGTGCCTCTGGAAAAACACTGGAAGGGTTTATTGACGACGATCGTATGGATGGAGCGACACTCTATCGGCGGTTGTCTGCACTGTTTTTGAAAGGTTTGACTCATGCGCGTTCTGATTGCCGAACACGACCACCCGGTGTACGCCCAGCTTCTGCGTCAGGCGGCACCCGATATTGAAGTCCTGACCAGCGGCGACTCCGCCGAATTGTCGCGACTGGCCACCGATTGCCCGGTCTGGCTCGGCCAGCCTGATCTGCTGGCCACCTTGTTGCGTCAGGGCCATAGACCCAGCTGGCTGCAATCGACCTGGGCGGGTATCACGCCGTTGTTGGCCGAAGGCTTGACGCGCAACTACCGCCTGACCCGTGCGGTGGGCATTTTCGGCCAGGTGATGGCCGAATACGTGCTGACCTACATGCTCGGCCACGAGCGTGAGGTGCTGGCGCGGCTGGTCAGCCAGGTCGAGCGCAAGTGGGACAACCGCCAGGGGCAAAGCCTGGCCGGGCGCAAGGTGTTGATCGTCGGGACCGGTGATATCGGTCAGCGGGTAGCGCAGTTCCTGGTGCCGTTTGGTGTGCAACTGTACGGTGTGGCCAGTGAAGCGCGAGCGTTGGCGCCGTTCATCGAAGTCGGGGCGCTGAAGGATCTGCCGCGCTTGGTGGGTGAGGCGGATTACGTGATCAATTTGCTGCCCAACACACCCGATACCCATGATGTGTACGACGCGGCGCTATTCAAGCAATTCAAGCCGACCGGGTTGTTCATCAACGTCGGCCGTGGCGTGGCGGTGGTGGATGCGGACCTGGTGCAAGCCCTGAAGGATGGGCACCTGGCCGGTGCGGTGATTGACGTCTGCCGTCAGGAGCCATTGCCACAGCGCCACCCCTTCTGGACCGCCTGGGGCCTGCTGCTGACCGGCCACAGCTCGGCACCGACCTCGCCGCCGATGATGGTGCAGTTGTTCCTGGAAAACCTGCGGGCCTATCAGGCCGGTGAGGCGCTACGCGGGGAAGTGGATTTCAGCCGGGGTTACTGACTTTCTTCCCGCTCCGGGTTACGCCGTTCACTTAAGGTTTGTGTGAACCCAACCCTGTGGCGAGGGAGCTTGCTCCCGCTGGGCTGCGCAGCAGCCCAAAACCTAAGCACGCGGTGCATCAGATTGTCCGAGCCGGCTGATTCAGGGCTGCTGCGCAGCCCAACGGGAGCAAGCTCCCTCGCCACGGGAAGTGCCGTTCTTATGTGAATAGTTTGTTCACATGAAGGGGCAGGGTTACAGGGTGAAGTCGCCCTCAGCCACCAGTTCGCTCAACGGCCGGCGCGGGCTTGGGGTTTCGCGGGCCTGGAGGTATTCGGCCAGTGTCGATTTGTCCCCCAGCTTGCCAATCGCCACGGCGGCGTGCAGGGCGTAGCCTTCCGGGATCTTCAGTTCCTTGCGGGTCAACGCCTGGTCGAAACCGGCCATGCCATGGGTGTGCCAGCCGCTGAGGCTGGCTTGCAGCGCCAGGTGGCCCCAGGCCGCCCCCGTATCGAAAGTGTGGGACTGCGCAGGGGTTTCTTCGGTGGCGCCGGGAACGGCGAAGGTGGTTTTCGAAACAATGATCACCAGTGCCGAGGCGTGTTGGGCCCAGCTGCGGTTGAATTCATTGAGCAGGCCCAGGAAACGCTCCCAATTCGGCGTGTCGCGACGCGCATACAGGAAGCGCCATGGCTGGGAGTTGTACGCCGACGGCGCCCAGCGTGCAGCTTCGAAGAAGCCCAGCAGGGTTTCTTCGGCAATGGTCTCGCCGGTAAAGGCACGGGGCGACCAGCGCTCGATGAATTGAGGGTGAATCGCGTAATCGGCAATGCGGGGATTGGCACTCATGGGCTTACCTGGCTGGGGTTTGGAAAGTCAATGAAACAACCTACGTCCCGCCGCCCGGGCTGACAAGTCCCGGCCTACCGACAGTCGCCAATGCTTGGCCTGAAGAGGCCCGGGCACTAGACTGTCGGCCTTTTCACCACCTGATGTTGATGCTTGAGCCATGGCCGCCAAAGTCGAACCGTTCTGGAAACGCAAAACCCTCGATCAGCTCGATCTGCAGGAATGGGAATCGCTGTGCGACGGCTGTGGCCTGTGCTGCCTGCAAAAACTCGAAGACGAAGACGACAACAGCGTTTACTACACGCGCATCGCCTGCAAACTGCTGGACCTGAAAACCTGCCAGTGCTCCGACTATCCCAACCGCCGCGACTTTGTCCCCGATTGCATCCAGCTCACGCCGGGCAAGGCCGATGAGTTCAAATGGCTGCCGCCGACCTGTGGTTATCGGCTGGTCAGCGAGGGCAAGGACTTGCCGTTGTGGCACCACCTGGTCTGCGGTGATCGCGATGCGGTGCACCACGAACGCATTTCCCAGTCCGGGCGTATGCTGGCCGAAGGCAGCGTGCCGGAAGACGATTGGGAAGATCATCTGATTTTCCGCGCCGGCTGAGCCGTCGGGCGGCGCGCCCCAGGGAGAACCCATGGCTGCAGGATTGAAACGGATGCTGGCCGCCGGGCTGCTGGCGATGTGCGGGCCGCTGTGGGCGGCGCAGAAAGTCGATCTGGATTATCACGTGCACCTGTTGCCCCTGAGCGATCAGGCCGAGGTGCGTCTGACCCTGGCCCGGGGGGCGGCGGTGCGTAGCCTGGATTTCGACCTCGGCGACGGCAGTCGCTACAGCGATTTCAAGGCCGACGGCCAATGGCAACTCACTCCCGGCAAAGAGGCGCGAGGTGTCTGGCGGCCGGCAGCGGACAAGGCCAGCCTGAGCTACCGCGTGCGCATCAGCCATGCGCGCAAGAACGCCACCTTCGAAACCCGCATGACCCCGACGTGGGCGTTGCTGCGCGGCGACGACCTGGTGCCGTCGGCCAGGCTCGACCAGCAGGACGGCGTCGAACTGGTGGCCCGTCTTGAAGTTGAATTGCCCAATGGCTGGAAAAGCATCGAGACGCCCTGGCCGCGCATCGGCAAGCAACGCTTTCGCATCGACAACCCCTCGCGCCTGTTCGACCGCCCTACGGGCTGGATGCTCGCCGGCAAACTGGGTAGCCGCCGCACCCGCCTGGGCGAAACTGAGGTGACGGTCGCCTCGCCCCAGGGCCAAGGCATGCGCCGGATGGATGTGCTGACGCTGCTGACATTCGTCTGGCCGCAGGTACAAGCACTGGTGCCGCGCCATCCGGCCAAGTTGCTGATTGTCGGCGCCGGCGATCCGTTGTGGCGTGGCGCCCAGGCCGGTCATGACTCGATCTACCTGCACAGCCGTCCGCCGCTGGTCAGCGAGCGGGGCAGTAGCCCATTGCTGCGGGAGTTGGTGCAGGCGCTCGCCCGGGTCAACGATCATGATCGCAGCGATTGGATCAGCGAAGGGCTGACCGAGTACTACGCCATCGAACTGCTGCGCCGCGCCGGCGGCCTGAGTGATGAGCGCTATCAGACCTTGAACGACCGGCTCGCCCGCGACAGCAAGGGCATCACCACCTTGCGCGGCGAACAGATCAGCTCGGCGGCGGTGGCCCAGGCGGTGTTGCTGTTGCAGGAACTGGACCGCGAGATTCGCCTGAAAACCCGTAACAAACGTTCGCTGGATGATGTGTTGCAGGCGGCGATGCGGTTGGAAACGGTCGATACCAAAGAGTTTGTGCAGCTCAGTGAGAGCGTTCTGGGTGGGGCCTCTACTGTGCTGGATACCCGGTTACTTCAGTGACACCGCCATCGCGAGCAAGCTCTCCCACATTGGGTTTTCGGCGTTCACAAAACATGTGGGAGCGAGCTTGCTCGCGAAGGGGCCATCAGCGGCGCTGCAAAAATCAGAGCCCAACCTTCGGCGAATCCAACGAATCATTCCCCGTCACCGTAGCCGTGCCAGTTGCCGCCTCGGCATTGGCCTTCAGGCGGCTCAGCTCATCACCGGCCTGTTCGATGCGAGCGCGGGCGTTGCTGAGGTTCTGCCGGTTCTTTTCCAACAAGGCCTTGGCCGAGCAATGCCCGGTGATCCCCCGCGCCAGCGCCATGCCGCCGATCGCCAGTTGAGCCAGGCCGAGCACACCGCCACGGCGCAAGCCCTTGCCCATCATCAGCACACCGCCGGCCAGCGAGCCAATGCGTTCCCAACCATGCACGTTTTGTGGCGGATGGGATTGGAAAGGGGTGGTCTCAATCGGCTCGAACGGATTGTTATCGCTCATGATCTGTCTCCAGTATGGGGATTGGTATAAAGCTGACTGCCCGAGCGATTGCCTTGTTCAATCGAATGTTGCACCGATCAGCGGAATTGCGGCCCCGAACGGGTGTTGTTGCCTTTGGCCATGCGGTCATACAGCACGACGTTGACGGTGGCGGCCAGGTTCATGCAGCCGGTGGTGGGGATGTACACCACATCCTCACACCAATCGCGAATGTCCTTGTCCAGCGAGCCGTCTTCCGGGCCAAAAATGTACAGCGCTCGGTCCGGGTGAGTGTATTCCGGCAGTGGGCGAGCGCCTTCCACCAGTTCCACGGCCACCGGCACACAGCCCAGGGGCAGGATTTTCTTCAGGTCGTCGATACCGATCAGCGGAATGTCGTAGTGGACTTTCTTGGTGTCGGTGACGAAGTCGGCGGCTCGCTCATAGCGCTTGCCGGTGTAGAACACCGACGCCACGCCGTAGCAGCCGGCGGCACGCATGACCGAACCGACGTTTTCCGGTGACTTGGGGTTGAACAGACCGATGCAGCTATAGCGTTTGTTGGCCACGGGCGGGGTGCCTTTGGGGAAAAGGCGCGATTATACGGGGAATGGGGCTGCGTGTTCAGTTTGTGAGTGGGGGGTGATGGTCGGTTACCTGTTCACGAACCTGACCAATCGGTAACGTCCCCGCCAGCGTCGTGACAGGCACCAGTCGTTATGGTTTGCCTGACAAATGACTGCCGGAGTTCCTCATGAAAACCCTTGATGCCTTGCTCGCCGTTTCGATCCTGTCCCTTTCTTCCCTTGCCTTGGCGGAAGGCGGAGGTGACCGGGTTTATGGCCAGATGATCCAGAACAATCAACAAGCCATGGCGCAATACGCCGTCGAAAACGGCAAAGCCATCGCCGAAATCGTTCATTACGAATACGGCATGAAACTCGATGTTAAAAAAGTGGTGAGCATTACACCGGCCAATAAAGGCTGTGGTGTCGGACCGTCGCGCATGACCTACGAAGACTCGAACGGCAAGCTCAATACCCTGGAATATAGGCTCCTGGGTGATAACTGTCCGAATGGCGGCTGATTACCGTCTCGTTTGTTCTCCTTTGGTTTTGAGACGGTCAGGCGCCCTGGTGGCGCCTGTTTTTTATGGGCGCCGGATTATTGTGCTGGCGTGTTACGCAACCTCAAGGCATTGAACACCACCGATGCCGAACTCACGCTCATGGCGATGGCGGCAATCATGGGCGAGAGCAGGTGACCGGTCAGGGGGTACAGCAGGCCGGCCGCCAACGGAATACCCATCGAGTTATAGAGGAAGGCAAAGCCGAGGTTCTGGCGCATGTTTCTAACGGTTGCCACCGAAAGGGTGCGGGCCCGCAAGATCCCCATCAAATCGCCTTTTACCAAGGTCAGCTGGGCGCTGTTCATCGCCACGTCCGTGCCTGTACCCATGGCAATGCCTACGTTCGCCCGAGCCAGGGCGGGCGCATCGTTTATTCCGTCACCCGCCATCGCGACCTGGCGGCCATCGCGCTGCAGGTCCGCCACCAGACGTTCCTTGTCCTCGGGTTTGACTTCGCCATGGACCTCTTCAATGCCCATCTCCCTGGCCACGGCGCGTGCCGTGGTGAGGCCGTCGCCGGTGGCCATGATGATTGTGATGTCGTGAGCCTTGAGCCGGCTGACCGCTTCCCTGGAGGTTGGCTTGATCGGGTCCGAGACGCCCAGCAGCCCGGCCAGTACTCCGTCGACCGCCATGTAGATAATGCTGATGCCTTGCGCGCGTAGCTGCTCGGCCTGCTGTTGCAGTGGGCTGACGCTGATGCTGGCGGCGTTCATCAGGGCGGTATTGCCCAAGTGGATCTGTTTGCCGTCCACCTGGCCACTGACACCGATGCCGCTGCCGGATTCAAATGAAGCCGGCTTGATCAGTTCAAGATGCTCGGCTCGTGCGTGATCGACGATGGCGTGGGCCAGGGGATGTTCGCTGCCCTGGTCGAGGCTGGCGGCCAACAGCAGCACCTGGCGGTCGTCGAAGCCCTGGGTGGCTTTCACGCTGTGAAAGGCCGGGCGCCCTTCGGTCAGGGTGCCGGTCTTATCGACGATCAGCGTGTCGATCCTGCATAAGTTCTCGATGGCGCTGGCGTCCCGGAAAAGCACGCCCAGGCTGGCAGCCTTGCCGGTGGACACCATGATCGACATGGGGGTTGCGAGTCCCAGCGCGCAGGGGCAGGCGATGATCAGCACGGCGACGGCGTTGATCAGCCCGAAGACCCAGCCAGGTTCGGGGCCTAACAGCCCCCAGCCGAAAAAGGTCAGTACGGCGATGGCAATCACGCCCATGACGAAATAGCCAGCGATCACGTCGGCCATGCGCTGCATAGGCGCTTTCGAGCGCTGGGCCCGGGCGACCATCTGGACAATTTGCGCCAGGACGGTCTCGGCGCCGACCTTCTGCGCCGTCATCACCAAGCTACCGTGGGAGTTGATCGTGGCGCCGATCAGGTTGTCCCCGGCGCGTTTGCTCACCGGAACCGGCTCGCCGGTGAGCATCGACTCGTCAACGGCGCTTTCTCCTTCGAGTACCGTACCATCGACCGGGACCTTTTCACCGGGCCTGATCCGCAGGTGGTCACCCTGATGGACGTGGGCCAAGGGAATGTCTTGTTCCTGGCCATCGGCATTGATCCGGCGCGCGGTTTTGGGGGACAGCCCCAGCAGCGACTTGATGGCGGCCGACGTCTGCGAGCGTGCCTTGAGCTCCAGCATCTGCCCCAGCAAGGTAAGGGAGATGATCACTGCGGCGGCTTCAAAGTAGACGCCGATACGCCCCTCTTGCACGAATGTGGTGGGGAATCCTCCCGGCCAAAACGTGGCGGCGACGCTGTAGAGATAGGCCGCCGCGGTGCCCAGGCCAATCAGGGTCCACATGTTCGGGCTACGCTGGCGAACAGAGGCCACTGCCCGTACAAAAAACGGCCACCCTGCCCACAGGACCACGGGTGTCGCCAGGAAAAACTCGACGAGATTTTGCGTTGCACCGTGAAACAGCGACAAAGCGTGCCCCGCCATGGCGAGCACCGTGACGATCACCGTCAACGGCAGTGACCACCAGAAGCGGCGCGTGAAGTCCTTGAGTTCTGGATTGTCCTCTTCTTCCAGCGCGGGCATCACCGGCTCCAGCGTCATGCCGCACTTGGGGCAGGTGCCGGGGCCGGGTTGGCGGATTTCCGGGTGCATGGGGCAGGTGTATTCAGTCGCCATGTCGCCGCTGGGCGCTGGAGCACTGTGGTGAAGGTGCGCTGGAACGTCTGGCATGGCTAGGGGCCTTCCTGATCCCTGCGGTTGACGGGTGGTTGGCCATGTCGTCCATGACCGCCATGGCCGTGGCCGAAGATATGCATCAAGGGACATATCAGGAGAATCAGGTACGGCCAATTCGCCGCGATGTGGCTGAAGTGTTCTCGCGCCAGATAGAAGAGGCCGATGGCCAACAACATGATCAATACAATGCCGGTCTTGCCCCGCCAGAATGGCGTAGCACCCGCAGGGGGTTGATGAGTGTTCATGGTGTCGCTCCTTCAGGCCGGGCGAGCCACCGCCATCGATAACCACAGAATAGGCAGGGAGGGCTTTGGCAGATTGATATTCATCAACCTTGGCTTACTTGACCTGCAAATGAGGGAAGTAGCGGGCATGCTAAAGGTGCGAAGCTGTCAGCGACCTGACGGGGGCATTGCAGATTTGTCAGCTGGACCATGAAAGCGGCACAGGCAGCCGCCCCACAGTCGAGCAGGCCACTTTTGGCGAGGGGATTTGATCTGTGGAGCAACACTTTGCAGCGCAAGATAAACCCACTCGCACAACGGCTAATTACTCGTCCTTCTTCATCAACCCGGCCAGTGCGGCGAAGGGGTTGTGGGTCGCCTTGGCGATTTTCGGAGTGCTCAGGGAGCCGTCGCCGAAATATTGCTGGTCGGTGTAGCGCGAGTGTTCGTTGTCGTGGCAGTACAGGCACAGCAGTTCCCAGTTGGAACCGTCCTGCGGGTTGTTGTCGTGGTTGTGGTCGCGGTGGTGAACGGTCAGTTCGCTCAGGCGCTTGCCGGAAAACTCACGGGCGCAGCGGCCACAGACATGGGGGTACATTTTCAGGGCTTTGTCGCGGTAGCCCATCTCCCGGTCGCGCTGGGCATCGGCGAGGATGCGGTCCAGCTTGGCGGTGTTGGACGGTGGCGTTGACGAACTCATGGGTTCACCTTTGTAGACAAGACGGATGACGGTTGGACAGAGTTTAGCTCAGCCCTTGAGCTTCTCGGCAATCCAGATGGTGTGGCGGGTGCCTTTGTTGCCATGGGCGAACACTTGCACCTCTTCGGCCTTGAAGCCGGCCTTCTTCAGCTTGTCGGAAAACTGCCGGTCAGCGCTGGCCGACCACACCGCCAGCACGCCCTTGGGCCGCAGGGCCTTGGCGCAGGCGGCCAGGCCTCCAGCCGAATACAGCCAACTGTTGGCTTTCTGGGTCAGGCCTTCCGGGCCGTTGTCGACGTCCAGCATGATCGCGTCGAACCCCTGGGGCTCGGCTTGCAGCACCTTGGCGACGTCTTCCATGCGGATCACTGTGCGTGGATCCGACAACGGCCGCCCGGCCTTTTCACCCAGGGGGCCACGGTTCCACTCCACCACGCCGGGCACGAGTTCGGCCACCACCACTTCGGCGGTCTTGCCCAGGTGCTTGAGGGCCGAGGCGAGGGTGAACCCCATGCCGAGGCCGCCGATCAGCACGCGCGAGCCGGGACGACCGGCGACCTTGCGGCAAGGAATCTCTGCCAGGGCATCTTCGGAACCGTGCATGCGGGTGTTCATCAACTGCCCGCCGTCACCGCCCTGGATCTTGATGACGAAGTCTTCCCCGTACTCGAATAGGCACAGGGCACCGCCGTTATCAGGGATGGGCGTGGTGTCGAGTAGAACGAAACGTTTCATGGAAATCTCGTAGGAGGGCAAACCGCGCGGTAACGACTAGCCTTAAAGCAGACAATAGCCACGGAGCCATTGATGAAGTGCATCATTCTAACGGCCATTGCCCTGGCGGCGCTCTCAATAAGTTGCGCCCAGGCTCAACAACCGACGATTCCAGTCAACCCGCCCAGCATCCCCGGATCGCCTGGCACCGCCACTCCCATGCCCTATCCGCCGGTCACGCCCAACGGGGTGCCCAAGGTTGGCCCCGGAAGCGGCGGACCGCCCTTGCTGCCCCCCATCGAAATGCCCAAGCCGCCCAAGGACCAGCCGATACCGGGCATGGAGCCCAAGCCAGTGAAGGCCAAGTCGCCGGGGGGGTAAATCGACAAGACGACGCATTAACCTGTGGGCGAGCTTGCTCGCGATAGCGGTGTGTCCGTCGGCTTCAATGCTGGCTGATCCGCCGCCATCGCGAGCAAGCTCGCACAGGTATTGTGGTTTGGCTGTCAGACCTGCTGCGACAGCAACTGACCATCGGCCATGCGCAGGCGCTTGGACAGGGAGACGGCGAGGGCGCGGATGATCTTGGCGGCGATCTTGGGGGCGTCGTTGAGCATTTTTTCCAGGGAGTCCTTGCCCAGGTTCAGCAACTGGCAATCGCTGGCGGCGATGCAACTGGCCGAGCGCCGTTCGCCGTCGAGCACGGCCATTTCGCCGAATGCCCGGCCGCTGCGCAGCGTGGCGATGGTCACGGGTTGGCCGTCGGGGCCGGTTTTCTGCACGGCCACCTGGCCGGTGTGGATGATGCACATGAAGCTGCCGGCATCGCCCTCGTGGAAAATCGCTTCGCCCTGGGCGATGGCGCTGATGCTGAAATAGCCCGACGCCGCGGCGAAGTCCACAGGTAGCAACTGGTCGAACAGACCGCAGTCCATCAGCCAGTCGCGGATTTCTTTGTTCAGTAAGGTCGGTTCTGACATGTTGGCACGGTCTTTTTCTTGTGTGTGTTGCAGGTTCAGTTTGGCCCGGGTGTAAAAAGATCCATGGTAGATCCCCTGTGGGAGCGAGCTTGCTCCCACCGTTATTTGATCCGGGATGCCCGGCGCATGGAGCTAAGACCCGGCCATCCCACAGAGTTCCTCAGACCACCCCCAAAACCTTCAAGACAAATGCATATTCGAGCGCTACGTCACGCAATCCCTGGTAACGCCCGCTCATTCCGCCGTGGCCGGCGCCCAGTTCGGTCTTGAGCAGCAGGGGGTGGTCGTCGGTCTTGGTTGCGCGCAATTTCGCCACCCACTTGGCCGCTTCCCAGTACTGCACACGGCTGTCGTTGTAACCGGCGATCACCAGCAGCGCCGGGTACGCCTGGGCGCTGACGTTTTCGTACGGGGCGTAGGCTCGGATCCGATCATAAACGTCCGGCTCCTCTGGATTGCCCCATTCATCGTACTCGGTGACGGTCAGCGGCAAGTCCGGGTCGAGCATGGTGTTGAGCACGTCGACGAACGGCACCTCGGCAATCGCAACCTTGAACAGCTCCGGGCGTTGATTGAGCACCGCGCCGATCAGCAGGCCACCGGCGCTGCCGCCGCTGATCGCCAGTTGTTCGGCGGTGGTGAAGCCGTTGGCGATCAAATGCTCGGCACAGGCGATGAAATCGCCGAACGTGTTGTGCTTGTGTTCCTGCTTGCCGGCGCGATACCAGGCTTCACCCAGCTCGCCGCCGCCGCGCACATGGGCGATGGCAAACGCTACGCCGCGGTCAAGCAGGCTCAGCCGCGAATGGGAAAACCACGGGTCGAGGCTTTCGCCATAGGCACCGTAGCCGTACAGGTACAGTGGTACCGGCCGACCGAGGGCTTCGCGCTTGACCACCAGGCTGATGGGCACTTGTGTGCCGTCTGGCGCCGTGGCCCACAGCCGTTGGCTGACGTAGGCATCGGCATCGAACGGGCCCAGTACCGGGGTTTGCTTGAGCACGACCTGTGCGCCGCTGGCCAGGTCCAACTGGCGGATCTGCGCCGGACGGTTCAGGGCCTCGTAGCGCAGGCGAATGCGCTCGCTGACGAACTCCAGGCTGTTTTGCACATGCAGGCTGTAGGCCGCGTCCGGCAGTTGCACCCGATAGGCCGGCAAGCCTTGCGGGTGAACCTCGATGATCGGCAGGCCGCCTTCGCGCAGGCTCAAGGTCATGGCCCCGGCGTTCAGGCTCAGGCCGTCGATCATCACCATGTCGCTGTGGGGGATCAGGTTCTGCCAGTCGGCCTCGGTCGGCGCCACGCCTGTGTCGGCGGCCTGGTACAGGGCGAAGTTGATTCCGTCGCGGTTGCTGCGGATCAACCAGGTCCATTGGCCATCGAGCAGGCCGTGGTCGACGTCGTATTCATGGTTTTCCACGCGGGGCGCCAGGCAGGTAAAGGGGCGCTGCGGTTGCGCAGCGTCCAGTACCCAGACTTCGCTGGTGGTCTTGCTGCCCAGGGACAGGATCAACTGCTTTTCCGAACTCGAACGATAGCAATGCAGGAAGAAACGCCCGTCCGGCTCGTGGAACACCTCTTCGGCGGCAGTGCCGTCCAGGCGATAGCGCCAGAGTTTGTGGGGGCGATGGGTGTCGTCCAACTCGCCGAAAAACAGCGTCAGGCTGTCGTTGGCCCAGGTCATGCTGCCGTCGCAATCGGCGAAGGACAGTTCGCTGACCTTGTCGTTGGACAATTCCTTCACGAACAGGGTGTAGATCTCATCGCCCGTGGTGTCCAGGCTGTAGGCCAGGCGCTGGTGGTCAGGGCTGATGCTGAAAGCGCCCAGGGAAAAGAAGCCGCCGCCGGCCAGCACGTTCGGGTCCAGCAACAGTTGTTCACGGCTTTCATCCACGTTCAGGCTGTCATCGGCCGGACGCGGGCAGCGGTAGTGGCGCGGGTATTCGTCACCGGCCGTGGTACGGGTGTAATACAGGTACGGGCCCCAAGGCGAGGGCAGTGACAGGTCGGTCTCGAGAATCCGACCCTTGATCTCCTGGAACAGGGTTTCGCGCAGTTCGGCCTGGTCGGCGAGTTGCGCCTCCTGGTAGCTGTTTTCCGCCTTGAGGTAGTCGAGCACGGCGTCGGTGTCGCGTTCCTGCAGCCAGGCGTATGGGTCAACACCGGGGTCCTTGCGGGCAATCGGGGCGTTGGAAACGTGGGCAGATAGGGACATGAAAGGCTCTCGAACGTTGTACGAAAAGGGACACATGGCCTGGACAGAACCAACCACACAGGCCATTCGCCAGACGCCGGGGCAGCCTGACGAGCGAAAAGCCGTTACTATAAGCGCCTCTTTGCCTGCCTTGCCATGGACACCATGACCGAGAATGACTATCTGATCGCCTGGGGCCTCTACGCCTTCGCCGCCCTGGGCTGCCTGTTGGTATGGATGCGCATGACCCGCTGGATGTGGCGCTGGTTGCGCGAATCGCTGCGGTTGCTGCTGGCGGTGCTGCTGTTTTGCCCTACCATCGTAGATCCGGTGAAGGACAAGGTCGCCCCGGCCCTGGCTATTGTTGCCCTGGACGTGCTGTTCAAAGTCGGCAACAACGTCTGGCGGGCGGCTTCCGATCTGCTCATGTACGGCATGATCGCCTTCGGTCTCTACTTCATTTTGGTGCTGATCCGCTTTCCCATCGAGCGGGCCGCCAACGCTCGCAAGGAACGGGCCGCCGCCGCAAAAGCCGCCGCTGCGGTCGATGAGCCGGAGGACGAGCCACCGTTTGGCGTGGCCGGTGATGACCGTTACGGTCGCCCGCCCGTGCCGAGCAACCCCCAGCGTTCGCGTATCGAACCGCGCCTGTAACCGGGCCTGCCCCTTGAAGCGAGAGTTCGAGCATGTGTGAGTTATTGGGCATGAGCGCCAATGTGCCGACCGACATCGTGTTCAGCTTCACCGGGCTGATGCAGCGCGGCGGCAAGACCGGGCCGCATCGGGACGGTTGGGGCATCGCCTTCTACGAGGGCCGTGGCCTGCGCCTGTTCCAGGACCCGGCCGCCAGCAGCGAATCGGAAGTGGCGAACCTGGTGCAGCGCTATCCGATCAAGAGCGAAGTGGTGATCGGGCATATTCGCCAAGCCAACGTCGGCAAGGTCTGTCTGTCCAATACGCACCCGTTCGTGCGTGAGTTGTGGGGCCGCAACTGGTGTTTTGCCCACAATGGCCAACTCGCCGATTTCCAGCCGGGCGTGAGCTTCTACCGCCCGGTGGGCGATACCGACAGCGAAGCGGCTTTCTGCGATCTGCTCAACCGTGTGCGCCAGGCCTTCCCCGAACCGGTGGAGGTGGAACAATTGCTACCGTCGCTGATCGAGGCCTGCGCCGAATACCGCAGCAAAGGCGTGTTCAATTGCTTGCTCAGCGATGGCGACTGGCTGTTCTGCTATTGCTCGACCAAACTGGCCCAGATCACCCGTCGCGCGCCGTTCGGCCCGGCTCGGCTCAAGGATGTGGATGTGATAGTCGATTTCCAGGCTGAAACCACGCCCAACGACGTGGTCACGGTGATCGCCACCGAACCGTTGACCGAAAACGAAACCTGGACCCGCTACGAACCGGGCCAATGGAGCCTGTGGCGACGCGGCGAATGCGTCAGCCACGGCCGGACCGAATAAGGACGTCACGTTATGTTGCTCAGTTATCTACGGCTGGTGTTGTTCGCGGTGGGCCTGTTGGTTGGGGTCCAGGTGCCGGGCTTCATCAATGATTACGCCAAGCGGGTCGAGGCCCACCTGATCGAGGCGCAGACCGGCCTGCAAGGGTTCCAGGGCACCGCCAACCAGTTCTTCAAGGGCGACATGCAAGCCCTGGTGGCCCATTACCGCGCCAGCGAAGACCCGATCTTTCGCAGCGACGCCGACAGCCTGAACACCTTGCTCGTGCGCCAGCAGGCCCTCGACAAGCAATTCCAGGCCATGCAAGGCCCGTGGTACATCCGCTTGCTGCAAGTGGCGCTGGCCGCCGATCCGGACATCCGCAAGGAAACCTGGAACGGCTACAGCTACCAGATCCTGTTGACTCCCGAGGCCATGATCTGGGGCATCAGCGGTGCGTTGTTGCTGTCGTTCGGCCTGGAGTGCCTGTTCCGCCTGATCGACTGGGTGGTGCTGGGCGGCAAGCGCCTGCGCCAGAGCCGGCCGATTGAAGAGCGGGATTTGCGCGGGCTCTGATTGCACGACTGATCGAAACCGCAACCGGCTTCTGTGGCGAGGGAGCTTGCTCCCGCTGGGCCGCGAAGCGGCCCCAAAACCAGACACCGCGCAGTGTCAGGTAGATGGTATCCAGCAGGTTTGGGGCTGCTTCACGCCCAGCGGGGATAAATCCCCTCGCCACAGGTTCGTGGTTGGTAAAGTGGCTCGAACGGTCTGACTCACCCAGCCCATCGCCAAACACAAACCCCGTGGCGAGGGAGCTTGCTCCCGCTGGGCCGCGAAGCGGCCCCAAAACCAGACACCGCGCAGTGTCAGGTAGATGGTATCCAGCAGGTTTGGGGCTGCTTCGCAGCCCAGCGGGAGCAAGCTCCCGCGCCACAATGGTGTTCAGCTAGGCCACAACGGTGTTCAGCCAGGCCTTGCGTGTTACCCAATCAAATTTTTCTTATGACCCAACCGAGGTTTTATTCGTTGGACGGGATCGGCCGCGCGCTCAAGAATCGACGCATCGGTCTCCACGTCAGCGTCGTCGAGACTTACAACAATAAAACTGCGGAGAACCACCATGAGTGCACCCGACACGCTCGGCGTCCCCCAACCCCAGGCCCGTTCCGGCCCATTCGATTGGTATCGCAACATCAACCAGCAGGAACGTCGCACCTTCTGGAGCTGCAAGATCGGCTACGCCCTGGACGGCATGGACACGCAGATGCTTAGTTTCGTGGTGCCGACCCTGATCGCGATGTGGGGCATTACCACTGGCCAGGCAGGCCTGATTCACACCAGTACCTTGATCGCTTCGGCCATTGGCGGCTGGGTGGCCGGCATTCTCTCGGACCGCATCGGGCGGGTGCGCACCCTGCAACTGACGGTGCTGTGGTTCGCCTTCTTCACCTTTTTGTGCGGCTTTGCCCAGAACTACGAACAACTGCTGATCGCCCGCACATTGATGGGCTTCGGTTTTGGCGGCGAATGGACCGCCGGCGCCGTGTTGATGGGTGAAGTGATTCGCGCCAAGGATCGCGGCAAGGCGGTGGGCATGGTGCAGTCGGGTTGGGCCCTGGGCTGGGGCATGACGGCGATCCTGTATGCGCTGCTGTTTTCGGTGCTGCCGCCGGAGGACGCCTGGCGCGCACTGTTCATCCTCGGCATCGTGCCGGCGGTGTTCGTTATTTTCGTTCGCCGGCTGGTCAAGGATCCGGACGTCTATAACCAGACCAAGGCCCGGCTGACGCCGGAAAACCCAGCGAAGTTCTACGAGATTTTTGCCCCCGGCATCCTTTTCACCACCTTTCGCGCCTCGCTGCTGACCACCGGTGCCCTGGGCGGTTACTACGCCATCACGTCCTGGCTGCCGACGTTCCTGAAAAATGAGCGTGGCCTGAGCGTATTGAGTACCGGCGGCTACCTGGCGATGGTGATCGTCGGTTCCTACGTGGGCTATGTCATCAGTGCGTACCTGTCGGACATCCTGGGGCGCAAAAAGAACTTTGTCCTGTACGCCGTCGGCTCTTTCACCATCGTCCTGCTGTATACCCAGGTGCCGGTGAGCAATAACGTGATGCTCTGGCTGGGCTTTCCCTTGGGGTTCTTCGCGTCGGGCATGTTCAGCGGCATGGGCTCGTTCCTCACCGAACTGTTCCCTACGCGCATTCGTGGTTCGGGCCAAGGCTTCTGCTACAACATTGGCCGGGCGGTGGCGGCATTGTTCCCGCTGTTGATTGGTATTTTGAGCCAGAAGGTGCCGCTGAGCGTGGGTATCGGAGCGTTCGCCGCGGTGTCCTATGGCGTGGTGATCCTGGCGGCCCTGAGCCTGCCGGAAACCCAAGGCAAGCAGTTGGAAGCCGAGTAACTGATAACCTGTGGTGCGCGTGCCCCACAGTTAAACAAAGAAAGAACCTACAGGAGCGTTCACCGTGAACCGCCTGCTATTGAATTGCGACATCGGCGAAAGCTTCGGCAGCTGGACCATGGGTCTGGACGCCGAGGTGATGCCCTTCATCGATTGCGCCAACATCGCCTGCGGCTTTCATGCCGGCGACCCGAGCATCATGCGCAAGACCGTCAGCCTGGCCCTGAGCCATGGCGTGCGAATCGGCGCGCACCCGGCCTATCAGGACCTGGCGGGCTTCGGCCGCCGTTCCATGGCCTACGGCGCCCAGGAATTGCAGGACCTGCTGCATTACCAGATCGGTGCCCTCGACGGCATCTGCCGGGCGCAAGGCGGACGGGTCAGCTACGTCAAGCCCCACGGCGCGATGTACAACGACATGATGGCCAACCCGGCGCAACTGCGCGCGGTGATCCAGGCTGTTGCGGCCTATGATCGGCAACTGCCGCTGATGCTCATGGCGACCCGGGACAACAGCGCCGCCCAGGCCCTGGGCGATGAGTACGGCCTGACCCTGTGGTTTGAAGCCTTTGCCGACCGCGCCTACGACAGTGCCGGTCGCCTGGTTTCGCGGCAAGCACCGGGTGCCGTGCACCACGATCCCGAGGTGATTGTCGGGCAGGCCCTGGCTATCGCCCGCGGCAATGCGTTGACCGCCAGTGACGGCAGCGCCTTGCACCTTGTTGCCAACACCTTGTGCGTACACGGCGACAACGCCAGCTCCGTGGCGGCCGTGCAACGCATCCGCGAAGCCCTGGACCGGCAGAGTGCACCATGAGACCACGCTTGGAAGTGGTGGCGGTGGACTGCTTGATGGTGCGCCTGTTCGATGAGATCGCCGAGGCCAACATGCCCTGGATGCTCGCCGCCAGCGAGCGCCTGCGAGCGGTGTTTGCCGAGCATCTGATTGACCTGGTGCCGTCCTATACCACGTTGATGGTGCACTACGATTTGCTCGCCCTGAACCCGGTGCAGGCTCGTGAATTGATCGATGAGGCGTTGAATAACCTTTCACCGGATGCCCGGTCCGCCGGCCAATGCCACGTGCTGCCGGTGTGGTACGACCTCAGTGTCGGGCCGGAGCTGGAGCTGCTGGCGAGCCGCAGCGGGCTGACGGTCGCCCAGGTGATCCGTCGCCACAGTGAACGCGAGTACCAGGTGTTTGCCCTGGGCTTCGCCCCCGGTTTCGCCTTCATGGGGCTGGTGGATGAAGAATTGGCTTCACCGCGCCTCGACACGCCGCGCAAGCGCGTGGCCGCCGGCAGTGTCGGCATTGCCGAGCGCCAGACCGCGGCATATCCGGTGGTGTCGCCCGGTGGCTGGAACCTGATCGGTCGCACCCCGACCAAACTGTTTGATCGCGAGCGCGATGGCTACAGCCTGATGCAGCCGGGGGACACGGTGCGTTTCGCCCCCGTGGACCATGCCGAATTCATCGCGCTGGGTGGCGACGACACACCGCTGGAGACCCAGGCATGAGCCGCTTGTTGATCGAGGCCAGCACACCGCTGTGCCTGTTGCAGGACGCCGGCCGTTTCGGCGTGAGGCACCTGGGTGTGACCCAGGGCGGGGCGGCGGACTGGCTGTCGATGGCCTGGGCCAATTGGATGCTCGGCAATGGCCTGGACGCGGCGGTGGTGGAGATTACCCTCGGCGGCTTTACCGTAGTGGCCGAAGAGGATTGCGTGCTGGCGCTGGCTGGGGCGGACCTGGGCGCGCGAATAGACGGCCAGGGCGTGGCATCGTGGCGCTTCTTCAGTCTGCGCAAGGGCCAGGTGCTGGCGCTCACCCAGCCCGTGCTCGGTGCCCGGGCCTATCTGGCGGCCCCTGGCGGATTCAATGCGCCTGCGGTACTGGGCAGCCGGGCGACGGTAGTGCGCGAGGAACTGGGTGGCCTGGATGGGCGAGGGCGAGCGCTGAGTCGTGGCGAGCGCCTGAGCTATTCAGGCGCGGCGACGCCTCGGCCCATGCCACACACGCGGATTCTGGACTTCCAGCAAGCGCAGCCGCTGGACCTGATCCTGGGGGCGCAGAATGGCGCATTTAGCGGGCAGAGTCTGTTCGACGCGTTCAACACCCCGTGGACACTGGACAGTCGCGCCGACCGCATGGGCATCCGCTTGCTGGGCACGGCGTTGGCGTATCAGGGGCCGGCGATGATTTCCGAGGGCATTCCGCTCGGTGCGGTGCAGGTGCCGCCGGATGGCCAACCGATCGTGCTGCTCAACGACCGGCAAACCATCGGTGGCTATCCACGCCTGGGGGCCTTGACTCCGTTGGCCCTGGCCCGGTTGGCGCAATGCTTGCCGGGGGCGCAGGTGCGGTTGCGGCCGGTGGTGCAGGAGGTTGCGCATCGGCAGCAGGTGGAGTGTTTGCGTAGTTTTCTCGACCGCTAAAAGCATCGCGAGCAAGCTCGCTCCCACACTGGATCTTCGTCACACTGAGATCCCCTGTGTGAGCGAGCTTGCTTGCGATGAGGCCCTAAAGGGCGCCAAAGATCACTTGGAAAGAAACCGCATCCCTTCCTCCAACCCGCGCAAGGTCAGCGGATACATCCGGTCTTCCACCAGCTCGCGCACGATATTGGTCGAGGCGGTATAGCCCCAGGTGTCTTTCGGGTAAGGGTTGATCCAGATGAGCTTCTTGTACTTCTCCATGAAACGCTGCATCCACACATAACCGGCTTCTTCGTTCCAGTGTTCGACGCTGCCGCCGGCCTGGGTGATTTCATAAGGGGCCATGGCCGCGTCGCCGATGAAGATCACTTTGTAATCGGCGCCGTACTTGTGCAGCAAGTCCTGGGTCGATGTGCGTTCCGAGGTGCGGCGCAGGTTGTTCTTCCACACCGACTCGTACACGAAGTTGTGGAAGTAGAAATACTCCAGGTGCTTGAACTCGGTCTTGCAGGCCGAGAACAGTTCTTCGCAGATTTTCACGTGGGCATCCATCGAGCCGCCGATGTCGAACAGCAGCAACAACTTGACGGTGTTGCGTCGTTCCGGGCGCATCTGGATGTTCAAGAGGCCGGCGTCCCGGGCGGTGTGGTCGATGGTGCCGTCGATGTCCAGCTCTTCGGCCGCACCCTGGCGAGCGAACTTGCGCAGGCGGCGCAGGGCGATCTTGATGTTGCGGGTGCCCAATTCCACCTGGTCGTCGAGGTTCTTGTACTCGCGCTGGTCCCAGACCTTCACAGCCTTGCCCTGGCGCTTGCCGGCGTCGCCGACCCGGATGCCTTCGGGGTTGAAGCCGCCGGAGCCGAACGGGCTGGTGCCGCCGGTGCCGATCCATTTGTTGCCGCCGGCATGGCGTTCCTTCTGTTCTTCCAGGCGTTTCTTGAACTCTTCGATCAGCTTGTCCAGGCCACCCAGGGACTGGATCTGCGCCCGCTCTTCATCGGTCAGCGAACGCTCGAATTCCTTGCGCAGCCAGTCCTCGGGAATCAGCGCCTGGAGGTGATCGTCGAGTTTTTCCAGGCCGTTGAAGTAGGCAGCGAACGCCCGGTCGAACTTGTCGAAATGCCGTTCGTCTTTCACCAGGATTGCCCGGGACAAGTAATAGAACTCGTCCATGTCGGCGAAGATCACCCGCTGTTTCAACGCGTTGATCAGGTCCAGCAGTTCACGCACCGACACGGGCACCTTGGCGGCGCGCATCTCATTGAACAGGTTAAGCAGCATGGCAATCGCCCTCGCTCTTGTTAGACGAAGAGGATCAGCGGGTGCCGCGACGGCTCATGAACGCCAGGCGCTCGAGCAGTTGCACGTCCTGCTCGTTCTTGACCAGGGCGCCGGCCAGCGGCGGGATGGCCTTGGTCGGATCACGTTCGCGCAGTACCGCTTCGCCGATGTTGTCGGCCATCAGCAGCTTGAGCCAGTCCACCAGTTCGGAAGTGGAAGGCTTTTTCTTCAGGCCCGGCACCTTGCGCACGTCGAAGAACACGTCCAGCGCTTCACTGACCAGGTCCTTCTTGATGTCCGGGTAATGCACGTCGACGATTTTCTGCAGGGTGACGCGGTCGGGGAAGGCGATGTAATGGAAGAAACAGCGGCGCAGGAACGCGTCCGGCAGTTCCTTTTCGTTGTTGGAGGTAATGATGATGATCGGCCGTTGCTTGGCCTTGATGGTTTCGTCGGTCTCGTAGACGTAGAACTCCATCTTGTCGAGTTCCTGCAACAGGTCGTTGGGGAACTCGATGTCGGCCTTGTCGATTTCGTCGATCAGCAGGATCACCCGCTCCTCGGACTCGAACGCTTCCCAGAGCTTGCCCTTCTTCAGGTAGTTGCGCACGTCATGGACCTTGTCCACGCCCAATTGCGAGTCCCGCAGGCGGCTGACCGCATCGTACTCGTACAGGCCCTGGTGAGCCTTGGTGGTGGACTTGATGTGCCAGGTGATCAGGCGCGCGCCGAAGGACTCGGCCAGTTGCTCGGCGAGCATTGTCTTGCCGGTGCCCGGTTCGCCCTTGACCAGCAGCGGCCGCTCCAGGGTGATGGCGGCGTTCACGGCCAGTTTCAGGTCATCGGTGGCCACGTAGGCGCTGGTGCCTTCGAACTTCATCTGCAATTCCTCGAACGGTGTCGCCGGCCTGGCGAGGCGGGGCGCGCGAAAATAAAGAGCGTGCCCGACTATACCGCGAGGCCCCGCCGACTGTGAACGCAGACGCTGTATTCAGTCTCTGAATGGAGCGTCACATGTTGACTCAGTCTCGGCGGCTTGCCAGTATTGCATATCGCCAATTTGGCGATATGTTTGGTGTATGTCTACTAAATATCGATTTAAAAATACTTACCGCATTCAACTGCGTGAACGAGACCATCCACCGCCCCATGTACACCTGACGGGTGGTGGGCTGGATGTGATGTTGAGCCTGGAAACCGTGGAAAGTGATGATGGGCCGTGCGCCGCCGTTGATCATCAAGGAAGCGCTGGACTGGGTCAGGGTCCACCAGGCGCAACTGTTGGAGGATTGGAAACGATGTTACCCATGAAACGGCCGCGGCTATTGGCCGTGCAGGCTTTATTACCGTTCAGTCTTGAACTGACGTTCATCGACGGGCAGCAATTGACGCTGGACTTGAGTGCCGACGTGCAACGTTACCCAGGCTTGCAGCCTTTGCTGAAAGAGGCAGCGTTTGGAGGCGCGAGCGTGGGGGATGATGGTTGGAGCGTGGAATGGCCCGAACTGGATATCCAGATCGGTGCCGATACCTTGTATCTGGATGCGCTGGCGCAGAATGCCGTGGATGAAAATACCCGCATTTTCATTGGTTGGCGTGCCCGCACCGGCCTACCGCTGAACCAGGCGGCTGAAGCACTGGGGGTCAGCGCTCGCAGCATCAGCCGCTATAGCAGTGGGCGCGAGGCTGTACCTCGTTCGCTGGCCCTCGCGTGCTTGGGATGGGACTCGCTGCAGCGTGGCGCGGGCATCGCGGCGGCGGAACCGATCGGCCGCTACACCGTCACGCGCAAACCCTAGTCGGTCGAAGGCGGTGGCTGTTCATAACGGGCGTTGAAGGCCTGGACGAAACCGTTGCGCAGGATCTGCAGGAAGGCCTCGAAGGCGCTGATGTCCTGCTGGTGGACATTGCCGCTGAGTTCCACCCGGGTGGCGAACTGGTTCTTGCGCTGGTTCTTGAGGGCCGTTTCGCCTGTGCCGACCAGCGCTTCCCAGACCGAGCGGAAGATGTTCTTGTTCTGGTTTTCCACGTCCTGCTGCCAGTCGAACACATCGACATCGCGCAGCAATGGCTTGATGTAGCCGCTGAGCTTGGCGTTGTCGGCTTCGGCCTCGATCACCAGGTCGCCGTGACCGGCATTGAAATCGAATTTGCCATAAGCAGCGGCGAAATCGTTCAGGCGCTTGAGCTCGATGTTCCTGGCTCGCAGGCGGAAGTCGAAATCCTCGAAGTTGCTCAACGGGTCGAAGGTGGCCTGCATTTCCAATGGCGCGTGTTCGGCCACCAGGGCCTTGCCCTCGAAACGGGCGTCGCGCTTGCCTTCGGTGTCGACCACGTTGGTCAGGTTGTAGAAGCTGGCGTTGACGTCGGTGGCCCGCAGGTTGACCGGTGGCTTGGAGTTGAAATTGCGGAAGGTGACCTTGCCATCCCGGATGCGCACTTCGTTGAAGGTGATAGGCAGCAGTTTGCCCAATTGCTCGCGCCAGTTGGTGCCCCGGCCGGTCTGGGAGTTCTGTCGGTTGGCGCCGCCGTCGACGAAGTTCACTTCCGGGCGGGTGAACTCCACCTCGGCGACCACCGCATGGTCGTACCACAGCGAGTGCCAGCTCACCGACAAGTCCACCAGCGGTGCGGTGACGAACGGCACCGGAACCTTGCCGTCCACCTTGACGATTTCCAGGCCGTTGATCCGGTAGGCACCGCGCCACAGGGCCAGGTCCACGTCGGTGATCTGGCCGCGATAATCGCCCATGTTGGCCAGTTTGTCGTTCAGGTAGTCGCGTACCAGGTAAGGCAGGGCGAAATGCAGGGCCACCAGCACCGCGACGAGGGCGGCGAACACCCACAATGGCCAGCGATATCGACGCTTCATGTCAGTCAGTCTCCAGCGTTTGTTGAGGGAGCGCCTTCTAATGCCATTGACTGTCGCAACAATGGGAACGTTCGGTGCAACTGGACGCCCATGGGCAAGAGGCATACCTTTAAAGGCTTACATTCCCGCTGCATCAAGGACCCAGCCATGAGCCGTATATTCGCTGACAACGCCCATTCCATCGGTAATACGCCGCTGGTGCAGATCAACCGCATTGCCCCGCGCGGCGTGACCATCCTGGCCAAGATCGAGGGGCGGAACCCAGGGTATTCGGTCAAGTGTCGGATCGGCGCAAACATGATCTGGGACGCTGAAAGCTCGGGCAAACTCAAGCCGGGCATGACCATCGTCGAACCGACTTCGGGCAACACCGGGATCGGCCTGGCGTTCGTCGCCGCCGCTCGTGGCTACAAGCTGATGCTGACCATGCCCGCCTCCATGAGCATCGAGCGCCGCAAAGTACTCAAGGCACTCGGCGCGGAACTGGTGCTCACCGAACCGGCGAAGGGCATGAAAGGGGCCATCGACAAAGCCGCCGAGATCATGGCCGGCGATCCAGCCAAATACTTCATGCCGCAGCAGTTCGATAACCCGGCGAACCCGGCGATTCACGAAAAAACCACCGGCCCGGAAATCTGGAACGATACCGACGGCGCGGTGGACGTGCTGGTGGCGGGTGTGGGCACCGGCGGGACCATCACCGGCGTTTCGCGGTACATCAAGAACACCTGCGGCAAACCGATTTTGTCGGTGGCGGTCGAGCCCGAGGTTTCGCCGGTGATTACCCAGGCGATGGCGGGCCAGGAGATCAAGCCCAGCCCCCACAAGATCCAGGGGATTGGCGCTGGGTTCGTGCCGAAGAACCTTGACCTGTCGATCGTTGACCTGGTCGAGCGGGTATCTGACGACGAGTCCAAGGCCATGGCCCTGCGCTTGATGCAGGAGGAGGGCATCCTCTGCGGGATCTCTTGTGGCGCGGCGATGGCCGTGGCCGTGCGCCTGGCGGAAAAACCGGAGATGCAGGGCAAGACCATCGTCGTGATCCTGCCGGATTCGGGCGAGCGGTACTTGTCGAGCATGTTGTTCAGTGATTTGTTTACCGAGCAGGAGATTCAGCAGTAACGGTGAGTGGACTGCGAGGTTGGAGGGACCTTGATGGTAGAGGGATCTTGTTGTGGCGAGGGGATTTATCCCCGCTGGACTGCGCAGCAGTCCCCCAGCAACTCAGCCGGCTCGATAGCTGGGCCGTCAGGTTTCAGGGTCGCTTCGCAACCCAACGGGGATAAATCCCCTCGCCACAGGGTGGTGAGCAGGAAGTTGATCAGCGTCAGCCAAGGTTCAGGCGGCGCATGTTAGAAAGTGTTTATTGCGTTTCACTCAACAGAGAATGTTGCGTCAGATGGTTTTTACCCGGGCCTGGAGTGGTTAACATGGCCTTCGGCTACGTCGGGCAGTAGGCGTTGCGTCAGTTGTTTTTGGACAAGGAGTTGTAAAAATGACCGTTTCGTTTGTCGCCAAGGCCTCGGTGTTGCTGCTGTTCCTGGGCAGTACGCTGTACGTGCACCTGCGTGGCAAGGCGCGTTTGCCGGTATTGCGCCAGTTCGTCAACCATTCGGCGCTGTTTGCCCCCTATAACGCCTTGATGTACCTGTTCTCCGGCGTGCCCTCGAGACCTTACCTGGACCGCAGCAAGTTCCCCGAACTGGATGTGCTCAAGGACAATTGGCAAGTCATCCGCGACGAGGCCATGCACCTGTTCGACGAGGGCTACATTCGCGCTGCCGAGAAGAACAACGACGCGGGTTTCGGCTCGTTCTTCAAAAAGGGCTGGAAGCGTTTTTACCTCAAGTGGTACGACAAACCGCTGCCGTCGGCTGAGCTGTTGTGCCCCAGGACGGTCGCGCTGGTCAGCCAGATCCCCAATGTCCGGGGCGCGATGTTTGCCCTGCTGCCGGGTGACAGCCATCTCAATCCCCACCGAGACCCCTTCGCCGGTTCGTTGCGTTATCACCTGGGCTTGTCCACCCCCAATTCCGACGACTGCCGGATCTTCGTCGACGGTCAGATCTACGCCTGGCGCGACGGCGAAGACGTCATGTTCGATGAAACCTATGTGCACTGGGTCAAGAACGAAACCCCGCAGACCCGCGTGATCCTGTTCTGCGATGTCGAGCGGCCCCTGAAAAGCCGGTTGATGACCCGCCTCAACCGCAGCATCAGCGCGTTCCTCGGGCGCGCCACCGCGCCGCAGAACCTGGAGGAAGAACACGTCGGTGGTATCAACCGGGCCTATGCCTGGAGCAAGTCGTTCAGTGACGGCATCAGCGGCCGGGTCAAGCAGTTCAAGCGCAAGCATCCCAAGGCCTACCGGGTGATGCGGCCAGTGTTGGCGGTGGCGGTGCTGACGGCGCTTGGCTACTGGTTGTTCGTTTAAATATTGCGTAGTCCATCGAGCGCTGGTTATAGTCGGCGCTCTTCGGGTTTTCGAACCCACCCTTCAAGAGATCGGCTCATGCCTGCATCCCCTGTCATCGCGGTCGTGGTTCCAGCGTTCAACGCTGGCGTCGTGCCGTGTGGGAGTCAGCAGCCTGCGCAGATCGGTCAATACCCTCCACCTGTCAGTAGCCCACCGGTGTACGCCGTCGTATCACCGCCGGGTGTTGGCGTTCAGGGCTGATCGGCAACGGTTGCCGTCCCCTGTGCCTGCCTGAAAAAACTACTGGACTTCAGCTTCGGCTGAGTTGGCTTTTTGCCTGACTACAGGTGGTATTCATGTTTTCCCTTTCTAAAAACGCCTTGTTGGCGGCGGCTTCCACGAGCCTGTTCGTTTTGCTGTGGAGCAGTGGGGCGATCTTTTCCAAGCTGGGCCTGGCCCATGCTTCACCTTTCGCTTTTCTGCTGATCCGTTTTGCCATCGCCCTGTCGGCGCTGGTGCTGTTGATTCCGTTGCTCAAGTTCAAGCTGCCCAAGACTGGCAAGCCGATGCTGTACGCGGCGACCACCGGGTTGGTGCTGCTGGGCGCCTATCAGATTTTTTATCTGCTGGCGCTGCAAATGAACGTCACCCCCGGGGTGATGGCCACCCTGATGGGCGTGCAGCCGATCCTGACCGTGGTGCTCATGGAACGGCAGCGTTCCTGGTCGCGGCTGTTCGGCCTGGCGCTGGGGTTGGTCGGGTTGGTCATGGTGGTGTACCAGGGCATCGGCCTGGCCGGCATGTCCCTGGCCGGGATGCTCTGTGGGTTGCTGGCACTGGTGAGCATGACGGCCGGTTCGATCATGCAGAAGCGCATCACCGACAACCCACTGGGCACGCTGCCGGTGCAGTACCTGGCCGGGCTGGTGCTGTGCGCGGTGTTCGTGCCCTTCCAGCCGTTCCACTTCGAGTACAACACGGGTTTCATCGTGCCGGTGTTGTGGATGGCGCTGGTGGTGTCGGTGCTGGCGACGTTGCTGCTGTACCGACTGATCGCCCGGGGCAACCTGGTGAATGTCACCAGCCTGTTCTACCTGGTGCCGGCGGTGACGGCGATCATGGACTACCTGGTGTTTGGCAATCGGCTGGCGTTGTTGAGCTTGTTGGGGATGGTGCTGATCATCGTGGGGTTGGTGTTTGTGTTTCGTAAAAGCCGTTAGCCCTTAGATATTTAGTGACTGCACCATTGCTTTCGCGGGCAAGCCCGCTCCCACAGGTTATGTACAGGCCTTGTGGGAGCGGGCTTGCTCGCGAAGGCATTTTTAACCGCGCCGATGAACTACCGGGCGGACGCTTGAACCGGTTTCGCCGCCCCAGGTTTCAACACCAACCACAACGCCGCCGCAATCAACACCCCGCCATACAAATGCGCCATCCCCAACGGCTCATCCAGCAGCAACGCCCCCCACAGCACGCCGAACGGCGGAATCAGGAAGGTCACGGTCATGGATTTGACCGGGCCGATGGAACTGAGCAGGCGGAAATAAAGGATGTACGCCAGCGCGGTACACACCAGGCCCAGCCCCAACAGTGACAACCAGACGCTCCAGCCACCCCAGCTGGCCGGTGGTTGGCTGATGACGCTGTAGCCAAACAGCGGCAGCAAGAACACCGTGGCGCCGAACATGCTGCCCAGGGCCGAGAGACGGCTGTCCAAGCCACCTTGCTGATCGAGCCAGCGACGGGTGAGGAAACCGGCAAAGCCATAGCAGGTCGTGGCCAGCAGGCAGGCGAGGGCGCCCATCAGCAATTGCAGGTCGAACGCCACCGGGCCGGCGCGGGTCAGGATGCCGACGCCGAACAACCCCAGGCAGACACCGCTGACCTTGGCTGGGGTGAGTTTTTCGCTGAAGAACAAGCCGCCGATCAGCACCCCCATCAACGGCGTGGTGGCGTTGAAGATCGCCGAATAACCGGCCGGCAGCACCTGGGCGGCCAACGAATAGAAGGTGGCCGGAATGCCCGAGTTGATCAGGCCCAGCCCCATCACGACTTTGAGCTTGCCGCGAAAATTCCAGTCGATGCGCATCAGGGCCAGGATCACCAACAGCCCGACGAAGGCGATGGACACGCGAAAAAAGGCAGTGGGGATTGTGCCAATGACGGGGGCGATAATGCGCATGAACAGGAAACTGGCGCCCCAGATAGCGGCCAGTGACAGTAAGCGCAGGATATTGACGAGGTTCACGAGTCATTCCTTCCTTGATTGGGCGGCAAGTGTCGCCGTCCTGAATAGCGATGGCAATGGTTGCGTTGGCGCGTGATTGGCCTCTAAGCTCAGTCGCCAATAACAAGCATGACCCGCCGAGGTTTACCCTATGCCGCAGCCATGGCCCGCCATCGAAATCGCCCGTTCGATCCTCGACGGCTTCGACGATTATCGTGAGCATTTCCGGCAGATCACCGACGGCGCCCGCGCCCGGTTCGAACAGGCGCTGTGGCTGGAGGCGCAAGCGGCTTCGGCGGCGCGCATCAACTTGTATGAAGAAAAAGTCTTCGAAACCGTTGCCAAGCTGCACAAGGCCTTCGATGACGAAACCCTGATGGACGTGAGCTGCTGGCCGCTGGTCAAGAGCGCCTACATCAGCCTGATCGACCTGCGCTTCGACGATGAGCTGTCGGAAACCTGGTACAACTCGATCTTTTGCGGGCTGTTCAGCCACGACCTGATCAGCGATGGCACCATGTTCATCCACACCACCCGGCCCAGCCTGCGCCGCGCCCGTGCCGCCCAGACCCGCACCTACAAACCCCTGGGGCAGTTGGACCGGATGCTGGCGAGCGTGTTCGCCGATTACCGTTTCAGCGAGGACTACGGCGACTTGCCAGGCGACCTGCAGCGCCTCGAAGCGCAGTTGCGCGAGAACCTGCCGGACTGGGTCTGCAAGGACCCGGAGCTGACCGTGGAGTTGTTTTCTTCAGTGCTCTATCGCAACAAGGGCGCTTACCTGGTGGGCCGGATCTTTACCCGCGACGACCAATGGCCGCTGGTGATTCCTCTGCTGCACCGTGAGGGCCGGGGTATCCAGATCGATGCGCTGATCACCGACGAGGCGCAGGTGTCGATCATCTTCTCGTTCACCCGCTCGTACTTCATGGTGGACGTGCCGGTGCCGGCGGAATTCATCGGCTTTCTCAAGCGCATCCTGCCGGGCAAGCACATCGCCGAGTTGTACACCTCCATCGGTTTCTACAAGCACGGCAAGTCCGAGTTCTACCGAGCGTTGATCAACCATCTGGCGAACACCGACGACCAGTTCATCATGGCCCCGGGTGTGCGTGGCATGGTCATGAGCGTGTTCACCCTGCCGGGCTTCAACACCGTATTCAAGATCATCAAGGACCGCTTCTCGCCGTCGAAAAACGTTGACCGGGCCACGGTGATCGAGAAGTACCGCTTGGTGAAGAGCGTCGACCGGGTCGGGCGCATGGCCGATACCCAAGAGTTCGCCGATTTCCGTTTTCCCCTGGGCAAGTTCGAGCCGGCGTGCCTGGAGGAGCTGTTGGAAGTGGCGCCGTCCACGGTGTCGGTGGAAGGCGACACGGTGCTGATTCGTCACTGCTGGACCGAGCGCCGCATGACACCGCTGAACCTGTATTTGGAGAACGCCAACCAGGACCAGGTGCGCGAGGCGCTGGAAGACTATGGCCTGGCCATCAAGCAACTGGCGGCGGCCAATATCTTTCCCGGCGACATGCTGCTCAAGAACTTCGGCGTGACCCGCCACGGCCGCGTGGTGTTCTACGACTACGATGAAATCTGCTTCCTGACCGAAGCCAACTTCCGCCACATCCCCCAGCCCCGTACACCGGAAGACGAAATGGCCTCCGAGCCCTGGTATTCCATCGGGCCGCTGGACGTGTTCCCCGAGGAATTTCCACCGTTCCTGTTCGCCGACGCCGGGCAGCGCAAGCTGTTCGACCAGTTGCACGGCGAGTTGTACAACGCCGACTATTGGAAAGGCCTGCAAGAGGCAATCCGGGCGGGGAAGGTGATCGACGTGTTCCCGTATCGGCGTAAGGACCTGGACAACGAATAACCCAGCAGGTAAACGAAGCCCCCTGTGGCGAGGGAGCTTGCTCCCGCTGGGGCGCGCAGCGGCCCTAGAACCCGGCGACGCGGTGGATCAGGTCGATTGAGTGAGCTTGAGAGGGGGCTGCTGCGCAGCCCAGCGGGAGCAAGCTCCCTCGCCACAAAAGCTCAAAAGCTCAAAAGCTCAAAAGCTCAAAAGCTCAAAAGCTCAAAAGC
>NZ_FNNL01000015.1:0-50770 GCF_900106735.1 Pseudomonas sp. NFACC08-1 | reverse complement strand
CAAAAGCTCAAAAGCTCAAAAGCTCAAAAGCTCAAAAGCTCAAAAGCTCAAAAGCATCCCGGTCGACCAACCGATTTGCTCTTGAGACTGACACTGATTCGAGGCATTCCCTTAACCCGCGCCGCGCCCAATTCCCGTGGCGAGGGAGCTTGCTCCCGCTGGGGCGCGCAGCGGCCCTAGAACCCGGCGACGCGGTGGGTCAGGTTGATTGAGTGAGCTTGAGAGGGGCTGCTGCGCAGCCCAGCGGGAGCAAGCTCCCTCGCCACACAAGCAGCTTTGACGAAAAGCTCCTGTGTGCGAGCTTGCTCGCGATAGCGGTATCTCAGTCAACATCTAATGCAGGCTGAACCACCACCATCGTGAGCAAGCTCGCTCCCACAAGGGTGTGGCGGTGGGCTGCTTTGCGCGTTCGGCGCAATGGCCGCAAATCTGCGACAATCGCCCCCCTGCACAAACCGAAGACCCTTGCGTACCTGATGACTGACCAAGCCCCCGCTATCGACAAGCTGCTGAAAAACCTCGACCACGCCATGCTCGCCGACCGTCACCGGTTGCGGCGTCAGTTGCTCGAGCTGCGCAAGAAACCCGACGAGGCCAAGCTGGCCCAGTGGGTGGCGCGCATGCAGGCGTCGTGCGACCAGGTGCTGGCGCGCAAGGCCAGCCTGCCAGTGATCCGCTATGACGACAATTTGCCGATCGCCGCCAAGCGCGACGAAATCAAGGAAGCGTTGCTCAAGCATCAGGTGCTGATCATCGCCGGCGAAACCGGCTCGGGCAAAACCACGCAGTTGCCGAAGATCTGCCTGGAAATCGGTCGCGGCCAGCATGGTCTGATCGGCCACACCCAGCCGCGCCGGATCGCCGCTCGCAGCGTGGCGAGCCGGGTGGCCGAGGAACTGGCTACGCCGTTGGGGGCGCTGGTGGGTTATCAGGTGCGGTTCGAGGACCAGAGCGACGCCAACACCCTGATCAAGCTGATGACCGACGGCATCCTGCTGGCCGAGACCCAGAACGACCGCTACCTCGAGCGCTACGACACGATCATCGTCGACGAAGCCCACGAACGCAGCCTGAACATCGACTTCCTGCTGGGCTACCTCAAGACCCTGCTGCCACGCCGTCCGGACCTGAAAGTCATCATCACCTCGGCGACCATCGACCTGGAGCGCTTCTCCAAGCATTTCGATGATGCGCCGATCGTGGAAGTCTCGGGCCGCACCTTCCCGGTGGAAACCTGGTATCGCCCGCTGACCCTGGAGCAGGACGAGGAAGGCAACCGGGTCGAGGATGACTTGACTGTCGACCAGGCGATCCTCGCCACCCTTGATGAAATCGCCGCCTACGAGCGCAGCGAGCGCCGCAGCCCTGGGGACGTGCTGGTGTTCCTGCCGGGCGAGCGGGAGATTCGCGACGCCGCGGAGATGCTGCGCAAGGCCCAGCTCAAGCACACCGAGATCCTGCCGCTGTATGCGCGACTGTCGCCGGCCGAACAGCAGCGGATCTTCCAGTCCCACCCGGGCCGTCGCGTGGTGCTGGCGACCAACGTCGCCGAGACCTCGCTGACCGTGCCGGGCATCCGCTACGTGATCGACAGCGGCACCGCGCGCATCAGCCGCTACAGCTATCGGGCCAAGGTCCAGCGCCTGCCCATCGAAGCCATTTCCCAGGCCAGTGCCAACCAGCGCAAGGGACGCTGTGGGCGGGTCGAGCCGGGCATCTGCGTGAGGCTGTACAGCGAAGAAGATTTTCTTGGACGGCCGGAGTTCACTGACCCGGAAATCCTGCGCACCAACCTGGCGGCGGTGATCCTGCAGATGCTGCACCTGCGCCTCGGCGAGATCACTGATTTCCCGTTCATCGAGCCGCCGGATGGCAAGGCCATCAGTGACGGTTTCAACCTGCTGCAGGAATTGTCGGCGGTGGACCGCAACAGCCAATTGACCCCGCTCGGTCGCCAGTTGGCGCGCCTGCCGGTGGACCCGCGCATGGGCCGCATGCTGTTGGAAGCGGCGAAGCTGGGCAGTTTGCAGGAAGTGTTAATCGTCGCCAGTGCCATGTCGATCCAGGATCCGCGCGAGCGTCCGCCGGAGCGCCAACAGGCGGCGGACCAGGCCCACGCCCAGTGGAAGGACGCGGATTCGGACTTCGCCGGGCTGGTCAACCTGTGGCGCGGTTTCGAAGAGCAGCGCCAGGCCCTGACCGCCAGCCCGCTGCGCAATTGGTGCCGCAAGAACTTCCTCAACTACCTGCGCCTGCGCGAGTGGCGCGATTCCCATCGTCAGTTGAGCCTGATCTGCCGCGACATGCAGTTGAGCCTCAATAAAGAACCGGCCGATTACCCGAAACTGCACAAAGCGGTGCTTTCGGGCCTGTTGAGCCAGATCGGCCAGAAAACCGAAGAGGGCGACTACCTCGGCGCCCGCCAGCGGCGGTTCTGGGTCCATCCGTCTTCGGGCCTGGGCAAGAAGCGTCCGCAATGGCTGATGACCGCCGAACTGGTGGAAACCACCAAGCTGTATGCGCGCATGGTTGCCAAGATCGAACCGGACTGGATCGAGCCGCTGGCCGGGCACCTGATCAAGAAAAACCACTTCGAACCCCATTGGGAGAAGAAGCGCGGACAGGTGGTGGCCTATGAGCAAATCACCCTGTTCGGGCTCATCGTCGTTGGTCGACGGCCAGTGCATTACGGGCCGGTGGACCCGGTGGTGTCACGGGAGCTGTTCATCCGCGAGGCGCTGGTGCGCGGCGAGATCCAGTCCAAAGCCAAGTGCCTGAGTGCCAATACCCGGTTGCTGGAGCAACTCGACGAGCTGGAAGCCAAGGCCCGTCGCCGCGACATCCTGGCGGACGAGGAAACCCTGTTTGCCTTCTACGACGCGCGCTTGCCGGCCGAGATCCACCAGACCGCGACGTTCGACAGCTGGTACCGGATCAACAGCCAGAAAGACCCGCAACTGCTGATCATGCGCGAAGAAGACGTGTTGGCCCGCGAAGCCAGCGAAGTCACCGCCGCGCATTACCCCGACACCTTGCGCGTCGGCGACCTGACCTTGCCGCTGAGCTATCACTTCGAGCCCAACCACCCACGCGACGGCGTGACATTGCGAGTGCCGGCGCCACTGCTGCCGATGCTACCGCCGGAGCGCCTGGAGTGGCTGGTGCCAGGGGTGATCGAAGCCAAGTGCATCGCCCTGGTGCGCAACCTGCCCAAGGCCTTGCGCAAGAACTTCGTGCCGGTGCCCGACTTCGTCAAGGCGGCGCTGCAACGCATCACCTTCGCCGAAGGTTCGTTGCCGCAAGCCCTGGGCCGTGAGTTGTTGCGCATGACCGGCGCGCGGGTCAGCGACGAAGCCTGGGCGGAAGCCGCGCAGCAGGTGGAAAGCCATCTGCGCATGAACCTGGAAATCGTCGACGGCCAGGGCAAGTTCCTCGGTGAGGGCCGGGACTTGGCCGAGCTGACGGCGCGCTTTGCCGAGGCCAGCCAGGCCGCCTTGGCCGTACCGCAAACGGCGAAAAGCCAGGCGCCGGTGGAGGCGAAAATCTTCGCGCCGGTGGCCGAGAAAACCCAGCAGAAGATCGCCGGGCTGTCGATGACGGTCTATCCGGCGCTGGTGGAAGAGGGCGGCGTGGTCAAGGAAGGCCGCTTCCCGACCCCGGCCGAAGCCGAGTTCCAGCATCGCCGCGCCTTGCAACGCTTGCTCATGCAGCAATTGGCCGAATCGGCCAAGTTCCTGCGTGGCAAGCTACCGGGGCTGACGGAGCTGGGCCTGCTGTACCGCGACTTGGGCCGCATCGACGGCCTGGTGGAAGACATCCTGCTCGCCAGCCTCGACAGTTGTGTGCTCGAAGGCGAAGCGAGCCTGCCCCGCGACGGTGCCGCACTGGCCTCCCTGGCCGAGCGCAAGCGCGGCGGCTGGACCGAGCATGCCGAACGTCTGGCGAAACTGACCCTGGACATCCTCAAGCTCTGGCATGGCCTGCAAAAACGCTTCAAGGGCAAGATCGACCTGGCCCAGGCCGTGGCGCTGAACGATATCAAGCAGCAACTCAGCCACCTGGTGTACCCGGGGTTCGTGCGCGAAACCCCACATCAGTGGCTCAAGGAGCTGCCGCGCTACCTCAAGGCCATCGAGCAACGCTTCGAGAAGCTCGGTAGCCAGGTGCAGAAAGACCGGGTCTGGAGCGGCGAGCTGTCGAACCTCTGGGCCCAATACCAGGCCCGCGCCAGCAAACACGCCCAGGAAGGCAAGCGCGATCCGCAACTGGAACTGTACCGCTGGTGGCTGGAGGAATACCGGGTGTCGCTGTTCGCCCAGCAACTGGGGACCAAGGTGCCGATTTCCGACAAGCGCCTGGGCAAGCAGTGGAGCCTGGTGGAGGGCTGATCGCAGAATCACGGGCAGGCCCGTAACCCACAGGTTTTATGTAGTAAGTGAGGGAGAATGGGCCAAACGCCAGCGTTTATGGCAAACTTCGCGGCTATAAATGCCGGTCCCGTGGTTTTGAGCTTCAATGCCTCGGGCGGATCGGAATAAAGCGATGCCAGGGCTGCTTCCCCGGATGGGAAAAGTCCCTTTGTGTATTGGTACGTCGGTGCCAATGCTTTCTGCCTGAACAGATCAGAGACACGACCATGCATAACGTCGTCATCAGCGGCACCGGCCTGTACACCCCGGCCAACAGCATCTCCAATGAAGAGCTGGTGCAATCTTTCAATACCTATGTCGCGCAATTCAACGCCGACAACGCCGATGCCATCGCGCGCGGTGAAGTCGAGGCGTTGACCGAATCCAACGCCGCGTTCATCGAAAAGGCCTCCGGCATCAAGAGCCGCTTTGTCATGGACAAGGAGGGCATTCTTGATCCGCAACGCATGACCCCACGGTTGCCCGAGCGCTCCAACGACGAGTGGTCGGTGCTCTGCGAGATGGCCATCGGCGCTGCGAAACAGGCCCTGGAGCGCGCCGGCCGCACGGTCGCCGACATCGACGGGGTCATCGTCGCCTGTTCCAACCTGCAGCGTGCCTACCCGGCCATCGCCATCGAAGTCCAGGAAGCCCTGGGCATCGAAGGTTTCGGTTTCGACATGAACGTGGCTTGTTCCTCAGCCACTTTCGGCATCCAGGCAGCAGCCAACAGCGTGCAACTGGGCCAGGCCCGGGCAATCCTGATGGTCAACCCGGAAGTGTGCACCGGCCACCTGAACTTCCGTGATCGCGACAGCCACTTCATCTTCGGCGACGCGGCCACCGCCGTGATCATCGAGCGGGCGGACCTGGCGACCTCGCCGTACCAGTTCGACGTGGTCAGCACCAAGCTGTTGACCAAGTTCTCCAACAACATTCGCAACAACTTCGGCTTCCTCAACCGCGCCGCCGAAGAAGGCATCGGTAGCCGTGACAAGCTGTTTGTCCAGGAAGGCCGCAAGGTGTTCCGCGACGTCTGCCCGATGGTGGCCGAGCTGATCGGTGCCCACCTGGAAGAAAACCAGCTGAACGTCGGCGAGGTGAAGCGCTTCTGGCTGCACCAGGCCAACCTGAGCATGAACCACCTGATCGTGCGCAAACTGCTGGGGCGCGAAGCCACCGAAGAGGAAGCGCCAGTGATCCTCGACCGCTACGCCAACACCAGTTCGGCGGGCTCGGTGATTGCTTTTCACAAATACCAGGATGACTTGCCCAGCGGTTCGGTCGCCGTGCTCAGCTCGTTCGGCGCTGGGTATTCGATTGGCAGTGTGATTTTGCGTAAGCATTGATGACTGGCAATGGGATGTATTGTGGCGAGGGGATTTATCCCCGCTGGGCTGCGTAGCAGCCCCAAAGCAGGCAATGAATACATCCTGGTGCACCGCAATGGCAGATATTAGGGTCGCTTCGCAACCCAGCGGGGATAAATCCCCTCGCCACAGAAAAATCATCAGTCTTCCAGGCAATGGGGCGTTGAATGACGGTCACCGATGACACCCTTCTGCTCCAACGCCTCCTGGCCGGTGAGCAGCAGGCCTATAAGGAGCTGGTCAGCGCCTACCAGAGCCCGATGCGCGCCGTGGCCTATGCCATCGTCGGCAGCCGCCATGTCGATGAGGTGGTGCAGGACGCGTGGCTGTCGGTGGTGCGTAATCTCAGTGGTTTCCAGGGACGTTCCAGCCTCAAGACCTGGCTGCTGACCATCACCGCCAACGCTGCCAAAGGGCGCTACAAACAGAACCGTCGGGAGGTGTTGCTCGACGATCTGCCGTCACCCCATGGCACCCTCGGCGATGATCGTTTCGCCGCCGACGGTCATTGGCTGTTGGCGCCGTTCGCCTGGCACCAGGACACGCCTGAGGCGCTGCTCACGATGGCGGAATTACGCGATTGCCTGGAGCACACGTTGCTCAGCCTGTCGGAACTGCAAGGCAGCGTGCTGAACCTGCGGGAACGCCAGGGACTGGAGCTGGAAGAAATCTGTAATCTTCTGGATATTTCGCTCTCCAATGTGCGAGTGCTGTTGCATCGCGCCCGGCTGAAAGTCTTCGCGACCGTTGAACATTTCGAGGAAACCGGCGAATGCTGACCTGCAAGGAACAAGTGGCGCGCTCCAGCGATTATCTCGACGGCCAGTTAAGTTTTCGTGAACGCCTGATGGTGCGTCATCACCTGATGTTCTGCCCCAACTGCCGGCGTTTTATCCGCCAGATGCGGCTAATGCAGGCGACCCTCAAAAAGCTTCCTGAAGCCCCCATTCCCGACCTGGATCACCTCGCCGAAAAACTCGCGGCTGAACGTAAACGTCACCACCCCTAGTTCCGTATGCACCTGCGACTGCTCTAACTTGCCGCTTGCAGCTCACTCCTTGCAGCTGCTTCTCAGTTATTCCCTTTCGAAGTAAAAAGTTCCGCTGTCATAAAATCTTTATGTGATAGCAACTCGCCTGACACAACCCGTCGCCAAGATCCCCTCCCAACACCAGCGGGCCCAGTTCCGCGTGTTTTCTAACGCATAGACTACCAACAGGGGAATTCTTCGATGATCCGCAAGCACTTCGCAGGTGTTGCCGCCAGCGCACTGGCAATGGCAGTAACCGCCCAGGCTTTCGCCGGCACCGTCACCACCGACGGCGCCGATATCGTGGTCAAAACCAAGGGCGGCCTTGAGGTCGCTACCACTGACAAAGAGTTCAGCTTCAAGCTCGGTGGTCGTCTGCAGGCTGACTACAGCCAGTTCGATGGTATCTACACCGACAACGGCAACTCGGCCGATGCCGCTTACATCCGCCGCGCGTTCCTGGAACTGTCCGGCGTGCTGTACACGGATTGGGCCTACACCATCAACTACGACATGTCCCACAACAGTGGCGACTCCGATAACGGCTACTTCGACGAAGCGTCCCTGGCCTACAACGGCTTCAAGCCGGTTTCGATCAAGGTGGGTCGCTTCGACCCCGACTTCGGCCTGGAAAAAGCCACCAGCTCCAAGTGGGTCACTGCACCTGAGCGTAACGCCGCTTACGACCTGATCGACTGGACGAACAGCCATCAGAACGGCCTGGGCCTGCAAGCCTCCAGCACCTTCGCCGATTCGTTCTATGCCTCGGCCGGTGTATTCAGCAAAGACACCGACGACACCGACGGCGACAGCGTCAAGCAAGTCAACGGTCGCTTCGTATTCGCGCCAATGCACGATGCTGGCAACGTGCTGCACTTCGGTGTGAACGTGGCTTCGCGCGACGTCTCCGACACCGTCTTCGATGCGCGTTATCGCTCCCGCCTGGGCATGCGTGGCGTTGAAACCCTGGGTGGCAACGACGCCGGCCCTAACGGCAACCGTCCGGTACTGGGCGGCGCGAACAACTCGCCAGCCGGTTCGTACGACCGCGACACCGCCTTCGGCCTGGAAGCCGCTTTCGCCATGGGGCCTGCGTCGATCCAGGGCGAATACATCACTCGCAAGACCAAGGCTGATGCCGATGGTTTCGAAGACATCAAAGGCCATGGCTTCTACGTACAGGGCGCGTACACCCTCACCGGCGAGTCCCGTGGTTATAAAGTCGGCAAGTTTGACGCGATCAAACCTCAGAACAAATCCATCGGTGCCTGGGAAGTGTTCTATCGTTTCGACAGCCTGACCGTCGAAGACGACAACATCACCACTGCCTCGGCGACCCGCGACGTGGGCGATGCCGAAGCCAAGGTGCACAACCTGGGCGTGAACTGGTACGCCAACGAAGCGGTGAAAATTTCCGCTGCCTACATCAAGGCCAAGACCGACAAAGTGACCAACGCCAATGGCGACGACGATGGCGACGGTTTTGTGATGCGTGCTCAGTACGTGTTCTAAACCGCACTTTGATATACCGCTCTGACTTCATCCGTTAAAGCGCTCCTTTGAACCCCGCCTCTGGCGGGGTTTTTTTTTGAGCCGCGTTTGGGTAAGCGCTGTATGGGTAGCCACCTGTCAACCCTGACAGTTTCGCCGTATCCGGAAAGCGTGCTTACTTCTTCAGGCCACCATAGCTCACCTGGAGAGTCAACCATGGCGGATTCAGATCTTGGGTCCAATCACCCCATTACCAACTTCGCTGCCTCGCCCTATGAACCGACCACCCGCTTTCACTATGACGCACTCGATAGCTTGATCGGGCGCACTACGTCCGAGGGCAAAGAGCATCGGTTCTACCGAAACGATGAGCTGGCGAGCGAAGTCAGCGGGACTGTCAGCACAACCTTCGTGCGTGCAGAGGGCGTGGTGCTCGCCGAGTGCCAAACCGGTGGTGATGCCAGTCCCATATTGCTGATGGGCGATGATAAGAACAGCGTGATGGGTGAAGTTACTCGGCAGGGACTCACGAGTATTGCGTATTCACCCTATGGCCATCGGGTTGAAGGCAGCTCGGCGAGTAGTCATTTGGGTTACAACGGCGAGCGGCGCGAAAGGCAGACCGGCTGGTATTTGCTGGGCAAGGGCTACCGTGTCTTCAATCCTCAGTTGATGAGGTTTCACAGCCCGGATAACTTGAGTCCCTTCGGTAGGGGGGGATTGAATGCGTACATGTATTGTGTGGGGGATCCAATTAATAATGTAGACCCGACGGGGCATGGTTTTATAGGAGCTGTATCGCGTTTTTTTAGAAAGCCAGCAGCGTTTTCTGTGGGCGAAACTACATCCGGGATTTTTACCTTGACTAAGCACAGAGTCAAGCCTCCGAGTTTAAGAGTTATTGGGTCTGAAGATGTTTTGAATGCCCAAAAAAACGTGGCTTATTTTGACGTGATGGTTAGAAAATATGAGGCTAAATTTATTGAAATTAGTGATCTGGAAGTCAGTCCGGAGATTGTGAGTAACATGATCAGTGAGCAAGATTTTTTTCGCGGAAAAACAATATCTGCATTGAAGAATTATGAATTCGCTCTACGCCACAAAGGTGAGGTTGGAATTACGCGGCGTGGGGCAAAAAAACTCGAGGCGCTCGCAGAAGTGTACGATAAGATGATGAAAAACATACCAGGGCAGGAGCGCGCTGAACATTTAGCCAGTGTGGAAGATAGAGTCAGAACAGCGGCGGAAATGAAGAATATTCGCGAATAAGTAAAGGGGGCGACCTCTAATAACTGATTTTTTCGAACTGCAAGATGTCGAGTAGTACCGCCAATATCCTATTTCGGATCACTCATCACCCAAGCCCGTAAAAAAGTATCCTGCTTCTCGTTCCTACCGTCCGGATCGGCGATACTCGCTCCATCCATTGTCTGGATATCGAGGAACCGCATGCCGCTTCACGTCTTGGACAGCCTGTCCGCCATTGCGCCGCAAGAATGGGACGCCCTGGTACCCGCCAACCAACCATTCCTGCGTCACGCCTTCCTGAGCACCCTGGAAGACAGTGCCAGCCTCGGCCCGCAATCTGGTTGGCAGCCTGAGCATTTGCTGCACATCGAAGGCGGTCGTCTGCTGGCGGCCTTGCCCAGTTACCGCAAGTGGCATTCCTACGGTGAATACGTATTCGACCATGCCTGGGCCGATGCCTGCGCCCGGGCCGGGATCGAGTATTACCCCAAGCTGCTGACAGGGGTGCCGTTCAGTCCGGTCAGCGGTCCGCGATTGTTGGCGGCCCGCGTGGAGGACGGTCTGGAATTGTTGGGCAGCCTGCCGGGTTATCTTGAGATCGAAGGGCTTTCCAGCGCCCACATCAACTTCACCGATGCCTTCACCGACGCGGCGCTGGCCGGGCAGGAGGGTTGGCTGCAGCGGATTGGCTGCCAGTACCACTGGCAAAATCGTGGTTATCGGGACTTCCAGGATTTTCTCGATGCCCTCAGTTCGCGCAAGCGCAAGCAGATGCGCAAGGAGCGTGAACAGGTGGCGGGGCAGGGCATCGAGTTCGAATGGCTCGAAGGCCAGCAACTGGACGAGGCCCAGTGGGACTTTGTCTACGCCTGTTACGCCAACACCTACGCGGTGCGGCGGCAGGCGCCGTACCTGACCCGGGCGTTCTTCAGCCTGCTGGCCGAGCGCATGCCTGAGGCCATTCGCGTGGTCTTGGCCAAGCAAGGTTCACGGCCGGTGGCGATGGCGTTCAGCCTGGTGGGCGGCGACAGTTTCTACGGGCGTTACTGGGGCTGCCTGGCGGAATTTGATCGCCTGCATTTCGAGACCTGTTTCTATCAGGGCATGGACTACGCGATTGCCCATGGCTTGCAGCGTTTCGATGCCGGGGCCCAGGGCGAGCACAAATTGATTCGGGGGTTCGAACCGGTGATTACCCGTTCGTGGCATTACTTGCGGCATCCGGGGTTGAAAGCGGCCGTGGCGGATTTCCTCGTGCGCGAGCAAGAGGGGGTGCTGGCCTATGCCGAAGAGGCGAAAACAGCACTGCCTTATCGGCAGTGCTGATTTTTCGCGGGTGTGACTCAGCTGTCTTCGTTGCCCAGCCAGCGGTAAGAGACACCACCAATGACAGCACCCAGCAGCGGTGCTACCCAGAACAGCCACAGTTGCTCGATGGCCCAGCCGCCGACGATCAGCGCCGGACCGGTACTGCGGGCCGGGTTGACGGACGTGTTGGTGACTGGAATCGAGATCAGGTGAATGAGCGTCAGGGCCAGGCCGATGGCAATCGGTGCCAGCCCGGCCGGGGCACGTTTATCGGTGGCGCCGAGGATGATCAGGATGAACATTGCCGTCATGATCAGCTCGGTCACAAAACCGGCCGCCAACGAATACCCACCGGGTGAATGCTCGCCGTAACCGTTCGACGCCAGGCCGGACGCGGTCAGGTCAAAGCCTTCCTTGCCGCTGGCGATGAAGTAGATCAGCGCCGCGGCCAGCACACCACCGATGACCTGGGCGATGATGTAGGCCGGCAATTCCCTGGCCGGAAACCGCCCGCCCACGTACAAACCCACCGACACAGCCGGGTTCAGGTGGCAGCCGGAGATATGACCGATGGCGAACGCCATGGTCAACACCGTCAGGCCGAATGCCAGGGCAACCCCCAGCACGCCAATCCCGGAGGCAGCCAATACCGCGCTGCCGCAGCCGCCCAACACCAGCCAGAACGTACCCAACAACTCAGTCGTTGAACGTTTGAGTAAAGACATAAGCATCCTTGAAAAAACAGTCGTGATAATCGGTTATGCATCCTGCAGCATTACGACAGGCTCATCTCCAGAACCTGGGCTGAGTACAGCAGGGTTTATCGACAAATCCAGCGGCACAAAAAAACCGCCAGAGTCATGGACTGGGGCGGTTTTGGCCGTGGTCGGCGGGGAGTATGTCGTTGCTATATGGGCTAAATGGATTCTGGACAGATTTTTTCAGAAAGGCCTTGGGGCTGCACTGGCCCTACTGTTTAAGCAAAGACCCTGTGGCGAGGGAGCAAGCTCCCTCGCCACAGGGGTCAGTGGTGTCTGGTTGATTCAGTCGATCCCCACGAACCCACCCGTCTGGTGCTGCCACAACCGCGCATACAACCCACCATGGGCCAGCAGTTCGGCATGGCTGCCGGTTTCGGCGATGCGGCCGTTTTCCAGCACGACCAGGCGGTCCATGCGGGCGATGGTCGAGAGGCGGTGGGCGATGGCGATCACGGTCTTGCCTTGCATCAGGGTCTCGAGGCTTTCCTGGATCGCCGCTTCGACTTCCGAGTCCAGTGCTGACGTCGCTTCGTCCATGATCAGGATCGGCGCGTCCTTGAGCAGCACCCGGGCAATGGCGATGCGCTGGCGCTGGCCGCCGGACAGCTTCACGCCGCGCTCACCCACATGGGCGTCGAAACCGGTACGACCTTCGGCATCCGACAACAATGGAATGAACTCATCGGCCCGGGCCTTGCGCACGGCTTCCCAGAGTTGCGCATCGGTGGCGTCTGGCTTGCCGTAAAGCAGGTTGTCACGAATCGAGCGGTGCAGCAGCGAGGTGTCCTGGGTGATCATGCCGATGCGCTCGCGCAAGCTTTCCTGGCCGACCTCGGCGATGTCCTGGCCGTCGATGAGGATGCGCCCGCCTTGCACGTCATAAAGACGCAGCAGCAGGTTGACCAAGGTGGATTTACCCGCGCCGGACGGGCCGATCAGGCCGATTTTTTCCCCGGGCTTGATGGTCAGGTTGAGGTCGCCGATCACGCCGCTTTTCTTGCCATAGTGGAAATCCACGTGCTCGAAACGCACCTCGCCGCGAGCGACCGCCAGGGGCTTGGCCTGGTCGCGGTCGGTGACGCTGACTGGCTGGGCGATGGTCTGCAGGCCGTCCTGGACCATGCCGATGTTCTCGAAGATGCCGTTGACCACCCACATGATCCAACCGGACATGTTGACGATGCGGATCACCAGCCCGGTCGCCAGGGCAATGGCGCCCACGCTGATCAGCGACTGAGTCCAGAGCCACAGCGCCAGCCCGGTGGTGCCGACGATCAGCAGCCCGTTCATGCCGGTGATGACCACGTCCATGCTGGTCACCACGCGACCGGCCAACTGGGCTTTTTCGGTCTGCTCCTGGATGGCTTCGCGGGCGTACTGCTGCTCGAAGTTGGTGTGGGCGAACAGCTTGAGGGTGGTGATGTTGGTGTAGCCGTCGACGATCCGGCCCATGAGCTTGGAGCGGGCATCGGACGACACCACCGAGCGCTCCTTGACCCTTGGCACGAAGTAACAGAGTGCGCCAATGTAGGCGGCGATCCACATCAGCAGCGGGATCATCAGGCGCCAGTCGGCTTCGGCGAACAGCACCAGGGAACTGATGGCGTAGATCAGCACGTGCCACAGGGCGTCCACGGCTTGTACCGCCGAGTCGCGCAGGGAGTTGCCGGTCTGCATGATGCGCTGGGCTATGCGCCCGGCGAAATCGTTCTGGAAGAAATTCAGGCTCTGCTTGAGCACGTAGCTGTGGTTCTGCCAGCGGATCAGGCTGGTCATGCCGGGACTCAGGGTCTGGTGCACCAGCAGGTCATGCAGGGCCACGAAGATCGGCCGAAAGACCAGCGCCACCACCGCCATCCAGGCCAGTTCCAGGCCATGGACCTTGAAGAAGTCCACATTCGGAGTGCCCTGGGTCAGGTCGATGATGCGGCTCAGGTAGCTGAACAGTGCCACTTCGATCAGCGCGCCGATCAGGCCCACCACCAGCAGCACGACGAAGCTGGGCCAGACCTGTTTCAGGTAATAGGTGTAGAAGGGCAGGACGCGGTTCGGCGGGGCCGAGCTCGGGGCGTCGCGGAAGATATCGATCAGTGTTTCGAAACGGCGAAAAACCATCTGTAAATGCCCTGGCAGGGGCTCTCCTTTTTGCTAATGGGCGGTGCGGGATGACCCGCGCCGCCCAGGCTTGCCGTGTGCCGCTTCAGTCGATGCGCTTGGCCGACTTGATGAGCACAGGGTCGATCGGCACGTTTTGCATGCCTTGTTTGGTCGTGGTCTGGGAGTTGACGATGATGTCCACCACGTCCATGCCCTTGACCACCTTGGCGAACACTGCGTAACCGGCGTCACGGCCCGGATCGAGGAAGGCGTTGTCGGCCACGTTGATGAAGAACTGGCTGGTGGCCGAGTCCGGGTTGGATGTGCGGGCCATCGACAAGGTGCCACGAACGTTGTGCAGGCCATTGCTGGCTTCGTTCTTGATTGGGGCCTTGGTGTCTTTTTGTTGCATGGTTTGAGTGAACCCACCGCCCTGGGCCATGAAGCCCGGGATCACTCGGTGGAAAATCGTATTGGTGTAGAAGCCACTGTCCACGTACTCAAGGAAGTTCTTGGTGCTGATGGGGGCCTTGACCGGGTCCAGTTCGATTTCGATCTGGCCGTTGGTGGTTTCCAGCAATACATGGGGTGCCTTGGCGGGAGTCGCAGCCATCAGGTTGGCGGCAAACAATACGGTGCCGGCGGCAAGGGCGATTTTTTTCAGCATGGGGTCAGTGATCCTGAGTGGTGGAATCGGTTGCGGTCAAAAAGTCGAGCAGGGTTTGGTTGAAGCGTTCGGGTTGATCCAGCGGGGTGGCGTGCCGCGAATCGGCGATGACCACCAGCCGTGCATCGGGCAGTAGCCTGACGTAGGCTTCTTTCAGTGCCACCGGGGTGTAGTCATGGTCGGCGCAAATGACCAGGGTTGGACAGGCGACCTGCGACAGTCGTTCCTGCACGCCCCATCCCACGATCGCATCGAAGCTGGCGAGATAAGCACGTTTGTCGTTTTTTGCCCAGCGCCGAGCCATTTCCAGGCGTAACTCGGTTTGTTCGGGCTTGGGGAATAACTTGGCGCCGAGGGCCTTGCCGATGGTCTCCAGGCTGAGGATGCGCATCAGGCTCCAGCGCTTGAACCATTGCCAGCAGTCATCGGGCGTGCGGACTTTGACTTCGGGAGCACTGTTGACGATGCACAGGCTCCTGACCAGGTTGGGTTGGTCCACAGCCAGCTGAAAGCAGATCATGCCGCCCATGGACCAACCCACCAGATGCACCGGGCCGAGGTCCAAGTGTTCGACCAGGGCGACCAGGTCGGCGCTGAACCCTTCGATGCTGTAGCGCTCGCGCGGCTTGTCGGAGCGACCGTGACCGCGCACATCCACCACGATCAGGTGGTAGCGGGCGGACAGCACCGGGATCTGCTTTTCCCAGTCGCGGGTGCTCGAGCCCAGGCCGTGGACCATCAGCAAGGGCGTACCGTGGCCGTATTCCTCATAGTGCAGGTTGCAACCTTCATGTTCAAAATAGGCCATCGGCGAAGTCCTTGTCAGGCTTGTTCAGGGGCGGCGAACGGCGCATCCAGCGGCGCGGTGTCGAAGGTGCGCAGCAATTCGATCAGGATCTGCGTGGCCGGGCCCAGGGGTTTTTCCTTGTTTGAGAAAAGATAGAAGGTCGAGTTGCGGCTGCCTCCCTGTTCCAAGGGTAGACGCTTGAGCACGCCTTCCTTGAGTTCCCGTTCGATCATGTGCCGGGGCAGCCAGGCGAAACCCAGGCCGCTGCCGACGAAACTCGCGGCGGTGGCCAGGCTGCCCACGGTCCAGCGCTGCTCGGCGCCGAGCCAGCCGACGTCGCGGGGCTGTTGGCGGCCGGAGTCGCGGATGACCACTTGCAACTGGCTTTCCAGGTCCTGGAAGTTCAGTTCGCGGTTGAGGCGGTGCAGGGCATGCTCGGGATGGGCCACCGCGATGAACTCTACGTCGCTCAACTCCGCCCCCAGGTAACCGGGAATGCTGAAGCCGCTGATGGCCAGGTCGGCCACGCCTTCGAGCAGCACTTCTTCGACACCCGACAACACTTCTTCGCGCAGCCGCACCCGGCAGCCACGGCTTTGTGGCATGAACGCCGTCAAGGCGCGAACGAGGCGGGCGTTGGGGTAGGCCGCGTCGACCACCAGGCGCACTTCCGCTTCCCAGCCTTGCTCCATGTGGTGGGCCAGGTCTTCCAGTTGGCTGGCCTGTTTCACCAGTTGCCGGGAACGGCGCAGCAGTACGCCGCCGGCTTCGGTCAGCACGGCCTTGCGCCCATCGATGCGCAGCAACGGTACGCCGAGCTGATCCTGCATGCGGGCCACGGTGTAGCTCACTGACGACTGGGAGCGATGCAGCACTTCAGCGGCCTGGGCGAAGCCGCCGTGGTCGACCACGGCCTGCAAGGTGCGCCATTGATCAAGGGTTACGCGGGGCGCTTTCATATCGAGCTCCTCTTGTCCTAAGCTGGCAGTCCCTTGGTGGAGACTGCCGAATGAAGAAAATCTGTTGTGTGGTGCTGGCCCTGCTGCCACTGACTGCGTTTGCCTACCCGATCGATGTGGAAAAACACCTCAACGGCCTGAGCATCGACTACAACGCCTATGACACCGATGCCGATATCGGTTCCATCCAGGTCAACAACTACGGCAACACCGACGCGGCTTGTACCGTGGTCTTCAACAATGGCCCCGAGGCACCGCGCACCCGCAAGATCGAAGTCGCCGCCGGCAAGTTCAAGAACGCCACGGCCAAGTTCAACCGCAACATCATCAAGCTGCGCATCAAGCTGACCTGTCAGCCGAAATAGCCCGGCAGTGAGGCAGGCAATATTGCTTGCTCCGCTTATAAACGAATTTATCGATGCTTTACAGCAGTTATTTGCGCTTTTTCATCGATATGATCGCGTTTAACCTTCACTCCATCGACTGACAACATTCTCAGATGGAGCCTACAAGCCATGTCCCGCGTTCTGATCATCGAAAGCAGTGCCCGCCAGCAAGACTCGGTGTCCCGTCAACTGACCCAGACCTTTATCAGCCAGTGGAAAGCGGCGCACCCGGCCGATGAAATCAGCGTTCGCGACCTGGCCGTCAATCCGGTGCCGCACCTGGATGCCAATCTGCTGGGTGGCTGGATGAAGCCGGCCGAGCAGCGCAGCGACGTTGAAAACGCCTCGCTGGAGCGCTCCAACCAACTGACCGATGAACTGCTGGCCGCGGACGTGCTGGTAATGGCTGCACCGATGTACAACTTCGCCATCCCCAGCACACTGAAAGCCTGGCTCGACCATGTGCTGCGTGCCGGCGTGACGTTCAAATACACCCCCACCGGCCCTCAAGGCCTGCTGGCCGACAAGCGCGCCTTCGTGCTGACCGCCCGTGGTGGCATTCATGCCGGCGGCAGCACTGACCATCAAGAACCCTACTTGCGCCAGGTCATGGGCTTCATCGGGATCCACGACGTGACCTTCATCCATGCCGAAGGCATGAACCTGGGCGGCGACTTCCAGGAGAAGGGCCTGAATCAGGCCAACGCCAAACTGTCCCAGGTCGCCTGATCCGTTAATCCTCGGATAATCGCCAGGTGGTCTAGTGGCCTGGCGCTTCCCTTCAAATCGTTTTGCGCATCGAACCTCCCTTTGCACTTATTGCTCCTGAGTGCATCAGCCCGATTGAACGCTTTAGCGAGATCGGGCTTTTTTTTTGGGGGAAATAGAAATAACCACTACCTGACATGAACGGCCCCTCAAGCTTTTGAGGGCTGGGAGATAGGCAGGCGGCAAACTCACTCGGATTGGGCAAGTCTGTCGACGTCTGGCTGTGGTAATTTATGCGCCGATTTACAGTAGGGAGGCTGTGATATGTTAAAAATCAAACGGCAAACATGGGCCTTATTTCTAGCCTATCTCATAGGGGCAGGTGGCTATATCTACTACCTCTATGTCGAGACGCAAAGCGTCCTTACTGACAACATTAATAATAAATTGCTGCATGCCGCGCTGGGGGCTTCGGCGATCCTCGGCGACCGTTACCATGACAATCTGGTCGATAAGCAATCCAAATCGCAAGCGCAGGACTGGGATACCATTCAGCGCCTCTCCGGCTTCAACGAGTCCATGGGCACTGCGTTTGTCTATAGCGTGATCAAGCGAGGTGCAAAGGCCTACCTGATCAGTTCCAGCGCATCGAAAGAAGAAATTCAAGAGAAGAATTTCGTGCGTTTTTTCGATCCTTATCCCGATGCCAGCCAGGCTTTACTCGATAGTTTTGAGCGTACCGAGCCAACCTGGATCGACTACTCGGATCATTGGGGTGATTTTCGCGCGGTCTTTGTCCCCTTAAAATCACAAGACGGTACGGTGTATGTTGTCGGGGCGGAAGTTACCTTGGCGGACTACTACCAACAACTTAATCATGACTCGCTGTACCACATCATCCTGGCCATCCTGGTATTTCTCGCTTTCCTCCTTTTACGCATGCGTGCTCATCTTCAGCAACTGCGAGTCAATGAGCAGGTATTGAATCAGGCTAAAAATGCCGCCGAAGACGCTGATCGTTCAAAAACCAGCTTTCTGGCAACCATGAGTCATGAAATTCGCACCCCGATGTACGGTGTCATTGGCGCGACCGAACTATTGGCCCGGTCCGCCCTGGATCCCGAGCAACGCCGTCTTCTCACAACGATTCATTCCAGTGGACGGACCCTGCTGTCTCTTATCGATAACATTCTCGATCTCGCCAAAATCGAAGCGGGCAAACTTGAATTGAAACCTCGTGTTTTCGAAGTGAGAGCACTGGTTTCATCCTGTATGGAACTCATCCGGCAAAATATCCAGGACAAACCCATCGTGCTGGAGGCGCAGTTTTCCCCAGACGTACCGCCTTTGGTCAAGACCGATATGGATTGCCTTCGCCAGATATTGATCAACTTGCTGGGCAATGCGGTCAAATTTACCGAAGCCGGAAAAATATCGCTCCTGGTCACCACCAGCGGTTACGGCTCTCAAGCGTGGCTCGACTTCTCCATACGCGATACCGGCATCGGTATCCCCACGGAACGGCAAGACAATCTGTTCAAACCCTTTGTGCAGTTTAAAGAGGCGGCTAGCCAACGCTTCACTGGGAGCGGGTTGGGTCTTTCTATCTGCAAGAACCTGCTCGAGGCGCAGCAGGGGACTTTAACGTTCACCAGTCAGCCAGGTTTAGGCTCGACATTCTCCTTCTCTCTACCCCTGGCGCTTTTTTCAGTCTCGGAAATACCCATCAAGGATGATCAGGCGGCGGTTGGCTTCGACTCGTCTTTTGCCGAGGATTATCCGCTCGATATCCTTCTGGTGGAGAACCATCCGGTGAGTCAGAAAGTGGCCATGGCGATGCTACAAGAGTTGGGTTATACACCCGACCTTGCGTCAGATGGCCTGGAGGCGGTCAATCGTTGCATGGCTTCGACGCCAGAGATCATTCTGATGGATATCAACATGCCCGTGATGGATGGGATGGAGGCTGTGCGTAGAATTCGCGAGTTACCCCAGGGCGATACTTGCTACATCGTTGCTTTCACCGCGAGTGTTTTTTCCAGCGAGATAGAGCGTTTCAGGGCCGGGGGTGCCGATGACGTCCTGACCAAACCGGCAAACTTCCAGGCGCTGACCCGAGTGCTCCAGCGTGCCGCCAGCCATCGGCACCAGCGTCAGGCCACTCCTTGGGTCGTGGATGAACTTTCAAGTTAGTGGAGTATCTGTGGGAGCTTGCTCGCGATGGCGGAGGGTCAGAAATACAGATGCTGACTGACACGCCGCCATCGTGAGCAAGCTCGCTCCCACCGTTCAAAAGCGCTATCTTCGCCGCCATTCGAAACGAGGGCGGTATGGGCTATCTACTTTTTGTGACATTGATCCAGGCATTTTCCTTCAGCCTGATCGGCGAGTACCTGGCTGGGCATGTGGACAGTTATTTTGCCGTGCTGGTGCGGGTGTTGCTGGCCGGGCTGGTGTTCATTCCGCTGACGCGCTGGCGCCAGGTGGAGCCGGCGTTCATGCGCGGCATGTTGTTGATCGGTGCCTTGCAGTTTGGCGTGACCTACGTCTGCCTGTATCTGAGCTTCCGAGTGCTGACGGTGCCCGAGGTGCTGCTTTTCACCATCCTGACGCCCCTGCACGTGACCTTGATCGAAGACGCGCTGAACCGTCGCTTCAACCCCTGGGCGCTGATCGCGGCGCTGGTGGCCGTGGCCGGCGCGGCGGTGATTCGCTACGACCGGATCAACCCGGATTTCTTCATGGGCTTCTTGCTGCTGCAACTGGCCAACTTCACCTATGCAGCCGGGCAGGTGCTGTACAAGCATCTGGTGGCCCGCCACCCGAGCGACCTGCCGCATTACCGGCGTTTCGGTTATTTCTATCTTGGGGCGCTGATGGTGGCGTTGCCGGCTTTCCTGCTGTTCGGCAAGGCCAACTTCTGGCCTGAAGCGCCGCTGCAATGGGGCGTGTTGGTGTTCCTCGGCCTGGTCTCCACCGCGCTGGGACTTTACTGGTGGAACAAAGGCGCGTGCCTGGTCAATGGCGGGACGCTGGCGGTGATGAACAACCTGCATGTGCCGGTGGGGCTGCTGGTGAACCTGTTGATCTGGAACCAGCACGAGGCGTTGGGGCGGTTGCTGTTGGGGGGATCGGTGATATTGGCGGCGGTGTGGATCAGTCGGTTGGGGATCCGCCAACCGCTACCTGCACGCTGAAAACCCCTGTGGGAGCTTGCTCGCGATGGCGGAGTGTCAGTCAGCATCTATGTTTCTGATACACCGCTATCGCGAGCAAGCTCGCTCCCACAGGGGATCTGGTGGTTTCAGATCACCTGCTTCTGCGGCTCCGGCAGGTGGCTTGCCCCCAGCACCGCCGGCAACAACCCCGAACGCAAATCCGTGCCGCTGGGCTGCTGATACAGGTTCAACCCAAACTCCGGCATCACCGCCAGCAGGTAATCGAAAATATCCCCCTGGATACGCTCGTAGTCGGTCCACGCGGTGGTGCGGGTGAAGCAGTAGATTTCCAGCGGGATGCCTTGGGCGGTGGTCTGCAACTGCCGGACCATGCAGGTCATGTTCGGCTGGATCTCCGCGTGGCTTTTCAAATACGCCAGTGCATAAGCGCGGAAGGTGCCCAGGTTGGTCATCCGCCGACGGTTGGCCGACATCGCCGCGACGTTGCCCTGGGCCTCGTTCCAGGCCTTGAGTTCGGCCTGCTTGCGGCCGATGTAGTCGGTCAGCAGGCGCACCTGGGTCAGGCGTTGTTCTTCCTCGTCATGCAGGAAACGCACGCCGCTGGCGTCGATGAACAGGCTGCGCTTGATCCGCCGCCCGCCGGATTGCTGCATGCCACGCCAGTTTTTGAACGACTCGGACATCAGTCGCCAGGTCGGGATCGAGACGATGGTCTTGTCGAAGTTCTGCACCTTGACCGTGTGCAGCGTGATGTCCACCACATCACCGTCGGCGCCGACCTGGGGCATCTCGATCCAGTCGCCGACCCGCAACATGTCGTTGCTGGTCAGCTGCACGCTGGCGACGAACGACAGCAGGGTGTCCTTGTAGACCAGCAGGATCACCGCCGACATCGCTCCCAGGCCCGACAGCAGTAACAGCGGCGAACGGTCGATCAGGGTGGCGACGATGATGATCGCGCCGAATACATACAGCACCATCTTCGTCAGTTGCACATAGCCTTTGATCGAGCGGGTACGGGCGTGCTCGGTGCGCGCATAGACGTCCAGCAGGGCGCTGAGCAAGGCACTGAGAGCCAGCACCAGGAACAAAATGGTGAAAGCCAGGGCGACATTGCCGAGGAAAACCAGGCTGGTCTTGCTCAGTTCCGGCACCAGGTGCAGGCCGAACTGGATGATCAGCGACGGCGTCATCTGCGCCAGGCGATGGAATACCTTGTTCTGGCGCAGGTCGTTGACCCAGTTCAAGGCCGGTTGGCGCCCCAGCAGCTTGGCGGCGTGCAGAATCAGGTAGCGCGCCACACGGCCAAGCACCAGGGCGATGACCAGCAGCAACATCAGGGCGAGGCTGGAATGCAGGAGCGGGTGCTGGTCAAGGGCACCCCAGAGGTCTTGGAGGTTGACCCAGAGTTGTTTGATGTCCATGGACGAAACGGTTCTTCTATAAAGACGCGACGGGACGATTAGAGCATTTAAGCCCGGTCAAGTGACCGTTGATGCAATAACGGCTGATAAAAATGCACTGATTTGCCGCCGTTTGTATAAAGAAACTCGGCCTTCGCGCTCGAAACCGTTACCCTATGCAGCTGTTTTTTTGCATTTCTTCGAGGTAGCACCCGTGTTTTCCCAATTCGCCCTGCACGAACGCCTGCTCAAAGCCGTGGCCGAGCTTAAATTTGTCGAGCCAACGCCGGTGCAGGCAGCGGCTATTCCGCTCGCGCTCCAGGGGCGTGACCTGCGGGTGACGGCGCAGACCGGCAGCGGCAAGACCGCCGCGTTCGTGCTGCCGATCCTCAACCGCCTGATCGGCCCGGCCAAGGTGCGCGTCAGCATCAAGACTCTGATCCTGCTGCCGACCCGCGAACTGGCCCAGCAGACCTTGAAGGAAGTGGAACGCTTCTCGCAATTCACCTTCATCAAGTCCGGCCTGATCACCGGCGGCGAAGACTTCAAGGTCCAGGCCGCCATGCTGCGCAAGGTGCCGGACATCCTGATCGGCACGCCGGGGCGGATGATCGAGCAGTTGAACGCCGGCAACCTCGACCTCAAGGAAGTCGAAGTACTGGTGCTGGACGAAGCCGACCGCATGCTCGACATGGGTTTTGCCGAAGACGTGCAGCGCCTGGTGGACGAATGCGTCAATCGCCAGCAGACCATGCTGTTCTCTGCCACCACTGGCGGCTCGGGCCTGCGCGAGATGATCGCCAAGGTGCTGAACAACCCTGAGCACTTGCAGCTCAACGCGGTCAGCCAACTGAACTCCACCACCCGCCAGCAGATCATCACCGCTGATCACAACCAGCACAAAGAGCAGATCGTGAACTGGTTGCTGGCCAACGAAACCTACGAAAAAGCCATCGTATTCACTAACACCCGGGCCATGGCCGACCGCATCTACGGTCGCCTGGTGGCTCAGGAATACAAGGCGTTCGTACTGCACGGCGAGAAAGACCAGAAGGACCGCAAGCTGGCCATCGACCGCCTCAAACAGGGCGGCGTGAAAATCCTCGTCGCCACCGACGTCGCCGCCCGCGGCCTGGACGTGGATGGCCTGGACATGGTCATCAACTTCGACATGCCCCGCAGCGGCGACGAATACGTGCACCGCATCGGTCGTACCGGCCGCGCCGGCAACGACGGCCTGGCGATCTCGCTGATCTGCCACGGCGACTGGAACCTGATGTCGAGCATCGAGCGCTACCTCAAGCAGAGCTTCGAGCGCCGCACCATCAAGGAAGTCAAAGGCACCTACGGCGGACCGAAAAAGGTCAAGGCCTCGGGCAAGGCCGTTGGCGTGAAGAAGAAAAAGGTCGACGCCAAGGGCGACAAGAAGAAAACCGGCGCCAAGGCCCCGACCAAGCGCAAGACCGCCAACCGCCCGAAGGCCGACGCCCCGTCGCTGGTCAGCAAGGACGGCATGGCCCCGCTCAAGCGCCGCAAGCCAGAAGCGCCTGCGGCTGAGTGAAGCGGCGCTAGTGCCTCATGAAAACCGGACCCAAGGTCCGGTTTTTTATGGGTGAAACTCGACCTTAAGTTCGATGCCGAACCCTGTGGCGAGGGAGCTTGCTCCCGCTGGGCTGCGCAGCAGCCCCAAAGTTGCGTGTTCACCCATTATTGCGCGGTGAGACTTGTTTTTGGGGGGCGCTTCGCACCCCAGCGGGAGCAAGCTCCCTCGCCACAAAAGCGAAGCGGTGCTCAGACTAGGGCAACCACCCGGCTTTCTTTTCTGCGCCAAGGCCCCGACCAAGCGCAAGACCGCCAACCGCCCGAAGGCCGACGCCCCGTCGCTGGTCAGCAAGGACGGCATGGCCCCGCTCAAGCGCCGCAAGCCAGAAGCGCCTGCGGCGGAGTGAAGCGGCGCTAGTGCCTCATGAAAAACCGGACCCAAGGTCCGGTTTTTTATGGGTGAAACTCGACCTTAAGTTCGATGCAGAACCTGTGGCGAGGGAGCTTGCTCCCGCTGGGCTGCGCAGCAGCCCCAAAGTTGCGTGTTCACCCATTATTGCGCGGTGAGACTTGTTTTTGGGGGGCGCTTCGCACCCCAGCGGGAGCAAGCTCCCTCGCCACAAAAGCGAAGCGGTGCTCAGACTAGGGCAATCACCCGGCCTTCTTCTCCGCATCCTTCAACTCTTGCAGACGCTTATCGATCAACTGGCACTTGTCCGGCACATCCTTGCTGGCCGTCTCCAGGTCCATGGCCTGCAACTCGTCGTTGATTTCCTTGGCCTTGGCCGGGTTCTGTTCGGTGAGCTTGGTCACTTCATTTGCCAATTGTTCGCGCTTGGCGGTCGCTTGCTCTGGCGTGCAAGTGGCCCAGGCGGGCAGGGCGCAGGTGAGGGTGGCTGCGAGGGTGAGTTTCAAGAGGGTTTTCATGGCTGGGCCTCATATTCCTTGTTGGGCAGGTAATGGGTTGAGGCCGGTATTGGGTGGAAAGTTCATTAGCCGCCATGCTGGCTGCCGCTTGGCAGGGTGCCTTTTTTCAGAATTTCCCTAGCCGATATTAAACCGTCGTCTACCATGGAGAAAGGCGACTGGTAGCCCTATGCCTGCAACGCCGGGTCGCTGCTTCACACAGGATGTAAGTGCTTTATTAGCTAGGAGGCTAACAATATGTCTGTCGCAATGCAGTCAATGACTTCCAGAACATCCAGTTCAGCTCGCATTGAACAATAGAACAACTACGCCTGTCAGGACGTATCCACGGCCTGTGGTAGCCGTTAATTCAAAGGAATGAAACCTATGAGTCTTAGAGCGATATTCAGTCGGCTGATGTTGTGTCTGTGGGGTTTGTTTGCGCTCTCATCGGCCTATGCGGAAAGTCTGATCATCGCCACACCGCAACAAGGTGTGGGAATAAAAGTCGATGTCTTTGACAAGCCCGACGCCTCAAACGGTATTCCTTCCTCGACGAGCCTGGTGGGATTCGGCCTCCCAGCGGGATTTATACCCGCGGTGCAGTCGTTCAAGGGAAAAATTTATATGTTCTGGTCCAATAATTATGATTCAGAGCATATCTATTCTTCCTATTCGACAGATGGGAAAAAGTGGTCCCCTGCTAAAACTATCCCAGTGAATGGCTACCGATGGGGTGGGGATATTTCAGTGACTGTATTTAAGCAGAAGCTAGTGCTGACCTTTGCCGATCCTCAGCAACGCTTGAGGACCACCAGCTCTACAGACGGCGTCAATTGGACCGATATTCAAACTATCAATACCAGCCCTATGGCCGGCGTTAACAGCCCCGTTGTGTATAACGGTCAATTATTCATTTTTTATCACAAAGGTGACGGTAATGCTAAAACTGTTTATTACGTCACTTCGAATGATGGTCTTCTGTTCGGCCGGGAAACTCCAGCGTTCCAGGAAAGCACTGACACGCCTCTGACCAAAGTGGTGCCTATCGTCTATAGCGGTAAGATTTGGGTCTATTACACAGTGGAAAATCGCCTCATGTACGCACGCACTTACAACCGTCGCGGCCAGTGGGGAGAGAGGCAAGAGCTGAAAGGTATAAACAGTAAACTTTTCCTGAACAGTGCGGCGATGATCAACGATCGTGTGTTTGTCAGCAACAATACAAAAACTTTTTACTCCAGCGATGGGGTTAACTGGAATCCGTATTTCGCTGCGAGTGGGCTTGATAACTTTCCCTCGGTTTTGGGCGTTTCCTATGGCATTACCGCAAGCGATCTAACCGTGCGCAACCCGCAACTGCCCTCGGACCTGGCCACAGGCCTCAGCCATAGCGACTATGCAACGTTCGCCTGGCGCAGCTTTTTCGCACTGAACAATACAGCTGCCGCACCATTGCCCGCTAACCGCGGCGTCGGCAATCCCGCCAGCAGTTTTGCTGATTCGGGCAAGGTGCCAAAGTCTCCCAGCCCCTTGTTATGGCAAACCTTCGCGCACCGTACTGAGTTGTTTCCCGCGGGACCACAAAAAAACACCGCAGGTGGTCCGACGCGCCCATTTGGTTCTGACCCGCAATACAGCTATATACAATTTCCCCAGGGTATTCGTTTGGCGCCTGGCGCCACCTTTAATCATTACAACAATCTGGATGAGGCGACCCAAATAGGACAAAACGCTATTTTCTTCCCGGTCAATCCGCCAAATGTGGCGAAGACAGGGAGAGATTATGCCCCTTCAAACGACAGCCAGATCCTGTTCGAGGCCAAGGCGAACCCCGTCGTTTACGAGTATGCGAAAGGCCTGACCAGGTTCCCGGATACGAATGTAGTGCTGCCCGACGGCGCGGTGGAGGTCAAGGCGACATGGCGCAAGCTGGCAGACATCCCGGTTCAAAATCGCGCGCGTTACCACACGGCGACGGTGGTGACCTATAAGGGCCTCGACAGTGACCCGGTGGCGCAGAACGAAGACTACGCACTGGTCGCCTTACATATAATCCATAAGACGTCCAACTACCCGACCTTCATTTTCGCCACGTTCGAGCACGAAGATGCCCTGACGCTGCCCGACGGTAAATCACCGACCGGGCTCTACTACATTGCCAACTACAACAAGATTGATTACCCCGGTTTCGATATAAACAACCCCCCGACCGCCACTTTCTCTGACGGCAACAAGACCTATACGGTTTCCCTGCCAAAAGCGGGCGCAGTCGCAAACGCGAGCCTTGATCCGCCGGTCTACTCCGGCAGTAACGGGATCCCTGAAGGGCAGGCCGGCCCGATCCGGGTCGTGCAACCGCTCACCATGGATGTCGAAGTCGCGGCGGTGAACAACCAGGTCAAGCAGTTGATGGACGGCAGCGGCGAATTCAACAATTCGGTCTGGAAGCATTATCGGCTCAAAGGCGTTCAAGCCATCCCGTCGAGCACTCAAACCGATCCGGATTACTACCTGGCCAATATCATGGTCGAAAGCAGCCAGCCGGGGATTCAGCTGTTTCGTGGGAGCAACGTATTCCCCATCCCGAAGAACAACACCCTGATCAATGCGCGCAACCAGCTGAACATCAAGGTACCGGATTACGACCACAGCACCCAAGGCCTGACCATGGGCGGTTGCATGGGATGTCACGGCATCGCCCAGAGCTCGCTCAAACAAGGTTTCAGCTTCCTGTTCGATGCGATCAATCCCACGCTCAGCAAAGGTGTCACCGGTTTTGCGGGCCCAGAGACCGTAGGCTTACCTGATCCGCGCACCATGAAGGCACGGGCCCTGAAATATTCTTTCGGTCCTCAGAATACGGCAGCCGTTGAGGAGGCAAGTAAGTAGTCGTCAAACCAATGCTCAGCAGGATATCCCTGCTTTCCGAGGCGAATTCCTAGCTCTTTCATAAAGAACCGGACGTTGAGTCCGGTTTTTTATGAAGCCCAACCTGAATTCGGCACAGCCCCTTTGGCGAGGGCGCGTGCTCCCGCCGGGTATTCTGCGGGGGCAAATTCTGTAAAAGTCTCAATCAATTTGTACTCTCCATACATTTGAAACGGGCGACTCAAAGCTCGCCCGTTTTCATTATTCAACAACCTGGGCCCGTAACCGCCTCCCAATCACACCCATCGCGCAGGGCTATCGTCAGCATTTTGCAGAAGTCGGAAAGCACCATCGTATCGGCACTGATATCCGAACGGAACTCGATGTTTTCCAGCAATTGGGTCACGGTGCGAATGCGGTAACCAGCCGTTTCGAAAAGGACGTCGAGCGGGGCTTCGGTGTCGATGAGCAGGGTAGCGGGGATGCAGTTTCCGAGCTTTGTGTAGGACCTTTGGCCTTGCAGCGGTCGGCTTTGGCGCTGCGAAAGGTCAGGCAAAGCAGGCGACTGCTGCGCAGTCGAGCGGGAGCAAGCTCCCTCGCCACGGGGATCGCGCTCGACTTGTGCGGGTTGGCGCATCAGCTGTGGCAGCAGCTGTGTGGCTTGGCCTCGTCGTATTTATCGTGATGCCGCACCCAGTCCATGATTTCGTCTTCGTTGCGGCCCTTGGGCGTCAGGTCGAGGTAGTTGTAGGTGCCGACCAGAATGTCGAGGCCGCGGGCGTAGGTGGAGTAGGTGTGGAAGATGTCGCCGGCTTCGTTGCGGTAGAAGACGCTCAGGCCGGGGAGTTCGCCTTCGGTGGTGTCGGTTTTTTCGTAGTTGTAGGTGGCTTTTCCACCGGCGGTGTCTTCGGCTTTGAAGCTGACGCCGAAGTCGTAGTTGAAGTCGCAGCCGTTGGACGAGACCCAGTCGAAGGTCCAGCCCATGCGGCGCTTGAACGGCTGGAACTCGGCGAAGGGGGCGCGGGAGACGGCGACCACGGCCACGTCGTGGTGGGCCAGGTGTTGGTTGGCGCCGTCGATGTGGTCGGAGAGGAATGAGCAGCCCTGGCAGCCTTCTGTCCAGCCGGGGCCGAACATGAAGTGGTAGATGATCAGTTGGCTGCGACCGCCGAACAGGTCGGCCAGGCTCAGTTCACCGTGGGGGCCTTGGAAACGGTAGGGTTTGTCGATTTTTACCCAGGGCAGGGCGCGGCGTTCGGCGCTGAGTTTGTCTCGTTCGCGGGTGAAGGCTTTTTCGTGGGCCAGGTGTTGGCGGCGGGCGGCGAGCCACTCTTCCCGCGAGACGACCGGATGATTCTCTACGTTCATGGTGATTTCTCCTGCATGGCAGAGCTACTTAGTGGGCGTTTCAGCAACTGGTCGTTTGGCCTTCGATGAATTCGACAGGCCGTTGGTCGGCTCAAGGCAGTGACCACCCGGAAACCTGGCTGAACGGCGGCGCAGCACCTCGGTCACAACCTAGGTAGGCATCTCACTCTTCAGAGGATGGACCAGGATGACGACTTATAACTGGGACTTGATCGAAAAGTTGTTGCACGAAGTGCAGAACGGCGCCGGCCATAGTTTTACGCCTCGGCCTTATGCGGAGGAATACGCAGCTCAGAAGGCGGCGGCGGGTGAGGAAATCGAGAACCTCGATCATCTGAAAGCGGTCGCCGGGGAGTATGAAAAGTTACTGCTGGAGCGTGGCTATATCGAGCCGCGGCCGGAGGAAGAGGGCGGTAACGGCGAGAACTTCGTGCTGACGCCCCGTGGCTCGCGGTTGTTGAGCCTGATCGACAGCAGCATTCCGGGCAATGATCATCCGCGCCAGGTGCTGGATGAGCAGGACGATGCGCTGGATGAGTTTACGTTTGATGATTTGGCGTCCAAGGCGCAGATTGCCTAGGAACCAGGCACAAACCTTGTGGGAGCGAGCAAGCTCGCTCCCACATTGGATCTTCAGTGGTTTTAAGATCGTGCTGCTTTCAGGCACTTCAAGTCAGTGAAATCTTTCTTCACCCCGTCGATTTTCTTCAGCAGCCGTTCGCGCTGGGGCGGGGTGCTTTCGGCCATCAGGTCCACCAGCAGGCTGCGGGCCTGGGCTTCGGTTTTGCTGAAGGCTTCGCGGTAGGCGGGCGTCCAGAGGCTTTCGCGGTTGACCAGCAACTGCTCGATGCGTTTGGGAAAGTCAGGACTGTGGCGCTGGGCCACGGCTTCGCTGAACTGGTTTTGCCAGTGGGCGCGGTTGGCGATCCATTGCTGGTTCTGGTCACCCAGGGCGGTGGACCAGGCCATCACCCGTTGGTGCTGGGCTTCGTTGAGCGGGCCGAGCCAGTCGTCCAAGCGTTTGACCATCCGGTCGCTGCGTTCCTGGATCTGTTCCTGCAACGTCGGCTTGAGGTATTGCTGCTGGCGTTTGCGCTGATCCTTGACGAAGGCGGCATCCATGTCATCGACTTGGTCGTCGTTCAGGCCTTGCAGCAGTTCGATGGCCGAGGGAGTGATTTGCCGTGCGGTTTCGGCGATGGCGGCCTTGGCTTCTTGGGTACGTTGTTGCAAGGCTTCGTCGGTTACCTGGTCAGTTTTCACCATGGTCTTGAGGCGATCCAGCCAGTCGAGGTAGTCGGGCAATTGGGTTGTGCAATGCCAGGTCAGGTGGTCCTTGAGGCGTTCGTTGAACCAGTCTTTTTGCTCGCCTCTGATGTCCAGGTAATCATTGAGGGTCCAGGGGATGATCAGGTCGAGGTTGCGGTAGGCCAGGCCGATGCGGCTGCAGGCGGTGAGCGTCAGCAACAGGGCGATGAACATGGCAGTGCGGGTCAACCAGCGCGGCATGAGCGAGTCCTTGCGAAGGCGTAGGTGCTTTGTTTGAGCATCGCAGACGCGCGGCAGTTCAGCCGATTAAATGCGTAACGCTTAGTAAAAAGGGTGGGCCATCTTGAGGGTCAGCAGGCTGTCGCACTCGCTGTTGTGGCCCGAGTACGCCGAGCAACTGCTGCCGCTGAGGCTTGAGTCGCTGTAGATCAGGTCCAGGTCGAGGCCCTTCCACGGACGGGAAATTTTCAACGACCAGTCGCTGAAGCTGCCGATATAACCGTTCTCCACCGAGACTGGCGTATTGAGTTGGTGGGTGGTGTATTTGGCGCTGATGCCAATGCCGAACGGCACGTTGCCGCCCAGGTCGGCGAACAGTGTGCTGTTCTGTTTGTCCGGGTCGTTGCTCAGGGCCGCGCCAAAACGGCTGCCGAGCACGGTCAGGCCGCCGTAGAACTCCTGGCTGTCGAGGGTATCGACGGTGGGGTAGCTGTAGTGGATCAGGCCGACTTCGTAGCCCAGGGTCTGGTCGAAGGGTTGTTTAAAGCCCATGTAGGAATCGACCTCAAGGTCGGCGGACGATGTCAGGCCGGCGCTGGGTGACCACTGGCCAACGTACCAGCCGCTGTCGTGGCTCAGGTCCAACCCACCATGAAACGAGCCGGTGCTCGACGGCGTGACCAGGCCCTCGGCCATGCTGCGGCTGGGAGTGGTGCCCAGTTTGAGATCGAAGTCGCCGAGTTCGCGTTGGAACACCTGCCCCTGGGCGAGGGAGCACGTCAGCAGGCTGATCGCCAGCGCAACAATAGGAATACGCATGCTTCACTCCATGAAATAGCGAGGAGCAGGAACTAAGCTGAAACGCTTGAGCTAGAGAGGTGAAAGCATACCGGCGAATGCTCGGCTGCGAAGGCCGTTCGTCGATTCATGGGAAATGGATAGGGCGGGGAGGGTTCCAGTCCAAGCGCTTCGAAACTCAAAGCGCTTTGGGACCAGGTGACGCGCAGGTTACTTCTTGCCCAGGCTGATCTGCTTGGACGGGCCGAATGTCTGGCCGCTGACGCCTTTGGCAATTTGCTGGATCTCGCCGCCGGACTTGAGGAACGCAGCGATCTGGTCGTTGATCGACTCGCTGGTTTCAACGGCTGGAGCTGGCTTTGCTTTGCTGTTGGATGCTTTTACGCGCATGACGGCCATTAACCTGTAGATAATTAATTGGGCCAGGCATCGTACAGGAAATACTTGACAATTGCTTGGCAAATATCCTTCTGAATTATCGCCAGCGTGATGGGAATAATCAGCCGTTATCCGGCAATAATTGCCCTAAGCCTCTGTTTTAAATAACAACCGTGTGAAGAATGTAGTGTCGAGAAAGGACGGCATGCACCGTCTCCGGCCTGACGAATGGCTGTGCCTCGGACGCAAACCCAGGAAAATCAAGGGTTGTGCCGGGCCTTCCAGGCAAACCTTGCCGGCGGCCACGAATCGCGCCGCAAAACCGGGTAGAATGCCGCCCACGCAATGAGGGTATTGGAAATGGCTTTAGTCGGGCGCTACAACAGTTTGCAAGTGGTTAAACACACTAACTTCGGTTTATATCTGGATGGCGGCGCGGACGGCGAAATTCTGCTGCCCAACCGTTATATCCCCAAGGATATTCCCAGCGAAGATGAAGACTGGCTCAATGTTTTTATTTATCTGGACAGCGACGACAAACTGATCGCCACCACCGAAAAACCAAAAGTGCAGGTCGGTGAGTTCGCCAGCCTGAAAGTGGTTGAGGTCAACAGCATCGGCGTGTTCCTGGACTGGGGCCTGCCCAAGGACCTGTTGCTGCCGTATTCCGAAGAAAAGCGCCAAATGACCGCCGGCGAATACTGCGTGGTGCACGTCTACCTCGACAAGCACACCCGTCGCATCACCGCCACGGCACGCCTGGATCGCTATCTGGACAAGACCCCGGCCAACTATACGCCGGGCCAGGAAGTGGATTTGCTGGTCGCCGAAGCCACCGACATGGGGTTCAAGGCGATCATCAATAACAAGCACTGGGGCTTGATCCACAAGAACGAAATCTTCAAGTTCATGCGCGCGGGCATGCAGGAAAAAGGTTTCATCAAGGAGATTCGCCCAGACGGCAAGATCAGCCTGAGCCTGCAGCCGGTGGGCCAGGAAGCTGCCACTAGCCTGAACGCCAAGATTCTCGCCAAGTTGCGAGAGAACAACGGCACCCTGGCGGTCAGCGACAAGAGCGACCCGGCGCTGATCAGCAGCCTGTTTGGCGTGAGCAAGGGCAACTTCAAGAAGGCCATTGGTGCGCTGTACAAGAATGGGCAGATTGTCATTCATGCCGATCGCATTGAATTGAGCTAACTGCACACAATTCCTGTGGCGAGGGAGCTTGCTCCCGCTGGGCTGCGAAGCAGCCCCAAACCAGCTGCACTCAATCCAAGCTAAGACACCGAGGTAGCATGTTCGAAGGGGCCGCTTCGCGCCCCAGCGGGAGCAAGCTCCCTCGCCACAGGTTGATCTTCGCTGTATACAAAATCTTGCACCTTTAGCATGCACCTGCGCCCTGTTCGTGGGCGTATGCCTGTTCCTGCGTGGTGTTTCTCTGCGCCACACACCCCGGTTTGTCTAACATCCAGCGCCTATGGCACGCATTCTGCGTGGAAACGCGTATACAAACCATGCCGGCTCCCGTGCGCAGTATGGTGAGCAGGTCGATACGGGGGCACGGCGGTACTCAAAGGAGCCCCGCAATGTCCGAGCAATTGCCCAATGGCTACAGCCCCCGCCTTTACAACGAGGACCTGGGCCCACTGCCGCAGAAATGGAATTGGTACAACATCTTCGCGTTCTGGATGAGTGATGTGCACAGCGTGGGCGGTTATGTCTTCGCCGCCAGTCTGTTCGCCTTGGGCCTGGCGAGTTGGCAGGTGCTTATCGCCTTGCTCGGCGGGATCTGCATCGTGCAGTTGATCGCCAACCTGGTCGCCAAGCCGAGCCAACAGGCGGCGGTGCCGTACCCGGTGATCTGCCGACTGGCGTTCGGGGTGTTCGGGGCGAATATTCCTGCGGTCATTCGCGGTTTGATCGCCGTGGCCTGGTACGGCATTCAGACTTACCTGGCCTCCAGCGCGCTGATTATCGTGGTGCTGCGGTTTTTTCCTTCGATGGAGGTCTACGCGACGCCGCATTTTGCCGGTTTGTCCTACCTGGGTTGGTTCGGTTTCCTCAGCTTGTGGTTCGTCCAGGCGCTGGTGTTCTGGACCGGTATGGATTCGATCCGTCGTTTCATCGATTGGGCGGGGCCGGTGGTGTACGCCGTGATGTTCTTGTTGGCCGGCTGGATCGTGTGGAAGGCCGGTTGGAGCAACATCAGCTTCACCCTGGCGGAAAAGTCCTTGTCCGGTTGGCAGGCGTTCGGCCAAGTGATCGTGGCGACGGCACTGGTGGTGTCGTACTTTTCCGGTCCGACCCTGAATTTCGGCGATTTCAGCCGTTACTGCCGGAGCATGTCTGACGTGCGCAGGGGTAATTTCTGGGGATTACCGGTGAATTTCCTGGCGTTCTCCCTGGTCACCGTGGTGATTGTTTCCGGGACCTTGCCGGTGTTCGGTGAAATGCTCCACGACCCGATTGCCACCGTGGCGCGCATCGACAACGACGTGGCGGTCTTGCTGGGGGCCTTTGCCTTCGTGACGGCGACCATCGGCATCAACATTGTCGCCAACTTCGTCTCGCCGGCCTTCGACTTCGCCAACGTCGCTCCCAGCAAAATCAGCTGGCGCGCTGGTGGCATGATCGCGGCGCTGGCCTCGATTTTCATCACGCCGTGGAACCTGTTCAATAACCCTGAAGTGATCCACTACACCCTGGACGTGTTGGCGGCGTTTATCGGCCCGCTGTTCGGGATTCTGCTGGTGGATTACTACCTGATCAAAAAACAGCAGATCGACGTCGATGCGCTGTTCAATGACGGGCCGAGCGGGCGTTATTACTACAGCGGCGGCATCAACTGGACGGCGGTGAAGGCGTTGATTCCGGCGACGCTGATGGGGGTGGCGATCACCTTCACGCCGATGCTGCAATCGATGGCCAATTTTGCTTGGTTTACCGGTTGCTTCCTCGGCGGGGTGTTGTATTTCGCCTTGGCGCGACGCGAGCCGGCCACGCAGTCGAGCAAGGCGTTCAGCCCGGCCGGCCAGGCCTGATCAACGCAGGGCGGTCTGGGCGCAAGGGTTCGCCACGCCCCGGCTGGCGGGCCGCAACAACAGGCCACCGGCCAGCACCAGGCCGCTGCCGGCAATGATCAGCGCCGGTTGCAGGCCGCCGCTGAAATGGCTGCTCAGCGCCGCCAGCAGTGGCCCGCTGAGCTGGCCCACGGCAAAACAGGCGGTCAACAGTCCAGCGTTGCGCTGGGTGGCGTGGGGCGCCAGTTCCCGGGAGCGCAGCATCACCAACTGCATGCAGGCCAGGAACGGCGTGCCACACAGGATCACCCCCAGCGCCAGCCCCGGCCCGCTGCCCAGCAGGCAGGCAAATACCCCGGCGGCTTGCAGCCAGAGCGTACCGATCAGCCAGTGGCCGGTGGTGTTCGGGTTCGGCCGCCGCCGGCTGACCAGCAACACGCCGCTGGCGGCGGCCAGGCCGAAGCAGGGCCAGAACAGATCGGCCAGCCATTGGCCGTGGAACTGCGCCGAGGCCATCTGCGACAGGAACGTCGCCGGAATGATGTAGCCCACGCCGTACAGGGCGTACACCACGCCCAGTCGAGCGATGCCGGTGTTCGGCGAAGGGGCGGTCGGCCCAGCGACAGGTGTTGCGACGGCCGGCTGCGGCAGGATCGGCAAGATCACCAGCAACATCGCCAAGGCCACGCCGGCATACACCAGCCACAGGGTGGCGGAGGTCTGGCCCAGCAGGTTCGAGCCGAGGGCGAGCAGGCCGGTCAGGAAAATCCCCAGGCCCGGCCCGGCAAACACCAGGGCACCGAGCCGTGGCCGTCCCACCGCTGCGGCCAAGGGTTGGCTCAGGGCGGTGATCATCACCATCACCCAGGCGCTCGCCACGCCGGTGCCGAAGCGCAACGCCAGGTGCGGCCAGAAGCCCCAGGCCCAGAACGACGCCAGGGTCAGCAGCACGCACAGCCACAGGCCGCCGAGCAACCGCCGCCGCACCTGTTCCGGACGACGGGCGAACATGGCGTCCAGCGCGCCAAGGAAATACCCCAGGTAGTTGGCGGCGGCAATCAGACCGGCGGCGGTCAAGTCGACCTGACCTTCGCCGATCAAATGAGGTAACTGGGGCGTCAGGGCGAAGCGGCCAATGCCCATGGCCATCATCAGCGCGATGAAACTGCCGAGCAGGCGAATAAGAGGTGACATGGTCGTTCTCCGGTGTCGGGGCGAATGACCGTCAGGCTAGGACTGATTGACTTTCATTAAAAATGAATAATAGTGAGTAACTTGTTCTTTTTTGGAGAAGGTCATGGAGTTCAGCCAACTGCGGATTTTCCAGGCCGTGGCCGAGGAAGGTTCCATCACCCGGGCTGCCGAGCGCCTGCACCGGGTGCCGTCGAACCTGTCGACCCGGCTCAAGCAGCTTGAAGAACAGCTGGGCGTGGACCTTTTCCTGCGGGAGCGTCAGCGTTTGCAGTTGTCGCCGGCAGGAAAAGTCCTGCTGGACTACGCGGCCAAGCTGTTCGCCTTGCACGACGAGGCCCATGCCGCCGTGCAGGGCGGGCAGCCGGCCGGGGACTTCCTGCTGGGCACGATGTACAGCACGGCGGCGACGCATTTGCCGGACCTGCTGGCGGCTTATCACCGGGCGTATCCGGCGGTGAACCTGCAAGTGCAATCGGGGCCTAGTGGCGAGCTGCTTGAAGGCCTGCTCACCAACCGGCTCGACGCGGCGCTGGTGGACGGCCCGCTGGAGCTCGCGGGGTTGGATGGCGTGCCGTTGTGCGACGAGCGGTTGGTGCTGATTACCGAGGCCGATCATCCGCCGGTTCGCAGTGCCCTGGATGTGCAGGGCCGCGCGGTGTTCACGTTCCGGCGTGGTTGTTCGTACCGGATGCGATTAGAGGCCTGGTTTGCCCATGATCACGCGACCATGGGCCGGGCGATGGAAATCGAGTCTTACCAGGGGATGCTGGCGTGTGTGATCGCCGGGTCCGGGGTGGCGTTGATGTCCGAGTCGATGCTGGCCAGCCTGCCGGGCCGCGAGCGGGTATCGGTGCATTCGCTGGCCGAGCCGTTCGCCAGTGCCACCACTTGGCTGATGTGGCGCAAAGGCATGGTCGGGGCCAACCTCAACGCTTGGATTGAATTGCAACAACAGGCCTGGCCGCGAACGCCCATGACGACGGCGCAATCGGCTTGAACTCCGGGAGGTGGATTTGGATCAATTCAGTAACAGATCATTGCAAACTGAGACGAGCATTGCGTAGAACATCGGACTATTATCAGTGCGAAGGGGCCACAGTAATTTGCCGCTCGTACCACCCTGAGGGGGCACCACGATGAAAGAGAAAATCCAGAATTGGCTTCATGACCTGGGTGTCGCGCTTGGCCTGATCGAGCCACCGATGCAACCGATACCGATCCGCACCGATGACGAGCAACGCCGCCGCCAACCGCGCCGCCGGTAAATACGCCACCGAATTTGGAGAGATCGCAGTTCCGGACCATTTCAATTGAGATGGCCCGGAACTGCGATCTTTTTATTGGCGATGTGAACCCTGTGGCGAGGGAGCTTGCTCCCGCTGGGCTGCGAAGCAGACCCAAATCAGCCTCCTCAGCCCTTTCTGACACACCGAGGCGCCTGGCTTTGGGCGCGCTTCGCGCACCAGCGGGAGCAAGCTCCCTCGCCACGGGGACTGCGTCGTACCGGTTAGATCGCCTTGGCCACCGCACTCGGCCGTGGCGACAGCACACTCACCAGCACAAAACTCACCAGCGCCACGCTCAGGCTGTAGTAGATCGGCGTGTTGGCGTCCAGGCCATCCTTGAGCATGAAGAACAGCGCGGTCAGGAAGCCCAGCGACATGCTGGTGATCGCACCAGCGGTGGTGGCGCGTTTCCAGTAGATGGCGCCGATCAGCGGGATCAGCATGCCGCCCACCAGCAGGTTGTAGGCCAGGGTCAGGGCGCTGATGACGTCGCTGACCACCAGGGCGATCACCAGGACTACCGCGCCCATCAGCAGGGTCGCGATGCGGTTCTCGTGAACGTCGCCACTGCCGCTTTCACGGCCCTGGCGCAGACGGGGCAGCAAGTCCTGGACCACCGTGGTGGACGCCGCGAGCAGGCCCGCTGCGGCGGTGGACATCAAGGCTGCCAGGGCCGCGGCGATCACCAGGCCGCGAATACCGTTGGGCAGGCTGGTCTGGACGATGCTGGCGAAGGCGTTGTTGACGTTTTCCAGGTCCGGCAGCAATACCTTGGCCGCCATGCCGATCAACGCACCGGCCAGGCCGTACAGCACGCAGTACAGGCCGGCGGCGGTGCCGGCCACTTTGGCCACGCCTTCACTGCGAGCGGTGAATACCCGCTGCCAGATGTCCTGGCCGATGAAGATGCCGAAGAAGTAGATCAGGAAGTAGGTGAGGATGGTGTCCCCGCCAATCGCGGTGAAATCGAAGTAACTGGCCGGCAATGCCGCCATCATCGCATCCCAGCCACCGGCATCGACGATGGACATCGGCATCAGCAGGAACACCAGGCCAACGGTCATGATCAGGAATTGCACGATGTCGGTGAGGGTCAGCGACCACATGCCGCCGATGGTGGAGTACAGCACCACCACGCCACCGCCCACCAGGATCGACACCCAGAACGGCAAGCCGAACAGCACCTGCATCACGGTGCCGATGGCGATGGTCGAGGTGGCGCCGATCATCAGTGCGTAAACCAGCATGATCAGCGCACTGGCCTGGCGCGCGGCCGGGTTGTAGCGGCGCTCCAGCACCTGGGTCACGGTGTAGATCTTGAGCTTGAGCAACGGCTTGGCGAGGAACAGGCTCAGGCCGACGATGCCCAGGCCGATGGCGCCGCACAGCCAGAATCCGGAAATACCGTAGACGTAGCCCAGGCGCACGGTGCCAATGGTGGACGCGCCGCCCAGGACGGTGGCAGCCATGGTGCCCAGGTAAAAGCCCGGGCCGAGATTGCGCCCGGCGACCAGGTAGTCGTCACGGGTTCTAGCGCGGCGCATGCCGTACCAGCCGAGGGCGATCATGCCAGTGGCGTAGAGAAGAACGACGATTAAGTCCAAAGCCATGATGGCGTGTCTCCGATTGTCTTTTTTATAGGAAGTCGGGGTGATGCCCTCCCTGGCACCGCGCCCTCAGTGCGAACGTGCTTGTGTGGCGAGGGAGCTTGCTCCCGCTGGGCTGAAGCAGCCCTTGATAGCGACTGCTGCGCAGTCGAGCGGGAGCAAGCTCCCTCGCCACAGGGGGTTTGTTGGCTCGGGTCAGACGGTCTGCCTGAGGGAGGGGCTATCGATTGACACCGAAGAGCCTTTGCTCCGCGGATCATCCGGCCCGTACACCGCCGCCGGTTCCGGGAATAACCCAAGCAGCACCAAGTACACCACCGAGGCCAACCCCAGGGTCACCGGCAGGCTGATGTCGATCCCGCCGGCCAATTCCCCCAGCGGCCCGACGAACTGCCCTGGCAGGTTGACGAAGCACAACCCCACCAATGCGCTGGGAATCCACGCCCCGAGGCCGCGCCAGTTCCAGCCATGGCTGAACCAGTAGCGCCCGCCGGTTTCGCCGCGGGTGAACACTTGCAGGTCGTCCGGGCAGTAGAAGCCGCGGCGCACCAACAGGCCGATGATCATGATCACCATCCACGGTGTGGTGCAGGTGATGATCAGCACGGCGAAGGTCGAGACGCTCTGCACCAGGTTCGCCGCGAAGCGCCCGATGAAGATGAACGCAATCGACAGCACGCCGATCAGCAGCGTCGCCTTGACCCGCGACAGCACTCGTGGAAACACGCTGGACATGTCCAGCCCGGTGCCATACAGCGACGTGGTGCCGGTGGACATGCCGCCGATCACCGCGATCAGGCACACCGGCAGGAAGAACCAGCTCGGCGAAACCGCCAGCAGGCCGCCCACGTAGTTGTTGGCCGCGATGTAGTCCGGCGCCTTGATCGCCACGATGGTGGCGGTGGCGAGGCCGAACAGGAACGGGATCAACGTCGCCAGCTGCGCAGCGATCACGGCCAGCATGATGCGGCGCTTGGGCGTGTTGCGGGGGATGTAGCGCGACCAGTCACCCAGGAACGCACCGAAGGAAATCGGGTTGCTCATGGCCACCAGCGCCGCGCCGATAAACGCCGCCCAGAAGCCCGGCTGGCCGAGGCTGACGGTGCCGGCGAACTGGCTGTCGAAGGTCGGTGCGAAAGCCAGGATACCCAGCAAAAACAGCAGGCTGGCGGCCCATACGGCGATGCGGTTGACCCACAGCATGAAGCGGAAGCCGTAGATGCACACCGTCAACACCAGCAGGGCAAACAGGCCGTAGGCCAGGCCCAGGCTCAGGTCGGTTTCCGGCACGCCGATCAGCCGCTTGGCGCCGCCGATCAACGCGTCCCCCGAACTCCACACCGACAGCGAGAAGAACGCGATGGCGGTCAGCAACGAGAGGAACGAGCCGACGATCCGCCCGTGCACGCCGAAGTGCGCACCGGAAGAAACCGCGTTGTTGGTGCCGTTGAGCGGGCCGAACAGGCCCATGGGGGCGAGGATGATCGACCCCACCAACACCCCTAGCACAATCGCCCAGACACCGGCCTGGAATGACAGGCCGAACAGCACTGGGAAACTGCCGAGCACGGCGGTGGCAAAGGTATTGGCGCCACCGAAGATCAGGCGAAACAAGTCCCCCGGGCCGGCGGTTCGCTGGTGGTCCGGGATCTGTTCGACCCCGTTGGTTTCAATTTGCGTAAGGCTTTTATCGTTATTGTTATTCATGATCTGCTCCGATCATCAAGGCGCGCTCATCGTGTGTGAGCGTCGCCTGTTTGGCTAAGGGGGTGGCAGCCCTTCCGGCATGGCGGACAAATGTTCATGGCAGGCCAGCCATAGGCCCTGTTGTTCTTGTGCGCGGCCTTCCTGTTTGCGGAACAGGATGGTTTCGCGCTCCTGGCTAAAGTGTCGCTCCCCTTGCATGCGCAGCTCGGTGGCCACGTCATGGATGAAAATCGCCACGTCCCCTTGCAGGCTGACGAAGGCGTTGCTCGAGGTGCAATTGAGCACCTCGAAGCCATCCTCGGACCGCCAGCGATCCCACAACGCCTGGTAGGCATCGCGTGACAGCAGGGGCTGTTCGAGGGTGTAGAACACGAAACTCGCATCGCCTGTGAACGCGCCAAAGTAGGCGTCGCGGTCATTGCGGGCGAAGGCCGACACCAATTCGGCGGCGGCCTTGAGAACCTGATCTCGATCGTTCATGACCGCACCTCAGCGATGAACCACGCCAGGCAGTACGCAGAGCATCTCGTACAGCAAGTTGGCGCCCAGCAGCGAGGTGTTGCCGGTGGTGTCGTACGGCGGCGAGACTTCTACCAGATCGCAACCCACCAGGTCGAGGCCCTGGCAGCCGCGCACGATTTCGATCGCCTGGATGGTGGTCAGCCCGCCGATTTCCGGGGTGCCGGTGCCAGGGGCCCAGGCCGGGTCGATGCCGTCGATATCAAAGCTCAGGTACACCGGGCCGCCACCGACTTTCTCACGCACTTCAGCCATCAGCGGTGCCAGGGATTTGTGCCAGCACTCTTCGGCCTGGACCACGCGGAAACCCTGGTTGCGACTCCAGTTGAAATCGTCGGCGGTGTAGCCCTGGGCCCGCAGGCCGATTTGCACCACGCGGTCGCAATCGAGCAGGCCTTCTTCCACGGCGCGGCGGAAGGTGGTGCCATGGGCGATTTTCTCGCCGAACATGTGGTCGTTCACATCGGCGTGGGCGTCGATATGCACCAGGCCGACCTTGCCGTGTTTCTTGTGGATCGCCCGCAGGATCGGCAGGGTGATGGTGTGGTCGCCGCCCAGGGTCAGGGGGATGACGTTGTGTTCGAGGATCTTGTGGTAAGACTCCTCGATGATCCGCACCGCGTCCAGCAGGTTGAAGGTGTTGATCGGCACGTCGCCGATGTCGGCCACCGACAGCGAGTCGAACGGCGCGGCGCCAGTGGCCATGTTGTAGGGGCGGATCATCACGGATTCGGCGCGGATCTCCCGCGGCCCGAAACGAGTGCCGGCGCGCAGGGAGGTGCCGATGTCCAGCGGCACGCCGACGAACGCAGCGTCCAGGCCGGCAGCGGTTTGCAAATGGGGAAGTCGCATCATGGTGGCGATGCCGCCGAAGCGCGGCATTTCGTTGCCGCCCAGTGGTTGGTGAAGAATCTTGTCCACGGGTAGGGCCTCATCGTTGTTTTACTTATCAGGGGCCGATTCTGCGAAAAGCCGTTGCCGTGAAGAATCGCTGGGGGCAAATACTTAGTTCAGATTTTTCTAAACTAATGGCGGGCGGGGCGATAGACTTCGCGGCAGCACGGTCCCCCTGTTTGGATTGGGAAATAGTGGCCCCTGTGGCGAGGGGATTTATCCCCGCTGGGGCGCGAAGCGGCCCTAAAACCTGAAAGCTCGGTGTGTCAGGAAAATGGTATTGGGGCTGCTTCGCAGCCCAGCGGGGATGAATCCCCTCGCCACAAAGTTTGCATTGACTCGATTGTATGGAGCCCCCAATGGCCAACGCTCTACCCGACCTGAAACTGCTGCGCATTTTTGTCAGCGTGGTTCGGCACCAAGGGTTCGCCAATGCCCAGCACGAACTCAACCTGTCCACGTCGGCCATCAGCACCTACATGAGCCAACTGGAATCGGCCTTGGGCCTGGTGTTGTGTCATCGCGGCCGGGGTGGCTTCAGCCTGACCAGCAAGGGCGAGCTGTTCCATCAGGAAACCTTGCGCCTGCTGGGCGAGCTCGAAGGGTTCGAGCAGTACGCCGCCGCGCTCAAGGGTGAGCTGCGCGGCACCTTGAACCTGGGGGTGATCGACTCCACCGTCAGCGACAAGGCCTTGCCGTTCGCCGAAGCCATCGGCGCCTACAGCCAGGAACATCCGGCGGTGCATTTGCATCTGTCGGTCATGAGCCCTTACGAGCTGCAACTCGGCGTGCAGGATAATCGCCTGGACCTGGCCATCGGTGCGTTTTCCACGCGCATGAGCGGGCTGGTCTACATGCCGCTGTACCGTGAGCAGCACTGGTTGTACTGCAGCAACCGCCACCCGTTGTTCAACGAGCGGCGCATCCCCGAGCAGGTCATCACCCAGCAACGCATGGTCGGGCGCGGTTACTGGAGCCAGGCCGAACTGGCTCGCCACGGCTTCAAGCACAGCGCGGCGACGGTGGAGAGCATGGAGGCGCAGTTGATCCTGGTGTTGTCCGGCGCCTACGTCGGTTACCTGCCCGAGCACTACGCCCAGGCCTGGGTCGACAAGGGCGACTTGCGCGTGCTGCTGCCGGCGACCTTTGGTTATCAGGCGCCGTTTTCGATGATCGTACGCCGTGGTCGTAGCCGCGAGCCACTGATCCAGACCTTCCGCGATTTGCTCAAAGCTCAACTGAATCAGGCCTGACCATGTCCAGAATCCATTGTCCGCGTTGCCACAGGCCGCAAAGCCATTGCCTGTGCTCGCTGATCCCCAGCCTCGACAGCCGCACCCGCGTCTTGCTGTTGCAGCATCCCAGTGAAGTGAACCATGCTTTGAATACCGCCCGGCTGGCGGCATTGGGACTCAATAATGCCGAGTTGATCGTGGGTGAGGTGTTCGAGGATTTGCCCCGGTTGCTCAATCAACCGGGGTATCAGGCGCGCTTGCTGTTTCCCGGCGATGAGGCGCAGCCGTTGCAAGCCTATGTCCTGTCCGATGAGCCGCTGCTGTTGGTCGTTCCCGATGGCACCTGGCGCAAGGCGCGCAAGTTGCTGCACCTCAATCCCTTGTTGGCGGCGCTGCCGAGGGTGACCCTGGCCGAAGGCGGGGTGTCCCGTTATCGCTTGCGCAAGGCGCCCGGGCCGGGGGCGTTGTCGACGGTGGAGGCGATTGTCCAGGCGTTGCAGACGCTGGAGGCGCCGGCGAGTTTCGAGGCGTTGTTGAGGCCGTTCGAAGCGCTGATCGAGGGGCAGATTGCGGCGATGGGGGAGGAGACTTACCAGAAGAACCATGGAGAGGTTTAGAGGCCCCTGTGGCGAGGGAGCTTGCTCCCGCTCGGCGGCGCAGCCGTCGTAAAACCTACTGGCGCGGTCTGTCTGATACAGCGAGGTGAATGGTCTTGGGGATGCTTCGCAGCCCAGCGGGAGCAAGCTCCCTCGCCACAGGGGTTAACCATGTCCCCGGACCAAACAGGCGAGTCAAATCCAGATCAGCGCTCGCGCATCGCCTCGGTCCGCGCTTTCAACACCGGCTTGAGCAGGTAATCCAGGACACTTTTCTCGCCGGTAATGATATCCACTGTCGCCACCATTCCCGGAATGATCAGCAAGGGTTTGGCATCCCCGCCCAAATGGTTTTTGTCGGTGCGCACCTGGATCAGGTAGAAGCTGTTGCCCTTGTCGTCGGTGATGGTGTCGGCGCCGATCAGTTCGAGCTTGGCGCTCAGCCCGCCGTAGATGGTGTAGTCGTAGGCGCTGAACTTGACCATGGCTTTCTGGCCCGGGTGCAGGAACGCCACGTCCTGGGGGCGGACCTTGGCTTCGATCAGCAGGTTGTCTTCCAGGGGCACGATTTCCACCATGTCGTTGCCTGGCTGCACGACGCCGCCGATGGTGTTGACCTTCAGTTGCTTGATCACCCCATGCACGGGCGAGACCACCGTAGTGCGTGTCACGCGGTCGTCGATGGCGATGCTCGATGCGGTGATTTTCGACAGTTCGGTGCGTTTCTCGTTGAGGTCCTTGGCTGCTTCGGAGCGAAAGGTCTGTTCCGATTCGTCGATCTTGCTCTTGATCTCGTTGATCGCCGATTCGGCTCGGGGAATGGCCAGGGTGGTGGCGTTGAGCGAGCCGCGGATTTCCACCGCGCTGCGTTTGAGCCGCAGGATCTCCACCGGTGATACCGCCCCGGTGCGCACCAGCGGGGCGGACATGTTCATTTCTTCTTGCAGCAAGGCCAGGGCCGAGCTGAACTGGCCTTGCTTGGAGCGAAACTCCGCCAGCTCCTGGGTCTTCTGCCGCAGCTGTTCGGTCAGGGTCCGTTGTTCACTGGCCAGGCGCCGCTGGCGTTGTTCGTACAGTGAGCGCTCGTCCTCGGCCACTTGCGGGGCCTTGGCGATCACCTCGGCCGAAAGATTGAACGGCCGGCCCTCGGCCTCGGCCGACAGACGCTCGACCTGGGCGGTCAAGGCATAGCGGTCGGCTTCGCTCTCGCCCTTGTTCGACTGATATCGGGTGTCATCCAGGCGCAGCAGGGTGTCGCCCTTGTTCACCATCTGGCCTTCACGGACGAAAATCTCGGTGACGATGCCGCCCTCCAGGTTCTGGATCACCTGGATCTTGCTCGACGGAATCGCCTTGCCTTCACCGGTGGTGACTTCCTGCAACACCGCCAACTTCGCCCAGACCAACCCGGTGACGATCAACCCGGCGGCCAGCCACACGGTGACCCGCGAGCGCCGGGGCGAATCCTGCAGCGTGGCGCCGGCGGTTTCCGGCATGAACTCGCTTTCGGCGCTTTTGCTGAAACTGCCGAAGTAGCTTCGAGCGGTTGAATCCGGTGTTTGGGCTGACATGGAGCGGTACCCGTCGGTTAAGTGAAGTGGAGCCGGTCGCTGCTTTTTAGAAAAGAGCGGGTGCTGCTTTTAGAAGAGAGCTGGGCGCTGCTTTTTGTGGCGAGGGAGCTTGCTCCCGCTCGGCGGCGAAGCCGTCGTAAAACCTGTCGAGGCGGTCCGTCTGACACAATCGGGTGAATGGCTTGGGGGCTGCTTCGCAGCCCAGCGGGAGCAAGCTCCCTCGCCACAGGTGTTGTGGGGGCTGTTAAACCGCCGCCGTCCCCACCCGTCCCTTGCGCAACGCATCGATGACTGCTTCCTTCGGTCCATCCGCCACGATCCGTCCGTTGTCCAACACCACCAAGCGGTCCACCAGGCTCAGCATCGAGGTGCGGTGAGTGACCAGCAGCACGGTCTTGCCCTGTACATGGGTGTGGAGTTTTTGCCGCAGGACGTCTTCGCTGCTGTTGTCCATGGCGCTGGTGGGTTCGTCCAGCAGCAGGATCGGCGGGTCGAGCAGCAAGGCCCGGGCCAGCAGCACGGCCTGGCGTTGGCCGCCGGAGAGCAGTTGCCCGCGCTCGCCCACCGGGCGGTCGAAACCTTGGGGATGTTGGCGCGCCAGTTCGGTGACACCGGTCAGTTCCGCCACTTCCAACATGCGCGCGTCGCTGATGTAACGGGCGCCCAAGGTGAGATTGTCCCGCAGGCTACCGGCCAGCAGCGGCAGGTCATGGGCAACGTAGCCGATCTGTTGGCGCAGGTCGGCGACGTCCAGTTGCCGCAGGTCCAGGCCGTCGAGCAGCAACTGGCCTTCCTCCGGCGCATAGAAACCCATCACCAGGCGCGCCAGGGTGCTCTTGCCCGAGCCACTGCGACCGATGATCCCGACCCGTTCGCCGGGCTTGAGGCTGAAGCTGATGTTCGCCAGTGCTGGGGTGCTCTGGCCGTTGTAGTGGAAGGTCACGCCGCTGACGTCCAGCGCGCCCTGCAACTGGGTGCGATCCAGCGGCCGTTGTTTGGCATCGCGTTCCTGGGGCAGCGCCATCAGGGCATCGGTGCTGCGCATGGTGAGCTGGGCTTGCTGGTAACGGGTGATCAGCCCGGCGATCTGCCCGAGCGGGGCGAGCACCCGGCTGCCGAGCATATAGGTCGCCACCAGCGCGCCGACGCTGAGGTTGCCGGCGATGATGCTGTAGACCCCGGCGACGATGGTCGCCATGCCGGCCAGTTGTTGCAGGAACAACGTGCCGTTGGTCGCCAGAGCCGAGAGGTTGCGCGCGTGGCTGTCCAGGCGGGTGAGGGCTCCGTGGGTGCTTTCCCACTGATGCTGGCGCTCGCTTTCGGCGCTGCAGGCCTTGAGGGTTTCCAGGCCGCCGAGGGTTTCGATCAGCAGGGCCTGGCGCTGGGCGCCGAGGGCCAGGCTTTTTTGCACGGTGTCGCGCAGGCGCACCTGGATGATCATGGCGAAGACGATGGTGATCGGAAACGCGATCACGGGAATCACCACCAGCCAGCCGCCCAGCAGGCCGATCACGACGAGCATCAGCAGGGCGAAGGGCAGGTCGATCAGGCTGGTGAGCGTCACCGCCGTGAGGAATTCGCGCAGGCCCTGGAAGTCGTGGATGCTCTGGGCGAAGCCGCCGATGGTCACCGGCTTGGCCTTCATCGCCATGCCGGTGATGCGTTCGAACAGGGTGGCGGACAGAATCACGTCGGTTTTCTTGCCGGCGGTGTCCAGCAGATGGGCGCGCACCACCCGCAGCACCAGTTCGAAGCCGGTGCCGATCAACAGCCCCACGGCCAGCACCCACAAGGTGGACGTGGCCTGGTTCGGCACCACGCGGTCGTAGGTCTGCATGACGAACAGCGGCACCATCAGCCCCAGCAGGTTGATCAGGAAGCTCGCCAGGATCGCGTCGCTGTACAGCCAGCGCGATAGTTTCAAGGTGTCGCGAAACCACGCCTCGACCCGCGGCACCAGGGGCGCGCGCAGGTCTTCGAGTTCATGGCGCGGCCGGGCGAATAGCGCCTGGCCGCTGTAATCGGTGGTCAATTCCTCGCGGCTGACCCACTGCTCGCCGCCATCGGCTTCGCTGGGCAGGATCAGTGCCTTGCCGTCCTCGCCCCAGCGCCGCAATACCGCACAGCGGCCCCCCGCCAGGATCAGCATCACTGGCAGGTTCAGGGGGGAGATGTCCGCCAGCTCACGACGCAACAGCCGCGCCTGCAAGCTTGCCCGGGCTGCTGCGCGGGGCAGCAGGTCCAGGCTCAAGCGTTGGTGCGCCATAGGGAGCCCGGCGCTGAGGCTGGCGCGGCTGACCGTCGCGCCATGGAGTTTGCAGAGGATCAACAGACCGTCCAGCAAGGGATCATCGAAATTCAGGCGCGGATCAGCGCCAAGGGTTGCGGGTTCCATGCTGGTCACAGTGTTCGCTCCCATTTTTTTTGGAGGGGGCTACTTCAGTTCCGGCAGCCGAGCCTGGTTCTTGACTTCGGTCTGCGCGACCGTATCGGCCGGCAGCACGATCCGTTGTTTGTGCAACAGCAGGCCCATGTTCGCCAGCACCCGGTACATCGAGTATTCCTCGGTGTAACGCACTTCGGTGTAGCGGCGGTTGGCGTTGTACAGCTCGTTTTCGCTGTCGAGCAGGTCGAGCAGGGTGCGCTGGCCGAGACCGAACTGATCTTGGTATGCGGCGCGCACACGGGCGGTGGTGTCGGCGTACTCGCGGGCGGTGGGGGTCTGTTTGCGGGCGTTGAGCATCGCGTTCCAGGCCAGGCGCGTATCTTCGTTGAGCTGGCGCAGGGCGTTGTTGCGGATGTCCATGGCCTGGTTGATCTGGTGGGCGTTGGACGCCAACCGCGCCTTGTCGCTGCCACCGCGAAACAGGTTGTAGTTCATCACCACGCCGACCCGCCAGTTGTTGTCGTGGCCTTCTTCGCCGCCGAGGTTGTTGTTGGCGCCCACCGCCGCCTCGGCGTCGAAGCGTGGATAGAACGGCGACTTCGCCACTTCGTACTGGCTTTCGGCGGACTGTATGTCGGCCTGGGCCGATTTCAGGTAGGGGTTGTTATCCACCATGCTTTGCTGGGCTTCGCGCAGGTCGGCGGGGATTTCGCCTTTGGTCGAGGGCGGTGTCTCCAGCTCATCGGGCATGCGTCCGACCACGCTGTAGAAGTTGGCCTCGGCGTCGGCCAAGTCGACCTGGGCGGTGTCGTAGTTGTTTTCCGCCAGGGCCCGACGGGCATTGGACTGGTCGGAGTCGGCCGTACTGCCCACCCCTCGCTCGGTGCGCAGGCCGATCTGGTCGTTGACCCGCAGGTGCGCCTGCAGGTTGTTCTTGGCCAGGGTCACCAGCTCGCGGCGCTTGAGCACTTCCAGGTAGACCTCGATAGTGCGTAGCGCCAGATCCTGGGCGGTGCCCTGGGCGTAATAGGCTCGGGAGTTGACCACGCCCTGGGTGCGGTCCACTTCATTGGCAGTGTTGAACCCGTCGAAGATCATCTGCCGCAGGCGCAGCTCCGATTGGGTATAGGTGAGGATGTTGGTGTGGTGGTTGCCCAAGGCCCGGGTGTTGGTGTTGTCGCTATAGCCACGACCGTAACCGGCATTCAAATCCACCGATGGGAAAAAGCCCCCTCGGGCGACCTTGACGTCTTCATTGGCCGACAGACGGCTGTCCACCCGTTGTGCCAGCTCTGGGTGAGTGGCAATGGTGCTCTGGATCGCCTCGGTCAAGGACATTGCCTGCGCCTGAGAAGAGCAGGCCATGGCCAGTAAAACCGCGCTGCAGAGGGGGGTTAGAACGCGCATGGGGTGCATCTCCTGAGGTCTGTAGTGCTTCGCTTGTCGCCAAAATATTGACGTATTAAAGATCAAAACCGTTTCAACCTTGTAACAACACAGCTAAGAACATCCTGAGCAAAACCTAAGAAGAATTTCTCATAAGGCTTATTCCGAAAAAAACTTATGAGCTTGAAAAAAACCGGCACATTGTTCAGAGCGAAAGCCTTTTAGTTTGCGGGTTGCGACGGCTTTTAGGCGTCAATAAAAGTTCCATGCAAATTTTTAAACGATGTGAAGAAGTGTCGAAAGAGCGATCTGTGAAGTGGTTTTTGGTGACGGTTTTTTGTCGTTTTGGCGAATTGCCAGCACCTTCTGCTTTCACGAAAGCTGGCAGATTTTCCAGCTTTCTGGATTGCCAAACCTGAGGACGGATTCTTCACCCAGACACGTGCCGATTGCGGTCGGCAACGGAGGAAATGCACATGGCAGCGCTCATCGGTATCGTCAGCAAAATAGTCGGGCAAGTATTCGCAGAAGCGGCAGGTGGCCTGCGGCGGCCTCTGGTCGAAGGCGATCGGCTTTATGCCGGCGAACACCTGGTCACCGGTGCCGAAGGGGCGGTGGCTGTTCGTATGCAGAACGGCCAGACGTTGACCCTGGGCCGCGAAAGCAACCTGACCCTGACTCCGCAGTTGCTCGCCAACCATGCGCCGCATGTCGACACGCCTGACGCGGCGACACCGAGTAACGCGCAACTGACCGATGTGCAAAAGCTGCAGCAAGCCATCGCCGCCGGTGCCGACCCGACCCAGACCGGTGAAGCCACGGCCGCCGGCCCCGAGGGTGGCAACCCGGGGGGCGTGGGCGGTGGGCACAGTTTTGTGCTGCTGGAAGAAGTTGGCGGGGAGGTCGATCCGCAGATCGGTTTTCCGACGGCCGGGTTCAACGGGATTCCCGAGTTTCCACAACTGCGCCTGGCCGGTGATCCGGACAACACGGGCGACGATGCAACCGTGCCGCCGGTGACACCGGATAACCCGGTGACCCTCGACGGGGTCAATGTCGAGGGCGGCGAACTGACCACCAACGAGGCCAATCTGGCCGATGGTTCGGCCAGCAATCCGGGGGCGTTGGTGCAAAGCGGCACCTTCACGGTTTCCGCGCCTGACGGGCTGAGCAGCCTGAGCATCGGCGGCATCAACGTGATCACAGGCGGCGTGCCCACGGGCTTCCCCCAAACCATCACTTCGGCGCTGGGCAACACGTTGACCATCACCGGCTATAACCCAGCCACGGGGGCGGTCAGTTACACCTACACCCTGACGGACAATGAAACCCATCCTGCCGGCGGTGGTGCCAACAACATTACCGAGCAGTTCCCGGTAGTGGCCGTCGACACCGACGGCGACACGGCCACCGGCACCCTGGACGTCAACATCACCGATGACGTACCCCAGGCGATCGACGACAGCCACGCCAACACGGCGTCGGAAACCCTGGTGACCCTCACCGGCAACGTATTGCCCAACGACCATCAGGGCGCCGACCGGATCCCCACCGGTCCCGACAGCGGGCCGATCATCGGCGGCACGTTCACCGGCACCTACGGCACCCTGGTGCTCAACCCCAACGGCACGTACACCTACACCCTGAACACCAGCGACCCGCAATTCGTCGCGTTGCACGGTGGGGGCAGCGGCACTGAGACGTTCACCTACACGCTGACCGACGCCGATGGCGACACCAGCACCGCGAACCTGGTGCTGCAAGTGCACAACAACGACGACCCTGTGGTGTTGGTGGGCCTTGATGCCGAGGGTGGTGAGCTATCGCTGCAGGAAAAAAATCTCAGCGACGGTAGCAGTCCGGATGCATCGGCGCTGACTCAAAGCGGCACCTTTACCGTGACCGCGCTGGACGGTGTGCAGACCTTGAGTGTGGGTGGAATCAACGTCGTCACCGGCGGCGTGGCGGCGGGTTTCCCGCAATCGATTACCACTGCGCTGGGTAATACGTTGACCATCACCGGCTACAACGCCAGCACCGGTGTGGTCAGCTATAGCTACACTTTGCTGGACAATGAAGCCCATCCAAACGCCAACGGCGCCAACAGCGTTAGCGAGCAATTCGCCGTAGTGGTCACCGACGATAACGGCACCACGGCCAACGGCAACCTGGACGTGAACATCGTCGACGACTTGCCCAAGGCCGTGGACGACAG
>NZ_FNNL01000005.1:268508-405849 GCF_900106735.1 Pseudomonas sp. NFACC08-1 | reverse complement strand
CAAAAGCTCAAAAGCTCAAAAGCTCAAAAGCTCAAAAGCTCAAAAGCTCAAAAGCTCAAAAGCTCAAAAGCTCAAAAGCTCAAAAGCTCAAAAGCATCCCGGTCGACCAACCGATTTGCTCTTGAAACTGACACTGATTCGAGGCATTCCCTTAACCCGCGCCATGCCCAATTCCCGTGGCGAGGGAGCTTGCTCCCGCTGGGGCGCGAAGCGGCCCTAAAACCCGGCGACGCGGTGGATCAGGTTGATTGAGTGAGCTTGAGAGGGGCTGCTGCGCAGCCCAGCGGGAGCAAGCTCCCTCGCCACGGGGGCTTCACGGGGTATCAGGAATACCGCAACGCCTGCGCCGGTTCGATCTTCGCCGCACGCCACGCCGGGTACACGGTGGCGAGGAAGCTCAGGATGAACCCGGCCGAGCAGATCAGCACCACGTCCCCACGCTGCAGCTCCGACGGCAGGTTGCTGACGAAGTACACGTCGGAACTGAAGATGTGCTGGCCGCTGACCCTTTCCAGCCAGCCCACCAGCGCACTGACGTTCAACGCCGCGATCACCCCCAGCACGCCGCCAATCAGCGTACCGACAACGCCGATCACCGTACCCTGGACCATGAAGATCGCCATGATCTGCCGCGGCGTGGCGCCGATGGTGCGCAGGATCGCGATGTCCGCGCCTTTGTCGTTCACCACCATGATCAGGGTGGCGATGATGTTGAACGCCGCCACCGCAACGATCATCAGCAGCAGCAAGCCGATCATGGTTTTTTCCATTTTCATGGCACTGAACAGGCTGCCCTGGGTGTGTGTCCAGTCGTCAGCCTTGTAGGCCGCGCCAAGGTTGGTGGCGATGTCACCGGAGACCTTCGGCGCCGCGTACAAGTCCTTCACCGCCAGGCGCACGCTTTGTACCTGGTTCGGCTGCCAATGCTGCATCTGTGCGGCATCGGCCAGGTGGATCAGCGCCATGGAGCCGTCCAGCTCGGCGCCCACCTTGAACACACCCACCACATTCAGCCGCTGCATCCGTGGGGTGATGCCGCCGGGGGCCGTGCTGACTTCCGGCACGATCAGGGTGATTTTGTCGCCGACGTTCAGACGAAAACGCCGGGCGGTGATTTCGCCGATCACGACACCAAACTCGCCCGGCTTCAAGGCATCCAGACGCCCCTGGACGATATGCTGGGCGACAATGGACACCTTGCCTTCCTGGGCCGGATCGACGCCACTGATCTGGATCGGCTGCATCGAGCCCTTATGGCTGAGCATGCCCTCCATTTCGGTGAATGGCACCGCAGCGGTGACTTCAGGATTTTTCAGCGCCGCGGCGGCCACCGGTTGCCAGTCGTCGATCGGATTGACGCCGACGATCGTGGCGTGGGGCACCATGCCGAGGATGCGCGAGCTCATTTCGCGCTGGAAGCCGTTCATCACCGACAACACCACGATCATCGCCAGCACACCCAGGGCGAGGCCGATCATCGAGGTCATGGATATGAACGAAACAAAGCGATTGCGGCGCTTGGCGCGGGTATAGCGCGTGCCGATGAAGATCGATAACGGTCTGAACATTCGCGGGGCACCGTATGAAAATAAAAGACCCGGCGTTCGTCACAAACACCGGGTTTCGGTCGGTCAGATGGGCGTCAGGCAACCTTCCTGCAAGTGCAGGACGCGGTCCATCTGCCGGGCCAGGTTCATGTCGTGGGTCACCACCAGGAACGCGGTACGCATCGACGTGCTGAGCTCCAGCATCAAATCCTGGATGCCTTGGGCGGTGTGGGAGTCGAGGTTGCCGGTCGGCTCGTCGAGCATCACCAGCCCAGGCTTGTTGACCAAGGCCCGGGCAATCGCCACGCGCTGGCGTTCACCACCGGACAATTCGGCCGGCTTGTGCTCCAGGCGATGCCCCAGCCCTACCCGCTCCAGCAACGCCGTGGCGCGCTGACGGGCCTCAGGAATCGCCGTGCGGCCAATCAACAGCGGCATGCAGACGTTTTCCAGCGCGGTGAACTCGGGCAGCAAATGGTGGAACTGGTAGACGAAGCCCAGGGAACGGTTGCGCAGCAGGCCACGGGCTTTCTCGTTCAGCGCCGAAAGCTCTTCGCCAGCCAGCCAGACACTGCCGGCGGTTGGCGTATCCAGGCCGCCCAGCAGGTTGAGCAAGGTACTCTTGCCCGACCCGGAGGTGCCGACAATCGCCACGCGCTCGCCAGGATGCAGCTCCAGCTGCAGGCCCGACAACACCACCACCGACTCCGGGCCCTCCTCGTAGGATTTGCCCAGGTTGCGGCAACTCAAGATTGCTTTTTCACTCATGCCCGACTCACTCATAACGTAACGCCTCCGCAGGCTGGGTGCGCGCGGCACGCCAGGCAGGATACAGGGTGGCGAGGAAACTCAGGACCAACGCGGCGCCGCAGACCATCAACACGTCATCGGCCTGCAATTGCGATGGCAGGTAGTCGATGAAGTACACGTCGGCGTTGAGAAACTTGTGCCCGATCAGGCCTTCGAGGGCGGCGATCGCGGCGCTGACGTTCAGCGCGGCGAACATCCCGACCAGGGCGCCGACGAACGTACCGATCACGCCAATGACCGTGCCCTGGACCATGAAGATCCGCATGATCTGCCCCGGCGTGGCGCCAAGGGTACGCAGGATCGCGATATCGCCCTTCTTGTCGTTCACCACCATCACCAGCGTGGAGATGATGTTGAACGCCGCCACGGCAACGATCAGCAACAGCAGCAGGCCGATCATGGCTTTTTCCATGCGGATCGCCTGGTACAGGTTGCCGTGGGTACGGGTCCAGTCCCGGGCGTAGTAACGATCTTCGCCGAGTTGCTGGGCGATGGTCCACGCCACACGCGGTGCCTGGAACAGATCATCGAACTTCAACCGCAGGCCCTGGACCTGATCCGGCTTCCAGCGATGCAGGCGCGCCAGGTCCTGGAGATTGGTGACGCCCAGGTAACCATCGAGCTCGCCAGCGCCGACATGGAAAATGCCGACCACGGTAAAGCGTTTCATGCGCGGGAACATGCCGCCCGGGGTCACGGTGACTTCCGGGGCGACGAAGGTCAGCTTGTCGCCAATGGCAACGCCGAGCTTGGCCGCGGCCTTGTCGCCGATGACGATGCCGAAACTGCCTGGCGCCAGGTCATCGAGTTTTCCCTGCTGCATGAAGTTGTCGATGATCGACACCTGCCGCTCGAGCCCGGGGTCGATGCCATTGAGCAACACTTTGGACACCTTGCCGTCGTTGGTCAGCAGCCCTTGCATCTGGGTGAACGGCGCCACGGCCAGCACCTGCGGGTTCTGCTTGACCTTGGCGGCCAGGCTCGGCCAATCGCTGATGGCTTCGCCGGACTCGAGGGTCGCGTGGGGCACCATGCCCAGCACGCGGGTGCGCATCTCATGGTCGAAGCCGTTCATCACCGAGAGCACGACTATCATCACGACCACGCCAAGGGCCAGCCCGATGATGGACGTCAGGGAAATGAACGATACGAAATGATTGCGACGCTTTGCACGGGTATAACGCGTGCCGATAAATACGAAGAGAGGTCTGAACATGTCGGGGCTTGTTCGGAGGGAAAAGGAACGTCCTTGTGGCGGGGGTCACAAACCAGCTTTACACTCAGACCACCGCCGCTACCATGGGTTCGCCATGTCGACATTAGATGAAGAAGATCGCCGCGAATACTACCGTATCGAGGACACGATCGCACTGGAAATTCGGCCCCTGTCCATTCCTGAAGCTGCTGGCCAGGAAGTGTTGCAGGATGCTTCTCCATTGTTCAATCTGCTCAGTGAATTGCACCTGAGCGAATTCGAGTCACAGCACCTGCTGCGCCAGATCAGCGAGCGCGAACGCAGCATCGCGGCATACCTCAAGGCAATGAACAAACGCATCGACCTGCTCAGCCAGGTCATCGCCCTGACGGTGCTCGGCGAAATCGGCGAACCGCAACCGGTGATCATTTCCGAAGGCGGCGTCGACTTCCAACACCCCACGCCGATCGCGGCCGGCACCCACTTGTCGATCAAGTTGGTGCTGATGCCGCAAGCCCTCGGTCTGTTGCTGCGGGCGCGGGTCACCCACTGCGACCCAAAGGGCGATGGCTTCGACGTGGGCACCGAGTTCGAACGCCCGACCGACGCCCAGCGCCAGTTGCTGGCCCGCTACATCCTGCAGAAACAGGCGCAAGAGCGGCGCCTGGCCCGGGAACAGAACGACTCAGGTATCAATAAGGAAGAACCGTGACCCTCATTTATGGCCACCGCGGCGCCAAGGGCGAAGCGCCGGAAAACACCCTGACCGGTTTTCAGGAGTGCCTCAAGCACGGCGTACGCCGTTGCGAGCTGGACCTGCACCTTTCGATGGACGGCGAGTTGATGGTGATCCACGACCCGACCCTCAAGCGCACCACCGATCGCCGGGGCAAGGTGGTCGAGCATACCGCCGCCGAGCTGGTGACCTACGATGCGCGCAAGGGTGGCCCGGGCTGGATCAAGCCGTGCCCGATCCCACGCCTGGAGGAGCTGTTCGAGAAGTGTGATTTCGAGCACTGGCAATTGGAGGTCAAAAGCGCCTCGCGCACCCGCGCCGCCGCGACGGTGCTGGGCATTCGCGAAATGGCCCAGCGCTTCGGGCTGCTGGACAAAATCACCATCACGTCCAGTTCCCGGGAAGTGCTCAAGGCAGCCCTGGACCTGACCCCGGACATCTCCCGCGGACTGGTGGCCGAATACGCCTGGCTCGACCCGTTGAAGGTCGCCCAGAGTTACGGCTGCGAGATTCTGGCGCTGAACTGGACCCTGTGCACGCCGGAACGCCTGATCAAGGCGCAACGCCAGGGGCTGCATGTGTCGGTGTGGACCGTCAACGAGCCCGCGCTGATGCGCAGGCTCGCCGATTTTGGCGCTGACAGCCTGATTACAGACTTTCCCGGTTTGGCCACTGCCACCCTCGAGAATTGCTGAAATCGGTCTCCCCGGCCGGCTCAGGCCACCGGCCGGAGCCGCTCAAAAAAGCCGGTTGAGCCCGTCATAGGCAGCTACCCGATAGGCTTCGGCCATGGTCGGGTAGTTGAACGTGGTGTTGACGAAGTACTTCAACGTGTTCAATTCGCCCGGCTGGTTCATGATCGCCTGGCCGATGTGCACGATCTCCGACGCCTGGTAGCCGAAGCAGTGCACGCCCAGTACTTCCAGGGTCTCGCGGTGGAACAGGATCTTCAGCATGCCTTGCGGCTCGCCGGCGATCTGCGCCCGCGCCATGCTCTTGAAGAAGGCCTTGCCCACTTCATACGGCACCTTGGCCTGGGTCAGCTCCTGCTCGTTCTTGCCGATCGAGCTGATTTCCGGAATGGTGTAAATCCCGGTCGGTACGTCGTTGACGAAGCGCCAGCTGCCGTTGTCGACAATACTGCCGGCGGCCGAACGGCCCTGGTCGTGGGCGGCACTGGCCAGGCTCGGCCAGCCAATCACGTCACCGGCACCGTAGATGTTCGGTACACAGGTACGGTAGTTTTCGTCGACTTCGATCTGGCCGCGGCTGTTGACCTTCACACCAATGTTTTCCAGGCCCAGGGTGTCGGTGTTACCGGTACGACCGTTACACCAGAGCAAGGCGTCGGCCTTGATCTTCTTGCCGGACTTGAGGTGCAGGATCACGCCATTGTCGACGCCTTCCACGCGGTCGTAGTCTTCGTTGTGGCGCACGGTGATGTTGTTGTTGCTGAAGTGATAGCTCAGGGCCTGGGAGATTTCCGAGTCCAGGAAGCTCAGCAACTGGCCGCGGTTATCCACCAGTTCCACCAGCACACCCAGGCCGCTGAAGATCGAGGCGTATTCGCAACCGATCACGCCAGCGCCGTAGACGATGAGCTTACGCGGGGTGTGACCCAGGCTCAGGATGGTGTCACTATCGTAGATACGCGCGTGGTTGAAATCGATGTCGGCCGGGCGATACGGGCGCGAGCCGGTGGCGATGATGATGTGCTTGGCCACCAGTTTCTCGACCACGCCGTTGCCGCAGACCACTTCGACGGTCTGCTCATCAGCAAAGCTGCCGGTGCCAAAGAACACGTCAACGCGATTGCGGGCGTAGTAGCCAGTGCGCGAGGCCACCTGCTTGGAGATCACCTTCTCGGCGCTCTTGAGCACGTCCGGGAAGGAGAACCAACGCGGTTCGCCGATGGCACGGAACATCGGGTTGGTGTTGAACTGCATGATCTGCCGGACCGAGTGACGCAAGGCCTTGGACGGGATGGTACCCAAGTGGGTGCAGTTGCCGCCGACCTGCCGACGACTGTCGACCATCGCCACCTTGCGCCCTGCCTTGGCCGCGTTCATTGCCGCGCCTTCCCCCGCCGGGCCGGAACCCAGTACCACCACGTCGTAGTTGTAGACAGCCATGCGTACTCCTCAGAACAGGCCGCGGCACCACACTTGGCGCCGACGGCTAAATCATGCCGGCCCGCGGCATGAAGGAACAATTTGGGGCCGGTTCACGAGCCCGGCCACAGTCTATAGAAGCGTCAACGCCGCGCACATTACCCCTTGGTCGCGTCGTAGGCTAGTTTTGCCTGCGCTATTTCGCCACACCTACGCTTTCAAAACGCTGTCGGAGCTTGCCCAAATCACTGTGGCGAGGGAGCTTGCTCCCGCTGGGCTGCGCAGCAGACCCATTTTTGTGAGCGCTTCGCACTCAAGCGGGAGCAAGCTCCCTCGCCACAGGTCGCCTGCATCCTGAAGGCTGTCATCATTGGGTTTTTCCACCACTGATCCGTTCAAACACATCGTTGGTACGGGAGACAAAACGATTGCCATCGCGCAGTACAAAAAATACCCCGATGCCGTGCTTTTCGGCATAGTCCCAACCCCGTTCAGGACCGAGAATCAGCAACAGCGTCGATAGTCCATCGGCCATCAACGCTGAAGGATGAATCACCGTGACGGACGCCAGGTCATGTAGGACCGGCGCACCGGTGCGGGCATCAAAAGTGTGGGAATAACGCCTGCCGCCCTGCTCGAAATACTTACGGTAGTCGCCCGAGGTGGAAACCCCGTAGCCGTTGACCTCGATGACACGCTCCGCCACTTGCCGGTCGTCCCGGGGCTCTTCCAGGGCGATACGCCAGGCCGAACCATCGGGTTTGCGCCCGACGGCCTTGAGTTCGCCGGTGGCTTCGGCCAGGTAACTGTCGATGCCCAGGGCCTGGAGCCTGGCGGCGATGCGGTCGACAGCATAACCCGCGGCGATACTGTTGAAGTCGACTTCCACTGCCGCGTCTTTGCACAACCGGTCGCCCTCGATGCGCAAATGACCATGACCGACGCGCTGGCGCACCAAGGCCAAGGCTTCGGCGGTCGGTACTTTTTCTTCGCGAGACTGAGGACCGAAGCCCCACAGGTTCAGCAGCGGTTCCACAGTCAGGTCGAAGGAGCCGTCGCTTTGAACCGACAACTGCTCACCTACGCCGACCAACTCCAGGAGCGGGCCAGGCATGACCTGACAGCTATTGGCCGGCAGCGCGTTGAAACGCTCGATGTCCGAGTCGCTGCGATAGGTTGAGAGTTGCCGATCCACTTCGGCAAGGATGTTTTCCACCTCGGCCTGCACCGTTTTCGCAGTGGGCCCGGCAGAATGTCTGACGTACTGAATCGAATAATGACTGCCCATGGTCGGGCCATCGAAGCGCTCCAGGGTGTCGCCGTTGCCGCAACCCGACAACACGCCGGCCAGCACCACAAGGCCAATCCATCGTCCAGTTAACAAATCTTCATCTCCCCTCAAAACCGCGACCGCCATTATGAACTCCAGCGCTCCCACAGGGGACGCAGTGCCTCCATACAAGATTTGCCAGAGTGAGTACCTACACATGTCTTCCCAAACGAGCAACGGCAAGGCGATTTTTCGCGTTGTCAGCGGCAACTTCCTGGAGATGTTCGACTTCATGGTCTATGGCTTCTACGCCACGGCCATCGCCAAGACGTTCTTCCCCGCCGACAGTGCATTCGCCTCGCTGATGCTGTCCCTGGCCACGTTTGGTGCCGGGTTCCTGATGCGCCCCCTCGGAGCGATTTTTCTCGGCGCCTACATCGACCGCCACGGCCGTCGCAAAGGCTTGATCATCACCCTGGCGATGATGGCCGCCGGCACGGTGCTTATCGCCTGTGTGCCGGGTTACGCCACCCTCGGCGTGGCGGCACCGCTGCTGGTGCTGCTGGGGCGATTGCTGCAGGGCTTTTCCGCCGGTGTTGAGCTGGGCGGTGTATCGGTGTACCTGGCAGAAATTTCCACGCCGGGGCGCAAAGGGTTCTTTGTCAGTTGGCAGTCCGCCAGCCAACAGGCTGCCGTGGTGTTTGCCGGCCTGCTGGGGGTCGGCCTCAATCACTGGCTGAGTCCCCAGGAGATGGGCGAATGGGGCTGGCGCGTGCCGTTCCTGGTGGGCTGCATGATCGTGCCGGCGATATTCGTGATCCGTCGCTCATTGGAAGAAACACCTGAGTTCCAAGCGAGAAAACATCGCCCCAGCCTGTCGGAAATTGTCCGCTCCATCGGTCAGAACTTCGGCATTGTCTTGTCCGGCATGGCGCTGGTGGTAATGACCACCGTATCGTTCTACCTGATCACCGCCTACACACCGACCTTCGGCAAGGCCGAGTTGAACCTGTCGGACCTGGATGCGCTACTGGTCACGGTCTGCATCGGCTTGTCGAATTTCTTCTGGCTGCCCGTGATGGGGGCGCTTTCCGACAAGGTCGGACGTAAACCCCTGCTGCTCGGCGCGACTATCCTGGCGATCCTGACGGCGTACCCGGCGCTGTCCTGGTTGGTAGCGAATCCAAGCTTCAGCCATTTGCTGATCGTGGAATTGTGGTTGTCATTCCTGTATGGATCGTACAACGGCGCCATGGTCGTCGCCTTGACCGAAATCATGCCGCTCGAAGTGCGTACCACCGGCTTCTCCCTGGCCTACAGTCTGGCAACCGCGACCTTCGGTGGGTTTACGCCAGCGGCCTGTACTTATCTGATTCACGTACTGGACAACAAGGCCGCACCGGGGATATGGCTCAGTGGGGCGGCGGTGCTGGGGTTGATTGCCACCCTGGTGTTGTTCAAGGGCAACCGTCATGAGTTGCGGACTGCGCAAGCTTCGGTGGTGGGCGGCGCCTGATAGATTGCCTGCTCGCGAAGAGGCCGAGCCACTCAACACAAAACCTCCAGATACAAAAACGCCCCGACAAGTCGGGGCGTTTTCATGTGCGGCTAAGGCTTAGCGCGGGAACGCTGGCGGGTTTACACCTGCCATGTCTTCCATCACGCGAACCACCTGGCAGCTGTAACCGAACTCGTTGTCGTACCAAACGTACAACACAACACGGTTGTCCTGAACGATGGTCGCTTCAGCGTCGACCACGCCGGCATGGCGCGAACCAACGAAGTCGGTGGACACCACTTCCTGGGAATTGACGAAGTCGATTTGCTTGTGCAGGTCGGAGTGCAGCGCCATGTAGCGCAGGTACTCGTTCATCTCTTCACGGGTGGCGGCTTTCTCAAGGTTCAGGTTGAGGATGGCCATCGACACGTTCGGCGTCGGCACACGGATCGCGTTGCCGGTCAGCTTGCCAGCCAGCTCAGGCAGGGCCTTGGCAGCGGCGGTGGCGGCACCGGTCTCGGTGAGGACCATGTTCAGCGCGGCGCTGCGGCCACGGCGGTCGCCCTTGTGGAAGTTGTCGATCAGGTTCTGGTCGTTGGTGTACGAGTGAACCGTTTCAACGTGACCGTTGACGATGCCGAACTTGTCGTTCACCGCCTTGAGCACCGGCACGATGGCGTTGGTGGTGCAGGAAGCCGCGGAAACGATCTTGTCGTCAGCGGTGATGTCGCCGTGGTTGATGCCGTGAACGATGTTCTTCAGCTTGCCCTTGCCAGGCGCGGTCAGCACGACGCGGTCGATGCCCGGACAGGCCAGGTGCTGGCCCAGGCCCTCGGCATCACGCCATACGCCGGTGTTGTCCACCAGCAGTGCGTCCTTGATGCCGTACTGGGTGTAGTCGACCTCGGTCGGGTTCTTCGCGTAGATCACCTGGATCAGGTTGCCGTTGGCGAGAATGGTGTTGTTTTCTTCATCGATGATGATGGTGCCGTTGAACGAACCATGGACCGAATCACGACGCAGCAGGCTGGCGCGCTTGGTCAGGTCGTTCTCGGCGCCTTTGCGCACCACGATGGCCCGCAGGCGCAGGCCGTCGCCGCCACCGGTTTTTTCGATCAGGATGCGCGCCAGCAGACGGCCGATACGACCGAAGCCGTACAGGACCACGTCAGTGCCTTTGCGAGGCGAAGCGTTCTGCTGGCCAACCACATCGGCCATCTCTTCACGAACGAACTGCTCGGCGCTACGGCCATTGCCTTCGCTGCGGAATTTGAACGCCAACTTGCCCAGGTCCACCGAAGCCGCGCCGAGCTTGAGCTCGCTCATGGCTTTGAGCAGGGGGAATGTTTCGTGGACGGAGAGTTCGCTGTCGTCGGAAGAACGGTGGCGAGCAAAGCGATGGGCTTTGAGGATCGCGATGACAGACTGGTTGATCAGGCTGCGGCCATAGATCGAGCTCACCACGTTGTTATTGCGGTAGAGCTGACCGATGAGAGGGATCATCGCTTCTGCGAGAGCTTCACGATCAATCCATTCACCAAGACACTGGTCGGGCTTCTGAGTCACGGTAACCTTCCACATGTAGGGGCTGAAAAAAGGGGCTACATTATGCCGCCGAGTCCTCGGCGGAGCAATGCGCGCCTGTCGCACCGTGGTTTTCCTGTCTGCCTGGGTAGTCTGCGACTGACAGCAGCCCCCTTCCCCCGCTACAATTGTCGACTTTGTCGCAACGCTGGAGCTCAACCTTCCGTGCCCGTTCTGCGTCTTCCGCTTCTCCCTGCCGCGGCAGGTAAACAGCACTGGGGCAACCTGCCCGGTGCCGCCCTGAGCCTGGCCATCGCCGAGGCTGCCAGCGCTGCAAAGCGCTTCACCCTGCTGCTGACCGCCGACAGCCAAAGCGCCGAGCGGCTGGAACAGGAGCTGAGTTTCTTCGCTCCGGATTTGCCGGTCTTGCATTTCCCGGACTGGGAAACCCTGCCCTACGATCTGTTTTCACCGCACCAGGACATCATTTCCCAGCGAATCGCCAGCCTTTATCGGCTGCCGGAACTCAGTCATGGCGTTTTGGTAGTGCCGATCACTACAGCCCTACATCGCCTGGCACCGACCCAATTCCTGCTCGGCAGCAGCCTGGTGCTGGACATCGGCCAGAAGCTCGACGTCGAACAAATGCGCACCCGGCTTGAGGCCAGCGGCTATCGCTGCGTCGACACGGTGTACGAGCATGGCGAATTCGCGGTACGCGGCGCCCTGATCGACCTGTTTCCGATGGGCAGCAAACTGCCTTATCGCATCGACCTGTTCGATGACGAGATCGAAACCCTGCGCACTTTCGATCCGGAAAACCAGCGTTCCATTGACAAGGTGCAGTCGATCCGCCTGTTGCCGGCCAAGGAGTTCCCGCTGCAGAAAGACGCCGTGACCCGCTTCAAGGCGCGGTTTCGCGAGCGCTTCGATGTGGATTTCCGCCGTTGTCCGATCTTCCAGGACCTGAGCAGCGGGATCACCCCTGCCGGCATCGAGTACTACCTGCCGCTGTTTTTCGAAGAAACATCCACCCTGTTCGATTACCTGCCCCAGGACACCCAGGTGTTTTCCTTGCCGGGCATCGAACAGGCGGCGGAAAACTTCTGGAACGACGTGCGCAACCGCTACGAAGAACGCCGCGTCGATCCTTCCCGTCCTTTATTGCCACCGGCCGAGCTGTTCCTGCCGGTGGAAGACTGCTTTGCCCGCCTCAAGAATTGGCCACGGGTGGTGGCGAGCCAACAGGACGTGGAAACCGGCGTTGGCCGTGAGCGCTTCCCGGCCAGGGCATTGCCGGACCTGGCGATCGAAGCCAAGGCCACGCAACCCTTGGCGGCACTTGCCGGCTTCCTCGATGCGTTCCCCGGTCGTGTCCTGTTCACCGCCGAATCCGCCGGCCGTCGCGAAGTGCTGTTGGAGCTGCTCGAACGCCTGAAGCTGCGGCCGAAGACCGTCGACAGCTGGCCGGACTTCGTCGCCGGCAAGGATCGCCTGGCGATCACCATCGCGCCGTTGAACGACGGCCTGGTCCTGGATGACCCGGCCCTGGCACTGGTGGCGGAAAGTCCTTTGTTCGGCCAGCGCGTCATGCAGCGCCGTCGGCGCGAGAAACGTGCCGACGCCGCCAACGACGCGGTCATCAAGAACCTCACCGAGCTGCGCGAAGGCGCGCCCGTGGTGCACATCGACCACGGCGTGGGCCGCTACCTGGGCCTGGCGACCCTGGAAATCGACAACCAGGCCGCCGAGTTCCTGACCCTGGAATACGCCGAGGGCGCCAAGCTCTATGTGCCGGTGGCGAACCTGCACCTGATCGCCCGCTACACCGGCAGCGACGACGCGCTGGCCCCGCTGCATCGCCTGGGCTCGGAAACCTGGCAGAAAGCCAAGCGCAAGGCCGCCGAACAAGTGCGCGACGTCGCCGCCGAACTGCTGGACATCTATGCCCGCCGCGCCGCCCGCGAGGGTTACGCCTTCGCCGATCCGAAAGCCGACTACGAAACCTTCAGCGCCGGTTTCCCGTTCGAAGAAACCGTCGACCAGCAGACCACCATCGAAGCCGTGCGCGCCGACATGCTCGCGCCCAAGCCCATGGACCGACTGGTGTGCGGCGACGTGGGCTTCGGCAAGACCGAAGTGGCGATGCGCGCCGCGTTCATTGCCGTGCACGGTGGCAAGCAGGTGGCGATCCTGGTGCCGACCACCCTGCTCGCCCAGCAGCACTACAACAGTTTCCGCGACCGCTTTGCCGACTGGCCGGTGACCGTGGAAGTGATGAGCCGTTTCAAATCCACCAAGGAAGTGAACGCCGCCGTGGCCGACCTGGCCGAGGGCAAGATCGACATCGTCATCGGTACGCACAAGCTGCTGCAGGACGACGTGAAGTTCAAGAGCCTGGGGCTGGTGATCATCGACGAAGAGCACCGCTTTGGCGTGCGCCAGAAAGAACAGCTCAAGGCCCTGCGCAGCGAAGTCGACATCCTGACCCTGACCGCCACGCCGATCCCGCGCACGCTGAACATGGCGGTATCGGGCATGCGCGACCTGTCGATCATCGCCACGCCACCGGCCCGGCGCCTGTCGGTGCGCACCTTTGTCATGGAGCAGAACAAAAGCACGGTCAAGGAAGCCCTGCTGCGTGAGTTGCTGCGTGGCGGCCAGGTCTATTACCTGCACAACGACGTGAAGACCATTGAGAAGTGCGCCGCCGACCTGGCCGAACTGGTGCCGGAAGCGCGGATCGGCATCGGCCACGGGCAAATGCGCGAGCGTGAACTCGAACAGGTGATGAGCGACTTCTACCACAAGCGCTTCAACGTGTTGATCGCCTCGACCATCATCGAGACCGGCATCGACGTACCGAGCGCCAACACCATCATCATCGAGCGCGCCGACAAATTCGGCCTGGCCCAGTTGCATCAGTTGCGCGGCCGGGTCGGTCGTAGCCACCACCAGGCCTATGCCTACCTGTTGACGCCACCGCGCCAGCAGATCACTCCGGATGCGGAAAAGCGCCTGGAGGCCATCGCCAATACCCAGGACCTGGGCGCCGGCTTCGTGCTGGCCACCAATGACCTGGAAATCCGTGGCGCCGGCGAATTGCTGGGCGACGGCCAGAGCGGCCAGATCCAGGCCGTCGGCTTCACCCTGTACATGGAAATGCTCGAACGCGCGGTCAAGTCGATCCGCAAGGGCGAGCAGCCGAACCTCGACCAGCCCCTGGGCGGCGGGCCGGAAATCAACCTGCGGGTGCCGGCGCTGATCCCGGAAGACTACCTGCCGGACGTCCACGCGCGGCTGATCCTCTACAAACGCATCGCCTCGGCCAGTGACGAGGAAGGTCTCAAGGACCTGCAGGTGGAGATGATCGACCGCTTCGGCCTGCTGCCGGAACCGACCAAGAACCTGGTGCGCACCACGTTGCTCAAGCTCAAGGCCGAGCAACTGGGCATCAAGAAAGTCGATGGCGGCCCCAATGGCGGCCGGATCGAGTTCGAAGCCCAGACCCCGGTCGACCCGCTGGTGCTGATCAAGTTGATCCAAGGCCAGCCCAAACGCTACAAGTTCGAAGGTGCCACGATGTTCAAATTCATGGTGCCCATGGAACGCGCGGAAGAGCGTTTCAATACCGTAGAGGCGCTGTTCGAGCGCCTCACTCCGACCACTGCTTGAAGGACGCCACATGCGCCTGTTCCGCTCACTGACCTTGTTGATGACCCTGGTCGCCCCCCTGGCGTTTGCCGACGACCTGTATCAGGTTGAAATGATTCTGGTGCGCCAGAATGCCGAGCCGGCGATTGTCAGCCGCGCCGCACCGGAAGACTGGGACGCCGGCGCGCAACGCCTGGGCGCGGACAGCCAGCGCACGCCGGCCCTGGGCAACATCGTCGAGAAACTCACCGCCAGCGGCCAATACACAGTATTGATGCACAAGGCCTGGCAGCAGACGCTCGGTGAACAGGGGCGCAAAGTTGCCATCAGCGACGGCGCCGAACAGTTCGGGCAATTCCCCATCGAGGGCACCCTGGAACTGAAGCTGGGCCGTTTCACCGACGTGGATGCCGATTTCTGGATCAACCAGATCAACGCCAATGGCCTGGTCACCTCCAGCGAGCGCCTCAAGCAGCAGAGCCATACCAAGAATGGCCAACTGAACTTCCTCGACAACGGGCATCTTGGCCTGCTGATCAAGATCACCTCGTTGACCGCGCCCGCGCCACGGCAGGCACCTGAAGTCATTCCGGACTGAGTGGCGCGCCTATGCCCTCGCCCCTGAGCAAACCCCTGGCACCTTCCTGGGTCAATCGATTCAAGGAACAGAGCCTGGAGCGCGGGCGCCGTTATGCGCTGGAAAACCGCGTCAGGATTGTCGAAGCCGGCGACAGCACCATCACCGCCAGTTGCGAAGGCTCTGGCGGTAACGTCTACCGTCAGACCATTCGCCTTAAAGAGTCAGCCAAAGGCGCGCTGATTCTGCTCGAAGCTGCGTGCTCCTGCCCGGTGCGTATCAACTGCAAGCACTGCGCGGCCGTGCTGCTGCAAGTCCAGGAAACCCTGGCCTACCCGGCCGCCGAAAAAGACGCGCAATTGCTGGAGAAACTCCAGGCCGTGCTGGACAACCGCAGCCCCAAGGCTCCGCCACAAGTACTGGTGGACAACGTGCAACCAGTGCCGCGCCTGTGGCTGGCCAGTATCGAGTTCAGCGCCTTCGAGCCGCGCAACGGCAAGATGCAGCGCTACATTCAACACCGCGCCGCACTGTCGTTCAGTTACCTGGACGAATACGTCAGTGGCCAGCGCAACACCGACGTGCTGATTCGCCAGGAAACCCAGACACTGCGGATAAAACGCCACACCGATGTGGAACAGTCCTACCGCGAACAGCTGCGAATCCTCGGCTTCAAGGTCGCGACCCGACAAAGCAAGGCCCTGCCGGAAAGCGCCGGCGAACTGTACGAAATGGTCAACGACAGTGCCTGGCTGACCTTCACCCTCAATGACCTGCCGAAACTGCGCAGCCAAGGCTGGGAATTGCAGATCGACGAGGACTTCGGCTTCGACCTGACGGCAGTGGACGAGTGGTACGCCACCGTCGAGGAAACGCCGGAGCGGGACTGGTTCGACCTGGAACTGGGGATCATCGTCAATGGCGAGCGCCTGAGCCTGCTGCCGATCCTGCTGAACCTGATGCGTTCGCACATCGAATTGTTCAACCCGGAACGCCTGGCCCGGCGTCGGGACGACGAACTCATCCTGGTCAACCTGCCCAACCGCCCGAACTCGGAGTTCGGCCCGCAGCAGGTGGCCCTGCCTTATGGCCGGCTGAAGCCAGTGCTGGCGACCCTGGGCGAGTTTTACCTGCAAGAGCCCGGCACCACCAAACTGCGCCTCAACAGCGCGGATGCCCTGCGCCTGAACCCGCTGCAAGACATGCCCTTGACCTGGGAAGGTGGCGAACACATTCGCGGCCTGGCGCAACGCCTGCGGGACATCAAGGATTACACCGCCATCGCGCCCGAGGGCCTGAACGCGACGCTGCGACCTTATCAACTCGAAGGCTTGAGCTGGATGCAATCGCTCAGGCAGCTGGAAGTCGGCGGCATTCTTGCGGACGACATGGGCCTGGGCAAAACCCTACAGACCCTGGCGCACATTCTCAGCGAAAAAAACGCCGGGCGCCTGGACCGGCCGTGCATGGTCGTCATGCCGACCAGCCTGATCCCCAACTGGCTCGACGAGGCGGCTCACTTCACGCCGCAGCTCAAGGTATTGGCGCTTTACGGCGCCGGGCGCAAGAAACATTTCGACCGACTGGGCGATTACGACCTGGTCCTCACCACCTATGCCCTGCTGCCCAAGGATGTCGAGCGCCTGGCCGCGCAGCCGTTGCACGTGCTGATCCTCGATGAAGCCCAGTACATCAAGAACCCCACCAGCAAAGCTGCCCAGGCCGCCCGCGAGCTCAACGCCCGCCAGCGGCTGTGCCTGTCCGGCACGCCGTTGGAAAATCACCTGGGCGAATTGTGGTCGCTGTTTCACTTCCTGCTGCCGGGGTGGCTTGGGGACGTCAAGAGTTTCAACCGCGATTACCGTGTACCGATCGAAAAGCGCGGCAGCGATGTACGACTGCAGCACCTCAACGGTCGGATAAAACCTTTCCTGCTGCGCAGGACCAAGGAGCAAGTGGCTACGGAGTTGCCGCCCAAGACCGAGATCATCCATTGGGTCGAACTCAGCGACGCCCAGCGCGACGTCTACGAGACCATGCGCCTGGCGATGGACAAGAAGGTCCGCGACGAGATCACGCGCAAAGGCGTGGCCCGCAGCCAGATCATCATTCTCGAGGCGCTGCTCAAGCTGCGCCAGGTGTGTTGCGACCTGCGCCTGATCAACGACGCCACCCTGCCCGCCCGAGGCAGCACCTCGGGCAAGCTCGACAGCCTGATGGAAATGCTCGAAGAACTGTTCGAAGAAGGTCGCCGAGTGCTGTTGTTTTCCCAATTCACGTCCATGCTGGCGCTGATTGAAGAGGAGCTGAAGAAACGCGGCGTCGATTACGCCCTCCTGACCGGCCAGACCCGCGACCGGCGCACGCCCGTCAAGGAATTCCAGAGCGGCAAGCGTCAGATCTTCCTGATCAGCCTGAAGGCTGGTGGTGTAGGCTTGAACCTGACCGAGGCCGACACGGTGATTCACTACGATCCATGGTGGAACCCGGCCACCGAAAACCAGGCGACCGACCGCGCCTACCGCATCGGCCAGGAAAAACCGGTATTCGTCTACAAGCTGATTGCCCGAGGCACGGTGGAAGAAAAGATCCAGCTACTGCAAAAGGAAAAATCCGACCTCGCGGCCGGCGTGCTGGACGGACGCGTGGCCGGGGATTGGAAATTGCAGAGCGACGATATCGAAGCATTGTTCGCGCCGCTGCCGGACAAACTGGAAAAGCGCTGACCCCCTCAATTCCTGTGGGAGCCGAGCTTGCTCGCGATGGCGGTGGTTCAGCTGGCGCAAATGTCGACTGTGCTGCCGTCATCGCGAGCGAACTCGGCTCCCACATTGCTCAGCGCTAATCAATCAGCTGGGCAGCCCTAAGCGCGCCGAGCGCCGCCAACCAGCGAGGGTTCTGGCGATATTCCGTTGAAGCATAGGCCTTGCCACGCATGCGGGCGATCCGTGCCGAAGGCTTGACCTTCAGGCGCTGGGCGGCGCTCAAGGCCAACTCCGCGGCGGCGCGATCATTACACACCAGCCCCATGTCGCAACCCGCCGTCAACGCCGCCTCGATACGACTGGCGGCATCACCGACCACATGAGCACCGGCCATCGACAGGTCATCACTGAAGATCACGCCCTCGAATTGCAACTCGCCACGCAGGATGTCCTGCAACCAGCGGCGAGAGAACCCAGCCGGATTGGCGTCAACCTGCGAGTAGATGACATGGGCTGGCATCACGGCGGCCAGTTGCTTGCTCAGCTTGGCAAACGGCACCAGGTCATTGGCGCGAATCTGCTCGAGGCTGCGCTCATCGGTCGGAATCGCCACATGGGAATCGGCTTCGGCCCAGCCATGCCCCGGGAAGTGCTTGCCAGTGGCGGCCATCCCGGCGGCGCTCATGCCACGGATGAAGGCACCGGCCAATAACGCAGCGCGCTCGGGGTCACCTTCGAAGGAACGACTGCCGACGACGGCGCTGCGCTGGTAATCGAGGTCAAGCACCGGGGCAAAGCTCAAGTCGAGACCGACCGCCAGCACTTCAGTGGCCATGATCCAGCCGCACTGTTCGGCCAGGTATTCGGCGTTCGGGTTGTCGGCTATCGCCCGCATCGCCGGCAAGCGCACGAACCCCTGGCGCAGGCGCTGGACGCGGCCGCCTTCCTGATCCACCGCCAACAGGAGGTCGGGACGGATGGCACGGATCGACGCGCTCAATTCCCGCACCTGACGTGGGTGTTCGATGTTGCGGGCAAAAATGATCAGGCCGCCCACTTCGGGCTGACGCAACAGGTGGCGATCTTCGGCCGTCAGCCAGGTACCGGCGACGTCCACCATCAACGAGCCTTGCAGGCCGGCAGTCATAGAATTTCCTTGATAAAGATGAACCCGCGTGGCGACACACCCACGACAGCGTTGCCAGGAGCCAGGCCCGGCAGGTCGCGGTGACGCAATGGAGGATAAGACGGATTAGAAACGAAAGTCGGCATGGGCGGCTAGCTTAGCGGATGTAGGCCGCTGCGCACACCCATGCCCTCACGCCTTGGCGAGCGCCGGGGCGGATTTGCTGCGCGGTCGCAATTGCGCGGCCGCCATGGCTTCATCGGTCACACCGGTTTCGGCGCGCATGCCGGCAGCCAGGAACGGCACCATCAACCGCATCACCTGCTCTATAGAGGTGTTCACGCCGAAATCGGTTTCCGCGATAGCCCGCAGCGCCTTGATACCGGACATGCTGAACGCCGCGGCGCCAAGCATGAAGTGCACCCGCCAGAACAGCTCGATCGGCGGGATACGCGGCGCCGCCTCGTTGACCAGCAACATGTAGCGGCGGAACACCTTGCCGTACATGTCTTCAAGATAACGCCGCAAATGCCCCTGGCTCTGGCTGAAGGCAAGGCCCAGCAGGCGCATGAAAATGGACAGATCGTTACCGCTTCGCGGCTGCACGACAAGGGCTTGCTCGACCAGGATTTCCAACAGCTCTTCCAGGGTCGGCTTTACGTCGGGCTTGGCCTGGCGGCGCTCCAGCTCGCGATCGAGGCTCAGGCAGAACGGCCCGAGGAACCGCGAGAACACGGCCTGGATCAGGGCTTTTTTCGAGCCGAAGTGATAGTTCACCGCCGCCAGGTTCACCCCGGCCTTGCTGGTGATCAGACGCAACGAGGTTTCAGCGAAACCTTTTTCCGCGAACAACTGCTCGGCAGCATCGAGAATGCGTTCAACGGTTTCCGACTGGGCCATGGTTACTCCGCCTGACAAACACTTGTTTGAAACATACGTTTCAGCCCTGGGGTTGTCAAGCCTGCCGGGGCGTTTTGCGAACGCCCGGTCACGTATTTAACCACACCTTTTCACGGGTGGTAGTCATGTCGCAGTCAACAGCCCGACCGACCGTCCAGCGCCTCGTGAAAAAAGGAGGATTGCCAAGCGCTGCCCACTGTATATAATCCCAGTCACTGTATAAAAAGACAGAGCGATCAATATGCTAAAGCTGACGCCACGCCAAGCAGAGATTCTGGCCTTCATCAAACGCTGCCTCGAAGACAACGGCTACCCGCCAACCCGCGCGGAAATCGCCCAGGAGCTGGGTTTCAAGTCGCCCAACGCGGCTGAAGAACACCTCAAGGCGCTGGCGCGCAAGGGTGCTATCGAAATGACCCCGGGCGCATCCCGTGGCATTCGCATCCCCGGCTTCGAAGCCAAGGCCGACGAAACCACCCTGCCGATCATCGGCCGGGTAGCGGCAGGCGCACCGATCCTGGCCCAGCAGCATGTCGAGGAGTCCTGCAACATCAATCCTTCGTTCTTCCATCCTCGTGCCGACTACCTGCTTCGCGTACACGGCATGAGCATGAAGGACATCGGCATCTTCGACGGTGACCTCCTGGCCGTCCACACCACCCGTGAAGCCCGCAATGGCCAGATCGTGGTGGCGCGAATCGGCGACGAAGTGACCGTCAAGCGCTTCAAGCGCGACGGCAGCAAGGTCTGGCTCATTGCCGAGAACCCGGAGTTCGCCCCCATCGAAGTGAACCTGAAAGATCAGGACCTGGTCATCGAAGGCTTGAGCGTCGGCGTCATTCGCCGCTAAAGGAGGCTTTATGCAGTTCCCTCACACACCACAACACACACAACTTCCGCTGTTCGAGGCATTCATGGCCCAACCGCTGGTTCCAGTCCTGAAAGAGGTCATCGAGTCGCCCTGGGGCGTCGAACCCGAGGCCTTCAGCGAACTGTCGTTACGTGGTGCGGCCGGAAACTGCCTGAACCTGCTGGCGCCGATCTTGCGAGAACTCAGCCAGGACCAGGATGCTCGCTGGCTTACGCTGATCGCACCACCGGCCAGCGTCACCCAAGCCTGGTTGCGGGATGCCGGCCTGAACCGTGAGCGTATCCTGTTGTTGCAGCCGCGGGGCACCCAAAGCGCCCAACAGTTGACTTGCGAGGCCTTGCGCCTGGGCCGTAGCCACACTGTGGTCAGCTGGCTCAACCCATTGACCACCGCCGCACGGCAACAGTTGATCAGCGCCGCCCGCACCGGGGACGCACAAAGTCTGAATATTCGATTGGGCTAAGACAAACGCGGGGCTTCTCCAAGGCAGAGAAGCCGACCAGCCACACTCTCCAAAAAAGCCGACAGACGGGATCAATGAAGAACCCGCGGCCCCTCTTCCTTGTTGAATTCGCCTTCAACCAGGCGACCTGCCATCTGAACGCCCACGCTCAGCATCGCCTTGGCGACTTCGACGTGTTGCCCCTGGAGGAATACCTTGGCATCTTCGGAGAAGTTCAGGGTAACCAGAGAACCCTCGTCCTCAGCCCTGCGCAGCTCGATGCGGCCATCAGGAAGTTCGACAATTTCTAGAAAGGACGTAGGCATAAAAGTCTGTTCTCCACGAAAGGCGAGGATTATATAGTCATCGGCCAGGCTCCGCTCGGGATCTTGACCAAGCGTTATCAATGAACGTAACGGGCCGTGGGGAAACTCAGCACTCGTTCAAACCTTCGCGAAAGCGTATCGCCAGGCTCTTGAGGTTCTGACGCCAGCTCTCCAGCTCCTCCCGGCTCAACTCCGGCTCGGGTTCTTGTTCATCCAGATTAACCGCCACGATCAACGGCTGGGTCACGTCCCCCTTGGGCTTGCGTGGGGCCCTGGGCGGCTCGAACAGCGCCGCATGGGCCGCCAATAGCTTCGCCAGCCAGGTTTCCGGGTTATGCGCCAGTTCGACCATTTCGGCCAGTTCTGGAATCGCGATGGTTTCCAGCACTTCGCGGGTCAACAGCAGCTCGGCCCGCGGGGCATTCGCTTGTGGCAGGCGATAGAAACCGGCGATTTCATGGCACAACCCCAACAACGCACCGTACAGGTGAAACAGCGCGGATTCGCGTCCTGCCTGGAGCAACGCCGGGGAATTCATCGCACGTCCGTCTTCGGCCCTGGTGAGCGCTTCGAGCGACAGACCGGCGAAATAGATTTTCTGATTGGTGCGGGTATAGAGTTCGTGGGCCATGGCGGCATCTCCCCAACGAAATGAAAGCTTCACGCAAGTGCGACAGTGTCATGGATCAACCGAGGCCACTGCAAGCCAAAAACAAAAAGGCCGCATGAAAACCTACGGGTTGTCATGCGGCCTTTTTGTCAGGTCTGCGAATTTAGCGATTGCAGAGGGTGGCTGCGCCGCCAGCGGGAGCAAGCTCCCTCGCCACAAGAGCCTCAACCCCGCCCTCCAGGCAAGCCCTGGCGATCAGCGCTTGTCTTCAACCGTCCACTTACCGCCGTCGTAGTAGGCCTTCCAACCGGTCGGCTTGCCGTCGACTTCGGTCTGTACGTACTGCTCCTTGGTCTTGCGACTGTAGCGAATGACCGCCGGGCGCCCTTCCGGATCCTTCTGCGGCGCTTCGCAGAGGAAATGGTACTTCGGGTCGATCTCGCTCTTATGCGGCAGGATCTCCATCACCAACGGCGCACGGGTCTCGCGGTTTTTCGGGAACTGGCTGGCCGCCAGGAACAGGCCGGAGGCACCGTCACGCAGGATGTAGGTGTCGTTGACCTTCTCGCACTTGAGCTCAGGCATCTTCACCGGGTCCATCTTCGGCGGCGCCGCGTCACCACTCTTGAGCAGTTTGCGGGTGTTCTTGCAGGTCGGGTTGGTGCAACCGAAGAATTTGCCGAAACGACCGGTCTTGAGTTGCATCTCGCTGCCACACTTGTCGCACTCCAGGCTCGGGCCTTCGTAGCCCTTGATGCGATAAGTGCCCTCTTCGATCTCGTAGCCGGCACAATCGGGGTTGTTACCGCAGATGTGCAGCTTGCGCTTCTCATCCAGCAGGTAGGCATCCATCGCCGTGCTGCAGATCGGGCAGCGATGCTTGCCGCGCAATACCAGGGATTCCGACTCGCCCTCGTCGTCAGCGGCGATTTCATCGCCCGGCACGAGGTTGACCGTCGCCTTGCAGCGTTCCTTGGGTGGCAGGCTGTAGCCCGAGCAACCGAGGAACACACCGGTCGAGGCGGTACGGATTTGCATCGGGCGCCCACAGGTCAGGCACGGGATGTCGGTCATGACCGGCTGGTTGGCGCGCATGCCGCTGTCAGGGCTTTCGGCCACTTCGAGCTTTTTCTTGAAGTCGCCGTAGAACTCGTCGAGAACGTTTTTCCAGTCGCGCTCGCCCTGGGCCACATCGTCGAGGTTCTCTTCCATACCGGCGGTGAAGCCGTAGTCCATCAGGTTCGAGAAGCTCTCGGACAAACGCTCGGTAACGATGTCGCCCATCTTTTCCGAATAGAAACGACGGTTGTGCAGCGCCACATAGCCGCGGTCCTGGATGGTGGAGATGATCGCTGCGTAGGTCGAAGGACGACCAATACCGCGCTTTTCCATTTCCTTGACCAGGCTGGCTTCGGAGTAACGGGCCGGTGGCTTGGTGAAATGCTGGGTCGGATCAAGCTTGATCAGCTTCATCACGTCGCCCTGGGCCATGTCTGGCAGGACGTCGTCATCCCCAGGCTTGGTGATCTGCGGCATGACGCGAGTGTAGCCGTCGAACTTCAGGATGCGGCCCTTCGCGCGCAGCTCGAAGTCGCCGGCACCGACGCTGACCGTGGTCGACAAGTATTGCGCCGGCAGCATCTGGCAGGCCAGGAACTGGCGCCAGATCAGCTCGTAGAGACGCTCGGCATCGCGTTCCATGCCCGACAGCTTGCTTGGCTCGGTGTTGGCATCGGACGGACGAATCGCTTCGTGCGCCTCTTGTGCGCCTTCCTTGCTGCTGTAGACGTTCGGCGTGTCCGGCAGGTACTTCTTGCCGAATTCGCTTTCTATATAAGTGCGCGCCATCGCCACGGCATCGGCCGAAAGATTGGTCGAGTCGGTACGCATATAGGTGATATAGCCGGCTTCGTACAGACGCTGGGCCATCATCATGGTTTTCTTCACGCCAAAGCCCAGGCGATTGCTCGCGGCCTGTTGCAGCGTGGAGGTAATGAACGGCGCCGATGGCTTGCTGCTGGTCGGCTTGTCTTCGCGCTTGACGATGCTGTAGCTGGACGCCTTGAGCTTCTCCAGTGCCGCCATGGCCTGGGCTTCGTTGAGCGGCTTGAAGGCTTCGCCCTTCTCCCGCGCCACGTCGAAGCGCACGGTGGCGCCCTTCGCGGTGCCGAGGTCGGCGTGGACTTCCCAGTACTCTTCAGGGATGAATGCGCGGATCTCGCGCTCGCGCTCCACCACCAGCTTCACCGCAACCGACTGCACGCGACCAGCCGACAGGCCGCGGGCGATCTTGGCCCACAGCAGGGGCGAGACCATATAGCCCACCACGCGGTCGAGGAAGCGACGCGCCTGTTGAGCGTTGACCCGATCGATGTCCAGCTCACCCGGCTGGGAGAAGGCTTCCTGGATGGCCTTCTTGGTAATTTCGTTGAACACCACGCGCTTGTAGCGGCTGTCATCCCCACCAATGGCTTCGCGCAGGTGCCAGGCAATGGCTTCCCCTTCGCGGTCCAAGTCCGTCGCGAGATAGATGGTGTCGGCATCCTTGGCGAGCCGGCGCAGCTCTTCGATGACCTTTTCCTTGCCCGGGAGGATCTCGTACTTGGCTTTCCAGCCGTGTTCCGGATCGACCCCCATGCGTGAGACCAGCTGCTTGCGCGCCTTGTCTTTCGGCGACAGCGCCGGCGCTTCACCAGCCGCAGCCTTGCCGCGCTTGGCGGCTGGCTCCTTGCTGGCGCTAGCCGAACCGCTGGTGGGCAGGTCTCGGATATGGCCGATACTCGACTTCACCACGTATTGGTTGCCCAGATACTTGTTGATGGTCTTGGCCTTAGCCGGGGATTCCACAATGACCAGCGATTTGCCCATGGATCAGAAAATTCCTGAATTCTAAAAAGTGAAAGGCGGTTGGCGCCTGACGCGGCACCGCTATATATAGTGGCTGCAAGGTGAGGTCAAGCGCAGGGTTGCCCGCATACCGGCCTCAAGGCTTGGAAAAAATGCTCTCCTCGGCCTGCACCAAAGCAAAGCGTGGCACCTGTTCGCCGTCAACCTCGACGGACTCCTCGAACATGCTCAAGGGACGCACCCAAAAGCCGTAATCGCCATACAGGGCTTGATAGAAGACCACTTCTTCCTCGGTCTCGGAATGCCGCGCAATGCTGAATACGCGGTACTGCGGACCTTTGTAATGCTGGTAGAGCCCAGGTTGTATCGGCATGTCTTGGCCCTCACTCAAATCTTTTCAAAATAAAAACAAAATTTTTCTACTAAACCCGGAAAAAACAAAAACCGGGGCACTTGGCCCCGGCTTCCATCAACGCAACGCTTAGACGCGTTCGAAGACAGTGGCAATGCCCTGGCCGAGGCCAATGCACATGGTCGACACACCAAAGGTGCCGCCATTCTGCTTCATGACGTTGAGCAGCGTGCCGGAGATACGCGCACCGGAGCAACCGAACGGATGACCCAGGGCGATCGCGCCGCCGTGCAGGTTAACCTTCTCGTTCATCTTGTCGAGCACTTTCAAATCTTTCAGCACTGGCAAGGCCTGTGCGGCGAAAGCTTCGTTGAGTTCGAAGAAGTCGATATCGGCAATACCCAGGCCTGCACGCTTCAAGGCTTTCTGCGTGGCCGGTACTGGACCATAGCCCATGATCGCCGGGTCCACACCCGCCACGGCCATCGAACGAATCACCGCCATCGGCTGGATACCCAGGTCCTGGGCTCGCTGGGCCGACATCACGATCATGCACGAGGCACCATCGGTGATCTGCGACGAGGTACCGGCTGTCACGGTGCCGCCCTTCGGATTGAATGCCGGCTTGAGGGCCGCCAGGCTTTCCAGGGTGGTTTCCGGACGAATGGTTTCGTCGTAGTCGAACAGCTTCAGGAAGCCGTTCTCGTCGTAGCCCTGCATCGGGATGATCTCATCCTTGAACTTGCCTTCCACGGTCGCCTTGTGGGCGAGCTGGTGGGAGCGCACGCCAAAGGCGTCCTGCTGTTCGCGGGTGATGCCGTGCATTTTGCCAAGCATTTCCGCAGTCAAACCCATCATGCCCGAGGCTTTCGCCGCGTACAGCGACATGTGCGGGTTCGGATCGACGCCGTGCATCATGCTCACGTGGCCCATATGCTCGACACCACCGACGACGAACACGTCACCGTTACCGGTCATGATCGCCTGGGCGGCGGTGTGCAGTGCGCTCATGGACGAACCGCACAGGCGGCTGACGGTCTGGCCCGCCGCCGTGTGAGGGATCTGGGTCATCAGCGAGGCCATGCGGGCGATGTTCCAGCCCTGCTCCAGGGTCTGGTTCACACAGCCCCAGATCACGTCTTCGACTTCGTTGGGGTCGACCTTGACGTTGCGTTCCAGCAGCTTGCTGATCAGGTGCGCCGACATGTCTTCGGCGCGGGTGTTGCGGTGCATGCCGCCCTTGGAGCGGCCCATCGGCGTACGACCGAAGTCGACAATCACGACGTCTCTAGGATTCAAGCTCATAAATGTTCTCTCGCTCTAGTCGTTGGGCGCTTAACCGAAGAAGCTCTGGCCGTTCTTGGCCATTTCACGCAGCTTCGCGGTCGGGTGGTACAGCGCGCCCAAATCAGCGTACTGGTCAGCCAGGGCAACGAACTCGGCGACACCGATCGAATCGATGTAGCGCAGCGCACCGCCACGGAATGGAGGGAAACCGATACCGTAGACCAGACCCATGTCGGCTTCGGCGGCGGTCTCGACAATGCCGTCTTCCAGGCAACGCACGGTTTCGAGGCACAGCGGGATCATCATCCAGTTGATGATGTCCTCGTCGGTGACTTCGCGCTGCTCGTAGACGATCGGCTTGAGCACTTCCAGCACCGACGAGTCGGCGACTTTCTTCTGCTTGCCGCGCTTGTCGGTCTCATAGGCGTAGAAGCCCTTGCCGTTTTTCTGGCCCAGGCGCTTGGCTTCGTAGAGCACGTCGACAGCCGAACGACGATCGTCCTTCATGCGGTCCGGGAAACCTTCAGCCATGACGTCGCGACCGTGGTGGCCGGTGTCAATGCCGACCACGTCCATCAGGTACGCCGGGCCCATCGGCCAACCGAATTTTTCCATGATCTTGTCGATGCGCACGAAATCCACGCCAGCACTGACCAGCTTGGCGAAACCGCCGAAGTACGGGAACAGCACGCGGTTGACCAAAAAGCCCGGGCAATCGTTGACGACGATCGGGTTCTTGCCCATTTTCTTGGCGTAGGCCACGGTGGTGGCAACGGCATGCTCGCTGGACTTCTCGCCACGGATCACTTCCACCAGCGGCATCATGTGCACCGGGTTGAAGAAGTGCATGCCGACGAAGTTCTCCGGACGCTTGAGGGCCTTGGCCAGCAGCGAAATGGAGATGGTCGAGGTGTTCGAGGCCAGGATGGTGTCCTCTTTGACCTTGTCTTCGACTTCAGCCAATACCGCCTGCTTGACCTTCGGGTTCTCGACAACGGCTTCGACCACCAGGTCGACATGGCCGAAATCGCCGTAGGACAGGGTCGGACGAATGCCGTTGAGCACTTCGGCCATCTTCGCAGCGGTCATGCGACCTTTGTCGACACGACCGACCAACAGCTTGGCGGCTTCGGCCAGGCCTTGCTCGATCCCGTGTTCGTTGATGTCCTTCATCAGGATCGGCGTGCCCTTGGACGCAGACTGGTAGGCGATACCGCCACCCATGATGCCGGCGCCGAGCACGGCGGCCTGCTTCACGTCACTGGCAATTTCGTCGTAAGCCTTGGCCTTTTTCTTCAGTTCCTGGTCATTGAGGAACAGACCGATCAGGCTTTGCGCAGCCGAGGTCTTGGCCAGCTTGACGAAGCCGGCGGCCTCGACTTCCAGAGCCTTGTCGCGACCGAAGCTCGCGGCTTTCTGGATGGTCTTGATCGCTTCGACCGGCGCCGGGTAGTTCGGGCCGGCCTGACCGGCCACGAAACCCTTGGCGGTTTCGAAGGCCATCATTTGTTCGATGGCGTTGAGCTTGAGCTTTTCCAGCTTCGGCTGACGCTTGGCCTTGTAGTCGAACTCGCCGCTGATGGCGCGCTTGATGGTTTCAAGGGCCGCTTCCTGGAGTTTGCCAGGTTCGACCACGGCATCCACGGCACCGACCTTCAGCGCGTCTTCAGCACGGTTTTCCTTGCCGGCGGCAATCCACTCGATGGCGTTGTCGGCACCGATCAGGCGCGGCAGGCGCACGGTGCCGCCGAAGCCTGGGTAGATACCCAGCTTGACTTCCGGCAGGCCGATCTTGGCCGTGGTGGACATGACGCGGTAATCCGCTGCCAGGCACATCTCCAGGCCGCCACCCAGGGCGATGCCGTTGATGGCCACGACGGTCGGTACGTTGAGGTCTTCGAAATCGCTGAAAATACGGTTGGCTTCGAGGTTGCCAGCGATCAGTTCGGCATCGGGCAGCTTGAAGTTGTCGACGAATTCGGTGATGTCGGCGCCGACGATGAACACGTCCTTGCCGCTGCTGACGATCACACCCTTGATCGAAGCATCTGCCTTGATAGTGTCCACGGCCTGACGCAATTCATTCAGGGTTAGACGGTTGAACTTGTTGACGGACTCACCCTTGAGGTCGAATTTCAATTCGACGATGCCACTTTCAAGAGCCTTAACCGTGATGGCTTTACCTTCGTAAATCATCAACTGATCTCCACGATATGGAAGCTGAACAGTACACGTTGAACGCTGACCACTGGTTCGGCATTGACGTTTACCGTCGATGCTACGCCAATCCGCCAGGCACACCCGTCAACGCGATAGTCGGGGTCTGTAGGAGCATTCTGAAAATACAAACGCTCAATTCATACGCCCGTTTGATTTGGGTACGTCACCTTCACGGAATTTCCGACAATTGTCAATCGCCCTAAACACGGGCGTGAACGCGACTTCACGGTCATTTCCGTACCATACGGATCCGCAACACGGCGCCGCATGCATAGCTATTCATAGGATCAATAATTAGAAAAATCGCCCTAATTCCAGACAGACTGGATCCAGCCGTCTACGCTGTCGGGACGCGATTGAAGATTGGGAACAAAGGACGTTACGAACGCACGCCCTGACATGGGATTGATTACCGGCCTGCCTGGCCAACCCGCCCGATGAGACTGTCGGGCTTTTTTATGCCTCAGGCCAGCGCCTTGAGTACCGCGCAAATATCCTGCAAAACAGTCGCTTCGCCCTTCTCGCCCCAGTACAAGGCAATCATTTGCCGATCGGCTTCAACCTTGTAGACGTTGGCCGGCAATTTTTCGAAATGATTGAGCAGGGACTCATCCTGGCAGACTTCTCGCCACTGGTTGACCCAGACGCCTGGCGCAGTCTGCCAATAGCTCCAGACAGCCGGTTCCTTGCCGCGCCGAGGCCGGTGGTACTGGGCACAGGGGTTTGGCGGCTGCTGGCCGAGCCAGTGCGGCCACTCCTGCGGCGCCAGCTGCATGGCCAGGCCCAGGCGTCGCGCCTCCATGCGCAGGGCCATGCGACCGCTCTGGACACGGGACGGTCGCAACCATGCCAGCGGACTTAACACCACCAACAGGATTGACACCACTATCCAGACCGTCATATTCGTACTCCCGAATTCTGATGAGCCCATTGAGCCACGTCGCCGTCAATGCGCTTGAAACCAGCCATACTTACCGTATCGCAATTCTCTGGAGTGCCTTCCATGTACTACAACCACGTTCTGGTCGCCGTTGACCTCACTGAAGAATGCGATCCCGTCGTCAAACGCGCTCGCGCCCTGTGCGACGGCAGAGACACCAAGCTGTCGCTGGTGCATATCGTCGAGCCGATGGCCATGGCCTTTGGTGGTGATGTGCCGATGGACCTTTCCCAGTTGCAGCAACAGCAATTCGATCAAGCCAAGGAACGCCTTGAGCGACTGATCGTGAAGTACCCTGACCTGAAAAAGGAAAACTGCCACCTGACCTACGGCCAGCCGCGCCAGGAGATCCATCACCTGGCCAAGGAGCAGGGTTGCGACCTGATCGTCGTCGGCAGCCATGGCCGCCATGGCCTGGCGTTGCTGCTGGGCTCGACCGCCAACGACGTGCTGCATGGCGCGCCTTGCGACGTGCTGGCGGTGCACCTGGTCAAGCGCAGCTGATTCACCCAAGGAACTCACTGAACCTGTGGCGAGGGAGCTTGCTCCCGCTTGAGTGCGAAGCACTCACCGCCAGGGGCCGCTTCGCAGCCCCGCGGGAGCAAGCTCCCTCGCCACAGTCATTGAGCGTGCGGGTTCAAGCGTCCAGCTCGGCCCAGCGCTCGACCAATGCATCCAGCTCAGCCTGCAGTTGCTCCAGGTGCGCAATCACCTTGGCGGTTTCGGCAGCAGGTCGCTGGTAGAACCCGGCGTCAGCCATTTCGGCTTCTACCGCTGCGATCTGCTGCTCCTTCGCGTCGATCTCACCCGGCAAGGCTTCCAGTTCACGCTGCAGCTTGTAGCTGAGCTTTTTCTTCGCTGGGGCCGCGGCGGCGACCGGAGCAGGCTCGGCCTTGACCACCGCCGAATTCAGGTCGGCCTTGCCGGACTTGCTCTCGGTGACCCCCAGCAGACGCGGCGAGCCGCCCTGGCGCAGCCAATCCTGATAACCACCGACGTATTCGCGCACCAGGCCTTCGCCTTCGAACACCAGCGTGCTGGTGACCACGTTGTCGAGGAATGCCCGGTCGTGACTGACCATCAGGACGGTGCCGTTGAAGGTCAACAACACCTCTTCCAGCAATTCAAGGGTTTCCACGTCCAAGTCGTTGGTCGGTTCGTCGAGCACCAGCAGGTTCGCCGGTTTGCTGAACAACTTGGCCAGCAACAGGCGGGCACGCTCACCGCCGGACAGCGCCTTGACCGGCGTGCGGGCACGCTGGGGGCTGAACAGGAAATCGCCGAGGTAGCTCAATACGTGACGGCTCTGGCCATCGATATCGATGAAATCGCGGCCTTCGGCCACGTTGTCGATCACGGTCTTTTCCAGGTCCAGTTGATGGCGCAACTGGTCGAAGTAGGCGACGTCGATCTTCGTGCCCTCTTCCACCTTGCCGTTGGTCGGCACCAGGCCGCCGAGCATCAGCTTGAGCAAAGTGGTCTTGCCGGTACCGTTGGCACCCAGCAGGCCAATGCGATCACCCCGCTGCAGTACCATGGAGAAGTCCTTGATCAGGAACGGACCGCCAGGGTGGGCGAAACTCACGTTCTCCAGCACCATGACCTGCTTGCCGGACTTGTCAGCGGTATCCAACTGAATGTTGGCCTTGCCGGTGCGCTCGCGACGCTCGCTGCGCTCCATGCGCAAGGCCTTGAGCGCCCGCACGCGGCCTTCGTTGCGGGTGCGCCGCGCCTTGATGCCCTGGCGGATCCAGACTTCTTCCTGGGCCAGCTTCTTGTCGAACAGCGCGTTGGCGGTTTCTTCCGCTGCCAGCGCCGCTTCCTTGTGTACCAGGAAGCTGGCGTAGTCGCCGTTCCAGTCGATCAGGCCGCCGCGGTCCAGTTCGAGGATGCGGGTTGCCAGGTTTTGCAGGAAGGAACGGTCGTGGGTGATGAACAGCACCGCCCCCTGGAAGTCCTTCAAGGCTTCTTCAAGCCAGGCGATGGCGCCGATGTCCAGGTGGTTGGTCGGTTCGTCGAGCAGCAGCAGGTCTGGCTCGGACACCAGGGCCTGGGCCAGCAGGACGCGACGACGCCAGCCGCCGGACAGCTCGGCGAGGGTCTTGTCGGCAGGCAGTTGCAAGCGACTCAGGGTGCTGTCGACCAATTGCTGCAACCGCCAGCCATCACGGGCTTCGAGGTCGTGCTGCACGTGCATCAACTTGTCCAGGTCAGCATCGGTGACGATGTTCTGGCTCAGGTGGTGATACTCGGCCAGCAGCGCGCCGACACCGTCCAGGCCTTCGGCGACCACATCGAACACGGTCCGCTCGTCGGCCACCGGCAGTTCCTGGGGCAATTCGCCGATTTTCAGGCCTGGCGCGCGCCAGACCGAGCCGTCATCGGGCTTCTGATCGCCCTTGACCAGCTTCATCATGCTGGACTTGCCAGTGCCGTTGCGGCCGATGATGCACACCCGCTCACCACGGGCGATCTGCCAGGACACCTTGTCCAACAACGGCATAGCGCCGAAAGCAAGGGACACATCGCTGAATTTGAGCAGGGTCATGAGCTTCTCCAAAAACCGGGCGCGCATTCTACCTGAGATGAGGCCTCAGGGGTCCGCCAATTTCGCCACCGAAGCACTCTGCATGACAAATGTTGCGAACTTGCACCGGCGGCCCTGCAAAGCTTTCGCCGGCTGCTGGCAAAAGGCTAAGCTACAGACAGTTACCCTGGGTTACCCCTTGGGCTTGTCATGTTTTCTATGCCCGGACGTCTCATGCGCAGTCGCCTTTTCAGTGTTTTATCGTGTCTTTTTGTATGTGCCACTGCCGTTCAATCCGCGCAGGCGGTGGATATCTCCACTCAACGCCAATATTACGACGAGGCCAAGCGTGCCTTGGCCAAGGGTGATTCCGGCCCTTACTTTCGCTACAGCCAGGCCCTGCGCGATTATCCGCTGGAACCCTACCTGGCCTACGACGAATTGACCGCTCGCCTCAAGAGCGCCAGCAACGCCGAAATCGAGAAGTTCCTCGCCGAACACGGTGATCTGCCCCAGGCCAACTGGATGAAGTTGCGCTGGCTGCGTTGGCTGACCGAACGCGGTGACTGGAAGACCTTCGTCAAGTATTACGACCCCAAGCTCAATTTCACCGAACTGGATTGCCTCAACGCCCAGTACCAGCTCAGCCATGGCTTGAAGGCCGAAGGCTATGCCAATACCGAAAAGCTGTGGCTCTCCGGCAAATCCCAACCCCAGGCGTGCGATGCCTTGTTCGGCCTATGGGCCTCCCAGGGCCAGTTGACCGAACAGAAACGCTGGGAACGCACAAAACTGGCGGCCCAGGCCCGCAACTATCCGCTGGCCAACAGCCTGGTCAGCGGTCTGACCACCCTCGCCCCCCGCGGCAAGCTGCTGGTGGACGTGGCGCAAAAACCCGAGCTGCTCAACCAGCCCTCGCGCTTCACCCCGGCCGATGAACCGATGTCCGACATCGTCAGCCTCGGCCTGCGGCGCCTGGCCCGCCAGGATCCGGAAAAGGCCATGGCGCTGCTGGACGGCTACGCCAGCACCATGCATTTTTCCCGTGATGAAAAAGTTGCGATTGCCCGGGAAATCGGCCTGACCCTGGCCAAGCGCTTCGACAGCCGGGCCTTGGACGTGATGACGAAATACGACCCGGAACTGCGCGATGACACCGTTTCGGAATGGCGCTTGCGCCTGCTGCTGCGCCTGGCCCGCTGGGACGATGCCTACCAACTGACCCGTCGCCTGCCCGAGTCGCTGTCGAGCACCAATCGCTGGCGGTACTGGCAAGCCCGTACGCTGGAATTGGCGCAGCCGCAGAATCCCGAGGCGCTGGCGCTCTACAAGCACCTGGCCCGTGAACGAGATTTCTATGGCTTCCTGGCCGCCGACCGCTCCCAGTCACCGTACTCGCTCGTCAACAAGCCGCTGGTGATGAGCCAGGCGCTGATCAACAAAGTGCGCAACACCCCTGGCGTGCGTCGGGCGCTGGAATTTCATGCCCGTGGGGACATCGTCGACGGGCGCCGCGAGTGGTATCACGTCAGCCGGCATTTCAACCGTGACGAAATGGTCGCCCAGGCGAAACTGGCCTATGACCTGAAGTGGTATTTCCCGGCCATTCGCACCATCAGCCAGGCCAAGTACTGGGACGACCTGGACATCCGCTTCCCGATGGCCCATCGCGACACCCTGGTGCGCGAAGCCAAGGTCCGCGGATTGCATCCAAGCTGGGCGTTCGCCATTACCCGCCAGGAAAGTGCGTTCATGGACGATGCTCGCTCCAGCGTCGGTGCCGCCGGCCTGATGCAACTGATGCCCGGCACTGCCAAGGAAACCGCACGCAAGTTCAGCATTCCCCTGGCCTCGCCGCAGCAAGTGTTGAACCCAGACAAGAACATCCAGCTCGGCGCGGCCTACCTGAGCCAGGTCCACAGCCAGTTCAACGGCAACCGTGTCCTGGCCTCGGCGGCCTACAACGCCGGCCCCGGTCGCGTGCGCCAGTGGCTGCGCGGCGCCGACCACTTGAGCTTCGACGTCTGGGTCGAAAGCATTCCTTTCGACGAAACCCGCCAATACGTGCAGAACGTGTTGTCGTACTCGGTGATCTACGGCCAGAAGCTCAACTCGCCGCAACCGCTGGTGGACTGGCATGAGCGGTATTTCGATGATCAGTGAGGGTTAGCGGCAAGCGTTGAGCTTCAAGCGGCAAGCTGTTCCTCAAAAGCAAAAAAAGCCCGTATCGAAAGATACGGGCTTTTTTTGATCGGTTTGTCTGGACCTTGCGGGAGCAGTTCTCAGTCAGCTGTCGACTCCAGCCCCACATTGAACTGCAACGCTGCCAGCCGCGCGTACAGCGCATTGCTGGCGACCAGCTCCTGGTGAGTGCCCACGGCAACCACCTTGCCCTGATCCATCACCGCGATCCGGTCAGCGTTTTTCACCGTGGCCAAGCGGTGGGCGATGACCAGGGTCGTGCGGTTTTTCATCAGGTTGGGCAGGGCTTGCTGGATCAGGTGTTCGCTTTGCGCATCGAGGGCACTGGTGGCTTCGTCCAGCAGCAGGATCGGCGCGTCCACCAGCAATGCCCGGGCGATGGCCAGGCGTTGGCGCTGGCCGCCGGACAGACCCTGGCCACCGTCGCCCAGGTGGGTCTGGTAGCCGCCGGGCATTTTTTCGATGAAGTCGTGGGCGTGGGCAATCTGCGCGGCCTCACGCACCTGCTCGGACGTTGCCCCAGGGTTGCCGTAGCGGATATTCTCTTCGACCGTGCCGAAAAACAGCGCCGGGTTCTGTGAGACCAGGGCGAAGTGGCGGCGCAGGTCCAGCGGATCGAGTCGAGTCAACGGCACGTCGTCGATCAGGATCTGCCCTTGCACCGGATCGTAGAAGCGCAGCAGCAGGTCATACACCGTTGACTTGCCCGCACCGGAAGGCCCGACCAGGGCCAGGGTCTCGCCGGCCTTGATGGTCAGGTCGAGACCGTCGACCGCATAACTGTCCGGCCGGGAGGGGTAGGAAAAACGCACGCCTTCGAGGCGCAGATCGCCTCGAACGCGCTCCGGCAACGTGACAAGGCCTGAAGCCGGTGGCTGGATGATGTTCTGCGAACGCAGTAACTCGGCAATGCGCTCGGCAGCACCCGCCGCCCGTTGCAGCTCCCCGATCACCTCGCTCAGCGTGCCGAAGGCACTGCCGACAATCAGGCTATAGAACACAAATGCCGCCAGCTCACCGCCGGAAATCCGCCCGGCGATCACATCCATGCCGCCGACCCAGAGCATCACCCCCACCGCGCCCAGCACCAGCACGATCACCAGGGTAATCAGCCAGGCCCGTTGGGCGATGCGCTTGCGGGCGGTGTCGAAAGCCTGCTCCACCGTCACGGAGAATCGTTGTTCGTCCTGGACCTGGTGGTTGTAAGCCTGCACGGTCTTGATCTGGCCAAGGGTTTCGGAGACGTAGCTGCCGACGTCGGCAATGCGGTCCTGGCTCTGGCGCGACAAACTGCGCACCCGACGACCAAAGACCAGGATCGGCGCCAATACCAGCGGCAGGGCGATCACCACGATACTGGTCAACTTGGGATTGGTGATGAACAGCAGCACGATGCCGCCCACCACCATCAAGGCGTTGCGCAAAAACAACGACAGCGACGAACCGATCACCGATTGCAGCAAGGTCGTATCGGCGGTCAGCCGCGACTGGATTTCCGAACTACGGTTGTTTTCATAGAAACCGGGGTGCAAGTACACCAGATGGTTGAAGACCTGCCGCCGGATATCGGCCACCACCCGCTCGCCGATCCAGGACACCAGGTAAAAACGTGCAAACGTACCGATCGCCAGCCCCACCACCAGCACCATGAACAGGCCGATGGATTGATTGAGCAGGTGCGGTGAGCGGGTCATGAAGCCCTGGTCCACCAGCAAGCGGATGCCTTGGCCCATGGACAAGGTAATACCGGCAGTGACAATCAAGGCCAGCAAAGCGCCGGCGACCTGTTTACGGTAAGGGGCGATGAAGCCGCTGGCCAGGCGTATGGCACGGCGATGTCGGGAAGAAAGCATCAAGGGCATCCGATAATGCAGCAGGAAAAAGGCCGGCCAGCGACGCGAAAGCGTAGCGGAGCCAAGTTGAATCAGAATGAGTCAGGTTAAATATGACCACAACGACTAGAGGCTAGATGTTATCGGTCTAAAGTCTGGCTGGAAACGCAACTGTGTTTCTGATTGAGTGGAGGTGTCGCCATGAACCTACAAGGAGTGTCATGGCTCGGTCACCTGGCGACATTAAAGTAGGCACACAACCTGATGAGGAGACAGGCCATGTCCTTGCAACACAGCAGCGACGACAAGATTCAAGTAATCCGCACGCAACCGGACCAGTCTCTGGGCTGCTCGTTCATCGATGCCCAAGGGCGCGAAGTACCGATCACCGAAGACATGATCCAAAAAGCCTGCAGCGAGCTGGAAAAACGACTGGTCAAGCCTGCCGAACAAAAGTGATACAGCCCGTCTTCAATTGGACCCGACCTTGATGTCGGGTTTTTTATGCCTGTTGATTTTGCAGGAACCTGTGGCGAGGGAGCTTGCTCCCGCTCGGCTGCGCAGCAGTCGTCACTCTTTGGATTGGGGTTGCTTCGCAACCCAGCGGGAGCAAGCTCCCTCGCCACAAGAGCATTTCCCCTTAAAGGGCGGTGGCACCCAGCGCCGTCACGATCTGTTGCAAGGCCGCCGACTGCCCTTCGATACGCACCTTCAGGCTGTCGATTTCCCGCCGCGGCGGGTAGTGCTTGCGCAGGGCATCGAATGCACTGCGTTGCTCGCTGACCGTTCCAACCAAGCTGCGGCGAAAGTTCGCGTCGTCGCCACGGGGGTCATACACGCTCCGGCATAACACCGCCAAGGCCCAGGCCGGGTCGGTTGCGGCATCCAGGGTGATGCCACCCAGCCAAGGTCGAGGCAACAGGTCGCCGAGGCTGACTTCAACCGGCCGCTCCAGGAAAGCGCACAAGGCCTGGTAGATCTGCGCCGTGCCGCGCTGGCGGCCATCGAGGCTGTAACCGGCAATGTGCGGGGTCGCGATCACGCACAAATCGGCCAGGTCCACATCCACGGTGGGTTCCTGCTCCCAGACATCCAACACCGCTTGCAGGTCCTCACGTTCCAGCAACACTTCGCGCAGCGCGGCGTTGTCGATCACCGGGCCGCGGGCCGCGTTGATCAGCCAGGTCCCGGGCTTGAGCTGGTTCAGACGCGCCTCGTCGAACAGGTGCCAGGTTGGTTGCTCACCGTCGCGGGTCAACGGTGTGTGCAGGCTGATCACATCGCACTGTTCGATGATCTGCTCCAGGCTCATATAGTCGCCCCCCTCGGCAGCCTGACGCGGCGGATCGCAGACCTTCACGGTCCAGCCCAACCCCTTGAGCACCTCGATCAACCGCCCGCCCACTTGGCCTGCGCCGACCACACCGAAGGTTCGTTGCTCAAGTTGCGCACCTTCGATTTCTGCCAGGGTCATCAGGCTGCCCAGCACATAGTCCACCACGCCACGGGCATTGCAGCCCGGCGCGCTGGCCCAGCGAATACCGGCCTCGGCGAAATAATCCAGGTCCAAGTGATCGGTGCCGATGGTGCAGGTGCCGACGAAGCGCACCTTGCTGCCTTCCAGCAGAGCCCGATTGATCTGGCTGACCGAACGTACCAGCAGCACGTCGGCTTGCTCGACCATCGTCCGGTCGATCCCCCGGCCCGGTACCCGGCGGATTTCGCCGAATCCTTGGAAAAATGCATCAAGCAGGGGGATGTTTTCGTCGGCGACGATCAGCATGGCAAAGCTCCTTTGGCGGGGTAGGCAGTGTAGGCGTTCCAGTAACTCCGTGCATTCCTTCAGTGAATGATGTTGTGGCGAGGGAGCTTGCTCCCGCTGGGTTGCGCAGCAACCCCAATCCAAAGAGCGACGACTGCTGCGCAGCCGAGCGGGAGCAAGCTCCCTCGCCACGGGTCACCCTGTTCCCGGTCCAAAGAGTACAGGCTGGATACAAGGGAGCGAGCAATTACAAATCCACAACACAGGTTTTTTCCTGACCACTGTGTCAAGGCGTAGAATTCGCCGCCTTGCGCTTAATCTTTTCGGACGCTTCGCCTGTGAACCCTGTAATCGATACCACCACCCTCTCCCGCCCGGCCCGCGTTCGCCTGGAACTCAGGACCTTGCTGGCCCTGGCCTTGCCGATCATGGTGGCGCAACTGGCAACCACCGCCATGGGGTTCGTCGATGCGGTGATGGCCGGTCGCGTCGGCCCACGGGACCTGGCCGCGGTGGCATTGGGTAACTCGATCTGGGTGCCGGTGTTCCTGTTGATGACCGGCACATTGCTGGCGACCACGCCGAAAGTTGCCCAACGCTTCGGTGCCGGCACGTTCGCCGAGATCGGCCCGCTGGTGCGCCAGGCGCTGTGGCTGGCATTGGTGGTGGGGTTGATCGCCTCACTGGCGCTGTTCAGCGCCGAACCGATCCTGCACATCATGAATGTCGACCCCGAATTGATTGGCCCATGCATGGAATACCTGCGCGGCATCGGCACGGGCCTGCCAGCCGTGGCGCTGTACCACGTACTGCGCTGCTTCAGCGACGGCCTGGGACGCACGCGGCCGGCGATGGTGCTGGGGCTGTGCGGGTTGGCGCTGAACATTCCGCTCAATTACATCTTCATCTACGGGCACTTGGGCGTGCCCGCCATGGGCGGGGTCGGTTGCGGCTGGGCCACGGCCATCGTGATGTGGGTCATGGCCCTGGGCATGGCCGGTTGGGCCCGCTGGGCACCGGCCTATCAGTCGAGCCGGTTGTTCAGCCGTTTCGACTGGCCGCAATGGGCGGTCATCAAGCGCCTGCTGGGCATCGGCCTGCCGATTGGCATCGCGGTGTTTGCCGAGTCGAGTATTTTCGCAGTGATTGCCCTGCTGATCGGCAGCCTCGGCGCCACGGTGGTGGCCGGGCACCAGATCGCACTGAACTTCAGTTCCCTGGTGTTCATGATCCCCTACTCCCTGGGCATGGCCGTGACGGTGCGGGTCGGCCAGGCCCTGGGGCGCGCTCAGCCCCGTGAAGCGCGCTTCGCAGCGGGGGTGGGCATGGGCACGGCGCTGGCCTACGCCTGCCTGTCGGCGAGCCTGATGTTCGCATTGCGCGGCCCCATCGCCGCGATCTATACCGCCGACCCGGTGGTGATCGAGGTGGCGTCGATGCTGATCGTCTACGCGGCGCTGTTTCAGTTTTCCGATGCGATCCAGGTCACGGCGGCGGGCGCGTTGCGCGGCTATCAGGACACCCGGGTGACGATGATCCTGACGCTGTTCGCCTATTGGGGTATCGGCCTGCCAGTGGGTTACGCCCTGGGCCTGACCGACTGGCTCGGTGTGGCCAGCGGCCCGAGTGGCTTGTGGCAAGGCTTGATCGTGGGCTTGAGCTGCGCGGCGCTGATGCTGTCGATCCGTCTGGCCCGCAGCGCGCGCAAGCAGATCCGCATCAGCCGCTCGACGGCTTAAGCAAGCTTCTTGCGGATCCAGTAGAGGTAGGTGCCTGCCTCTTCCTGCTGGGCCACCAGTTCGTGGTCCAGGAACACGCAAAACTTGGGGATGTCGCGGCGGGTCGACGGGTCGGTGGCGATGACTTTCAGCAGGCCACCGGGGGCCAGGTCGCGGATGTGCTGGTGCAGCATCATCACCGGTTCCGGGCAATTGAGGCCCGTGGCATCCAGCGTGCCGTCGACCGGCGTGTCGTTCATTTCACTCATGTTCTACTCCTGAAACTGGCCGGCATTGTCGCGCAATGTCGGCGCCCTTAACAGACCTGCATCCATCCCTGTGGCGAGGGAGCTTGCTCCCGCTCGGCTGCGCAGCAGTCGTCGCTCTTTGGATCGGGGTTGCTTCGCAACCCCGCGGGAGCAAGCTCCCTCGCCACAAAAGCTGTTCAAGACAGCATCAACGGGACTTCGGTTTCTTCGTATCCAACCGCCGCAAATGGCAGGTCACTTCCTCACGGTCGTGGTATAGCTGCTTGCAACCGATCTCGACCTTGATGCCCCGCGCCTTGAAACCGTCGGCGATGCGTTCGAGCAGGCGCTTGACCTCGGCGTACCGTTGCTTCATCGGCAGCTTGAGGTTGACCACCGCCTCGCGGCAATGACCCTCGCCGATCCATTCTTCCAGCATCGCCGCGTTACGCGCTGGCTTCTCGACGATGTCACAGACCATCCAGTCCACCGGCTGCTTGGGTTTGAACGTGAAGCCGTCTGCCATCAAATGCTGCACCAGGCCGGTGTCCATCAGGCTTTCAGCCATCGGTCCGTTGTCGATGGCCGTCACCAGCATCCCACGGTTGACCAGTTGCCAGGTCCAGCCACCCGGTGCCGCGCCGAGGTCCACGCCGGTCATGTCACTGTGCAGGCGCTCGTCCCACTGGTCCCGGGGAATGAAATGGTGCCAGGCCTCTTCAAGCTTGAGGGTGGAACGGCTCGGCGCTTCCCGGGGAAACTTCAGGCGGGGAATGCCCATGGGCCACATGGCCGAGTTATCGGATTCGGCCAGGCCCAGGAACACTTCGCGGCCACTCTTGAATGTCAGCAGCAGGCGCGGCTTGCGCGGATCGTCCACCAGCTTGCCGGCGCCAATCAGCGCCTTGCGCAAGGGGCCTTCGAATTTCTTGCAGAAGTTCGACAGTTCCTTGCCGTCGTTGGTATCCACCACTTCCAGCCACAGGCTGCCGCAGGTCGGGAAAGCAGCCATGTGGGCCAGGATGACACTGATGCGGTCGGTCTCCGGCAAATCGATGAAAGTACCCCGCGCCCACTGGCGCGGAAAAATCAGTTCGGCGAAACGCAGACCACCCATCAGCCGCTCGGCACCGTCGTCTTCAGTGCAGACAAATTCAGCGCAGGCACTGGCCGGTTTGGCCTTGGCGTAGCCGGCAACGTTGAGTCGGGCCGCGTGTTCAGCGATCTCGGAACAGACCTCGCCTTCGAAGCCCGGCCGGCAGTGCATGAAAAGCGTGTTCATTGAAACTCCGTAGCAAAGCCTGTCACGAAAACCGCCGCATGATAGCGGAGTTCGGAACCGCGAACCTGCCCATAGAGTCCAGTGATTAGTCATACGCTCAAAACAGGGCTAGGTTAAAGGCTCTGTCCGTTCCGTCAGTCCGTAGCCGTGCGGACTTAAAGGAGTGATTGCAATGCCGTCCCTCGATAGCCTGAAAACCCTTAAAACACTGCAAGTCGACGCCAGGACCTACCACTATTTCAGCCTGCCGGAGGCCGCCCGAAGCCTCGGCGACCTGGACAAGCTGCCCATGTCGCTGAAAGTGCTGCTGGAAAACCTGCTGCGTTGGGAAGATGAAAAAACCGTCACCAGCACCGACCTCAAGGCCTTGGCCGGTTGGCTGAAAGAGCGCCGATCCGACCGAGAGATCCAATACCGCCCGGCACGGGTGTTGATGCAGGACTTCACCGGCGTCCCCGCCGTGGTCGACCTGGCCGCCATGCGTGCCGCCGTGGAAAAGGCCGGCGGTGATCCCCAGCGGATCAACCCGCTGTCACCGGTGGACCTGGTGATCGACCACTCGGTAATGGTGGACAAATTCGCCAGCAGCCAGGCGTTCGAGCAGAACGTCGACATCGAAATGCAACGCAACGGCGAACGCTACGCCTTCCTGCGTTGGGGCCAGAGCGCCTTCGACAACTTCAGCGTGGTGCCGCCGGGCACTGGCATCTGCCATCAGGTCAACCTCGAATACCTGGGCCGCACCGTGTGGACCAAAGAGGAAGACGGCCGCACCTATGCGTTCCCGGACACCCTGGTAGGCACCGACTCCCACACCACCATGATCAATGGCCTTGGCGTGCTGGGCTGGGGTGTCGGCGGGATCGAGGCGGAAGCCGCCATGCTCGGCCAACCGGTGTCGATGCTGATCCCCGAGGTCATCGGCTTCAAACTCATCGGCAAGCTACGCGAAGGCATCACCGCCACCGACCTGGTGCTGACCGTCACGCAGATGCTGCGCAAGAAAGGCGTGGTGGGCAAGTTCGTCGAGTTCTATGGCGACGGCCTGGCCGACCTGCCCCTGGCCGACCGCGCCACCATCGCCAACATGGCGCCGGAATATGGCGCCACCTGCGGTTTCTTCCCGGTGGATGAGGTGACCCTGGACTACTTGCGCCTGTCGGGACGTCCAGCGGAAACGGTGAAATTGGTGGAGGCCTATTGCAAGGCCCAGGGCCTGTGGCGCTTGCCCGGCCAGGAACCGGTGTTCACCGACACCCTGGAGCTGGACATGGGCAGCGTCGAGGCCAGTCTCGCCGGACCGAAGCGCCCGCAGGACCGGGTTTCGCTGCCAAATGTCGGCCAGGCTTTCAGCGACTTCCTGGGGTTGCAGGTCAAACCCACCAGTAAAGAAGAAGGTCGCCTGGAAAGTGAAGGTGGCGGTGGCGTCGCGGTGGGCAATGCCGACCAGGTGGGCGAAGCCGAATACGAATTCGAAGGCCACACCCATCGCCTGAAAAACGGCGCGGTGGTGATTGCCGCCATTACTTCGTGCACCAACACCTCCAACCCCAGCGTGATGATGGCCGCCGGGTTGCTGGCGAAAAAAGCCGTGGAGAAAGGCCTGACCCGCAAGCCTTGGGTCAAGAGCTCCCTGGCCCCGGGTTCCAAGGTGGTCACCGACTACTACAAGGCGGCCGGCCTGACCGAATACCTGGATAAACTCGGTTTCGACTTGGTGGGCTATGGTTGCACCACTTGCATCGGCAACTCCGGACCGTTGCCGGAGCCCATCGAAAAAGCCATCCAGAAAGCCGACCTGACGGTGGCTTCGGTGTTGTCGGGCAACCGCAACTTCGAAGGCCGGGTGCACCCACTGGTGAAGACCAACTGGCTGGCTTCGCCACCGCTGGTGGTCGCCTATGCCCTGGCCGGCACCGTGCGCATCGACATCAGCAGCGAGCCGCTGGGCAACGACCGGGACGGCAAGCCGGTGTACCTGCGGGATGTCTGGCCCAGCAGCCAGGAAGTGGCCACCGCCGTCGCCCAGGTCAACACCAGCATGTTCCACAAGGAATACGCCGCCGTATTTGCCGGTGACGAGCAATGGCAAGCCATCGAAGTGCCGCAGGCGGCGACTTACGTCTGGCAGGACGACTCGACCTACATCCAGCATCCGCCGTTCTTCGACGCCATCGACGGGCCGCCACCGGCCGTCAAGAACGTCGAAGGCGCCCGGATCCTGGCGCTGCTGGGAGACTCGGTCACCACCGACCACATCTCCCCGGCCGGCAACATCAAGGCGGACAGCCCGGCCGGTCGCTACCTGCGCGAACAAGGCGTGGAACCGCGAGACTTCAACTCCTACGGTTCCAGGCGTGGCAACCACCAGGTGATGATGCGCGGCACCTTCGCCAATATCCGCATTCGCAACGAAATGCTCGACGGCGAAGAAGGCGGCAACACGATCTACATTCCCAGTGGCGAAAAAATGCCGATCTACGACGCCGCCATGCTGTACCAGGCAATGGGCACGCCGCTGGTGGTGATCGCCGGCCAGGAATATGGCACCGGATCGAGCCGGGACTGGGCAGCCAAGGGCACGAACCTGCTAGGGGTCAAGGCGGTGATCGCCGAAAGCTTCGAGCGTATCCATCGCTCCAACCTCGTGGGCATGGGCGTGCTGCCGTTGCAGTTCAAGCTCGACCAGAACCGCAAGAGCCTGAACCTCACGGGCAAGGAAACCCTGGACATCCTCGGGCTCAATGACGTCGAACTGACGCCGCGCATGAACCTGCCCTTGGTCATTACCCGCGAGGACGGCAGCCGGGAGCGAATCGAAGTGTTGTGCCGGATCGATACCTTGAATGAAGTGGAATATTTCAAGGCCGGCGGAATCCTTCACTATGTGTTGCGGCAATTGATTGCCGGCTAGAAAGACCCGTCTCTTACAGCGAACACGGGTCAGTGAAAAACAAGCCCCTCTGTGGGAGCAAGCTTTCGCGATAGCGGTAGAACAGCCAACATCGATGTTGACTGACAAGCCCCTATCGCGAGCAAGCTCGCTCCACAGGTCCTGTGGCTTACTGACCGTCATTAGCGTTTTAACAAGCGGCGTTTTTGCACGAGCCCGCCTATAATCCCGTCGGCAATCACGGAACAGAGTCAGCCAACGGCTTGCCCCCTCCTACGCATGAACCTGCATGGATACAAAACGTGCTCTTTGCGCAATATGGCAGCGTCATAGACGCGGCGGCCACTTTCGCCCAAAGCTCTACCGTCTAAAAGGATGTTGTATGCCCGCTTTACCCTGGCCCTACCTGGCCATGCTCGCCATCGGCTATGGCTTGGCCCTGGCCTACGGCCAGTTGGCCTGGACCGCCCTCATCTCAGTCGCGCTATTGCTGTTCGCCGGATATGCCGTTCGCCAGCAACCCATGCCAATCGGCCGGTTTCTCGGTCACATTCTATTTGTGGTACTGGCCCTGGCGTTGGCCTTGCATTGGATGCCCGGCTTCTTCAACGGGCGGGCGATCCCGGCGCAACGCTTGACCGACGACGCCGCGCCATTTGCCATGTACCTGAACCAGGACAAGCCCCTGATCGGATTCTGGCTGCTGCTGGCCTGCCCCTGGATAGTCGGCCAGCGGTCACTTCGCCTGTCGGTCTACGCCACGGCCCTGGGGCTGGCGCTGAGCGCGGTGCTGGCCCTCGGCGGGGCGATGCTGCTGGGCATGATCCACTGGGCACCAAAATGGCCGGAACACGCCTGGTTGTGGGTGCTCAATAATCTTTTATTGGTGACGCTTGTGGAGGAAGCGCTATTTCGTGGCTACATTCAGGGAGGCTTGAGCCGACGCTTCAAACACCTGGGTTACGGCGACAACCTGGCGCTGCTCCTGACCTCGCTGCTGTTCGGCCTGGTACACGCTGGCGCAGGTTGGCAATGGGTGCTGTTGTCGGGCCTGGCGGGGGTCGGCTACGGCCTGGCGTATCGTTTTGGCGGTCTGGGCGCGGCGATTGCTACGCATTTTCTTCTCAATCTGCTTCATTTCGCCCTATTTACCTACCCGATGCTGGCGTGATAGCGACAGGCAAAAATAACTTCAATTAAAACCTGACACCGCCGACAACCTTTCATAGCCTTTCAAAGCCTTGCGGATCAACACACATGCGTAACAACCAACCCGTCACACAACGCGAAAGGACCTTCCCGGCCCAACAACGATTGATTTCGACCACCGATGCCAAGGGCGTGATCACCTACTGCAACGACGCGTTCGTTGACATCAGCGGGTATTCGAAGGAAGAACTGATTCGTTCACCGCACAATCTCGTGCGCCATCCCGACGTCCCATCCGCAGTGTTCGCACACATGTGGGGTACGCTGAAACAAGGCTTGCCATGGATGGGCATCGTCAAGAACCGCAGCAAGAACGGCGACCATTACTGGGTCAATGCCTATGTCACGCCCGTGTTCGAGGGCAATCAAGTGGTCGGCTACGAATCGGTGCGGGTCAAGCCCTCCGCCGAACAGATCGCTCGGGCCGAAGCGCTTTATCAACGCATCAACCAAGGCAAGTCCGCGGTTCCGGGCAGCGACAAATGGGTGCCCATGCTGCAGGACTGGCTACCGTTTATCCTGGTCAGCCAGTTGAGTTTCGTCGTCGGCGCGTTCCTGGATTCGTCCTGGGGCTTTGCCCTGGCGGCCGTGCTGTCGGTGCCCTTGGGGCTGATGGGCCTGCAATGGCAGCAACGCGGGATCAAGCGCCTGCTGCGCCTGGCCGAGCAAACCACGTCCGACCCGCTGATCGCCCGGATGTACACCGACAGCCGCGGCGTCCAGGCACGCCTGGAGATGTCGATCCTCAGCCAGGAAGCACGCCTGAAAACCTGCCTGACCCGCCTGCAGGACACCGCCGAGCACCTTAACGACCAGGCTCGCCAGTCCAATACCCTGGCCCATAACAGTTCCAGCGGCCTGGAGCGCCAGCGGGTGGAAACCGAACAGGTCGCCACGGCCGTCAACCAGATGGCGGCAACCACCCAGGAAGTCGCCAGCCACGTGCAGCGCACCGCCGATGCCACCCAGGAAGCCAACCGCCTGACCAGCCGCGGCCGCGACATCGCTGGCGAAACCCGCGAAGCCATCGAGCGCCTGTCGGTGGTGGTCGGCGAAACCGGCCAGACCGTGACCCAACTGGCCAAGGACAGCGACGAGATCGGTGGCGTGGTGGACGTGATCAAAGGCATCGCCGACCAGACCAACCTGCTGGCCCTCAACGCCGCCATCGAAGCGGCCCGTGCCGGGGAGATGGGCCGTGGCTTTGCCGTGGTGGCTGACGAAGTGCGGCAACTGGCACAACGCACCAGCGAATCCACCGGGCAGATCCACGCCCTGATCGCCAAACTCCAGCAGACCGCCACCAACGCCGTGCAGACCATGGACGCTGGCCATCGCCAGGCCGAAGAAGGCGTGGCACGGGTCATGGAAGCGGACGAGGCTCTGGTGGGGATCAGCGAAGCGGTGGCCCACATCACGGACATGACCACCCAGATCGCCGCCGCCACCGAGGAGCAAAGCTCAGTGGCCGAGGAGATCAGCCGCAACATCAGCAATATCTCGGAACTGGCCGACCAGACCTCCGGCCAGGCCCACAGCTCGGCGCTGCTCAGCGAAGAGCTGACCCGCACGGCCAATACGCAGTATTCATTGGTGGAGCGGTTTAACCGCTGACAGATGCCTGCCTCACAAAAAACCCGGACAGCGTAGGCTTCCGGGTTTTTTGCCGCCTGGAAGGCCGCTCACGCGTGCCTGCTCGCGATGAGGTTTTGTCGTGACCTGTCAACTCTGACAGTAGACCGCAATCGCCACATTGTTAAAGTGCAAATGCAACAAGGGAGAACATTTCATAAAAACGATTAGCAATGAGGTTCTTTCACATGAAAGTTCATGACTTCTACTTTCCCAAAGACGAGCACCAGCGGCTCAACGGATCCTTTTCTTGGTACCTCGGCCCTACGCTCGTTCATGCAAGATCTACGTCTTTCTTACTGCGTCTCTCTCCGCCCCCAAGAGAGCACACCTGGTTCCTTACCGGCACTGCCGACTACCCAAGTACTGGTGATTATTTCTATTTCCAAATTGGGGTTGATTATGTCAGCGAGGAAGTGATGGACGCGAGTTACACATTAGAAGGCGGCTTCTCCTTCCGTCACACGCATTCGATTCCTGGTCAGCCCGGCTGGTTTCAATCGGTCCGCGCTGACAGCGCAGAATTGACTATCAGGCTCGATCCTGTGGGTGGAACCGCGAAGGGCAATTTCACCGCTCATTTCAACACCGATGGGTACGACATGCACCCGACGGGGACATTCGACTTAATCCGGGATGACATGAAAAATTAGTTACGGTCTGAATGATCCATCGCGAGCAAGCGCAATTCCAGGAAGTAAAAATTGCAGCAGGTCAGTTCGCGATGGGACGGTGACAGTCAGGCAAAAGGTTACTCAAGGAATTTTGTCACCCTGAGCGCCGCCGCCTCCATATGTTGCTCATGACTAAACCCCGAAGCCTTCAGCGGTTTCAGGTCATGATCCCCCGCCACCAACCACATCACCTCGATGCCCGGTGACAATTCATACCCCTGCACCGCCTCCCGATTGCCCAACGCATCGCGCTCGCCCTGGACGATCAAGGTGGGGGTCTTCAACGTCGCCAAGTGCTCGACCCGCGGTTTCTGCGGCTTGCCCACCGCATAGAAGGGATAGCCCAGGCACACCAGCGCGTCGGCGCCCAATTCATCGGCCAGCAAACTCGCCATGCGCCCGCCCATGGACTTGCCGCCAATGGCCAGCCGCCCAGCGACATAAGGCCGCACCGTGGCGTACACCTGTCGCCAGCATTCCAGCAGCTTCGGTGCCGGATTGGGTGGGCGCTTGCCCCCATCCAAACGTCGTTGGGCCATGTAGGGAAACTCGAAGCGCAGCACGTTGACCCCATGCGCGGCAAGGCCCGCAGCCATTTCCTCCATGAATCCGCTGTCCATCGGTGCACCGGCGCCGTGGGCCAGGATCAGGGTCGGCGCCTCGGCACTGGCGCCCGACCGCGCGGCCGTCCATAGCCAACCGTGTTCGGCCACACACCGCACCCATTGATCCCCGTCAATACTGGCCTTGTGCTGTTTGTCCATGCTGATCTCGCTTTTAGTCTGCCTATAACTCCAGGCGAAGAACGCCGCACTGCCTTGCGCAGGCGCTCACTTCGGCTGAACCGTGGATGGGGAACCATGAACACTTCTATCAGTACCGCCTACAACTACAAGGTGGTCCGCCAATTCGCCATTATGACGGTGGTGTGGGGCATCGTCGGCATGGGGCTCGGGGTTTTTCTCGCCGCCCAATTGGTCTGGCCACAGCTCAACTTCGATTTGCCCTGGACCAGCTTCGGCCGCCTGCGCCCGCTGCACACCAACGCGGTGATCTTCGCCTTCGGTGGCTGTGCGTTGTTCGCCAGTTCGTTCTATTCGGTGCAGCGCACCTGCCAGACTCAGCTGTTTGCGCCGAAAATCGCCGCGTTCTGCTTCTGGGGCTGGCAACTGGTGATCCTGCTGGCGGCCATCAGCCTGCCACTGGGCTACACCAGTTCCAAGGAATACGCCGAGCTGGAATGGCCGATCGACATTCTGATCACCATCGTCTGGGTTGCCTACGCGATTGTGTTCTTCGGCACCGTGGCCAAGCGCAACACCAAGCACATCTACGTTGGTAACTGGTTCTTCGGCGGGTTCATCCTGACCGTGGCGATCCTGCACATCGTCAACAACCTGGAACTGCCGGTGAGCCTCACCAAGTCCTACTCGGTCTACGCCGGGGCCACGGACGCGATGGTGCAATGGTGGTACGGCCACAACGCCGTGGGCTTCTTCCTCACCGCAGGCTTCCTGGGGATGATGTACTACTTCGTGCCGAAGCAGGCCGAGCGCCCGGTGTATTCCTATCGCTTGTCCATCGTGCACTTCTGGGCCCTGATCACCCTGTACATCTGGGCCGGCCCTCACCACTTGCACTACACCGCGCTGCCGGACTGGGCACAGTCCCTGGGCATGGTGATGTCGCTGATTCTGCTGGCGCCAAGCTGGGGCGGCATGATCAACGGCATGATGACCCTGTCGGGCGCCTGGCATAAGCTGCGCAGCGACCCGATCCTGCGGTTCCTGGTGGTGTCCCTGGCGTTCTACGGCATGTCGACCTTCGAAGGTCCGATGATGGCGATCAAGACCGTCAACGCCCTCTCCCACTACACCGACTGGACCATCGGCCACGTACACGCCGGCGCACTCGGCTGGGTGGCAATGATTTCCATCGGCGCCCTGTACCACATGATCCCGAAAGTCTTCGGCCGGCCACAGATGCACAGCATCGGGCTGATCAACGCGCACTTCTGGCTCGCGACCATCGGCACCGTGCTCTACATCGCCTCGATGTGGGTCAACGGCATCGCCCAGGGCCTGATGTGGCGTGCGGTGAACGAGGACGGCACGCTCACCTACTCCTTCGTCGAAACCCTGGTGGCCAGTCACCCAGGCTTCGTCGTGCGGCTGGCGGGCGGGTCGATCTTCCTCCTCGGCATGCTGCTGATGGCCTACAACACCTGGCGCACCGTGCGGGCCTACCAGCCTGCCGAAGCCGCCGCTGCCGCGCAGATGGCCTGAGGAGTCCACCATGAAACACGAAACAATCGAAAAAAACGTCGGCCTGCTGATGCTGCTGATGGTCCTGGCCGTGAGCATTGGCGGCCTGACCCAGATCGTGCCGCTGTTCTTCCAGGACGTGACCAATAAACCGGTGGACGGCATGAAGCCCTACACCGCCCTGCAACTGGAAGGCCGTGACATCTACATTCGTGAAGGCTGCGTCGGTTGCCACTCGCAGATGATCCGTCCGTTCCGCGCCGAGACCGAGCGCTACGGCCACTACTCCGTCGCCGGTGAAAGCGTCTGGGACCACCCATTCCTGTGGGGCTCCAAGCGCACCGGGCCGGACCTGGCCCGGGTTGGCGCGCGCTACTCCGATGACTGGCACCGCGCCCACTTGTACAACCCGCGCAACGTCGTGCCCGAGTCGAAAATGCCGGCCTACCCGTGGCTGGTGACCCAAGCGGTAGACAGCAGCCACACCGAAGGCAAGCTGCGCGCCATGCGCACCCTGGGCGTGCCGTACACCGATGACGACATCACCGCCAGCGTGGCCTCGCTCAAGGGCAAGACCGAAATGGACGCGCTGGTGGCCTACCTGCAAGTGCTCGGCACTGCCATCAAGAGCAAGAGGTGAGCCATGGTTCTTGAAATGAGTACTGGAATGATCCGCGGCCTGGGCACGGTCGTGGTGTTCATCGCCTTCATCGGCCTGACCCTGTGGGTATTCAGCAGCAAACGTCGTCCAGAGTTCGCCGAAGCGCGCCTGCTGCCGTTCGCCGACGAGCCAGCTGCCGACATCGCCCCCCCCCAAGACCCTGCAACAAGGAGTACCCGGCCATGACCACCTTCTGGAGTACGTGGATCTGCGTACTGACCATCGGCAGCCTCATCGGCCTGACGTGGTTGCTGATCGGCACTCGCAAGGGCGAGACCAAGGGCAGCGTCGACCAGACCATGGGCCACAGCTTCGACGGCATCGAGGAGTACGACAACCCGCTGCCACAGTGGTGGTTCCTGTTGTTCGCCGGCACCCTGGTGTTTTCCGTCGGCTACCTGGTCCTCTATCCCGGCCTGGGCAACTGGAAAGGCATCCTGCCAGGCTACGAGAACGGCTGGACCGGCGCCCATGAATGGGAAAAGGAGATGGCCAAGGCCGATGCCAAGTTCGGACCGATCTTCGCCAAATTCGCCGCCATGCCCGTGGAGGAAGTGGCCAAGGACCCACAGGCCTTGAAGATGGGGGGCCGCCTGTTCGCCTCCAACTGCTCGGTCTGCCACGGCTCGGACGCCAAGGGTGCCTTTGGCTTCCCGAACCTGGCCGACAGCAACTGGCGTTGGGGCGGTGCTGCCGACACCATCAAGGCCACCATCATGGGCGGTCGCATGGCGGCGATGCCCGCCTGGGGCGAAGTACTGGGGGACGCCGGGGTCAAGAACGTGGCCGCGTATGTACGCCACGACCTGGCCGGCCTGCCGTTGCCGGCAGACAGCGGTGCCGATCTGCAGGCCGGACAGCAGGCCTTCAACACCACCTGCGTCGCCTGCCACGGCGCCAACGGCCAAGGGACCGAAGCCATGGGCGCGCCGAACCTGACGCAACCGGCCGGTTTCATCTATGGCACCAGCCTGGCCCAGTTGCAACAGACCATTCGCCATGGTCGCCAGGGCCATATGCCAGCGCAGAATGAGTTGTTGGGCAATGACAAGGTGCAACTGCTGGCCGCCTACGTCTACAGCCTGTCCCACACCGCCGGTGCCGAGCGCCTGCAAGCCGAACACAAAAGCGAATAAATCTTGACCGCGTGAACAGCCGTATCCGTCTGGATGCGGCTGCTCCGTGTCCCTGCGCGACGCATTGTCGCACCCTCCCATAGTCTTTCTTTCGGTTCCCCGGAATCGGGTCTAAGCTTGCCTTTGCGTGCGCTGGCGACTGCCGGTTTCAGGTCGACCCGACCCGATGCGTTCGACAATCGTTCGTCAAAAAGGCCGCAAAGGCAGGTGAATACCGGCTGTTGCGACAGTTGCCTGGCATCACCCGAACGCCGTGTTTGAACACACCCCGTTACAACCGACCCGACCCCCTCGCCTCTTTCCTTCGTTGCGACATTTTGCCGAGGGCCAATTTTGTCCCTACACGGAACATGGAAAGGCCGCAGAATCAGCTTTGGAAAGCATTGACCCAGGTCATGGCGCGTTGCAATGACCCCCCGCTTTCTCCATACTTGCGACCGATTTTTATCCTAATAAAACACCCAAACCGTGGAACCTTAGAATGAGCACAGCAATCAGTCCGACTGCTTATAACTATAAGGTAGTCCGCCAGTTCGCCATCATGACGGTGGTCTGGGGGATCCTTGGCATGGGGCTCGGTGTCTTCATCGCCTCGCAACTGGTCTGGCCGGAGTTGAACTTCGATCTGCCATGGACGACATTTGGACGCCTGCGCCCGCTGCACACCAACCTGGTGATCTTCGCCTTCGGTGGTTGTGCATTGTTTGCCACTTCTTATTACGTCGTGCAGCGAACCTGCCAAACGCGACTGATCTCCGACAGCCTCGCCGCCTTCACCTTCTGGGGCTGGCAAGCGGTCATCGTCGGTGCGATCGTGACCTTGCCACTGGGTTACACCACCACCAAGGAATACGCTGAGCTGGAATGGCCCCTGGCTATCCTGCTGGCCATCGTCTGGGTGACCTACGGTCTGGTGTTCTTCGGCACCATCGTCAAGCGCAAGACCAAGCACATCTACGTCGGTAACTGGTTCTACGGTGCCTTCATCGTCGTGACCGCCATGCTGCACATCGTCAACCACGCTTCCCTGCCGGTCAGCTTCTTCAAGTCGTACTCGGCCTACTCGGGTGCGACCGATGCGATGATCCAGTGGTGGTACGGCCACAATGCCGTGGGTTTCTTCCTGACCACCGGTTTCCTGGGGATGATGTACTACTTCGTGCCGAAACAGGCCGAGCGTCCGATCTATTCCTATCGCCTGTCCATCGTGCACTTCTGGGCGCTGATCACCCTGTACATCTGGGCAGGTCCGCACCACCTGCACTACACCGCACTGCCGGATTGGGCGCAGTCCCTGGGCATGGCGATGTCGATCATCCTGCTGGCACCAAGCTGGGGCGGCATGATCAACGGCATGATGACCCTGTCGGGCGCCTGGCATAAGCTGCGCACCGACCCGATCCTGCGCTTCCTGGTGGTGTCGTTGGCGTTCTACGGCATGTCGACCTTCGAAGGCCCGATGATGGCCATCAAGACCGTCAACTCCCTGAGCCACTACACCGACTGGACGATCGGCCACGTGCACGCTGGTGCGCTCGGCTGGGTGGCGATGATTTCCATCGGCGCCATCTACCACATGATCCCGAAACTGTTCGGTCGTGCGCAGATGCACAGCACCGGCCTGATCAACGCGCACTTCTGGCTCGCGACCATCGGTACCGTGCTCTACATCGCCTCGATGTGGGTCAACGGCATCACCCAAGGCCTGATGTGGCGTGCAATCAACGACGACGGCACCCTGACCTACTCGTTCGTCGAAGCGCTGCAGGCCAGCCACCCTGGCTTCATCGTGCGTGCCCTGGGCGGCGCGTTCTTCGCCAGCGGCATGCTGCTCATGGCCTACAACGTGTACCGCACCGTTCGTGCCTCTGACCCGGCTGAAGCTGAAGCCGCCGCCAAGATCGCCGTAGTTGGAGCTCACTGATGAAGCACGAAGCAGTAGAGAAGAATATCGGCCTGCTGGCCTTCTTCATGGTCATTGCCGTCAGCATCGGCGGCCTGACCCAGATCGTCCCGCTGTTCTTCCAGGACGTGACCAACAAGCCGGTCGAAGGCATGAAGCCACGTACCGCCCTTGAACTGGAAGGCCGTGACATCTATATCGCCAACGGTTGTGTCGGCTGCCACTCGCAGATGATCCGTCCGTTCCGCGCCGAAACCGAACGCTATGGCCACTATTCGGTCGCCGGTGAAAGCGTCTGGGACCACCCATTCCTGTGGGGTTCCAAGCGTACCGGTCCGGACCTGGCCCGCGTTGGCGGCCGCTACTCCGACGACTGGCAGCGTGCGCACTTGTATAACCCGCGCAACGTGGTGCCTGAGTCGAAAATGCCAGCCTACCCGTTCCTCGTAGAAAACAAGCTCGACGGCAAAGACACCGCCAAGAAAATGGAAGTCCTGCGCACCCTGGGCGTGCCTTACACCGACGAAGACATCGCCGGTGCCAAGGATGCCGTCAAGGGCAAGACTGAAATGGACGCGCTGGTGGCCTATCTGCAAGGCCTGGGCACCATCATCAAAAGCAAACGGTGATTCTTTATGGATATCGGGATGATTCGCGGCCTGGGCACCGTCGTCGTGATGGTGGCCTTCATCGGTCTGGCCCTGTGGGTGTTCAGCCCCAAGCGCAAGTCGGAGTTTGACGACGCGACCTTGCTGCCGTTCGCGGATGATCCCGAAGCCATCAAGCACGTCGAGCAAGCTTCTAGGAGTAACAAAGAATGACTACATTCTGGAGTCTGTACGTCACAGTCCTCAGCCTGGGAACGATCTTCTCCCTGACCTGGCTGCTGCTGTCGACCCGCAAGGGCCAGCGCGCCGAGCAGACGGACGAGACCGTCGGCCACTCGTTCGACGGGATCGAGGAGTACGACAACCCACTGCCGAAATGGTGGTTCATGCTGTTCGTGGGCACCATCGTGTTCGCCCTCGGTTACCTGGTGCTCTACCCAGGCCTGGGCAACTGGAAGGGCCTGCTGCCAGGCTACAACTACCTGGACACCGAAAAGCAGACCGCCTTCGCCAACGGCCAGACCGGCTGGACGGGCGTCCATGAGTGGGAAAAGGAAATGGCACGTTCGGACGCCAAGTTCGGTCCGATCTTCGCCAAGTTCGCCTCCATGCCGATTGAAGAAGTCGCCAAGGACCCACAAGCCCTGAAGATGGGTGGCCGCCTGTTCGCCTCCAACTGCTCGGTCTGCCACGGTTCCGATGCCAAGGGCGCCTATGGCTTCCCTAACCTGACCGACGCCGACTGGCGCTGGGGCGGTGAGCCGGAAACCATCAAGACCACCATCATGGGCGGTCGTCACGCCGTGATGCCGGGCTGGGCTGCCGTGGTCGGCGAGCAAGGCGTGGCCGACGTGGCCGCTTACCTGGTGACCAGCCTGCACAGCCGCAAACTGCCGGAAGGCGCCAAGGCCGATCCAGCCAATGGGCAGAAACTCTTTGCCGCCAACTGCGTGGCCTGCCACGGCCCTGCTGGCAAAGGCACGCCAGCCATGGGCGCACCTGACCTGACGCACCCGGCCGGTTTCATCTACGGTTCGAGCTTCGCTCAGTTGCAGCAGACCATCCGCTACGGTCGCCAGGGCCAGATGCCGGCCCAGGCCGACTTGCAAGGCAACGACAAGGTCCATTTGCTGGCCGCCTACGTCTACAGCCTGTCTCACGGCGAAAAGGCTCCTGCGGCTGACGCCCAGTAAAGCCAGCGCCTGATGCCCCCAAGGCCCCGTCAACCCAGGTTGACGGGGCCTTTTTGTTTGCCGGTGCGACAGGGCAATGGTTTTATCTTGCCCGCAATCAACGACGGTAGTAACGTGCCTACATTCAGTTTTCTCGAGGACGCCGCCATGTCCATCACCACTATTTCCAGCCGCGAATTCAACCACGACACAAGTGGTGCCAAAAAAGCCACCCGCCAGGGGCCGGTCATCATCACCGACCGTGGCAAGCCGGCCCATGTGCTGCTAAGCATTGAGGAGTACCAGAAACTGACCGGCATCGGCACCAGCATTGTCGAATTGCTGGTCATGCCCGACACGCCGGATATTGATTTCGATACCGAACGTGCCGTCATCTCTCCTCGTTCGGTGGACCTGTCCTGATGTACCTGCTCGACACTAACGTCATCTCGGAACTGCGTAAGCCTCAGGCCGATAAAAACGTACTGGCTTGGGCGCGTAGCGTGCCCGCCCCCAGCCTTTACCTCTCGGCAATTACCGTATTGGAACTGGAAACCGGCGTGTTGCGCTTCGAACGCAAAGACCCGGCGCAAGGCAGCCGTCTGCGCGCATGGCTGGACAACCATGTCATGCCCGCATTCGCCGGCAGAATCCTGGCGGTCGACCGCGCCGTTGCGCTGCGCTGCGCTCGCCTGCACGTTCTGGTTCGCAGCAATGAATGCGATGCATTGATTGCCGCCACCGCGCTGGTTCATGGGCTGACCGTAGTCACCCGCAATGTGACTGATTTCCGAGGCAGCGGCGTGGCGTTGCTTGATCCGTGGTCCAACCAAAGCCTCCTCGCGACAGGCGAACCGCGCACTGGGTAACGTCGACCCATGGTAGCCGCACCAAGCCAATCCGAAAGGGTCTGCTGAATGAGTCAGCAGGCCCTTTCGTTTTTCTCCAGTGCCATGGAATGTCTATAGTCAATTGACCTGGGTCAAGACTTGTTACATCCCGCTACACCATTGTGCCCTCATCCCCAACGCGACCAAAGGTCGCACCCTTGGGCTAGAGCGACAGGCGTATCATTGCGCCACCGCAACACCCTTTCTGACCGTGGTTAGCACGTACTGGCCACGGCACTTTTCCACTGCCGTGGGATGCATTTGATGAGCAACCAGATTCCGGTACATGACGTCACCCCGCCTGCCAAGGACGCGAACAAAAGCGTCGACCTGTATGCCTCTCGGGAAAAAATCTACACCCGTGCCTTCACTGGCCTGTTCCGCAACCTGCGAATGGCTGGCGGCGCGCTATTGTTCCTGCTGTATTTTGGTACGGTCTGGCTGAACTGGGGTGGCCATCAGGCCGTCTGGTGGAACCTGCCGGAGCGCAAATTCTTTATTTTCGGCGCCACCTTCTGGCCCCAGGATTTCATCCTGCTGTCCGGGATGTTGATCATTGCCGCCTTTGGCCTGTTTTTCATCACAGTCTATGCAGGACGCGTGTGGTGTGGCTACACCTGCCCACAGAGCGTGTGGACCTGGATCTTCATGTGGTGCGAAAAAGTCACCGAAGGCGACCGCAACCAGCGCATCAAGCTCGACAAGGCCCCCATGGGCGCCAACAAATTCCTGCGCAAGCTCGCCAAGCACAGCCTGTGGCTGCTGATCGGTTTCGTCACCGGCATGACCTTTGTTGGTTACTTCACGCCAATCCGCGAACTGGTGTTCGAGTTCTTTACCGGCCAGGCCGATGGCTGGTCGTATTTCTGGGTGGGTTTCTTCACCCTCGCCACCTACGGCAACGCTGGCTGGCTGCGTGAGCAAGTGTGTATCTACATGTGCCCGTACGCACGCTTCCAGAGCGTGATGTTCGACAAGGACACCTTGATCGTTTCCTACGACCCGCGTCGTGGCGAAAGCCGTGGCCCGCGCAAGAAGGGCGTTGACTACAAAGCCCTGGGCCTGGGGGATTGCATCGACTGCACCATGTGCGTCCAGGTCTGCCCTACCGGCATCGACATCCGCGACGGCCTGCAGATCGAGTGCATCGGCTGCGCGGCCTGCATCGATGCCTGCGACAACATCATGGACAAAATGGATTATCCACGCGGCCTGATCAGCTACACCACCGAACACAACCTTTCAGGGCAGAAAACCCATAAACTGCGCCCGCGCCTGATCGGTTATGCCCTGGTGCTGCTGACCATGATGAGCCTGTTGGCGGCGGCGTTCTTCATGCGCTCGCTGGTGGGTTTCGACGTCAGCAAGGACCGCGTGCTCTACCGCGAAAACGCCGAAGGCCGGATCGAGAACGTCTACAGCCTGAAGATCATGAACAAAGACCAACGCGACCATACGTACGTCCTGGAAGCCGCCGGCCTGCCCGACCTCAAGTTGCAAGGCCGTCGGGAAATCAAGGTCGCGGCCGGCGAGATCTACAGCCAGCCGGTCGAGCTGTCCAGCGCACCGGAACAACTGCCATCGAGCACCAACGAGGTGACCTTCATCCTCAAGGACGCCGATGACGAAAGCGTACATGTCGAAGCCAAGAGCCGGTTCATCGGCCCACAAACTCGTTGAGAGAACTGAACATGCCTGCAGCAACCGCCACCAGCCCTTGGTACAAGCACCTCTGGCCGTGGATCATCATCGCGATCCTGACCTGCTCGGTGACACTGAGCCTGACGATGGTGACCATTGCGGTGAAGAACCCGGACAACCTGGTCAACGACAATTATTATGAAGCCGGCAAGGGCATCAACCGCTCGCTGGAGCGCGAATTGCTGGCCCAGACCCTGCAACTGCGTGCCAACGTGCAACTGGACGAACTCACCGGTGAGGTGAACCTGCGCCTGAACGGCAACAGCCGTCCCCAGACCCTGGAACTGAGCCTGATCTCGCCGACCCAACCGGAGAAGGACCGCAAGATCGTCCTGACACGCAACGACAGTGAACCAGGGCGCTACGTCGGTCAGTTGGCGGACAAGATCGAAGGCCGGCGCTTTGTCGAATTGCTGGGGGTGGAGAACGACAAGACCTGGCGCCTGTTCGAAGAAGAGCAGATCAATCACGGCCAGGACCTCCTGCTCGGCGATGAACCGCTGCAAGGCGCTGAAGACCTGAAGCAGTAAATCGCTTCTCTGTGGCGAGGGAGCTTGCTCCCGCTGGGTCGCGAAGCGGCCCCGTTCGTCGTATGACCGGCTCACCCGATTACGACTGCTACGCAGCCGAGCGGGAGCAAGCTCCCTCGCCACAACAGCGCCCATAAACCAGCAAACGCCCCAGCCAAAAAGGCCTTCATGCGACAACCATGACCACTCCACAGCCCTGCTACCACTGCGCCCTGCCCGTCCCCCCTGGCAGTCGCTTCACCGCCGTTGTCCTCGGTGAAACCCGCGAGCTGTGCTGCCCGGGCTGCCAGGCGGTGGCCGAGGCCATTGTCGCCGGTGGCCTGGAAAGTTATTACCAGCATCGCAGCGAAGCGTCGGCCAACCCCGAATCCCTGCCCGTCCAGTTGACCGATGAACTGACACTGTACGATCGCCCAGACGTGCAGCAATCATTCGTGCGCCATGAAGGCGAACTGGCCGAAACCACCCTGTTGATGGAAGGCATCAGTTGCGCCGCCTGCGGCTGGTTGATCGAAAAGCAATTACGCAGCCTGCCGGCCGTGGCCGAGGCGCGGTTGAACCTGTCCAATCATCGCCTGCATGTACGTTGGGCCGACGCTCAACTGCCGCTGAGCACGCTGCTCACCGAATTGCGCCAGATCGGCTATGTCGCCCACCCGTACCAGGCCGACCAGGCCTGTGAACAACTCGCCGCACAAAACCGCCTGGCCCTGCGCCAATTGGGTGTGGCCGGTCTGTTGTGGTTCCAGGCGATGATGGCAACCATGGCCACCTGGCCGGAATTCAACATCGACCTGAGCCCGGAGATGCACACCATCCTGCGCTGGGTTGCCCTGTTCCTCACCACGCCCATCGTCTTCTATAGCTGCGCGCCGTTATTCAAAGGCGCCATGCGCGACCTGCGCACCCGCCACCTGACCATGGACGTTTCCGTGTCCCTGGCCATCGGCAGCGCCTACGTTGCCGGGATCTGGACGTCAATTACCGGGGTCGGCGAGTTGTACTTCGACGCCGTAGGCATGTTTGCCCTCTTCCTGTTGGCCGGCCGTTACCTGGAACGCCGGGCCCGGGAGCGTACCGCTGCCGCCACCGCCCAACTGGTCAATCTGTTGCCGGCCTCGTGCCTGCGCCTGGAAGACAACGGCCAGAGCGAACGCATCCTGCTCAGCGAGTTGCGCACCGGCGATCGGGTATTGGTGCATCCAGGCGCGGTGCTGCCGGCCGATGGCAGGATCCTGGATGGCCAGTCCAGCATCGACGAATCGCTGCTGACCGGTGAATACCTGCCACAACCTCGCCAGGTGGGCGACGCGGTCACCGCCGGCACGCTGAACGTCGAAGGGGCCTTGACGGTCGAGGTGCTGGCCCTCGGGCAAGACACCCGATTGTCGGCCATCGTGCGGCTGCTGGAGCGGGCCCAGGCCGAAAAGCCACGGCTGGCGGAAATCGCCGACCGCGCGGCCCAATGGTTCTTGCTGTTCTCCTTGATCGCCGCTGCCGTCATCGGGCTGGTGTGGTGGCAACTGGACGCTTCGCGCGCGTTCTGGATCGTCCTGGCGATGCTGGTCGCCACCTGCCCTTGCGCGTTGTCCCTCGCCACGCCGACCGCCCTCACCGCCGCCACCGGCACCCTGCACAAACTCGGTCTGCTGCTGACGCGCGGTCATGTGCTGGAAGGCCTGAACCAGATCGACACGGTAATTTTCGACAAGACCGGTACCCTCACCGAAGGCCGCCTGGCGTTGCGCGCCATTCGGCCATTGGCGGCCCTCGACAGTGATCAATGCCTGGGCTTGGCCGCCGCCCTGGAAAACCGCTCCGAACACCCTATCGCCCGCGCCTTCGGCCGCGCGCCATTGGCCGCCGAACAGGTGCAAAGCACCCCGGGGCTGGGGCTGGAAGGTTTGGTGACCGAACAGCGCCTGCGCATCGGCCAGCCCGGTTTCGTCTGCGAACTGAGTGGCGTCGCCGTACCGCAAATGCCGGACGAACCCGGGCAATGGCTATTGCTGGGCGATGAGATCGGGCCCCTGGCCTGGTTCGTCCTCGATGACCGCTTGCGCGTCGATGCCCCGGCACTGCTGGCGGCCTGCAAGGCACGGGGCTGGCGGACGCTGCTGTTGTCGGGTGACAGTTCGCCCATGGTTGCCAGCGTCGCCGCCGAGCTGGGCATCGATGAGGCTCGCGGCGGGCTGCGCCCGGACGACAAACTGGCCGTGTTGCAGCAGTTGCATCAACAGGGCCGCAAGGTACTGATGCTCGGCGATGGCGTGAACGACGTGCCCGTGCTGGCGGCGGCGGACATCAGTGTCGCCATGGGCTCGGCCACCGACCTGGCCAAGACCAGCGCCGACGCGGTGCTGCTGTCCAACCGCCTCGACGCCCTGATCCACGCCTTCAGCCTGGCCCGACGCACCCGCCGTGTGATCATCGAGAACCTGGTGTGGGCCGGGCTGTACAATGGCCTCATGTTGCCGTTCGCCGCCCTCGGCTGGATTACGCCGGTGTGGGCGGCGGTCGGCATGTCCATCAGTTCGTTGACCGTCGTGTTGAATGCGCTGAGGCTGACACGTCAGCCCAAGACGCAGGTTTTCGACACCACGCCCGATACCCGCCCGCTGTCGGCCTGAGCCGCACGGGCATGGAGTTCCGACATGCCAGCTCTCTACGTGATGATCCCGGCCGCGCTGCTGATCGTGGCCATCGCTGTGTACATTTTCTTCTGGGCCGTGGACAGCGGCCAGTACGACGACCTCGACGGTCCGGCCCACAGCATTCTGTTCGACGATCAGGACCCGAACCACAAGGCGGCGGTGGACGAAGCCAGTGGCGAGGCCCGCAAGCCGGACGACAAGGCTGGGCCCCATGCTTGACCTGGCACCCCTGTTGGTTTCGGCGGTCATCCTTGGCCTGCTCGGCGGCGGACACTGCCTGGGCATGTGCGGCGGCCTGATGGGCGCCCTGACCCTGGCGATTCCCAAGGAACAGCGCAGCCGGCGCTTTCGGTTGCTGCTGGCGTACAACCTGGGGCGGATCCTGAGCTACGCCACCGCCGGGTTGCTGATCGGCCTGGCCGGTTGGGCGGTGTCCAACAGCCCGGCGGCGATGATCATGCGGGTGCTGGCCGGCTTGCTGTTGATTGCCATGGGCTTGTACTTGGCGGGCTGGTGGAGCGGCCTGACCCGCATCGAAAGCATCGGTCGCGGCCTGTGGCGGCACATCCAACCCGTCGCCAACCGTTTGCTGCCCGTGTCGAGCCTGCCCCGGGCCTTGCTGCTCGGTGCGCTATGGGGCTGGCTGCCGTGCGGCCTGGTCTACAGCACCCTGTTGTGGTCCGCCAGCCAGGGCAATGCACTGGACAGCGCGTTGCTCATGCTCGCCTTCGGCCTGGGCACCTGGCCGGTGCTGCTCGCCACGGGCCTGGCCGCCGAACGCGTCACCGCCCTGCTGCGCAAACGCAGCGTGCGCATGGCCGGTGGCTTGTTGGTGATTATTTTCGGCGCATGGACACTGCCGGGGCCACATCAACATTGGCTCATGGGCCATTGACCAAGTCGCCCCCAATCGCGAGCATCGACAACTCCCAATGCCCCGTTGACGCAAATCAAAACGGCCACCCCCTCGCGCCCCTAGACTCGCCCCATGCCAGTCTATCCGGGGAATGCCCGCATGCTCGACACCATTTGTTGGGACTCAAATCTTATCCGCCGTTACGACCTGGCGGGACCACGCTACACCTCGTACCCCACTGCAGCGCAGTTCGGCAGCCAGGTGGGCATCTTCGACCTGCTCCATGCCCTGCGCGACAGCCGCAAGGCCCTGCGGCCGTTGTCGCTGTACGTGCACATACCGTTCTGCGCGAACATTTGCTACTACTGCGCCTGCAACAAAGTCATCACCAAGGACCGCGGTCGTGCCCACGCCTACCTGCAACGCCTGGAGCAGGAAATCCAACTGATCGGCTGTCACCTGAACCCCACCCAGCGCGTGGAACAGTTGCACTTTGGCGGCGGTACCCCGACGTTCCTCAGCCACGACGAACTGCGCCAACTGATGGCCAAGCTGCGCCTGCACCTGAACCTGCTGGACGACGATTCCGGTGACTACGGCATCGAAATCGACCCCAGGGAAGCCGACTGGTCGACCATGGGCCTGTTGCGCGAACTGGGTTTCAACCGGGTCAGTATCGGCCTGCAAGACCTTGATCCAGCGGTGCAGCGGGCCGTCAATCGCCTGCAAAGTCTCGAGGAAACCCGCGCAGTGGTCGAAGCCGCCCGGACCTTGCAGTTCCGTTCGATCAATATTGATCTGATTTATGGGCTGCCCAAGCAGACCCCGGAAAACTTCGCCCGCACGGTCCAGGAAGTCATCCATCTGCAACCGGACCGGCTCTCGGTGTTCAACTACGCCCACCTGCCGGAACGCTTCATGCCCCAGCGGCGCATCAACAGCCAGGACTTGCCGACCCCGGAGCAGAAACTGGCAATGCTGCAAGGCACCATCGAACAACTGACCACCGCCGGTTACCGCTATGTCGGCATGGACCACTTCGCCCTGCCCGACGACGAACTGGCAATCGCTCAGGAAGAGGCTACGTTGCAGCGCAACTTCCAGGGCTACACCACCCATGGCCATTGCGACCTGATCGGCCTTGGCGTGTCAGCCATCAGCCAGATCGGCGATTTGTACTGCCAGAACAGCAGTGATCTGAGCCATTACCAGAACACCCTCGCCGACGGGCAACTGGCGACCAGTCGCGGGCTGATCTGCAACGCTGACGACCGGCTGCGGCGCGCGGTGATCCAGCAATTGATCTGCCATTTCCACCTGCCCTTCGCCGAGATCGAGCAAACCTTCAACATCGATTTTCGCGGTTACTTCGCCCCGCAATGGCCGCAATTGCGGGCCATGGCCGCGGATGGGCTGATCGAGCTGGATGACACCCACATCCGGGTATTGCCCGCCGGGCGCCTGCTGGTTCGGTCCGTGTGCATGGTGTTCGATGCCTACTTGGAGCAGCACAACCGACAGCGCTTCTCCCGCGTTATTTGAGCGCGACAATTTGACGACGAAACCGCACTGGCCGGAGTGCCATCTCTGGGGTACCCTTACGCCTTATGCGTGATTTCCCACAAGGATTTAAGAAATGTCCGAGCCAGTCAAACTGCGCGCCCACAACCAGGCCCATTGCAAGGATTGCAGCCTGGCCCCCCTCTGCCTGCCGCTTTCGCTGAACCTTGAGGACATGGACGCGCTGGACGACATCGTCAAACGGGGCCGACCGTTGAAAAAAGGCGAGTTCCTGTTTCGCCAGGGCGACGCCTTCGACTCTGTCTACGCCGTGCGCTCGGGCGCCTTGAAGACCTTTAACCTGAGCGATGGCGGCGAAGAACAGCTCACCGGCTTCCACCTGCCCAGCGAACTGGTGGGCCTGTCCGGCATGGACACCGAGTCCCACCCGGTCTCGGCCCAGGCGCTGGAAACCACCTCGGTGTGCGAAATTCCCTTCGATCGCCTGGACGAGCTGGCCATACAGCTGCCGCAACTGCGCCGCCAGTTGATGCGGGTCATGAGCCGGGAAATCCGTGACGATCAGCAGATGATGCTGCTGCTCTCGAAAAAAACCGCCGACGAGCGTATCGCCACATTCCTGGTCAACCTCTCGGCACGCTTCCGCGCTCGTGGGTTCTCGGCCAACCAGTTCCGCTTGAGCATGTCGCGCAACGAAATCGGCAACTACCTGGGCCTGGCGGTGGAAACCGTGTCCCGGGTGTTCACCCGCTTCCAACAGAACGAGTTGATTGCCGCCGAAGGCAAGGAAATCCACATTCTCGACCCGATCCAGCTCTGCGCCCTGGCCGGCGGCTCGATCGACGGCTGATGAACCTGCGCGGCTGAGGGATTTGCCTCGCCGCGCTATACTGCCGCGTTTGCAGCCCTGCCAGGACACCTCCACGATGGTCTTCGACTCCTTCGATATCAAATCCCTGATCCGCCCCGTGATCGATTTCCCCAAGCCCGGCGTGATCTTTCGCGACATTACCCCACTCTTCCAATCCCCGACCGCCCTGCGCCTGGTCATGGACAGTTTCGCCCACCGGTACGTCGAGGCCGAGTTCACTCACATTGGCGCGATGGATGCGCGGGGTTTCCTGATTGGCTCGATCCTGGCCTATCAGTTGAACAAGCCGCTGATCTTGTTTCGCAAGCAAGGCAAGCTGCCGGCCGATGTGCTGGCCGAGGGTTACCAGACCGAATACGGCGAAGCCTTCCTTGAAGTGCACGCCGATAGCTTGTGCGAGGGTGATTCGGTGGTGATGTTCGATGACCTGATTGCCACTGGCGGCACGCTGATCGCCGCTGCCAACCTGATCCGCCGTATGGGCGCCAAGGTCCACGAAGCCGCGGCGATCATCGACCTGCCGGAGCTGCTCGGCTCCCAGCGCCTGGAAGACATGGGGATTCCCACGTTCTGCCTGACGCAGTTCTCGCTCAGCGAAAGGTAATTGGCAGGCAACAATCGAACCTGTGGGAGCGAGCTTGCTCGATGGCGATTTATCAGTCGCATGGATATTGACTGATCCACCGCTATCGCGAGCAAGCTCGCTCCCACAGGTACTGTGTAGCGGCTACAACGCGATCGGCTTGCGCCCGGCAAACGAATGCGCCAGCGTCCCGCCATCCACCAACTCAAGCTCCCCACCCAGCGGCACGCCGTGGGCGATGCGCGAGGCGATCAAGCCTTTGTTGTTGAGCAGTTGGGCAATGTAATGGGCGGTGGCTTCGCCTTCGACCGTCGGGTTCGTAGCGAGAATGACTTCCGTGAACGTACCCGCCTCTTCGATCCGCGCGATCAACTGTGGAATGCCGATGGCTTCAGGCCCCAAGCCGTCGAGCGGTGACAAATGGCCCTTGAGCACGAAATAACGGCCACGAAAACCGGTCTGCTCTACCGCATACACATCCATCGGCCCTTCCACCACGCAAAGCAGGCTGTCGTCCCGACGCGGATCGGCACATTGTGGACAGAGATCGTCTTCGGTGAGGGTGCGGCATAACCGGCAATGCCCTACGCCTTCCATGGCCTGGCTCAGGGCCTGGGCCAGGCGCGAACCGCCGCTGCGATCACGCTCGAGCAATTGCAACGCCATGCGCTGGGCAGTTTTCTGACCTACACCCGGCAACGTTCGCAGGGCATCGATCAGTTGGCGAATCAAAGGGCTGAAGCTCATGGAGGAAATGTCCGACATAACAACGAGACGCGGTTTATACCCGCGCCTCCGATTAGCGTCAAATACTCAATCCTGCGCGACCCGCACCACCAACTTGCCAAAGTTGCGCCCCTCCAACAACCCGATAAACGCCTGTGGCGCATTCTCAAGGCCATCGACCAGGTCTTCACGGAACTTGACCTTGCCATCGCGCACCCAAGGGGCCATGGCACTGATGAACTCGGGCTGACGGTCGCCGTAGTCATCGAACACAATAAACCCCTGGATCCGCACGCGCTTGTTAAGCAACGTGCGCTGCAACTGCGGCAAGCGATCCGGGCCGCTCGGCGCTTGATGATCGTTGTAGGAAGCGATCAGGCCACAAAGCGGGATTCGCGCCTTGGCGTTGAGCAGCGGCACGACGGCATCGAAAACCTTGCCACCGACGTTTTCGTAATAGATGTCGATGCCCTTGTCGCAAGCCTGCGCCAGCTCCTCGGCAAAACGTGCGCTCTTGTGATCGACACAGGCGTCAAATCCCAGCTCGTCGACCACGTACTTGCATTTCTCGCGGCCACCCGCGACGCCGACGACGCGCAGGCCCTTGATCTTCGCCACCTGGCCGACCACCGAGCCCACCGCACCCGAGGCCGCTGCGACCACCAGGGTCTCCCCGGCCTTGGGTTGGCCGATGTCCATCAGCCCCATGTAAGCGGTCATGCCCGGCATGCCCAGCACACCCAAGGCCATCGACGGGCTCGCAAGCCCCGAGGGGATGGGCATCACGTTGCGCCCGTCGCTGATGCTGTGGCTCTGCCAACCGGTGGCCCCCACCACCAGATCACCCTCCTGGAATTTCGGGTGCATCGAGCGCTCCACGCGGCTGACGGCGCCACCGGTCATCACCTCGTCGATTTTTACCGGAGCAGCGTAGGAAGGCGCGTCACTCATTCGCCCACGCATGTAAGGGTCCAGCGACAGGAACTGCGTCTTGAGCAGGATCTGCCCTTGCGCCAGCTCCGGCAGCGTCACGTGCTCCAGGCGGAAATTCTCCGCGGTCGGGGCGCCGTGGGGGCGGGAGGCAAGGACGATGCGCTGGTTGGAGGTCGATGCTTGTGACATGGAAGCGTCTCCTTGATCGTTGAGTGGCACGTATAGGGAGCAGACCATTGCCGAGGGGGCGGCGTTCGATGTTTGTTCAAGCGGGCACCTGTGGTAGCAAGGCTTGCCCGCGATACAGAGACCTCGGTGTGTCGGAGCGGCGCGTCATCGTTCATCGCGGGCAAGCCTTGCTCCCACAGGTATGATTTCTACCACCGCTCGCGCCTATGACAGAAACAAAAATGCCAGGCGCGATGCCTGGCATTGTGTGTAGCCCATCCCGACCGGGATGGCGAATCAGAACGGCAGTTTCATGCCCGGCGGCAGTTGCATGCCGGCCGTCATGCCAGACATCTTGTCCTGGCTGTTGGCTTCGATCTTGCGCACCGCGTCATTGACGGCGGCGGCGAACAGGGCTTCGAGCATTTCCTTGTCGTCTTCGCTCAGGCCTTCGACCACGCTTGGGTCGATGCTGACGCGCTTGATGTCGTGGCGACCGGTCATGACCACGGTCACCATGTCGCCGCCGGACTTGCCGGTGACTTCGGCGTTGGCCAGTTCTTCCTGCATCTTGGCCATTTTTTCCTGCATCTGCTGCGCCTGCTTCATCAGGCCGGCCATGCCACCTTTCATCATGGGAATCACCTCGAAAGTACTTGGATAAACAACGCACCCGGCCCGTTCGGCCCGGTGCCTTCAGTTATGAGCCCTGGGTGACCGGGGCCTCGACAGGTTCGATAGTATCGTGACGGACCACGGCGCCGAACTGTTGCATCATCTGCTGGATGAATGGATCACCGTGGATCGACTCCTCGGCTTCGCGCTGACGGTCGGCACGGCGCCGGGACGCGGCCTGGGCCGGGGTCTCCTGCTCGGGCTTGATCAGCTCGATGGTCAGCGTCAGGGTGCGCTGGTGGTACTGGTTCAGCGCATCGTTGAGGCGGCGCTGCTGGGTCGCGTTGAACAGCGCGCTGTGGGCCGGGTCCAGGTGCAGCAGCCAGTGGTCGCCCTCCACGGCCATCAGCGTGCAGTTGGCGGCGATGCTGCCGGTCATGCCGCTGATCGGCAGCTTAGGGAACAGCTCCAGCCATTGCAGGGCCAGCCCGGTGGCTGGCATCGCCGCGGGTTCCGGCTCGGGCTCCGGGGCCGGCTCAGCGGCGTGCTCGCTGGCCAGGTCGTCCAGGTAGCTGTAGGCCGAATCCAGGTCTGGCTCGATGTAATCCTCGTCCAGCGGCGGTTCGTCATCCTGATCGATGCCTGGCGTGGCGACATCGACGTCGGCCACTGTCGGTTCGGGCACCGGCGCGGCGACCCACTCAGGCGCATCGGGCACCACGCTGTCGGGCGTCGGCAAAGGCATCGGCGGCAACTCGGGCTGCTCGGCGATGGTCTCCAGGACCGGTTCCACGGCAGGTTGCTGGACAACCTCGGGCTCGATCGGATCGTTCCAGGGCAGATCGACAACGGCTTCGGCGACCGGTTCGGGCAGCGCCTCGACGATCGGTTCAGGTTCTGGCTCAGGGGCCGCGACAACGGGTGTCGGGGTCGCTGGTGCCACAGGTGCCGACGCTACCGGAGCCGAAGCCACTGCCGGCGCAACGACGGGCGCGGCAGCCACTGGCTTGGCGGAATCAGCTGTGGCCTGGCTGATCCCCACTGGCTTTAGCGCTTGCCTCGGGGCATCCGCTGTGTCGGCTGGCCGGAACGCCAGCATCCGCAGCAGGACCATTTCGAAGCCGCCGCGCGGATCGGGGGCCAGGGGCAGGTCGCGACGGCCGATCAGGCCCATCTGGTAATAGAACTGCACGTCTTCGGCCGGCAGCGCCTGGGCCAGGGCCAGAACGCGATCACGATCGCCATGGCCGTTGTCGACGCCTTCGGGCAGGGCCTGGGCAATGGCGACGCGGTGCAGCACGTTGAGGATTTCCGAGAGTACGCCATTCCAGTCCGGCCCCTGCTCGGCCAGGTGACGCACCGCCTCGAGCAGCGCCTTGGCATCGCCTTCGATCAGCGCATGCAAAACGTCATAGACCTGGCCGTGGTCGAGGGTGCCGAGCATGGCCCGGACATCGGCGGCCATGACCTTGCCTTCACCGAAAGCGATGGCCTGGTCGGTCAGGCTCATGGCGTCGCGCATCGAACCATCGGCGGCGCGCCCCAGCAGCCACAGCGCATCGTCCTCGAAGGGCACGTTCTCGACGCCCAGTACGTGGGTCAGGTGCTCGACGACCCGTTCCGGCGTCATGTTCTTGAGGGAGAACTGCAGGCACCGCGACAAAATCGTTGCAGGAAGTTTCTGCGGGTCGGTGGTCGCCAGGATGAACTTGACGTAGGGCGGCGGCTCCTCAAGGGTCTTGAGCAGCGCATTGAAGGAATGGCTGGAGAGCATGTGCACTTCGTCGATCAGGTAGACCTTGAAGCGCCCACGGCTCGGCGCGTACTGCACGTTGTCGAGCAGCTCGCGGGTGTCTTCGACCTTGGTGCGGCTGGCGGCGTCGATCTCGATCAGGTCGACGAAACGGCCCTCGTCGATTTCCCGGCAGACCGAGCACTCGCCGCAAGGCGTGGAGGTGATGCCGGTTTCACAGTTCAGGCACTTGGCGATGATCCGTGCGATGGTGGTCTTGCCCACGCCACGGGTACCCGTGAACAGGTAGGCATGGTGCAGCCGCTGGCTGTCCAAGGCATTGATCAGAGCCTTGAGCACATGGGTCTGGCCGACCATTTCGCGGAACGAGCGCGGACGCCATTTACGTGCAAGAACCTGATAACTCATCGAAAACCGTCGCAACGAAGGAACATAAGCGGCTAATGCTAGCGGAGCAGGGGCGAAATTGCATCCGGTGTGCTCGTCTAATCTGACTAAGATGGGATCAGGGACTAGGTTGTCGACGCGGTTTTGCACAGTCAGGAGAGTTTATGCGCTCAGCCATGGGGGCTTTGCTGTTGTTGGGGACAGGTTGTCTTGCTGATGAAGTACCTTTGCGTTTTGCCGTTACCGACGGCTGGGCGATGCCCATGGTGCAGATCGAACGGGGTCGCCCGACCCAGGGCATCCTTCCCGATGTAATGACCAGCCTGGCGACCCAGATGGGACTGCCAGCGCAATTCCACGTCCTGTCCCGCGCCCGGCTGGACAGCGCCATGAAACACGGCGAGATCGACGTACGTTGCTATGTCAGCCCTGAATGGGTGAGTGATGGCGGCGATTATCTGTGGAGCATCCCATTGTTTTTCCAACGCGACCTGCTCGTTGCCACGGCAAACGCACCTGCGGCAGTAACACCGGCAACGCTGGCGCACCAGGCCATAGGCACAGTGCTCAGCTATACCTACCCGACCTTGCAACCCTTGTTCAACAGCGGCCAACTGCGCCGAGACGATGCTCGCAGCCAGGAGCAAGTGCTGGCGAAACTGCTGGCAGGCCGCTATAGCTATGCGGTCAGCAACCAATGGGCACTGGACTGGTTCAATCAACGCCATCCGGCGGATCGACAACTCCGTGCCGTGGCTGTGCTTCAGGAACAGCAGTTGAGCTGTTACGTGCGCAACGATCCGGACATTCCAGCGCAACGCATCCTGAGAACCTTGCTGAACATGAAGACGTCCGGGGAAATCGACGCGATCATCCAGCTTTACACTGGCCGCAGTGATGCATCGCAGGCCAGGAGAGAGGCACCCTCCCCCTGATCGCCTGGCCGCTGCTGCCATTGCGACGGCGGGATGAAGCCCTGCACCCAGCCGGGTATCCGTTCGGGCGGCATGGGCCGTGCGATGAAATAACCTTGTGCCACCTCACAGCCCAGGCTCAACAGCAGTTGGCCGTGCTCAAGGCTGTCCAGCCCTTCGGCGACCACCTCACGGCCAAACGCCCGAGCCAGGCCGATCACCGCTTTGGTCAGTGCCAGGTCGTCGCGGTCATGGAGGATGTCGCGGACAAAGGTCTTGTCGATCTTGATGGCTTGCGTGCGCAGGTGCTTGAGATCATTGAGCGAGCAGTAGCCCGTGCCGAACCCACCCAGCGAAAACCCCACGCCCAAGGCATGGCAGGCCTGGAGGCAAGCGCTGACGTGGGCAAGGTTCTCCACCGCGACCGATTCGACAATCTGCAGATCCAACAGGCATGGCGGTACCGCCGGATGCCGCTCCAACACCTGTCGCAGCCGCTCGACAAAATCCGCTCGCTGGAAATGCCGCGCCGAGATATTGATGCTCACCGGCCAGCCCTGCCCCGCTTGCAGCCATTGCTGCAACTGGGTCAATACCTGCTCCATGACCCACTCGCCGATCTCGACGATCAGGTCGGTCTCTTCCACCAGCGGCAGGAACTCCCGAGGCGGCACCAGGCCACGTTGCGGATGCTTCCAGCGCAGCAGCGCCTCCAGGCCGACCACGGTGCCGTGGCGCATGTTGACCTTGGGCTGGAAATGCAGCCGCAACTCATTGCCGGCCAGCGCCTGGCGGACCCGCTCGACGGTCTGGTAAGTGGCTCGCACTTCCTTGTCCCGGGACACATCGAACAAATGGAAACGATTGCGACCGCTTTGCTTGGCCACGTACATCGCCTGGTCGGCATGACGCAACAAGGTCTCGGCGTCTTCGTTATCCCAAGGAAACAATGTGACGCCAATGCTGGCGAAGACCTTGATGCCCTTCCCGTCAATGCCATACGGCATGGAAACAGCGATCAACACCCGGCTCAACGCGGCGTGCAACTCATCCATCCCACGCACATGGCGCAGCACCAGCACGAACTCGTCCCCACCCAGCCGCGCCACCACATCCTCGCCCCGCACGATACTGCGCAGGCGCCTGGCGACCTCCACCAGCAGCCGATCGCCACTGGCGTGGCCGTAGCCGTCATTGACCGCCTTGAAGCCATCGAGGTCGAGCATGCACACCGCCAGGGGCAAGTTTTCCGCACGAGAAAACTCCAGGGCCTGGTCCAGCAGATCGGACAGATAAGTGCGATTGGGCAACCCGGTCAGCACATCGTGACCAACCCGCCATTGCAGCGAATGCAGCAGGCGACGCTTTTCGCTGACATCGAAGCGAATCGCCAGGTAGCGTTCGACTTGTCCTGTATCGTCATCGATCACTGGCACCAGGGTGGTGTCGACCCAGTGCAGCGTACCGTCCTTGGCCCGGTTACAGATTTCCCCTTTCCAGACCTGGCCCAGGGCAATGGTGCGCCACATGGCGCCGAAGAATTCGTCAGGGTGCTGGCCGGAATTGAGCAGGCGATGGTTCACACCCAGCAACTCATCGCGCCGGTAACCAAAAAGGCTGCAAAATTGATCGTTGACGTAGGTAATGCGCCCGCTCAGATCGGTTTCGGAAAAAATCGCGGCGGCGTCAACGGCTCTGCGGTACTTCTTATCCATCGAAGCAGTCATCCATGAGTCAGGCTCATTTGTCGCGCGCGGTTGCACCGCCTTCAAGACAGGCGAAAATCAACTAGGCTCAAACACTTTGAGAGAAGCTGGAGCGCGGGCCCTGGCGGTACTAAGGGAGAGCTTCAGCCCTTGCCAAGTATCGCGGCAAGAAACGCAAGGCCCGGTCTCTGCACACGCCCCCGGCTTCTGAAGCAGGTCGCCAAATACCCGTGCCAAAGGCCGATTCTACGAAACACATCACACTTTGCAAAGCAAGGTGATGGATCACGCGGTTGTCTAATGCGAAAATCTATCGTTAAGTTCTTGATTCTAAATGGGAATTAAGCGATGCAAATTTCAAGTTTGGGTCCAGCCATCAGACGCTACCGCAAAGTAGCGGGGCTTACTCAGGCTGAACTTGGCGAAAAAACCGGTTTTGACCCCAAAACCATCAGCCGCTTCGAAACCGGCACCTACACCCCCAGCGTCGAAGCCTTGTTCCTGCTTGCCAATGTGCTGGATGTACAACTGAAAGCCTTTTTTGCCGACATGGGCGATGAGGACGAACAGCGGGCCTATCTGTTCGGTGTCATACACAGAGCCACGCCGAAGGATCTGGGAAAGCTGATCGCCGCGGTTGACCAGGCCTTGTCCAAGCCTTGATGAAGTCATGAAAAAGAGAAGCCAGTATACCTGCCGCCCGTGCTGCTTCTGTTCGACGGCGGGTACCTGCGGCGTGACAATGCGCTCAGCCTGGAACAAGTACTGGTCAAACTGCTGGCAAACACGTTGACGCTTTTGTTATCGATGGCATGGAAACCGCCAGGGCAGATTCTCTCCTCGGGGAAATCCCAAAGCATGCCTTACCCCAGCGTTGCACGGGATACGGGGCCCGCCGATGCCGGGAAGGGATGGTGAGTAGAGCTTGGTAGCCGATGCACACCGACCAATTGGAAGGAATCAATAACCGGCTCACGCAGAATAAGCCCGTGGCTACCGAACAGTGAGTTCCTTTTATATAAAACGACTCTCCCTGCAAATCGCGAAGAACTTAAAACCACCGCTCGTCCGGACTGTCAGTTCTGACAGTAGACAACAAATATGGCAAAAAAAAACAATCACAGGACAAGAAACCGCTAACTTCTTGCAGCGCCGCACCAACTCAGGCCATATTTGCTGGATAATCAAATGAAAACCAAATCAGTGACCGCATCAAATAAAACGCCTATGACAATCAGATCTTCGAAGGCGCTTTTATTGTCAAAGAGCTTGTATACCCGGACTGACCTTACAAATCCAGAATGGAGACTGGTTGAAACCTGGCAAATCGAGCCATTCCTTTTCCCTACAACAACAGATATACGCCCCAACCATTATGGCTTAATAGTCGCCTACATCCCTGACTCAATCACTCTGAAAATGAGTGACCCGGAAACAGGGGCCATATTCGAAATAAAAAAATTTGGAGACCAAGTTACTTATACATCAATGAACTCACAGGGATCGGTCACGACAAACTTTGCCTGGGACATCCTCGCATCCGTGGATCTTATCGTTGGCGAGCAAAGCCGGTCATCTCATAACAACAAAAACCAGTTTCATGAAGAAAATGGCATCCAACACCTTATAGCCGTTGGCGAGGAACAGGGTTCCATTTTCAGCAATGGAAAAGAATCCGTCATAGTTCCGAACACGACATATTTTTCATTTACAACAAATACCAGCCTGTATTTCTCCGCAGGAGAAAACCAAGCTAGCTCCATCCATCAAGTGATTAATGAGAAATTAGTAAAAGTAGAGAGCCGCATCCTCCAGGGCTATGCATCTTCGGGAGGAAGCTATGCCCTTACCGACAACAAGGACAAGCTTTACCCTGACGGAATATCAATCTTGAATATAGATGATGGATTTTCGGAGAGTGTAGCTAAAATAGAATTCAACCATAACACCACCGACGGAACCGTTAAAATATCGGTACTGTCGAAAACAGTTAGAGTTTGTGAACTAAGAGAATCGATGATTGTATTTGCACTATAACTTCGGGAGTGAAACACCTCACCAAAGCACGGGGCGTTTTAACCAGCAATAAGCTGCGCTATCCCGGCAAATTTCAAAGCGAAAAGGATCACCCCGCTTCAGACTGACCGAAAGGCATCTCATAGACCTTACGAACGAAGGCCTGGGTGTTATGGAGGCAACCCCACCAGCCACACCCCGGCACACAATGTTCCCGCTGTGGCTGCTTCCTTCCGGATCTGACCAGGTTCACGGGTAATCGTTGCGGGGGGACCGATGGGGTCACCATAACGACGCCCGCCTGACGGCGAGCCGGGCCATTGTACCTATCTGACGAGAAGTTACAAGCGTTCGCGGCGGATAAAAAAACTGAAGATGTTCAAGTACTTGCTGTGGGCGCATCGCTTGCTAGCGATGACGTTGGCACATTGGACATGAATGCAAGCTGGCTCAGCGCTTTCGCGAGCAAGCTCCCACAGGGGATCTGTGGTGATGCAAATCCCGAGGCCATCCAAAAACAACTGTGGGAGACTCTATGGTGCATGCATAGCCCTTAAATGCCTTTCGGCAGATATTCGCAACAGCTCGTTAGCACAGCTTTGCTTGAGGCTGACACGAGCCTGAACCAAGGCGCCCGGCGCCGAAGAAGACTTATAAGTCGGCGCGGTTCAGGAGTGCAGGTCACGCCCTTCGTTTTCAAGTAGCGGGCCAGCAGTCGAGCATCCAGCGCATCAGTTTTGGCCCGTACGTTCACGCCCTTGCGGTAATGGCTGAGCTCATAACCACCGACCATATGGATCACACAGCCGCCCGCATGAGCCAGATCGGCGAACTTCTGGTGATAGATATTGCAGGCTTCGATGGCCACTCCCACTGGCGCGAACCAGGCCTTGAGCCATTTCTTGACCGCCGATTTGTTGGGAATCGTCTCAAGCCGATCTCCCTTGGGTGAACGGAGGAGGGGTGAAATCTCCCACGGCCTGTACTGCGCTAACAGTCAGAAGCGGACTTTGTCCCTCCTCCTCCCTTCAAGTCCTACCATACAAGCGGGCTTGCCCGCGAAAGCGCCGGCACACGCAACATGAACGCCTACACCCAACACTTTTAACTAACCCCGAATCATTGTCGACGTTAGATCCTAGCAACAAGAGCGGCGAAAATTGATCTTTCGGCGACAGGATTGAACACTCAGAGATCGTTATGCTTGAACAGCAATTAATCACGACGAAGTATTACAAACTACTACTGGGCAGAATGGTCCATACTCGCCATTAAGCGCCTGGGCCCGAACTTGAACATTGAAGTACACCGGCCTGGAGCCACCACTGACGCCTATTTCATGGCGGTACCAACCACGATGGTCCGGCCGGACAGTGGTGGCGGGGACAAACTGCCCCTGTCCAGTAGACACGGCAGTCACTCTGAACGTATGAGCGGCAATCTGGTCGGGGCAGACGTTATCCGAGATTTGCCAGGCCAATATAATGGTGTAAGTGCTTTGTCCGGCCTGGGATAGCCTCCGGGGCGCATTGGGAATGGTCGTCGCCTTATCCATCTGATCGTGTTTCATAAAATTTTCCATAATAAATATAGCCATCATCCATGGCAGCCTTAGGGTAAAGGAAAGCTAGAATATAAAACCACTGTCAAAACAAATGGCATCACTTTAACTTCGCCCAGGCTCTTATCGAGAGTCGACTCTGTATCTGGCGAGCAAAACTTCCTGCGTGAGCAAACTACAACAGTACCCCATCCGCCCGACCACCCTCCTCCTGGATCACCAGATGGATGAAGTGCAGCTTGGTAATCACCGCGGCCGGTACGACGAATGGGTAGAAATCCGGCTGGCCCATGCTGCGGGACAGTTCGTTGAGCATGCCGGCCAGTTCGATCCAGGCGTTGACGAACGAGAGGAAGGCCGCACCGCCAGCGTGCCCGGAATCGTATAGGGTTTCGGGCGGGAACGGCTGGTAGTCGAAATCCATTTCCCGGGCGCTCATACCGAACCCCAGGGCGGTGTCCACCGCGTCCATCATGTGCAGGTAATGGGCCCAGGTTTCCGCCCAGTCCTCCCACGGGTGCATGGTGGCATAGGCGCTGACGTAGCGGGTTTGCCAGTCCAGCGGCGCGCCTTGCTGGTAGTGCTGCTCCAGGGCGTCGGCGTAGCTGGCGCGCTCATCGCCGAACAGCTCGCGAAAAGCCCCGAGCCAGTGGCTGTTGGCGACCAGTCGGTCCCAGTAGTAGTGCCCCACCTCATGCCGGAAATGCCCGAGCAAGGTGCGATACGGCTCGCGCATCTGCTGGCGCACGTATTCGCGATGGGCATCGTCAGCTTCCTTGATGTCGAGGGTGATCAGCCCGCTGGCGTGACCGGTGGTGGGTGGCGTGCCGTCGGGGTCGACACCGATGAAATCAAACGCCAAGCCGATGTTTTCGTCGACGGTTTTCGGGATGACCGGCAAGCCGAGAGTAATCAGTTGCGCGACCAGTCGACGCTTGGCGGTCTCGACCTTGCGCCAGCGTTCTGGGTTTTCCGGGATCGACAGGTCGGGAATGGTGCGGTTCAGGCTACAGGCGACGCACAGGGTGTCGTGCCCATTGTCCGGCAGCAGCCAATTACAGGCCGCCGCAGTGTCGAGGTTGGCGCAACGGCGAAACAGCCCGGCTTGGGGATCAACGTCCAGCGTCCAGGTCCCGGCTTGCTCGCCAGGTTGCAAGGACGTCAGGCGACTCTGCTCAGGTTGATAACCCAGCGCCGCCAGGCAGGCCAGGCATTGGCTATTGCGAAAAAACAACGACTGGCCACAGCGGCACGGCCAGACCTTGCTGTTACGTGACCGATCGCCCAGGAACGGCGCGGCGATGCGTGAGCTCAGTTGTTCGAAGAAGCGGTGCATGGCGATCTCTCCCTGGGGCCTGCAAGACTAGATCACCCTGTATCCATGATCGTTCCCACGCGTTGCGTCATAGTGCCCGATAAACCGTGGCGAGGGAGCATGCTCCCGCTGGGTGGCGCAGCCGCCCCAATCGGAACGACGCAACCTTCCCAGACGGACCGCGTCAGGAGGTTTTACGACGGCTGCGCCGCCGAGCGGGAGCAAGCTGCCTCGCCACAGCGGCGCCCTCACGATTAAACCGTGATGCCATGCTTGCTCAAGAAAGCCACGAACGCCTCTTCATCCAGCACCTTGAGCCCCAGCTCATTGGCCTTGGTCAATTTCGACCCGGCGCCCGGCCCCGCCACCACGCAGTGGGTTTTCGCCGACACCGAACCGGCGACCTTCGCCCCCAGGCTCTCCAGCTTGTCCTTGGCGACGTCGCGACTCATCAACTCCAGCGAACCGGTCAGCACCCAGGTATGCCCCGCCTCGGGCAAGCCTTCGACGACCTTCTTTTCGCTCTGCCAATGCATGCCGAAGTCGCGCAACTGTCGTTCCGCTGCCTCGGCCTGCTGACGGTTGCTGGCATTGGCGAAGAACTCGCGCACGGCGTTGGCCTGCTTTTCCGGCAACGCCTGGCGCATGTCAAGCCAGTCGGCATTCATCACCGCTTCGAGTGAACCGAACTTGTCTGCCAGTTTCTGCGCCCCGCCCGGCCCGACCGAGGGGATGTCCAGTTTGTCGAGAAAGCCGCCCAGGGTTGTGCTGGCGGAGAACTCGGCGCCCAACTCGCCTTGGTCCTGAATCTCGAGACCGTGGCACAGCAGGTCCTTGATCACCTGGCGGTTGTGTGGGTCTTCGAAGAAGCTGTGGATCTCGTGGGCCACTTCCAGGCCGACGTCGGGCAAGTAGGTGAGCACCTGGGGCAAAGCCGCTTGTACGCGCTCCAGCGAACCAAGAGAGCGAGCCAGGACCTTGGCGGTTTCCTCGCCCACGTCCGGGATGCCGAGGGCGTAGATAAAACGCGCCAGGCTCGGTTTTTTGCTGTCGACAATGGCCGCCAGCAGGTTCTTGCTCGACAGTTCGGCGAAACCCTCCAGGTCGACCACCTGCTCGAAGGTCAGGGCATACAGGTCGGCGGGCGAACCCACCAGGCCCTCGTCCACCAGTTGCTCGACACTCTTCTCGCCCAGACCTTCGATGTCCATGGCCCGGCGCGAGACGAAGTGAATGATCGCCTGCTTGAGCTGCGCGCCACAGGCCAGGCGACCGACGCAGCGATACACCGCGCCTTCGCTGATAGTTTCACGGCCCTTGCTGCGCTTGATCAGTTGCGTGCGCTCGACATGGGAGCCGCACACCGGGCACTGCTGTGGGATCGCGACCGGACGAGCATGCTCCGGCCGACGTTCGGTGATCACCTGCACCACTTGCGGAATCACATCCCCGGCGCGGCGGATGATCACCGTGTCGCCGATCATCAGGCCCAGACGCGCCACTTCGTCCATGTTGTGCAACGTGGCGTTGGCCACGGTCACGCCAGCGACCTTGACCGGCTTGAGGCGCGCCACGGGCGTCACGGCGCCAGTGCGACCGACCTGAAACTCAACGTCCAGCAACTCGGTGAGCTCTTCAGAGGCCGGGAATTTATGAGCGATGGCCCAGCGTGGTTCCCGGGCGCGGAAACCCAGTTCGCGTTGGGAGGCGATACTGTTGACCTTGAACACCACCCCGTCGATTTCATAAGGCAACGCGTTGCGCCGCTCGCCGATGTCGCGGTAGTAATCCAGGCATTCGTCAATACCATGGGCCAGCTTCAATTCACGGCTGATGGGCAGGCCCCAGGCCTTGAGTTGCTTGAGATTGCCGATGTGGGTATCGGCAATGTCCGTGGTCACCTGGCCGATACCGTAGCAGCAGAATTCCAGCGGGCGGTTGGCGGTGATCTTGGAATCCAACTGGCGCAGGCTCCCCGCCGCCGCGTTGCGCGGGTTGGCGAAGGTCTTGCCACCCGCTTCCAGTTGCGTAGCGTTGAGGCGCTCGAAACCGGCCTTGGACATGTACACCTCGCCGCGCACTTCCAGCAGTGGCGGCCAGCCACTGCCCTGCAACTTAAGGGGGATGTTGCGCACGGTACGCACATTGACGCTGATGTCCTCGCCCGTGGTGCCATCACCGCGCGTGGCTCCGCGCACCAGCAGGCCGTCCTGATACAACAGGCTGACCGCCAAGCCATCGAGCTTCGGCTCGCAGCTGTATTCAACCGCCGCGCCACCGCCCAGCAAATCGCCCATGGGCAGGTCGAGGCCTTCAGTCACCCGCCGGTCGAACTCGCGCATGGTGGTTTCGTCGAAGGCGTTGCCCAGGCTGAGCATCGGGATCTCGTGACGCACCTGGCTGAACGCCGACAGCGCCATGCTGCCGACGCGCTGGGTCGGGGAATCGCTGGTCACCAGCTCCGGGTGCTGCTCTTCCAGGGCCTTGAGTTCGTGAAACAGACGGTCGTATTCGGCATCGGGGATGCTCGGCTCGTCGAGGACATGGTAACGATAGTTGTGCTGATCCAACTCGGTACGCAGCTGTTGGATGCGGGTTTCGACGGCGTTCATGGGTGTTCTCTCATAAAGCAAAAGAGCAGCCTAGGCTGCTCAATCTTTTAAAATCGTTGGCAGTTCGAACCTGAACCTACCAATACAGAACCTGTGGCGAGGGGATTTATCCCCGCTGGGCTGCGAAGCAGCCCCAAAAGTCATCAATTCAATTAGCCTGATCAGGCTAGGGCGTCAGGTTTCAGGGCTGCTTTGCAGCCCAGCGGGGATAAATCCCCTCGCCACAAAAAGCCCCTGCGCCACAAAGGCTTTGCCGATTTCAGCGTTTCTGGGTCAACGCACGACGCTCGAATTCGACGATGCGCTGGCGGTAGTGCTCGATGGTCTGGGCGGTCAGCACGCTGCGCTGGTCATCCTTGAGTTCGCCATTGAGCTCCTGGGACAGCTTGCGCGCCGCAGCCACCATCACGTCGAAGGCTTGCTTGGGATGACGTGGGCCCGGCAGGCCGAGGAAGAAACTCACCGCTGGCGTGCTGAAATGATCGATGTCGTCCAGGTCGAACACCCCGGGCTTGACGGCGTTGGCCATGGAGAACAGCACCTCGCCGTTGCCGGCCATGCTCTCGTGACGGTGGAAAATGTCCATCTCGCCGAAACGCAGGCCGCTTTCCAGAATGTTCTGCAGCAACGCCGGGCCCTTGAAACCGGCCGGATCGCGGCAGATCACGCTGATCACCAACACTTCTTCAGCCTGGGCCTGGTCCTTGTCGGCGCTCGAGGTTTTGTTCTCGTCCGGGAAGTCGCTGTCGCGACTGCTGAAGCTCGGACCACCATCCAGGTCGAGGTTCAGGTTCAAATCACCCTGGGATGGCTCGCTGTTGCGCTTGCCGCGCTTGGAGCCCGATTCCCGTGGCTCACGGACAGGCGCGCTCATCGACGGCAAGTCGTGTTCGTCCAGCTGCGGCTCCTTGTGGGTGTCCAGCACCCGGGGCGGGCCCAGCAGCTCGGCGTTGTCATCCTCATCCGGCAGGTTCGACAAGCTGCGGTCCAGGCGAAACTTCAGCTTCCCCTTGCCGCCGCGCATGCGACGCCAGCCGTCGAAAAGAATACCGGCAATGACAATGATGCCGATGACGATCAGCCACTCGCGCAGACCGATTTCCATGTAATCCCGTGCCTCTATAAAAATGCTGAAAAATAAGGGGCTTAGCTATTTGCAAACCGCTTTAAAACGTGGCGCCAACTCTATGTTCTGAATGGCCTTTTGCCCACGCATACGAAAAATTGACATTAAACTAGCACGACCAAAGATAACTTTACACCGTCTGTCGCACAGGCTTGTGCCCAATCTGTGATTTGAACAACAGGCCCAAGGGTAAAAAATACCTACAGCGTTCCAAGTAGAAGCCCTACAACCGGTTGTTCAGGCATCCACCATGGCCATGGCCTCCTCCACATCCACCGCCACCAGCCGCGAACAGCCCGGCTCATGCATGGTCACGCCCATCAACTGATCGGCCATTTCCATGGCGATTTTGTTGTGGGTGATGTAGATGAACTGCACCGTTTCAGACATCTCCTTCACCAGCCGTGCGTAACGGCCTACGTTGGCGTCGTCCAGTGGTGCGTCGACCTCGTCGAGCATGCAGAACGGCGCCGGGTTCAATTTGAAGATGGCAAAAACCAGGGCCAGCGCGGTCAGCGCCTTTTCGCCACCGGAGAGCAAATGGATGGTGCTGTTCTTCTTGCCAGGAGGACGCGCCATGATTGTCACCCCTGTATCGAGTAAATCTTCGCCCGTCAGTTCCAAGTAAGCGCTGCCGCCACCGAAAACTTTTGGGAAAAGGGCCTGCAAACCACCGTTGATCTGATCAAAGGTATCCTTGAAGCGGTTGCGGGTTTCCTTGTCGATCTTGCGAATGACGTTTTCCAGGGTCTCCAGCGCTTCCACCAGATCGTCGTTCTGGGCGTCCAGGTAACGCTTGCGCTCGGACTGCTGCTGGTACTCGTCGATGGCCGCCAGGTTGATTGCCCCCAGGCGCTGGATGCGCTGGGCAATGCGTTCCAACTCCTCCTCGGCGTCCTTCTCGTTCGCCCCGGCCACCAGGGTGGCGAGCACACCATCGAGGTCGTAGCCGTCTTCCAGCAACTGGTCCTGCAAGGCTTTGCGCCGCACCGTCAGGGCTTGCCACTCCATGCGCTGCTGTTCCATTTGGCCGCGGATCAGTTGCGATTGCTGCTCGGCCTGGCTGCGACGCTTTTCGGCGTCGCGCAGTTCACGGTCGGCGTCCTCCAGGGCGATCTGCGCCGTCTTGAGTTCTTCGTCGACGCTCATGCGCTTGTCGAGCAACTCTTCGAGCTTGAGACGCAGCTCTTCCAGCGGCGCTTCGCCCTCCTCCAGATTGAGGCTCAACTGCTCGCGTTTTTCGGTCAGGCGTTCGGACTGCATTTCCAGCCGTTCCAAGGCCTGGCGCGTGGAATCGTGCTGGGCCTTGAGCGAGCCCAGGCGCACCGCCAACTGATGAGCATGATCCTTGTGCTGGCGTGCTTCCTGGCGCACCCGATCCAGGCGCTCGCGCAGACTGTCACGCTGGGCCAGCAGCAGTTCGCGCTGCTCGGTGTCCAGTGCCATGGCGTCGAGGGCTTCTTGCAGTTGCAAGCGCGCCTCGCCGATCTGTTCGTGCTCCAGCGCCCGCTGCTCGCCCAGTTCGGCGATTTCTTCTTCCAGGCGGGTGCGACGCAACGCCAGCTGTTCGACCTTGGCCTTGCCGGCCGACAACTGCGCCTTGAGCTCGCCTTGCTGGCGCGCCTCATCCTGCAACAGCCGCCGCAGGTGTTCGCGACCGTTCTCCTGCTGACGCTGTTGCGCCCGCAGGTTTTGCAATTCGGTTTCCAGGGCTTCGACGCTGGCTTCGCGCTCTTCCCGTTCGGCGCCCAGGCGCTGGATTTCCTGGCCCCGGGCGAGCATGCCGCTCTCGGCTTCACTGGCCCGGCGCACCCGCAGGAAATGCCGGCCAACCCAATACCCGTCACGGCTGATCAGGCTTTCGCCGGCCGCCAACTGCCCGCGCAGGGCCAAGGCCTGTTCAAGGCTGTCCACCGGTTTGACCTGCCCCAGCCAGGGCGACAGGTCGACCTGGGCCTCGACCTTGTCCAGCAAGCTGCCGGGGATTCGTACGCCGTCGCCAGCCGGGCTGAGCAGGCGCAGATCGCCCTGGGTGAAACCCGACAGGTCGAAGCCGTCGAAGTCATCCACCAGCACCGCTTGCAGGTCGGCACCCAGCACGGTTTCCACCGCCAGCTCCCAACCGGCATCGACCTTCAGGCCCTCGGCCAGTCGCGGACGCTCGGCCAGATGCTGGTCGCGCAGCCACTCGGCGGTGCCGGTGCCTGGGTCCAGCGCGGCTTGCTGCAAGGCTTCCAGCGAAGCCAAACGCCCATTGAGCCGCTGCAATTCGCCCTGGGCCTGTTGCTGGTTCTGCAAGGCCAGTTGCAAGGCCTGGCGCAGTTGCTCAAGCCGTTCGACTTGGGCGTCTTCGCTGGCCTGCAAATCTTCGAGAGTGGCTTCGCTGGTCGCCAGTTGCTCGCTCAGGTCCAAAATCGCCGCGTCTTCCGGGTCTGCCGCGAGCAAGGCACGCTCTTCGGCCAGGCGGCGCTGCCGTTCGGCGAGGCGCTCCATGCTGGTTTCCAACTGCTGGATGCGCGACTGCTGGACTTCAGCCTGGCGCCGTGGCTCGGCCGAGGTCAGGTTGAAGCTGTCCCACTGCTCTTGCCAGCCGTGCATGGTCAGCTCGGCTTCTTCCAGGGCTGCGGCGGCTTCTTCGGCGGCGGCGCTGGTGATTTCCTGCTCTGGCGTGAGCCGGTCCAGCTCTTCGCCAAGGGTCAATAGCAGCGTGCGGTCGTGGCCCAGGTGGGATTCGGTTTCCAGGCGCGCCCGCTCGGCTTCCTTCAAGTCATCCTGCAACTGCCGCAGCCGTTGCTGACCGTGCTGGATGCTCTGCTCGACCCGGGCGATGTCGCCCCCCACGGAATAGAAGCGCCCCTGCACCAGATTGAAGCGCTCCGACAGGTCGTGGTGACCGTCACGCAGGCGTTCGATGGCGGCGTCGGCGTTGCGTTGCTCGGCCACCAGGGCCTCGAAACTGACTTCCTGGTTGCCGATGATCGCCTCACGCTGACCGACCTGCTCGTTCAACGCCTGCCAGCGCAGGGCCGAAAGTTGGGCCTTGAGCTGGCGCTCCTCGCCCTTGTATTCCTGGTACTTCTTCGCGGCCTCGGCCTGACGGTGCAGACGTTCCAGCTGGCGCTCGAGTTCTTCGCGCAGGTCGGTCAGGCGCGCGAGGTTTTCGTGGGTGCGACGAATGCGGTTTTCGGTTTCGCGCCGCCGTTCCTTGTATTTGGAAATACCGGCGGCTTCTTCAATGAAGTTGCGCAGATCTTCAGGCTTGGCCTCGATCAGCTTGGAGATCATGCCCTGTTCGATGATCGAGTAGCTGCGCGGGCCCAGGCCGGTGCCGAGGAAAATATCGGTGATGTCGCGGCGTCGGCACTTGGTGCCGTTGAGGAAGTAGCTGTTCTGGCTGTCGCGGGTCACTTTGCGACGAATGGAGATTTCCGCATACGCGGCGTATTCACCCACCAGGGTGCCGTCGGAGTTATCGAACACCAGCTCGATGCTGGCCTGGCTCACCGGCTTTCGGCTGGTGGAGCCGTTGAAGATGACGTCGGTCATCGACTCGCCGCGCAGGTTCTTGGCCGAGCTCTCGCCCATCACCCAACGCACGGCATCGATAATGTTCGACTTGCCGCAACCATTGGGCCCGACCACTGCCGCCATGTTACTGGGGAAGTTCACCGTAGTCGGGTCGACGAAGGATTTGAACCCCGCCAATTTGATGCACTTGAGCCGCACGTTCAGGCCTTCGTCAGGGCAGAGACCACCAGATCGCAACTGCGCTGGGCGTAGGCCGTCAGCACGAGGCGAATCTGCGGCAGATCACGGGCCAGCACAGCGGCGAGCAGGCGCTGGAACAGGTCGAGGAACTCGCTCATTTCCGCCTTGCGCTGGTCCAGGGCCAGGAAATAGGCACGGCTCATGGCCGGTTGCAGGTTCTCGACGGTTTCCTGCAAGTACGGGTTGTTGGCAAAGGGATAGGCGGCGCGCATCACGCTGAAGCTTTCATCGACGAAGGTACGGATGTCCTGGCGCGCGTAGGCGTCGTTGAGACGCTGCTGGATCGCCACGAACGGCGCCATGTCGGCCTGCTCTTTCCAGCCATGGGCCACGGCGTAACCCAGCAGGATGTACAGCTCGCTCATCAACGTGCAGAGGCTGCGCACCTTGTGCTCGGTGAGTTCGGTGACGTGGGCGCCGCGGCGCGGCAGGATCGCGATCAAGTGGCGTCGCTCCAGGATCAGCAAGGCCTCGCGGACCGAACCGCGGCTGACGTTGAGCGCCAGCGTGACCTTCTGCTCCTGGATGCGCTCTCCCGGCTTCATTTCGCCGCGAATGATGCGTTCGGCGAGATGGTGGGCGATTTGCTCGGCGAGGCTGTCCGGGGCCTTGAACGTCATGGTTGTCCTTCAAACTCTTCGATTTGCACAAGCGGCGCAGTGTAGCGCACTCGATACGTCATGGCGCAGGGCCTGCAGCGGGTTTTTGGCACGATTCAAGCAAAAAAGCAGGGCGTCACCCAAGGGTCAATACTGAACCTACACGTTGTTCATCGACAAAACGAATTTTCCTGACCTTTAAGTCAGAAAATCATTGACCGAAAAGTCAAAACTGATAAATTCGGCCCAAGTCGATACAACAATAATGAGTCTGCGAGGCCTTCCGTGATCCAGTTTTTACTCAACCAGGAACTCCGTAGCGAGCACGCCCTGGACCCGAACCTGACCGTGCTCAACTATTTACGCGAGCATGTTGGTAAGTCCGGTACCAAAGAAGGCTGCGCCAGCGGCGACTGTGGCGCGTGCACCGTGGTGGTGGGCGAACTGCATATGGATGAAACCGGCCGTGAGCGCATGCGCTACCGCAGCCTCAATTCGTGCCTGACTTTCGTCTCGGCCCTGCACGGCAAGCAACTGATCAGCGTCGAAGACCTCAAGCACCAGGGCCAGCTGCACAGCGTCCAACAAGCGATGGTCGATTGCCACGGCTCGCAATGCGGCTTCTGCACACCAGGCTTCGTCATGTCGCTGTTCGCCCTGCAAAAGAACAGCGAACAATCCGACGCCCATAAAGCCCACGAAGCCCTGGCCGGCAATCTCTGCCGTTGCACCGGCTACCGGCCGATCCTGGCCGCCGCCGAGCAGGCCTGCTGCGGCAAGCAACCGGACCAGTTCGACGCCCGCGAGGCCGAGACCATCGCCCGCCTCAAAGCCATCGCACCGACCGAGACCGGCGAGCTCAACAGCGGCGACAAGCGCTGCCTGGTGCCGCTGACCGTGGCCGACCTGGCCGATCTCTACGATGCTTATCCCCAGGCGCGCCTGCTGGCCGGCGGCACGGACCTGGCCCTGGAAGTCACTCAGTTCCACCGCACCCTGCCGGTGATGATCTACGTGGGCAACGTCGCCGAACTCAAGCGCATCGAGCGTTTCGACGATCGCCTGGAGATCGGCGCCGCCACCGCCCTCTCCGATTGCTACGAAGCCCTGAAAGCCGAATACCCGGACTTCGGCGAACTGCTGCAACGCTTTGCCTCGCTGCAGATCCGCAACCAAGGCACCTTGGGCGGCAACATCGGCAACGCCTCGCCGATCGGCGACTCGCCGCCGCTGCTGATCGCCCTCGGCGCGCAAATCGTGCTGTGCAAGGGCCAGACCCGCCGGACCCTGGCGCTGGAAGACTATTTCATCGACTACCGCGTCACGGCGCGCCAGGAAAGCGAATTCATCGAGAAGATCATCGTGCCCCGGGCCAGTGCCGAGCAGGCGTTCCGCGCCTACAAGGTCTCCAAGCGCCTGGACGATGATATTTCCGCGGTGTGCGCGGCGTTCAACCTGCGCATCGACAACGGCGTGGTCCGCGAAGCCCGCATTGCCTTCGGCGGCATGGCCGCCACACCCAAGCGCGCCACCCATTGCGAAGCGGCACTGATCGGTGCGCCGTGGACCGACAGCACCGTCGAACGCGCCTGCGCCGCCCTGGCCGAGGACTTCACACCGCTGTCGGATTTCCGCGCCAGCAAGGAATACCGCCTGCTCAGCGCCCGCAACCTGTTGCGCAAGTACTTCATCGAACTGCAAACACCGCACATCGAGACTCGGGTGACCGCTTATGTCTAACCATCACACCGTAGAAAAGACCCAAGCCGAACTCGCCGAGCTGTTCGCCCGCGACCTGACCACTGGCGTGGGCCGCAGCGTCAAGCACGACAGCGCCGCCAAGCATGTGTCCGGCGAGGCCCAGTACATCGATGACCGCCTGGAATTCCCGAACCAGTTGCACGTCTATGCCCGACTGTCGGACCGCGCCCATGCCCGGATCGTCCGCATCGACACCGCGCCCTGTTACGCCTTCGAAGGCGTGCGCATCGCCATTACCCACCAAGACATCCCCGGCCTGAAGGACATCGGCCCACTGTTGCCCGGCGACCCGCTGCTGGCCATCGATGACGTGCAGTTCGTCGGCCAACCGGTGTTGGCCGTCGCCGCCAAGGACCTGGACACCGCGCGCAAAGCGGCGATGGCGGCCATCGTCGAGTACGAAGACCTGGAGCCGGTGCTGGACGTGGTCGAAGCCCTGCGCAAGCGGCATTTCGTGCTCGACAGCCACACCCACCAACGTGGCGATTCGGCCACGGCGCTGGCGAGCGCCGAGCATCGCATCCAGGGTTCGCTGCACATCGGCGGCCAGGAGCACTTTTACCTGGAAACCCAGATTTCTTCGGTAATGCCCACCGAAGACGGCGGCATGATCGTCTACTGCTCGACCCAGAACCCCACCGAAGTGCAGAAACTGGTGGCCGAAGTGCTGGGCGTGTCGATGAACAAGGTCGTGGTGGACATGCGCCGCATGGGCGGCGGCTTTGGCGGCAAGGAAACCCAAGCCGCCAGCCCGGCGTGCCTGTGCGCCGTCATCGCCCACCTCACTGGCCAGCCGACCAAGATGCGCCTGCCCCGGGTCGAAGACATGCTGATGACCGGCAAGCGCCATCCCTTCTACATCGAATACGACGTCGGCTTCGACAGCCGCGGGCGCTTGCACGGCATCGCCCTGGATCTGGCGGGTAACTGCGGTTGCTCGCCAGACCTGTCGGCGTCGATTGTCGACCGGGCGATGTTCCATGCCGACAACGCCTACTACCTGGGCGATGCGACCATCAACGGTCACCGCTGCAAGACCAACACCGCTTCGAACACCGCTTACCGCGGTTTCGGTGGGCCGCAAGGCATGGTCGCCATCGAAGAGGTGATGGATGCCATCGCCCGGCACCTGGGCTTGGATCCGCTGGCCGTGCGCAAGGCCAACTATTACGGCAAGACCGAGCGCAACGTCACCCACTACTACCAGACCGTCGAGCACAACATGCTCGAGGAAATGACCGCCGAGCTTGAAGAAAGCAGCCAGTACGCCGAACGCCGCGAGGCGATCCGCCGCTACAACGCCAATAGCCCGATCCTGAAAAAAGGCCTGGCGCTGACCCCGGTGAAATTCGGCATTTCGTTCACCGCCAGTTTCCTCAACCAGGCAGGCGCCTTGATCCACGTCTACACCGATGGCAGCATCCATTTGAACCATGGCGGCACCGAAATGGGCCAGGGCCTGAACACCAAGGTCGCCCAGGTGGTGGCCGAGGTGTTCCAGGTGGAAATGGACCGCGTGCAGATCACCGCGACCAACACCGACAAGGTGCCGAACACCTCGCCCACCGCGGCCTCCAGCGGCGCCGACCTGAACGGCAAGGCGGCGCAGAATGCGGCCGAGACCATCAAGCAGCGCCTGGTGGAATTCGCTGCACGGCAGTACAAGGTCAGCGAAGAAGACGTGGAATTCCACAACGGCCATGTGCGGGTGCGCGACCACATCCTGACCTTCGAGGCGCTGGTACAGCAGGCGTATTTCGCCCAGGTCTCGCTGTCGAGCACCGGCTTCTACAAGACCCCGAAAATCTACTACGACCGCAGCCAGGCCCGTGGCCGCCCCTTCTACTACTACGCCTTTGGCGCGGCCTGCGCCGAAGTGATCGTCGACACCCTCACCGGCGAGTACAAGATGCTGCGCACCGACATCCTCCACGACGTCGGCGCCTCGCTGAACCCGGCCATCGACATCGGCCAGGTCGAGGGCGGCTTCATCCAAGGCATGGGCTGGCTGACCATGGAAGAGCTGGTGTGGAACGACAAAGGCAAGCTGATGACCAATGGCCCGGCCAGCTACAAGATCCCCGCCGTGGCCGACATGCCGCTGGACCTGCGGGTCAAGCTGGTGGAAAACCGCAAGAACCCCGAAGACACGGTGTTCCACTCCAAGGCCGTGGGCGAGCCGCCGTTCATGCTCGGCATCGCCGCGTGGTGCGCCATCAAGGACGCCGTGGCGAGCCTGGGGGATTACCAGCACCAACCGAACATCGACGCCCCAGCAACGCCGGAGCGAGTGTTGTGGGGGTGTGAGCAGATGCGGCAGTTGAAGGCCGTGAAGCCTACGCAAGCCGAAGCCGAGATGGCTCCGCTTTGAAGAGCGGACGCGAAGCGTCCAAAGATGCATTCCCACGCAGAGCGTGGGAACGATCAGTCGAGGTGAATATGTACAACTGGATCAGCGCCCTCGCCGACCTGCAAACCCGCGGCGAACCCTGCGTGCTGGTGACGATCATCGAAGAACTCGGCTCCACCCCACGCAACTCCGGTTCGAAGATGGTCATCAGCGCCAGCCAGACGTTCGACACCATCGGTGGCGGGCACCTGGAATACAAGGCCATGGAAATCGCCCGGCACATGCTCGCCAGCGGCCAGCAGAACACCCATCTGGAGCGCTTCAGCCTCGGTGCGAGCCTGGGCCAGTGCTGCGGCGGCGTCACCGTGTTGCTGTTCGAACCCATGGGCCAGGTCCAGGCGCAAATCGCCGTGTTCGGCGCCGGCCACGTCGGCCGCGCCCTGGTGCCGCTGCTGGCGAGCCTGCCCTGCAAGGTGCGCTGGATCGATTCGCGGGAGGCGGAGTTTCCCGAACACCTGCCCCATGGCGTGCACAAGATCGTCAGCGAAGAGCCACTGGACGAAGTCGACGACTTGCCCGCCGGCAGCTACTGCATCGTCATGACCCACAATCATCAGCTCGACCTGGAACTGAGCGCCGCGATCCTCAAGCGCAACGACTTTGCCTACTTCGGCCTGATCGGTTCGAAGACCAAACGGGTCAAGTTCGAGCATCGCCTGCGTGATCGCGGTTTCGACAGCGCCGCCTTGCAACGCATGCGTTGCCCCATGGGCATCGGCGAAGTCAAAGGCAAGTTGCCTGTGGAAATCGCCATCTCCATCGCCGGCGAAATCATCGCCACCTATAACGCGGATTTCGGCCAGCACACCGCCCGCGCCGAACCGATCGCCAAGCTGCTGCCGGCCTCGCGCCGCAGCCAGGCGAACCGTTGAACACTCGTTGAGAATTCCCATGCCCCTGACACGCAAAGCCTACCGCGCCGCCCTGCTCCACAGCCTCGCCGACCCGGCCGAAGTCGGTATCGAGGCGTCCTATGAATATTTCGAAGACGGTTTGCTGGTGGTGGAAAACGGCCAGATCAGCGCCATCGGCCACGCCCGTGACCTGCTGCCGACCCTGGCAACTGACATCGAAGTCACTCATTACCCGGATACGCTGATCACCCCCGGCTTGATCGACACCCACATCCACTTGCCGCAGACCGGCATGGTCGGCGCCTACGGCGAACAGTTGCTGGACTGGCTCAACACCTACACCTTCCCCTGCGAAAGCCAGTTCGCCGACAAGGCCCACGCCGATGCCGTGGCCGATATTTTCGTCAAGGAACTGCTGCGCAACGGCACCACCACCGCGCTGGTGTTCGGCAGCGTGCACCCGCAATCGGTGAATTCGTTTTTTGAAGTGGCCCAGAAGCTCGACCTGCGGATGATCGCCGGCAAAGTGATGATGGACCGCAACGCCCCGGACTACCTGGTCGACACAGCCGAATCCAGCTACACCGAGAGCAAGGCGCTGATCGAGCGCTGGCACGGCAAGGGCCGCCTGCACTACGCGGTGACCCCACGCTTCGCGCCCACCAGCACTGCGGAGCAATTGACTCTGGCCGGTCAGTTGCTGGGGGAATATCCCGATTTGTACATGCAGACCCACATCAGTGAAAACCTGCAGGAAGTGCAATGGGTCAAAGAGCTGTTCCCGGAGCGCAAGGGTTACCTGGACGTCTACGACCACTACCAACTGCTCGGCGAACGCTCGGTGTTCGCCCATGGCGTGCACCTGTGCGACGACGAATGCGCTCGCCTGGCCGAGACCGGTTCGGCCATCGCCTTCTGCCCGACCTCGAACTTTTTCCTGGGCAGCGGCCTGTTCAACCTGCCGATGGCCGAAAAACACAAGGTGAACGTGGGGTTGGGCACGGATGTGGGCGGCGGCACCAGTTTTTCGCTGCTGCAAACCCTCAACGAAGCCTACAAGGTGATGCAGCTGCAGGGTGCGCGGCTGAGCCCGTTCAAGTCACTGTACCTGGCCACCCTCGGCGGCGCCCGGGCCCTGCGCCTGGAGGACAAGATCGGCACGCTGCAGCCGGGTTCCGATGCGGACTTCCTGGTGCTGGACTACAACGCCACGCCGCTGCTGGGCTATCGCCTCAAGCAGGCCAAGGACATTGCCGAGCGGTTGTTCGTGCTGATGACGCTGGGGGATGACCGGACGGTGGCACAGACTTATGCGGCCGGTAAATTGGTGCATCAGCGCTAGATTTTTGATCATTCCCACGCTCTGCGTGGGAATGCCTCAACGGACGCTCTGCGTTCGGCTTTTGGGACGCGCAGCGTCCCGGGCTGCGTTCCCAGAGCGTGGGAACGATCAGGCTGATTCAACCCCTCAAAGCTTAGCGGTCGACCGCCCCGGCTTCTTGCTCTGCAACAAATGCGAGAACACCGCATGCAAGTCATCCGACGCGCTTTCCTCGTCGAGGTTGAGCTTGCTGTCGATGTGGTCCATGTGATGCATCATCAGGTCCACGGCCAGTGTGGCATCGCGGGCCTCGATGGCGTCGATCAACTGAGTGTGTTCGTCATAGGAACAGTGGGAACGGTTGCCGCTTTCGTACTGGGCGATGATCAGCGATGTCTGGGACACGAGGCTGCGCTGGAAGCTGATCAGCGGGGCGTTCTTCGCCGCTTCGGCCAGCTTGAGGTGGAACTCGCCCGACAAACGGATGCCGGCGCCGCGGTCGCCACGGGAGAAACTGTCGCGTTCGTCGCTGACCATCTGCCGCAGCTCAGCCAATTGTTCAGCCGTGGCATGCTGCACCGCCAATTCGGTGATCGCCCTTTCCACCAGGCGCCGGGCCATGAAGACCTGGCGAGCCTCTTCGACACTCGGGCTGGCCACCACGGCGCCGCGGTTGGGCCGCAGCAACACCACGCCTTCGTGGGCCAGGCGTGACAGCGCCCGACGAATGATCGTGCGGCTGACCCCGAAAATCTCCCCCAGTGCCTCTTCGCTCAACTTGGTACCGGGCGCCAGGCGTTGTTCGAGGATAGCCTCGAAGATATGCGCATAGACAATATCGTCCTGGGTTCCGCTGCGGCCGGCTTTACCGGCTCGCGGTTGTTTCTTGAGGGGTTGCAACTGTTCGTTCATGGGCACTCGGGTCGGGAAAACGGCGGCGAATTGACCGTGACTGTAATACGGCACAGCGGGTCGCTGGCAAGTATCGCGTAAATGACACGGCGATTGTACACAACCTCTGATGGCAACACGACTGTACGGCTGTTTGCGGGCATGGCTGTATTGCAATCGGCTACTGCGTTGAGTTTAGGCTTAAAACCAAAACCCTGTGGCGAGGGAGCTTGCTCCCGCTGGCGTGCGGAGCACGCCCAAACAGACCGACGCCGTATGGCCTGACCCACCGCATCGGCTGGTTTTGGGGCGGCTGCGCCACCCAGCGGGAGCAAGCTCCTTCGCCACCGGGCTGCTTCAGATTCTGCCAATTTATAATAAGGATCATCGTCCACCATGACCGAAGTCACGACCACGCCACTTCGTCCATTCGCCGACACCTCACCCTCGGCCATCGTCGCCGGGTTCATCGCGATGATGACCGGCTACACCAGTTCCCTGGTGCTGATGTTCCAGGCCGGGCAGGCAGCCGGGCTGACCAGCGGACAAATTTCTTCGTGGATCTGGGCAATTTCCATCGGCATGGCGGTGTGTTCCATCGGGCTATCGCTGCGCTATCGCACACCGATCACCATCGCCTGGTCGACACCCGGCGCAGCGCTGCTGATCACCAGTCTGGGTGGCGTGAGTTATGGCGAGGCCATCGGCGCCTATATCACCTGTGCAGTATTGGTGACGATCTGTGGCCTGACCGGCAGTTTCGAGCGCCTGGTCAAGCGCATCCCGGCCTCGCTGGCGGCGGCGTTGCTGGCGGGGATCCTGTTCAAGATCGGCAGCGAGATCTTTGTCGCCACCCAGCATCGCACCGGCCTGGTGCTGGGGATGTTTTTCACCTACCTGATCGTCAAGCGCCTGTCGCCCCGCTATGCGGTACTGGCGGCATTGTTGATCGGTACGGCGCTGTCGGGCCTGTTGGGGCTGCTGGACTTCAGCGGCTTTGCCCTGGAAGTCGCGACACCGGTGTGGACCACGCCGCACTTTTCCCTGGCGGCCACCATCAGCATCGGCATTCCGTTGTTCGTGGTGGCAATGACCTCGCAGAACATGCCCGGCATCGCCGTGCTGCGGGCCGACGGCTACAACGTACCGGCCTCGCCGCTGATCACCAGCACCGGCATCGCTTCGCTACTGCTGGCGCCGTTCGGCTCCCACGGCATCAACCTGGCGGCCATCAGCGCGGCGATCTGCACCGGCCCCCACGCCCACGAAGATCGCAACAAGCGCTACACGGCGGCGGTCTGGTGTGGGATTTTCTACGGGATTGCCGGGGTGTTTGGCGCCACGCTGGCGGCGTTGTTCGCGGCGCTGCCCAAGGAGCTGGTGCTGTCCATCGCGGCCTTGGCGCTGTTCGGCTCGATCATCAATGGCTTGAGCATCGCCATGAGTGAAGTGAAGGAGCGGGAAGCGGCGTTGATCACCTTCATGGTCACGGCGTCGGGGCTGACGCTGTTCTCCATCGGTTCGGCGTTCTGGGGGATTGTGGCGGGGGTGTTGAGCCTGGTGATTCTGAACTGGCGCAACGCCTGAAAGCATCGCGAGCTTGCTCGCGATAGCGGCCTGAAGGTCACTCAATACCCAACAGACAGGCACAAAAAAACCGGCCCCCAAACGGGCAGCCGGTTTCGGAACATCATCGGACCATCAAGCGACCGGGTTGATCGGCTTTTCCGGGTACCAGACGTCCATCAGCGGGCTCACTTCAACGCTGGTCAGCTCAGGACGCGCCTTGAGCCAGGCTTCAACGGTAGCGCGCTGCTCTTCGGAAACCGAACCACGCTTCTGCAGGCAAACCAGACCGTAGTCGTCGCCGCCGACGTAGCCCAGGCCGTTGGCCTCCATGGCTTCTTTCAGGAAAGCGTCGAGGAAAGCGTCAATAGCCTCATCGGCCAGATCTTCTTTGAAATCCAGGTTCAGTTCGAAACCCAGCTCTTGAAATTCATCCACGCACAGTTTTTTGCGCAGACGCTGGGAACGGTTAGTCGCCATTGGAACAATCCTCATAAGTAATAACGGCCGGCACTTTACCAGTTTGGTGCGTCGTTTGCCCGACTGATCGGGTGTATCGACCTACCGTCGGTAAAAAATAGCGGCCGAAGGGCTCAGGCACGGCCCCAGCCGTTGCGGCTTGGGGCATAATGCCGACACTTTCATGACCGTTGAGGGCGTTCATTTTCATGTCCTCGTCTTTTCCCCCTCGCCCGTAGGGTTTTATTACAAATGATCAAATCTTTGCGTCCACTGCTTCTGGCCAGCCTTCTTCTTCCCCTGGCCCTCCCTGTCACCGCCCACGCCGCCACGATCAACACTGCCCTGTCGCCCAATGTGCAAAAAGCCCTCAAGGCCAGCAAACTGCAGAATGACGCCCTGTCCCTGGTGATGGTGCCGCTCAATGGCCCCGGCACTCCGACCCTGTACAACGCCGACGTTTCGGTCAATCCAGCGTCCACCATGAAACTGGTGACCACCTACGCGGCCCTGGAAATGCTCGGCCCCAATCACCAGTGGAAAACCGAGTTCTACACCGATGGCACTCTCAGCGGCGGGATCCTCAACGGCAACCTGTACCTCAAGGGCGGCGGCGATCCCAAGCTGAACATGGAAAAACTCTGGCTGCTGATGCGCGACCTGCGGGCCAACGGTGTGCAGCAGGTCACCGGCGACCTGGTGCTGGACCGCGGCTTCTTCATCCAGCCGCAACTGCCCGAATTCAACGACGACGGCAACGACGAAAACAAACCGTTCCTGGTCAAGCCCGACTCGTTGCTGGTCAACCTCAAGGCCCTGCGCTTCGTCGCCCGCAATGACGGCGGCCGGGTACTGGTGTCGGTGGAGCCGCCAATTGCGAGCATTCGCATCGACAATCAGGTCAAGGCCGTCAACTCCAAGCAATGCGCCGGCGGTGTGCGCTACAACCCGGTGGCCCAGGCGGACGGCAGCGTGACGGTGACCGTCGGCGGCCAGCTCGGTGACGGTTGCAGCTCCCAGACCTACCTGTCGCTGCTGGACCATGCTACCTACACCGCAGGAGCGGTGCGGGCGATCTGGAAAGAGCTGGGCGGCAGCATCCAGGGCACGGACCGCCTGGCCGCGACCCCGAGCAACGCCAAGGTGCTGGCCCGGGCATTCTCCCCGGACCTGGCGGAGATCATCCGCGACATCAACAAATACAGTAACAACACCATGGCCCAGCAGTTGTTCCTGAGCCTCGGCGCACAGTTCCGTAACGAAGCCGACGGTGATGACGCCAAGGCCGCGCAACGGGTGGTGCGCCAGTGGTTGGCCAAGAAAGGCATCACCGCGCCGCACCTGGTGATGGAGAACGGCTCCGGCCTGTCCCGCGCCGAACGGGTCAGCGCCCGGGAAATGGCGGCCATGCTGCAAGCCGCCTGGCGCAGCCCGTACTCGGCCGAGTTCATCAGTTCGATGCCGATTGCCGGCACCGACGGCACCATGCGCAAACGCCTGAAGACCACCGCCATGGCCGGCGAAGCCCATGTCAAGACCGGCACCCTGAACACCGTCCGCGCCATCGCCGGCTACAGCCGTGACATCAATGGCAACACCTGGGCGGTGGTGGCGATTCTCAACGATCCGAAACCTTGGGGCGCTTCGTCGGTGCTGGACCAGGTGCTGCTGGACCTGTACCGCCAGCCGAAACTGCCGCAGACGGCTTCGGTGCTCTAATCCCGCCAGAGATCAACTGTGGGAGCGGGCTTGCTCGCTCCCACACTTCGCCCCCATATACCCATAATGCTATTCACTTAAGGCATTCGATGAATCTGTGGCGAGGGGATTTATCCCCGCTGGGCTGCGAAGCGGCCCTGAACCCAGCCACCGAAGTATGCCGGGTTGGTTACATTCAGTCTTTTGGGGCTGCTACGCAGCCCAACGGGGATAAATCCCCTCGCCACAATGATTCAAACCATCCTTAACTGAACGGCACTACCATATACCCAGCCTAAGTGGCTAACCCAACTGCACCTCAACCCGATCCCGCCCGGCCTGCTTGGCCGCATACACGCCCGAGTCAGCCCTTAGCAGCAACGCATCGGCGCCTTCCCCGGCGCGCCAGGTGGCGATACCGAAGCTGGCGGTGACAAACCCCACGCCCTCGATGGGCGCCGCCCGCAAGCCTTCCCACAACTCCAATGCCAAGGTGTAGGCGCTGTCGCTGTCAGTGTCCGGGCACAGCACCACGAACTCTTCGCCCCCCAGCCGGCAGAACACATCGGTGCGCCGCAACCGTTGGGCGACACGCTGGCAGACGGCCTGCAACACCCGGTCGCCCACTGCGTGGCCATGCTGGTCGTTGATGCGCTTGAAGTGGTCAATGTCGAGCATGATGACCGCCAGTCCTCCGGAACCGCGCTCGACCCGAGCCATCTCCGAAGTCAGGCGCTCCTGGAAATAGCGGCGATTGCGAATACCGGTCAGCGCGTCGGTCACGGACAAGGCCCGCAGCTCTTCTTCCACGCGCTTGAGGTCGGAAATATCCGAGATATACCCGTGCCACAACACCCCGCCGCCGGGCAGCTCCTCGGGCGTGGCCTCGCCGCGTACCCAACGCAGGCCGCGCAAGGGCAGTTGCACCCGGTACTCTTCCCGCCACGGGCTCAAGGTGTGGGCCGAAGCGCGAATCGAAGCGCGGACACGCGTGCTGTCCAACGGGTGAATGCGCGAGAAAATCGCCTCGGCGTTCTGCACCAGCACATCGGGTTCCAATTCATAGATGTCGCGAATGCCGTCGCTGGCATAGATCACGCTGAAGCGACCGTTGAAATCCATTTTGAACTGGTAGATCCCCCCGGGCACGTGGGCACTGAGCTTTTTCAGCAACACATCACGGGCAGCCAACGCTTCGTGGACGCGCTTGCGTTCGGTGATGTCGATGCAGATCGCCAGGTGCCCGATCCACAGTCCCTGGTCATCGAGCATCGGTGTGGCGAGCATGTTCACGGTCAGGTGGCTGCCATCGCGGCGCACCAGGGTCCACTCCCGCGCCTGCTGCCCGCCCTGTTCGCCGCCCTCGAGCAACATCGCGTGGCACGCCGGAATCGGCTTGCCAAAGCGCGCGCCGAGTTGGGCGGCGCGGGCCTGGAGTTCGCGCGGTACATGCAGGCTTTCCAGGGTCATGCTCTGCAGGACCTCGCAACTCGGGTAGCCGAGCATCTGCTCGGCACCGGCGTTGAAGGTGGTGATGACGCCGCGCAGGTCCGTGGCGATGATCGCGACCTGAGTCGCGGCATCCAGCACACCACGCAACTGCCCATGGGTACCGCGCAGCTCCTGCTCCCGGGCGCGTAGTTCACGGGTGCGTTGCTCTACCAGTTTCAAGGCCCGCTGCCGCTGGCTGACCAGTACATAGAGCAAGACGCTGAGCAGCAGGCTGAGCAAGCCGCCAAGTATCACCATACTGGTGACCGAAGAATGATTGGTGGACAGGAACACCCGGCTGGGCCGCAACTCCACCCGGTAGTCGCGATCGGCCAGGCGCAACAGGCGAGTCGCCGACAAATCGCTACGGCCCGGCGGGTTGTGGGATTCGAACAGCGCCTCCTCCGCGTTTTCGGTAGACAGGTCCATGACACGCATCGACAGATTGTCGTGACTGGACGCTGGCAGCCCGTCACCCGCCAGTTGGCGCATGCTGATGGCCGCCACCACGTACCCGAACGGTTCGCTGGCCGACTCCCGGGTGACCGGCGCAACCAACAGTACCCCCCGGGCAAATACCGGGTCGGCGCCCATCAGGTCCAATGGCTGCGAAACCACCGGCCCGCCTCGCTGGCGGGCCCGCTCAACGGTGGCACGGCGCAAGGGTTCGGAAAGCAGGTCCAGGCCCAGCGGTGTCCCGTAGGAAGCCTGGCTCTGGATGTAGCGCAGCGGTGCGTATTCATCTCGTTCGGCGGCCTGTCGCAGGCCACCGCTACCGTCCGGCTCGCGGATCGTGAATTGAGTGGCCCCGTCGGCTTGCGCTTGTTGTTCGAACGATTGCCGTTCGTCGCGCAGCACCCTGGGCGCCCAGGCGAACGCCCGGATACGGCGCAATAGCACGTCAGCGTAACCACGGAATTCGTTGTTGGAGACATCTTCAGAGTTGGCAAAGAAACGCCTGAGGCTGTCGAGGCGTTGCTCCTGATCCTGGAAGTGTTCCTCGATGCGGCTGAAACGCTCCTCGGCTTGCAGCTCGAAGCGCTGGCGCAGTTGCTGGTGGAACAGATTCATCATCGCCCAAGTCAGCAAGCCGGTCAGGAACATACCGGCCAGCAGGACCAGCGAAGCGACCAGCCAGGCCGACACGTCTTCGCTGATAAAGCCCAGGATCCTGGGACGCACCTGATGCAATGCCATAAACACAACTCAGAAAGGAACCAGGCATAGGCACAGCCCTGGACACAGCCTAAGTTATAGCTATTCGCCATCACTTTAGCCAGTCCCCAACGAGGCTAGAAGCCTTGAATTACAAGGCTTCGTGGATCCAATCAGCCCCGACTCAACGCGCCATGATCTTCCAGGCGCGGTGGATCTTGCCGTTGCGGGCAAAATCCGGATCAATCGTCTTGGCGGTGATCTCTTCCACCGCATAACGCTCGCCGAGGTTGTCCTCGAGCTGGAACTTGCGGAAGTTGTTGGAGAAATACAGCACGCCGCCAGGCGCCAGGCGCGCCATGGCCAGGTCCAGCAATTGGACATGGTCACGCTGCACGTCAAAGATGCCTTCCATGCGCTTGGAATTGGAGAAGGTCGGCGGGTCGATGAAGATCAGGTCGTACTCGTCACGGCTGGCCTCAAGCCAAGCCATCACATCGCCCTGCTCCAGGCGGTTCTTCTCCGAAAAACCATTGAGCGACAGGTTGCGGCGTGCCCAATCCAAGTAGGTTTTCGACAGGTCGACGCTGGTGGTGCTCCGCGCCCCGCCCTTGGCCGCATGGACGCTGGCGGTCGCGGTATAGCAGAACAGGTTGAGGAAGCGCTTGCCGGCGGCTTCTTTCTGGATCCGCAGGCGCATCGGTCGATGGTCGAGAAACAGTCCGGTATCCAGGTAATCGGTGAGGTTGACCAGCAGCTTCACGCCACCTTCGTTGACCTCGGTGAACTTGCCCTGGGCACTCTGGCGCTCGTACTGCTTGGTGCCGCTCTGGCGCTCGCGACGCTTGATCACCACGCGGCTCTTATCCACGTTCAGCGCCTGGGGAATCGCCGCCAGGGCGTCGAACAACCGGGCCGAAGCCTTTTCCGGGTCGATGGATTTTGGCGCGACGTATTCCTGGACGTGTACCCAATCGTGGTACAGGTCAATGGCCATGGAGTATTCCGGCATGTCGGCATCGTAGACCCGGTAGCAGTCCACCCCTTCACGCTTGGCCCACTTACTCAGCAACTTGAGGTTCTTTTGCAGGCGATTGGCGAACATCTGCCCGCCTTCGCTCAACCGCGCCTGCTCCACGACGGGGGCTGGCGCCGGGGCCGGTTTGATCGGGTTACCGTTCTTGTTGTACTGGCGCTCTTGCGGGACTTCCGGGGCCTGATCGTAGGCGGCCTGCTCGCGCTCGGCCTGACGTTGTTCCGGGGTGCGACGCTCACCCGTGACGAACTGGTCTGGCAACACCTTGATCAGCAGCAATTTGCACGGCAAGGCGCCGTTCCAGAACGAATACTGCTTGTGACTGCGAATGCCCATGCGCTTGCCCAGGTCCGGCGCGCCAGTGAACACCGCCGCCTCCCAGTTCAGGCAGGCCTGGCGCAGACGCTCGCCGAGGTTCTGGTAGAGGTAAAGCAGGCTGGCTTCATCGCCCAGGCGCTCGCCGTACGGCGGGTTGCAGATCACCAAGCCCTTCTGGTTCTGGTCCGGACGCGGCTCGAAGGTGGCGACTTCGCCTTGATAGATCTTGATCCATTCGCTCAGGCCGGCACGTTCGACGTTGTTGCGGCCCGGTTGAATCAGCCGTGGGTCAGCTTCGTAGCCGCGAATCCACAACGGTGGCTTGGCCAACCCGGCCTCAGCACGAGCGGTGGCCTCTTCGTGGAGTTTCTTCCACAGCGCCGGCACGTGGCCGAGCCAGGCGGTAAAGCCCCACTGCTGGCGACGCAGGTTCGGCGCCATATCGGCGGCGATCATCCCGGCTTCTACCAGGAACGTGCCCACACCGCACATCGGGTCGGCCAGCGCCCCGCCTTCAGCGGCAATGCGCGGCCAACCGGCGCGAATCAGGATCGCGGCGGCGAGGTTTTCCTTCAGCGGCGCGGCACCTTGCTGCAGGCGATAACCGCGCTGGTGCAGGCTGTGGCCGGAAAGGTCCAGGGAGAGAATGGCTTCGCCACGGTCCAGGCGCAGGTGGATGCGCAGGTCGGGGTTGAGCTTGTCGATGGACGGTCGCTCGCCCGACGGCGTGCGCAGCTTGTCGACGATGGCGTCCTTGACCTTCAAGGCGCCGAAATGGGTGTTGTCGATGCCCGAACCGTGGCCACTGAACTCCACCGCCAGCGTGCCATCGGCCAGCATGTGGTCTTGCCAGTCAACATCCAGCACGCCGTGGTAGAGGTCTTCGGCGTCCTTCATTGGGAAGCGCTTGAGCACCAGCAGCACGCGGTTGGCCAGGCGCGACCACAGGCACAGGCGATAGGCCGTTTCCATGTCGGCCATGCCGCGCACCGCCGAGGTGTGCTCGCGCGCTTCTTCAAGGCCAAGCCCGACGGCTTCCTCGATGAGCAGGCCTTCGAGGCCCTTGGGGCAAGTGAGGAAGAGTTCGAAACGATCGGACATGGGGATTCCAGAGCCTTTGGCTAAGTGGACCGGGCAACGCATTGCCGGGCCAGGTTCAATCAGGTGCTTTTCTCAAGAACACCCGTGTGGCACGAAAGTGTGCCGTGCCACCCTCGCCGCTCAGGTTAAAAGAGCTTAGATGCGAAGGCAGAAAAAAAATTCTGTGCAACAAATTGTGAAAACTCGACCCTTTCGTCGAATAGTACCCGAGTGCAACGGGAGGACATTCTCATCCGAGCCAGACCTACCCCTTTCGGCGCAGGGCCGATCATACAGGGGTCTTGCTCAAAAGCGGTCAACGAACATCAAGTTACTTATCGCCCTAACATCTTTATTGTTACGTGCTTATGACAAAACGATCATTCCATCCATGTGACGCTTTGGTTAGAACTCAACACAGGTTGACGTCGCAACGGCGTCAACACCTCGGCTCGTCACGCCGGCAACGAGCCACCAACGGCAGAATGATTCTGCCCCGGCCTCGATAGAGGTCGACGCTAAGTAACAGTCAACAAGTGAGGGCAACACCCTATGAGAAGACTTAAGCGTGATCCGTTGGAAAGAGCATTTTTACGTGGTTACCAATATGGCGTTGGTGGTAAATCCCGTGAGCTTTGCCCCTTTACTCTACCGTCGGTACGTCAAGCCTGGATCAATGGCTGGCGAGAAGGACGCGGCGACAACTGGGACGGTATGACCGGCACTGCGGGTATCCATAGACTCAACGAACTTCACGCCGTCGGCTGACACAGGGCTTAATACTCAAGAACTCGACAATTTGACACCCATATCGATTTAACCACGCACGTCCCATCCGGACGGCGGGCTACGGCCCAGGGGGCTCCTTCGAGGAGCCCTTTTTAATGCCTGGGCTTTATGTCATTGCCTGAGCTGCGAACACTGTTGTGGCGAGGGAGCTTGCTCCCGCTGGGCTGCGCAGCAGCCCCAAAAAGCCATTGCACGGTGAGCCAGGCAAATGGCGTCAGCCGGTTTCAGGACTGCTGCGCAGTCCAGCGGGAGCAAGCTCCCTCGCCACAAGGTTCCACCCAGCCTTAAGTCAACGCAACGCCGCGATCGCATCCACCGACTCACGGATCAACGCCGGTCCTTTATAGATAAAGCCCGAATAAATCTGCACCAGGCTCGCCCCGGCGGTGATTTTCTCGGCGGCATGCCGGCCTTCGGTAATCCCACCCGCCGCAATGATCGGCAAGCGCCCCGACAGTTCGGCGGCCAGCACCTTCACGGTATGAGTGCTCTTGTCACGCACCGGCGCTCCCGACAACCCACCCGCCTCGTCACCATGCTCCAGCCCTTCGACCCCTTCGCGACCCAGGGTCGTGTTGGTGGCGATCACCGCGTCCATGCCCGTCTCGATCAGGGCCTGGGCGACCTGGGTGGTTTCTTCGTCGGTCATGTCCGGGGCGATCTTGATCGCCAGCGGCACATGCCGGCCATGCATCACCGCCAGCTCGGCGCGTCGCCGGGCCAGGTCGGCCAGCAGTTGCTTGAGGGAGTCGCCGAATTGCAGGCTGCGCAGCCCCGGGGTGTTCGGCGAGCTGACGTTGACGGTCACGTAGCTGGCGTGGGCGTAGACCTTGTCCAGGCAGATCAGGTAATCGTCGACGGCACGCTCCACCGGGGTGTCGAAATTCTTGCCGATGTTGATGCCCAGCACGCCCTTGTACTTGGCCGCGGCCACCCGGGCCAGCAGATTGTCGACGCCCAGGTTGTTGAAGCCCATGCGGTTGATGATCGCCTCGGCCTCGGGCAGACGGAAAAGCCGTGGCTTGGGATTACCCGGCTGCGGGCGCGGGGTGACGGTGCCGATTTCCACGAAACCGAAACCCAACTGGGCGAACCCGTCGATGGCCGCACCGTTCTTGTCCAGCCCTGCCGCCAACCCGACCGGGTTGGGGAATTCCAGCCCCATCACCGTCACCGGCAGGTTCACCGGCGCCTTGCACAGCAAACCGTTGAGGCCCAAACGTCCACCCGCGCCGATCAGGTCCAGGGACAGATCGTGGGAGGTTTCCGGGGAAAGTTTGAACAGCAGCTGACGGGCCAGGGTGTACATGGGTGGGTTTGACTCGATCGACGAAATGAGGCGGGGATTATAGCCGGGGTAAAGGGACAGGAGCGAGCAACCTATGGCTGCTCGCTCTTGGGGCTGGATCAAGGCGTGTTAATACCCTCCGGAGTAAAGGTTCGGCCGGTTGCCTTTAGGTTGGTAAAAATGAGTGGAAAGTAAAGAAGCATCATCATTACGGCGAAACAGCCATTGAGAACATGGCCCTGGGCATCCTCACCGATCTCGGACTCACTCAACAAAGCTGCTGCCGCACCTACGAACAGGCTGACAGTGTGCCCAAACGAAAGGCGTGCCCCTGCAACTTTTATGAATGCATCGGCCAATTGCGTTCTGGTGGGCCACTGAACACCAGCGCGTACCTCCAGGGCCATCTGTTGTAAAGACTCCGGATCAGAAAAGACCGAATCCGGCCCTAACTTGCGTGATAGCACATCCAAACTTTTGCAGGCAGTGAAGGTAGCTACATCGGCTATCATTCCGAGAGCATTCAGCGCGGCTTGAATAACGTCCGCCCCGAAATTGTAACCAAGCCCCTCGGCTGCCCTGGCAGGACCACTCAATGGCATGGCCTTACCCAGTTCTGCCAACGCAAATTGAACCGCGCCATAAGCCGCAGCTGTAACCCCGGTTACCGCTGCGTTCGCGGGACCTGCGTTGTCTTTCAAAGTGAAGAAGGACTGAGCCAGCGCCCGGGCCATGATGTAGACGACTCCGCCGGCTATTGTAGGGAAAAGCTTTGCCGCCGCTCCCGTGAGAACGGCCCCGAGCGTGCTTCCAAATACAGCAATCGCCATGAAAAGACTCCCCGCCCGAGACTTCCAGGTCGCCTCCCCTGCAACCTCCCTGTGGACAGCCCCCATCAGCGTCAACGCTGGCCCTATCATTGCCAGCGCAACGGTCGCCCATGTCCGAGCGGCCTCAGGTGTATCACCTTCGCGCATAGCCTGCTCGACGAGATAGCCAACGTACTGACGCAAACCGGTGGCCAGCGCAATGATCATCCCCGTGTGCCCGGCGACATTCAGCAGGTTGAGCCCTGGCCCTTTGGCGGCTTCGAGCAGTTCCAGGCCGGCCTCGAGCACAGCTTTCAAGCGATCCTCGCGGTTTCCGGTGCCTGCTGCCCCTTCATCTACAAAGCTAAAAATTCCGCTTCTTTCGGCGGGCAGATTACCCTCTTCAACAAATTCGGAAATCCGGGACCTTATAACCAGATCTTCCTGCCCCTGATAAGTGGCGAGACTCTCCAATCCAATGGCTGCTGCACGATCTAAATGCTCAAGACCCGCTGCGATCTGCTTAGGCGACCCCAATCGGCTCAGTTCAAACCCCGAAGTATCCAGCTTTCCAGCGTCAAGCGTCTCTAATGCCCCTGCCGAACCATTTGAAGATGAAACGAAGTCGCTCTGGACAGCCCTCGTAGGAACGCTCGCCCCATTCACAATTTGCATGGTTGTTTCTCCATATTGTTATGTAAACCATCAAAAACTCCTCACCACTCACTCCTCTCCCAAGCGTCATCCCCCATGGGCTGAAACACATCACGCATAACGCCCAATACATAAACTTCCATGGCAAACGCCAGGCCATTGGCCCCGCGGACTTCCTTATAGAGCTGCGACTTTTCCAGGCCCTCGTCCTTCAACCGAACCAGCACCTGCTGCGTGATCGTCTTCAATGCCATCGCGGTGGGGTACGCAGCGGTTTCTCCGTCCGCCCCACGCAGTGTGCGAAGAAACTCATGAATCGCCTTCTCGCCCTGCCCTTCCATGGCCAGCAGCAATTGATACAAGTGCTCGAACTCAGGGTCCGGACGTTTGCTTTGCTCACCAGCAGCCAGCAGGCGCGCTTCCAGCGTCTCCACCGCCGGACTGACGCTGCGATCCAGCGTGCTGGAACCGCTCATGGTTTCAATCTTCATGGTGAACCTCGGTTGCCGTGGAATCGGTGGGGTGCTCGACGAAGCTTGAGCACAAGTCCGTCAGGGTCTGTAACGATGCCTGGTCCAGAGCGCGAACCGACTCCGGCAGGGCGGCGATGCTCGCCAGCAACCTGGGCGCCAACCGTTCCTGGATCGTTTCAACGTCGAATTCCAGCAGTTGATCCGCGAGCCGCAGCACATAGCGCTCCTGCGGGTGATATTCCAGAATCAGTTCGCCGGCCCATTGCTGGCGCAGGCTGTCCCGCAGTTCATGGCCGCGCGGGCGGCAATGCAGCGGCACCAGCACCTGCAGGACTGCGGTCGAATCGACCGGGTGTGCGGCCAGCCAACGTTCCAGCATTTCATCCAGCCATTGCGGCTGGCTCAAGGCTTGGGCGAGCAGATCACGCGCGGCCCGAGCCAGCGCGTGGCGCAATTGCAGGCCCAGGGTTTGCGACTTCAACAAACCGTCAGCCAGTTGCCCGGTGGCGCGCAGAATGCCCTCGGCATAACCCTGTTGAAACGCCTGGGCGTGCAGCGCTTCGGCATCGCGCCGGGCCTGCTCGACACACTCGCGGGCGCGGCGTTGGGCCTCACGCTGCAAGCGCTGGCGGCGACGGGCAGCGGCGATGTCCTCGCGCGCCAGGCGCGCGTCCTCGCCCACAGGCAGGTCAGTCAGGGAGCGGATAGAGTCGAGCATGCTGCACCGCCAGAAAGAACAGGCTTGGATTGGGCTTCGTGAGCGGCCATTGCCGATGCAAGCGCACGACCGCCTCGGAAAATTGCAATGCCAGACGATCGAGCAGCGCGGCGGGAACCTGTTCGTGCCAGCTCCACAACGCATTGAGGCCAGCCGCTTCAACCTGGGCCACGACAACAGGTGAGCGGTCGATCGGCAGACCGCCTCGCCCCCCTAAGCTGTAACTCGCGAAACGACGAACCGACATCGGCAGGCAACCCAGCGCAGCGCCTCGTGCCAGATCGGGCATCAAACGATAAGCGCCCATCAGCAAGGCGATATAAGGCAATCGTCGCCAGTGACGAACCCATTGTTTCGCCACGCCGGTCAGTGGCATCGATGGCCAAGGCCCTTGCATCGCCAGCCCTTCGAGCACGATCCGGTTAAGTAGGCTCCACGCCTCGGCCCCCTCGAATCTCGCGGGCACCACCAGGCGCTGAGGATGCAGATACCCCAAAGGCTCAGCGAGAATCTGCTGCAAGCAGTCAACGTCCGTCATCACGCCGCCCTGCACTTGACTGACGATAGGCCCAGGCACCAGCGGCCAACAGCGACCCGCCGATCAGCGCCAGCCACCACGGCCAACTCGGACGCCCCTGAGCTGCGATAACCGTTGGCGCGACATGCTGGATGGACGCGCGCTTGGACAGCACCACCGAGACGTTCTCGTACTCCACCGCCGCAAAACTGTTCTTGAGAAAACGCTTGATGTCGGTGATCAGCAACTGCGGTTCGACATCGCGCTCATGCAGCACCACCGCCGAGAGATGGATAGGCGGCGACTTGCGCCCGCCTTCACCGGCATCCAGGTCATAACTGACATGCACCCGCGCGGAAACCACACCTTCGAGCACCGCCAGCGACTGCTCGATGCGCTGCTCCAACGCCGAATACAACCGGGCTTTTTCCGCGCGGGGCGAGGCCACCAGGGAATCGGCGGGAAACATCTCCGCAACCTGCAGGCGTGGCCGGGACGGCAACGAATAAAGGTTGAGCAGATCGACGGCGGCGGAAAAATCCGACTGATCGATTTTCACCGCATAACCGGCTTTGCCGGCGTCGACTTTCACCGCCGCGATGTTGTTGCGTTGCAAGACCGAAAGCACTTCATTGGCCTGCTGCTGATCCAGCCCTTCAAGCAGGCTCGGTTGGCGACACCCCGCCAGCGCCAGGCCCAACAGCAGCAACACCACGCCCGCTTTCATGACGCACGCAACAAGGTTTCTGCCGTGCCTACGGCCTTGCGCACCAGCACGTTGAGCAAGTTGATATCGACGTTGTATTGCCCGGTCATCTCCTGCAACTGGGCCAATACTTCAGGGTCGCTGATATCCGGACGCAGCAGCAACTGATTGATCGCGGCGACTTCCTGGCCGCTGTCCACGGCGGAACCGGCAAACGCCTCGATCAAGCGCGATTCCAGTGACACGACCGGGCCTTCCTGCGGACCGCGCAGTTCAATGAAGGTCGAGCCGTGAACGAGCGAAGGGGAAACACTGAGGATGGACATACGATGCACTCATGAAAATGGCCATCGTCACGGCGATGGCCAATCGAAAAAAGCCAGCGTCAGCGGGCCGCCTGGATGATCGCCATGTCGATGTCCTTGAAGCCCTTGATGGTGTTGGTCTGGGCGTTGCGAAAGACCGTGTAGGAGGAAAACGCGGTCTGGTAGGCCGCTAGCAGCCCAGGGTCAGAGGCATCTTTTTTCAGGTCCTCCAGCGCTTTATCCAGGACGTCCTTGAGTTTCTGTGCACCGAGTTCGAACGCAGCAGCTTGCTCGCCGAGAAAGTCGTCGGGAAATGTGATGGGTAAACCGATACCAGCCATTGCTCACCTATTGTGTCTGTTTGGAAAAAACCAGGACGAAGCACTCGTCTTGACGTAGCCCTGCGGGCCGGTTTGAAACGACAGGCCCTTGAGCGCGTCGTCCTTGAGCTCGACAGTGAAATGCACGTAGCGATCACCCCACTGCCGGTAAAAGCGGTCGACATACTGGCGAGTGGCGGCCAGTTCGGAATCCTGCAGGTTGCCCTCGACGGCGAACGTGACACTGTCCGCGTGCTCGATCCGGTTGAAGGCCAGGGCCAGGCGTTGCAAGCCGCCCTGCGCCAGGTCGGCGAGCAGCGTGTCATCCTGCATCTGCACCACGACGTCGCGGGCATAAGGCGCCGCCGCGAGCAGCACATCGAGCAGTTGCGCTTGCTTGTCCGGCGTGAGCAGGTTGCGCTGGGTGCTGAGCAGCAGCCGCGGCGTCGACGGGTCCTTGAGGTCCAGGAAGTGCCAGGCCAGTTGCGGATCGTGATCGATCAGCACCTGCTCCAGTCGACCACGCTCCTGGTCCCTCATCAGCACCTTGCCGTTCAGGGCGTTGTGGCGCGTCAGCACCTGTCGGCTCCAACCGGCATCGCGTTCGGAAGACACAAAGACGTAGACCGAATGATCGCGCCCCGACAGCACCTGAACCTCGGCACTGCCGCCGCTGATCAACGCGCGAATATCGGTTTCCGGCGCAGGCCCCGGCATCGACCAAAGCCCCATCACGGTAACCAGAACAATCAGCGCCAGACCGCCGGCGCCCCAGCGCATCCAAGGGGCCCGCCAACGCTCGAGAGCGCTGGCATTGGACGGCGTCTCGGGTGCTTGACCCAGGCATTCGGGCGCCCAGGGTTGGTGTTCAGGACGCAAGACGATTTGCAGGCTGCCGATCTGCACCCTGGCCTGGAAGGCACAATGGCGTACCTCCACCGAATCGCCGAGCAACCGCAACGGCACACCGTCCGCCGTGGCCTGGTCGGCCAGCACCTCGAAATTGCAGCCACCTTCCTCCAGGGGAACGAAGAGGGTTTCAGCCGGAACGCTGGCAGAACGGACGCCGTCCCCGAGCACATCCACAGCCCCCACCACGAACAGGGTCGCGCCTTCACCCAGCGGGAACTCACAGCCTTGCAACGGGCCATTGAGTATCCGCAAGACGCAGGGCTGTAGAGGGAGGGCCGTCGGGACTGTCACCGTCCTAACTCCAGGGCAGTCAAATGAGCAGGCAGGTTAGAAAGGCCGGCCCCAGGGTTCCTGATGCAAATCTGCCGATTGCCTCCCGCAAAGGATCAGAATCCCTGGACCAGCCCGGCTCACGGTGCTGCCATTCGCGCCTGGGTGAACGCCTGATAGCGTTTCCAGACTTTGCGGGCATAGCGAAGCCGCGCCGCTTGACGGTGAGGCGAATGGCCGGCGTTGTAGGCGCCGACTGCCGTCCAGTTGTAGCCATAGCGGGCGATGAATTCGGCCAGCACCTGGGCACCGACTTCCACCGACAGGCACGGCTCATCCAGCAGACGCTGCTCGGTAATGCCTTGGGCATTCAATCGGGGCAGGTGGATGCTGTTGATCTGCATCAGCCCGATATCGCGGGTGCCGTTGCGGTTGTGGTTGATTGCGTCTGGCCGCTGCCCGGATTCGACATCGGCAATCGCTTGCAGCAGCTCGGGTTCGATGGCATGCAACTGCCCCGCCCTGCTCCAGCACCAGGCGTGCGCCTGGGTCACGCCCAGACCCAGGCCAAGACAAAACAACCACTTGCCGCTGCGCCGCATCATGCCAGGAGTCGCTCATGGGTCCAGGCCGGCTGCGCTTGAATGCGCTCGCGCAGGATCCGCGCCCGTACGCAACCCGGATCGTGCTCCAGGCACTGCTCGATCATCCGCGCCGCCTGCTCACTGCGTAGCCAGAACCAGTGATGCCAGGCCTGGAAATACAGCACATCAGCCCGGTCGGCGGACAACAGGCAGCGCCGGAACAACACTTCGGCTGCCTGGTCACAGCCGCGCAAACTGGTCAGCAATGCCAGGCGGGTCAATGCCGAAAGATTGCCGGGGTCCAGCGCCAGTGCATTGGAAACTGTCGCATGCGCCTGCTCGATTGCCGCCGCCGGGTTGCCCAGGCCGATCATCACCTGCCCCAGCCAGACATCCGTGAGGCCGCACCAGGGTGGCGCGTACCCGGCATCGAGTTTCAGACATTGCCGGAACAGCACCTGGGCATCGTCCAGGCTTTGCGCGGTGTATTGCTGCAGGCTGCACAGCCCACGCAGATAGGCCACCGCCACCGAATAGGAACCGCAGCGCTCACCCACCGGACGCAACCCGGATACGCGCTGCGCCACCAGGCACGTCAACGCACCAAGCGCCTCCCCCGGATCACCAGCGTCCAGTGTCTGGCCATGCAACAGCGCCTGATCGCTGCCGCGAATCAACTCCACCGACCAGTAACGCTGCTCACCCGAACCGACAGAACGTCCGCTCAGGCAGTAGTCCGCCGCCAACCGCTGCACCTGCGAGCGGACGTCGTTCGATGCGCCGCAGCCTGCTATCAAGCCCGAGGGAATGACGTGCAAGGCCTCGCCGAATGCGGTGCTCAACTGCCGGATTACCAGGTCCTGCAAATCCAGCGCCGCCGTCTCGTCCAGGTTGCGAAACGGCAACACCGCCAGCGAAGGCGCCATCGCCTTCACCGGGTCCGGCGCATCGAGCTCAACCACCGGCTCGGTGAACCGATAACCCTGGCCGTACACCGTTGCGATGTAATCCTTGTTGTCCTTGAGCAACTTGCGCAGCGCATAGATACAGCGGGTCAACGACTCCTCCGCGGCATCCATCCGTGGCCAGGCATGGTCCAGCAGATATTCCTTGCTGACGACGGTCCCCGCCGAACTCAGCAACAAGCGCAGTACTTGCAACTCTTTGGGTGGAACATGAACTCCTTGTCCATCTCGCATCAGCGTTCCATCGCTTTGCAATAGCCAGCGGTCAAAAACGAATGACCTGCCCGGCGTTTGATCAGTTGTACTGTCCATACTCTGAGACTTCTCTATAGAAAGTGACTGAAGCGCGATTGAGCCTGTCGGGTGGAAAGGCTCGGGATGGCGAGCTGCGTGACTATAGGAAGATGTGTGGGAGGATTCCGTAGGGTGGCACGCCTATTAGCTAAAGAAATCACGCCTGTAACCGTAGGAAAAATGCCTAAATGCGAGGCGCAGCCACGTAGAGGACGCTTGGTCGTTGACCTTGACGGTCTCGACCAAGCTGTCGTTCCGAGCAGCGGCCGTTGCGCCATCGAGCGTATCGCCGATTACCGCTTTCAAAATCACGAAGGTGAAGACAGCCAGAGACGCATGGCAACTTCAGAGCATCCCTGAAGACAATGATGTCCACTTAATCAAAGTGGGTAAGAGAACATGCGAATTAATCTTATCCATTCGCAACGCCGATAGGCAGCTTGAGTTCGCGATAATCGACAGGACTTGGCGTTTTACTTTCAGGCATGCCCTTGATCTGGTGTAACATGTCTTTGGTTGGCAATATGAATTGCCCCTCGTTTCTGGACAATATCAGCGTATCGATATTTTCACCCTGCCTTAAATGATGAATGACCTCATCAATAGCAAATGCGCGCGATTCATTCAATGGATGATCCCCTTTGTTTACCCAAATATGCAGGTGCAAGGTAGCGGTCGATGGTGCTACCGGAAAATGGAAAAACAGATTGATTTTATCTTTTTCAGCAGACACCCCATAAATATCAAGTAGATGCTGAAGACTGTCCATCTTCAGCTTTTCCAGCATCTCGACATCACCCTGTTCCAGGTCCAATATAGAGGTTAATGATTTCACGCCCGACATTGATTCAGCGCGACGCTGATTTAATTCAATCTTCTGACTAGTCGTTTTTTTTCCTATCGAAAGATCACCGTTGATTTCCTGGATCAAATCCTGTGGCGCTGTTGGATGAACAGCCCAGGCCATCAGCTGGATACCTTCTGGTCTAGTGGACAGATCCGTGGTTTTTCCTTCGGTGTAAGTTTTCGACATGTAGGGAATATTCGGGTAAATCAGGAATCCATTGTCCATTCCCAACGGGGCGGAGTAATAGAAGACATCGGGGTTTTCTTTGTAAACCTCGTCGTATACCTTGTTGCCTGACTCCCGATTGTTACCGTACAGCAGCTCAACCAAAAATTGGGTGACAGGTGCATCTTTGTATGTTTGCTGGAGCTGCGCCAGATTAGTAGTTCCCAGCGTTACCTGAGCCAAGTCGTCAGTCTGATATTTTTGCAACCCTCTTGGGCTTAGCCATCTAAAAGCGCCGTAGTCATCTTCAAGTTTTTTTGATATATAGGCGCCATGATTAAAATCGGCGACACCTGAATTGTCTGACTTGATCAAAACTTGATATTTATCCTGACTCAACTGGCTTAGTATGTTCCGATTATCATCTATACCATAAGCATCCAATGTTCTGCTGATCTCCGAATATTTATGTGTCTTCGGGTAGACCTGAGAGTTACGTACTGCCTGTACATCCGGCGCCTGATGTCGGGACTGACTCGAATCAGCGAGCTTAGTCGCAGCAGAATACTGCAATACCTGAATTGAAGTCATTAATAAACTCCTGTGATTGTCATGCTATAAATGACAGGTACGTTGGCTGCGCTCAGTGGCCAAGGCTTCTCTGAACGTACTGCACCGGCAAGACAATGGCTGCACATAAACTACAACGGCAGATTTAAGACATTGTCGCGCAGACCTTTAAATGGGATTCCGCTGATATCCTTGATGGTGTCCGAGGTAGGTAAGAAATAGGATCCCTCGTTACGACTAAGAACAAAATCTCCGATGTCTTTTCCAGACTCAAGATGCGCAATGATTGTATCGAGATCGAAAGACCGGGGTTCATTCAGCGGGTGATCGCCCTTGTTAACCCAGGTGTGCAAGTGGAGCGTGGCGGTTTTTTCTGCAACGGGGAAATGAAAGAACATCCTGACGTTATCATGTTCGCCTACAGCGTAAACCTCTCGAAGATGTTTAAATGTCTCACCCCGCAATTTTTCCAGTTGCGGAATATGCTCCTGCTTTAAACTTAAAATACTGGTCAAGGGTTCAAGCTTTGTTTTATCACCGATCGTACTTTGCGGCGTCTGCTGGCTTGTTTCAAGCCTTTCAGGGCCAGATGGGTGATGTCGAGCCGCTAGAAATTCGGACTGTATACCCGGATGAATCGCATAGGTACACAAGATGATGCCATCTTTACTGTTTTTGAGTGTCTCGGGAGCATTGACATAGGTATCTAAGACTGTTGCATCACAGTACGGTGAATTGGGCCCAATGAGATAGCCATGCTGCGTGAGGTCGATCGGCGAGATAAATTCAGCCAGGCTCGCATTCCGACGATAAAGATCTGTATCCAGACAGGCTTCTGCGTTGAGTATCTTGGTGAGAAATACCGGCAGGGGACGCTTCAGGTATGTATCACTGAGCTGTGTCAGCTGATCTTTGTTCGTAAAGGTGATGACCGCGACATCTTGGGTTTGATATTTGATAAGGCCCTTTGGGTTCAACCAGTTAAAGTTACCATAGCCGTCTTCATCCTGTTTAGACACATAGGCGCCATGGGTTAGATCAGGGGTGCCTGCGCTGTCTTTTTTTACAAACACATGGTATTTCTCCCGATTTAGCTGGCTAAATGCTCCCCGAGTATCATCTATACCATAGGCGTCCAGTGTTCTGCGCATTGGCGATTCTTGAGTGTTGTGCACCGCCTTTACCGTTAGGGCCTGATTGCGCTGATGACTTTGCTCAGTCGGTATAGTAGCGGTAGAACGTTGCGATGCTTGGATTTGAGTCATTGTCTGTATCCTTGATAACTTTAACAGGATTGATGATTGTAATTTCAGCCCCGTTCCGGGCTAACGCGGTAGAGGTGTCGTATTCGATAATTTGGTGAGACAGCTCACCCTGCTACTCTGCTCGATGCCCGCTGACCGAGCGGTGTGACTGAATCAATATTCCAATACTAAATACTCACCCTCAACGCTGGCTATATATTACTTTCAGTGCGCCATGGAAATCACGGATGACTTGGCCAAGTTTATTTCCAGCTACTGCAAGCGGATCAATCAACGCTTTTAGTTCGAAGCCATCATCGCACTTGCCTAATGTTAAATGCCCCGTCTCAACATATTCCATTGGGCTGGTAATGACGGGAATGACACTTCTCGAATTCTCGATCAATAGCTCTTCGCTAATGTCGATGAACGACCAGACAAAAAGGCGATCATCGACCAGTGAAATATTAATTGACCATTCTTCATCCATATCAATAGCTATGGTTGAGTGCGAGTCAAAATCGTGCAACAGTCGGTCTGAAACTCCTAGCACAGTCAGTGCCTCACGAACCAGCGAACTGAGTTCTTGATGAACATTTTGAGAGAATGATAAAGGATTGCAGGATACAACCATCTATAACGACCCATTTTAGAACTCTCTGAGGTAGCCATGCATTTTTGGCTGACTTCAGCCCCCGCTAATTTTGAGAGTGGCCAATCGACCAAAATCGATCAGACCACCCGCCCATTTATATATTTTTTCGTGGCTAGCCCTTAGCCTTCAATTACAGCACGCATTCTCTCGCCACTTGCAATTGATTTAACAATATCCACCACAGATCTCCATTCCGCCACCTGATTCGACGACAGCTCTATATTAAAGGCGCCCTCTATAATCATGACGACTTCTACTATATCGACAGAATCAGCCTTCAAATCTTCCACAAGCCGCGAACTTCTGCATATTTCTCGATGTGCCTTCGAAAAATACTCGGCCAGCAGCCTTATTACATTAGGCTCAACAGCTGCCTCAACAACAGACATACTCACTCTCCAGACACTCACAACTAAAAATTCAACATCGCCCTCAACATATCCGCAAACTGATTCAAATGTGCCGACAGCGTCTTATTGAAATTGTCATGGTACGAATTGGCATTCGAATACTTCTGGGTAAGGGACTGCAGCATGTTTTTCAGGCGTTCTTCCTGGGCGTTGAAGCCGGTTTGCCATTGGTTGTACTTGGCGGTATCCCACGTCACTGTGCCTCCGCTCGGCACGCTACCTAGCATGGTCGTCAATGGACTGAGGTCGATGACGACACACCAGCCGCTATCCGGCGGAGGATTCTGTTTCAGGCAACTGGCGGGCAAGCCCAGGGCCTTGAGCCATTTCTCTGCTTCTTCCTTGCTCGCTGCGCCGTCGCCAGGTTTCGGAAAGAGTACGGACGCGGAGTTGGGGTGGCTGTATTTATTGATCAGACTGGTCAACGCGGCGCGCAATCCGCTGACACTTACCTTGACCTCTTTACCGTCGTTCGTCCCCTCGATCCAGTCCTTCATCTTCGCGGTGATTTCAGCGTTGAAATCAGCGAAGAAGTCGGTATAGGCCTTGATGATGTGTTCGTAACCGGCCAGGTAGCCGTTCTTGATCAGGTCGATCAGATCGAGCAGTTTGTCGAAGAAGTCATTGGAGGAATTGATCCCGGCATCCAGGGCCTCCGCGATTTCGAAGGGTTTGTCCTGGTCCACGGCTTGCTTGAGGCTGCGCAGGATCTCGCCTTGTTCCTCATTGAGCTGGCGCAGTCGACTGTCGTCCAGAAGCGTGGACTTCATGCTGTGGCTCATCACCGCACAACACTGGTGGGCGCGCTGGGCCCACAGGTGTGAGCGATCGCGCTTGGCGTGGATCTGTTCGAGAAGCTCCGGGATAAGTTGCGCCATGGACTCGGTGGTCATGCCTTCCAGCGACTTGGCGTTGAATGGGCCCCTGAGCAGATTGGCGAGGCTGCGATTGAGTGCGCTCACGGAGCGGTCGAGCAACTGTGTCAGAGAGCTGACCGTTTGTACTTCAACGGGAATGTCCACAGGCAACGGCGTATCGACCGTGGCGTCGATGTTCGGCAGCAAGACGACAGGTGTCTGTATGAATCTGGTGATTTCCATATTCCTCTCCTCAAGCCGTCACGGCGCGAATAACGTCACTGCGTGATTGAAAAAGCTGCATGACCATGTCCATCAGTTTTTGCAGCAATGCGGCATCGGCCGCGTCCTTCTGAGCGACTTCATCCCCCAGGCTCTTCTGGCTGTTCTGCGCACTTTGCTGCAGCACCTCTTTCTCCCGCGCGGTGTACTCAGCCAGGCGCACCATGCTCGACACCACTTGGCTCAGGTTCGTCGCCATGGCGCTGAGGGCGCGGCCGATTTCCAGTTTTCTTTCAATACCCCGGCTGCCCATCTGGCTCAGCCAGTCGGAGGTCTCGCTGACCTTTTGCGCGTTGGATATTTGTTTTTCGAACCAGGCTTGGTCCTTGGGTGACAGGGGCGACCCCTTGGGTTTGAAATCGACCAGCGTCGGGCGGCCGAACGCGTCGAATGTCCTGATCTTGTAGGTGGTGTCCGAATTCCAGTCCGTGCGGTCGCGTTCAAGCTTGAGGTCGCGTTCGATGTTCCTGGCGTTCAGGGCGTTGGGCTTGTGCAGGTTCAAGCGGTTCTGGGGGTCTGTCTCGCTCAGCCACTTGGCGTTGCGACCGACCTCCTGTGCCTTGAGGATTTCCTTGTCGAACCAGGCTTGGTCCTCGGGTGGCCGGGGTGAACCGCTGGGTTTGAAATCGACCGTCTTCGCGCGACCGAATTCATCAAGAGTCTTGATCTTGTAGGTGCCCTGCGGATTCCACTCGCTGCGACTGCGTTCAAGCTTGAGGTCGCGTTCGATATTGCGAGCGTCCATGGCGTTGCGTTTGTGCAGGTTGATATCCGCATGCTTCAACGTCTGGCCATGGAGGGTCTTGAGCAGGGCGAACCCGGAGATTGCACCGGACACGATCGCCCCCGTAATAGCACTGTTCCGTGCGGCCTCGCCTGACTCGATAATGGCCGCACCTTGGGCCTTGGCCGCCTCGGAGGCCATGACGCTGAAATGCCCACGCAGTTGAGCGTTGGCGACCCGTGCGATGTTCAGTGCGATGATCGCGGCCACCAGCACGTTCGCGTGTTTCTCCCAGGCGCCAGGATCGAAGATCAGCTCGTTGCGCACTTCATCGCTGAGCATCATCGAGGCGGCCATGAAGTCTTGCCAGTCCGACTCGGTGGGCTGGTAGGCGTTGATCGCACTCTCCAGCTCCGCAGCTGAAGGCGCCGTGATGCTGGGGTTCTGGAGGACTTGTCTTGCGGTGATCTCGCCGAAAACCGCTGAATCGGAGAGGGACTTCCTTTTGAGGGGGTTTGAAGATTCAGTTTGAGCGGTTAACACGTCTTGCCCTGCATTGAGGACAAAAACATGCGTGCTCGAAGTGTCAATAGCCTTCATCGTAGGTACCTGCTATCCGTGATTTTCAAACGTTCCGAACCATGTTCAGGCTGACGTTGTGACTGCGCTGCAGATCGGCAAACACCTGCTCGATCTGATGGGTTCGCTCCCGCATCGCCTGGCCGTAGTCGTCGACTACCTGGGTCAGGTATTTGCTGATTTCCTCGCTGATCGCCATGCGCACTCGCACATCGGCCAAATGCACGGCCGCCTGGGCCTGATGCCGACCGGCCTCGATTTGCATCACGCCCTGCGCCGCGACATGGCCGAACTCGGTGACGGCCTGGACGATCTCCAGGTTGGCGGCGTAACGGGCCAGCGATACCGCATCGGCGCCGTTGGTCACCAAGCTGCGCAGCTGCGTGAGCATCTGGGTCACCGATTTGCCCACCGAGGTTGCCACCTGCTTCATGGCTTGCATTGCGGCGGGCGCGGCCTGGGCGACCACCGACCCCAGTTTCGAGGCGACGGCGCTGACCATCGGCCCGATCACCGCCGTCCCGACAACCGCCACCAAGGCAATGGCGGCCAGCGTCGAAACGACGCCCTGGATCATGCCGGCGATCTGCGCGATTTCCTTGGCCTTGTCTTCATCAACGCCCACCTCTATCAGTATCTGGGTGTAGAGCTCGGTGAAGAACTCGATGGCCTCTTGCATGGCGACGGTCAGCGGCTTCATAGCCTCGGCCATGAACGATTTGCCGGTTTTCTCCTCGACCACCGCATCGGCAATCATTACCGCCGCGCCAACCACCCCAACCACGATCAGGGCCACGTTGGCGGTCAGGACCCCGGCGACGATGGTGGCGGCGGCCAATATCGCCCCGACGATCTTGCCGATGCAGCCCATGGTTTTCTGCAACGCCTCGGCCTTGCGCACTTCCTCCAGGTATTTATCCGACTCACGCTTCATGTGCTCCTGGAGCTTGACTTGCAGCTCCTGGAACAACTCCTGGCTGAGTTCCTCCTTGTTCTGCGCTGCCTCACCGAGCAACTCGATGATCTTCAAGCGGTTGAGTAAGGCCAATGCACTGCTGCTGAGGGCTTTTTCGTCGGTTTCCTTTTGGTCGGGGCCTGCGCCGCCGGACACCACCACTTTCGCGATCACCCCGCTCAAGGTTTTGGCAAAGGTATTGGCGATCTCGATCAGCTTCAGGTGCGCGGCGGTCGCTGCATTGAACGTTTGGGTGTGGCTCGCCAGTTCGCCCTTGAGCTGGTCGCGACGGGCCAGCTCTTCGGCGTATTCGGGCGAGTCAGGGTCCAGTTGTGCCAACCGCGCTTCGCTGTCTTCCAGCAGACCTTGGAAATGCAGGACCCGCTCGTGCAATTGGTCGAGTTGCGCCTGGCTGCTGCCGACATCCCCCTCGGCATCCGCCATGGCCTGGACGGCGGCGGCGTATTCGGCCGAGAGGTTTTCAAGCCCCTGCTGGCGGGCACCGGCCATGCTCTGCAACATCTCCAGGCGGTTTTTCAGTTTGTTGACGTCGACCTCACCGATCAGCTCGGCAATCATCGCCATCAACAGGGTGAACAGGTCACCGTTGGTTTCCTGCTTGTTGCCATCGGCCCGCGGCGGTGGTGCGTGCAGCACCGGTCGACCCGTACTGGGCGCGGAGCGGCCATCGTGACCGTCGTATTGCACTGACATCAGGTCCGCCAGGGCTTTGCGACCGGCCTCCTGATAGTCCGTGGTCCTGGCGGCCTTGCTGGCCGCCGCGCCGTACTTTTCAAAGGCTTCGGTGCGGCTCATTCCCCCCAGGAAGGGAGCGCTACGGGTACTTCCTATGTCAGTCATGTTCAGTCCTCCGAACAGTGCAGTTCCATGTGGGCCAGGGTGTCGAGATACACCTTGGCCTGCTCGCGCAGATCGTCTTCCGCGGCTTGCTCGATCACGTATTCGAAACACAACCTGGCCTTGCCGACCTTGCCCAGGGCCAGATGACACTGGCCGGTGTAGAGCATTGGCCGGTAGTCGTTCTTGCCTTGGGCAAACGCGATGGCATACAGGTCGATGGCCTTCTGGTGGTTTTGCTTGAGCTGGTGCACCGCCGCCAGTCCCATCCAGTAATGGCTGTTGTAGAAGTCGTAGATGCACAGGAAGTGGAAGAACTTCTCGGCGTCGTCCAGCCGTCCTTGTTCGTAGAACTGGAAGGCGAAGGCATAGAGGCTGTCCATGTGTTCGTCACTGATGCCTTGCACGTCTTTCAACGCCGCGCCACCGAGTACCGCGTCCACGACCTCCAGGGCCACCTGCTCGTCTTGTTTGTTGTCGCGATTCATCGGCCACACTCCTGAAAAAACGTCAGCGTTGCTGACGGGTGCATTGAGCCAAAACGCCGATAGGTCACGCTGCCAAATTGCGCTCATCCTTGCCTTTGTGGCGAGGGAGCTTGCTCCCGCTGGGCTGCGCAGCAGCCCCCCCCCGCAAGACCAACTCCAATCAACCTGATGCACCGCGTCGTCGGGTTTTGGGGCCGCTGCGCGACCCAGCGGGAGCAAGCTCCCTCGCCACGGAGTGGGTGCTCGGCGTGGTTGATGGGGTGCTGTTTCGGGTCGGTGTTGCCTCCAGACGAAATCTCCAGCTGGCAGAACGGCTCTTGTGGCGAGGGAGCTTGCTCCCGCTGGGCTGCGCAGCAGACCCCCGAAGACCACGCCAATCAACCTGATGCACCGCGTCGTCAGGTTTTGGGGCCGCTGCGCGACCCAGCGGGAGCAAGCTCCCTCGCCACGGGGTTGGGTGCTCGGCGTGGTGGATGGGGTGCTGTTTCGGGTCGGTGTTGCCCCCAGACGAAATCTCCAGCTGGCGAACGGCTCTTGTGGCGAGGGAGCTTGCTCCCGCTGGGCTGCGCAGCAGCCCCCCGAAGACCACGCCAATCAACCTGATGCACCGCGTCGTCGGGTTTTGCTTCTGTGGCGAGGGGATTTATCCCCGCTCGAGTGCGCAGCGCTCGCTGCTTTTCTGGGGCCGCTTCGCAGCCCAACGGGGATAAATCCCCTCGCCACAGGTGTACGGCGCCGTCGATGATGAGTGGGCCTCAAGCCTGTTCGACCTGTTCCAGCCAGATCAGCAGGCGCAGCACTTCCTCGACTTCCTGCACCTGGAGGAAGCTGTAGCGCTGGTGGGTCTTGAAGATCCGTCGGGCCAAGGCTTTGTCGTTGATCACCGGCACACCGACTGCCTTGGCATACGCCCGCACCGCCAGGGCGCGTTGGTTGGTTTCCATCAGGGAGATGAACGGCAGCAAGGTGATTTCCGGGCGGAAATACACACCGATGGCAATGTGCGTCGGATTGGCGATGATCATGCGCGAGCTGCGCACGTCGGATTTGACCTGCTCCGACAACAGCTCCATGTGCAGGTCACGGCGGCGGCCCTTGATCTGTGGGTTGCCGTCCTGCTCCTTGTGTTCACGCTTGACCGCGTCCTTGTCCATCATCTGGTCTTTCATGAACAACCAATATTCGCTGAGGGCATCGAGCACGACGATCAGCAGGATGCAGGCCAGGAACGCCAGCACCAACACCAGCAGCAGATGCCCCCAGATCGCGAACAGGTCCGCTGCCTGGGCGAACAGCTGGGCAAATAGCAATTGCCGCTGGGTGACCCAGACGAGCCACAGCGCCATGGCAAAACTGCCCAGGTACAACAGCGCCTTGAAGGTGTCCTTGACCGTGCGCAGGCTGAACAATTTCTTGAAACCATTGATCGGGTTCAAGGCGCCGAGATTCAGCTTCAACGCTTCGCTGGCCAGGGCAAAACCACTTTGCAGCAGGGCCGGCAACGCACTGGTCAGCACGCAGACCAGCAACAGCGGCAGCAACGTCTTGAGGCCGACCAGCACCAGCACCGCCGAGTAGGCTTGCAGTTCAACGTCAAAATCGCTGGCGATGATGCGCCGGTAGACCTCCATGATCTCGAACAGCGAGCTGTTGAAGACCAGGTAACTGATGCCGCACAGGGTCAGGCAGGTGATGACCAGGTCCTTGGCCTTGAACGTCTGGCCCTTGCGGGCGGCATCCCGTAGGCGCTTGGCGGTGGGCTTTTCAGTCTTCGAGGCGCTGGATGACATGATCGCCCTCCCCGTCGCCCAGAGACTGCGCCAGCCCCTCGGACATCCCGCCCATGCGCAGGACTTCGTCTGGCAGGTGCACGCCGAAATACAGCATCAACACCACCAGCGCCACCAGGCTCTTGACCGTCAACGACACGGAGAACGCATTCATTTGCGGCGCATAGCGCGAGAGCAAACCGAGCAAGGCTTCGCTGACCAGCAAGGTCGCCACCACCGGCGCACTGATCACCAGCGTCTTGCTCACCAGCACATCCAATAGCGCGTGGAGAGCCGGCAAGTGCATCACGCAGTCGTTGCCCGGCGCACAGATGCGATAGCTCTGCGCGACGGTTTCCAGCATCAACAGCATCCCTCCGCCTTCGAGGTACACCGCCGCCGCGAACAACTGGAGAAAATTCGCCAACTCCGACGTGTCGACACCGTTCGCCGGATCCACCGTGCTGCTGAGCATGGCGCCGCGCTGGTTGTCGATCAGGTTGCCCATGGCATGCAGCACCCAGAACGGCCAGCACAGCAGCACACCCAGCAGCACGCCGATACTCACCTCCCGCAGCATCAAGCCGAGGAACGCCAGGCTGTCGAGGGCGGGCGCCGGCACGCCGACGTAGGCCCAGAACCCCAGCGCCACCAGGACAATCACCGCCTGGCGCGCGACACCGGTCAGCACGCCGCTGTTGAGAAACGGCAACATGAAGAAAATCGGCGCCAGGCGCGCCACGCCCAACAGCGCGGCGGCAAACCCCGCATACAGCTCGAAGAACAGCGTCACCGTCATCGGCCTAACCCAACGCCAGGCGGATGACTTCGCGGCTGAAGTCCAGCAAGGTTTCGCCGTACCAGCCCGAGAGCAGGAACAGGCACGCGGCGACCGCCAGCAGCTTGAAGCCGAACGGCAGGGTCTGTTCCTGCAACTGGGTCACGGTCTGGATCAAGCCCACCACCAGGCCGACCACCGTGGCGACGACGATCGGCCAGGCCACCATCAGCAGGATCAGGTACAGGGTCTTGTTGCCGGCGTAGACCAGATCGTTCATGGCTGCGCCTACGCCAGCAAGGTCAGGTATTGCTTGACCAGCCCGGTGGACAGCAGCGCCCAGCCATCCAGGGCGACAAACAGCACCAGCTTGATCGGCACGGAAATGATCACCGGGCTCATCATCATCATGCCCAGCGCCAGCAGGATGCTGGAGATCACCAGGTCGACAATCACGAAGGGCAGGTACAGGTAGAAGCCGATCTTGAAGGCACTCTTGATTTCACTCAGGGCGTAGGCCGGCAGCAACGAAAACAGCGAAGGCGCCAGCGCTTCATCGGCGGGCCAACCGGCGTCGGTTTCATCCTGGACCGCCTGGGCCCGCTCGAAGAACAGCGCCAGCTCCGGGTCGGTGTATTTGCGCAGGTAATCCTTGTAGCTGCCCAGGCCGTTCTCGGCGAAATTCACCACCGATTCGATATCGGTAAAGGCCACCGCCTCGGTCTTGTAGTAGTCATGGCCCTGCTTCACGACCGGCGTCATGACGAACACCGCGAGCATCAGGGCAATCGCATTGAGCGCCATGTTCGACGGCACTTGCTGCAAGCCCAAGGCGTTGCGCACGATGACGAAGACAATCGAGAACTTGAGGTAGCAAGTGCCCGCCGCCACCAGGAACGGCAGCAACGAAGCGAACGCCAGCAGCGCGATCAGCGAAACGTCATTCATCGTCACCGTCCCGATAGACCTTCAGCAATTCGACGCCCAACTGCCCGTCCAACTGCACCAGTTCGCCCAGGGCCACGGGCTTGCCGTTGGCGCGCACCTCGATGTGCCGGGCCGCGTCGTCAGCCAGCGGGATCAGTTGCCCGGCGATGATCTGCGACAGCGCGGCCAGGTCGAGATCATGGGTGGCGAGCAGGAATTCCAGGCGCACCGGGAGCGATCCCAGGTCGATTTCCACGGCAGGTTCTGACGGGCTTTCTGAACTGGCCTCGGCCACGGTCGGTTGCATGTGTAAACCCTCTTCGGTAAAGGTGAAAACGCCAAGGCATTGGCCCGCCACAAAGCAGCGTTGCATGGGCTGGGCGATGCGCAGCACGTCGCCCTCCCCCAGCCGTATTCGACTGGCAAGGCTCAGGTGACTGACGCCGAGGATCAGTTCCAGGCGCATTGGCAACGTCTTCAGCCATGAGTCGGCGGTTACGGGGCCGCGCTGGGCATTCCTGGGCGGCAATTGGGTCAACCACACGCGCCCTCCGGGGGTGTCGAGCCACGGCACTTCGCCCGTCGGCAAGCGCGCCGGGGCCACGGATTCGATGTCCGACAGATGGCTGTAACGCAACTCGTCCACCTCCAGTGACAAGGGCCGTGGCACCGCCCGGAACAACTCGACGATACGGGGCAACGGGCACGGCTGCGTCAGCAGCGCTTGCAAGGTCGGGAGCGAATGGTGCAACCAGTCACGGGCCCTGATTAGCCCGCGCCAGGGCCCGCCATCACCCTGTGCGCAGAAGCTCAAATAGTCGGAACGCTTGGGCACCTTGGCCAGATCCGCGTCCCGACCGCCGCGCCGCCAGCGTTGAATCGCCTGGGCGTGGGCATGCACCAAAGGCTCGACCCGACGCAGCTGCAATGCGCTCATGCCGCAGGCTCAGCCTGTTCGTCCGGATCCTCGTCCGGCCCCTGCTGCGAACCCTGGCGCGGCTGCTCGCCGCCACTGTCGGTCAGCCGCCAGGCAGGCTCCCGGGCCAGGGCGAAAGGTTCCTTGAGTTGCTCGAACACCAGGGCATTGCTGGGGCTGAGCGTCAGGGGTCGAGTGGGCTCTTCAGACCCGCGGCTGATCGTCACTTGTCCGCTGGCCCCCCCTCGGTTGAAGGGGACTTGCAGGAACCCTCGATCCGCACCCGGCAACGTCTCGACCATGACATCGAGTGCGGGTGGCGGCGTCGATGCAGGGACGGATGCCGTGGCAACCGTCGGTGCGTGACGCGTGCCTTGAAGGCTCAACGGCGCCTGGGGCAGCGGTTCATCGCCAAGGGCCAGCGACTGCTCACTGGCAGCGGTGAACGGCTCATGCCGTGGCGGCTCGATCAATGCCGAGTAGGTCGGCAGCGTTGATGGATCCACCGCTGGCTCCAAGCGTTGAGACAACGGATGGCGTGCCATCTGGCTGAGCGGTGGGCCGGCGTGTGGAAAAGTCATTGCGACCTGGGCACGGGGTGGCGCGCGAACGGCTTCAACCTCCACCGCTTCGCGGGCACCCGAGCGCTCCCCATCACGCTCAACCTCCGCGCCGCCCTGAACAGTACTCATCGAACGCCAGGCCAGCGCACGGCCATTGTCCATCGGCTCGCGATGAGGCCGAACCAGCGCAACCATCAGGTCCAGCACGCCCTGTGGCAGTTCATCCTCCTGCACCGGGACAAGCAGGTCTTGCAGCTCATCCATCGGGCCTTCGTCGACGGGGTCCAAGACCTGGACCGGCCGAGCGGGAACCACTGAGAGCTCTTTCATCGCCGTCCTTCCATCATTTCTTCCAGTTCCCGCTCTTCCCGGCGCACCGCTTCAAGCCGTTGAACCCGTAACAGTTGCTGGACGGAACGCTCATACTTGTCGTGCTTGCGCAGCAGTCCACGCAACCGCTCGCGCTGCACCTGCAACTGCTGTTCGACCTGCCGGCACTGCTGGTCCACACGATCCCGCTCGACCCGCAGCAGATCGATCCGCCGACGGATCACCGCCTGGGTGCGCAACAGCGCCAACAGCTGCGCGTGATCCAGCACGCAGTCATTGGCGCGATGGCTGGCCAACAGGTCTTGCAGCGCCGCTTCCTGCGCCTCGAAGCCGCCGCGCTCCGTCAGCAGCGGCTGCAATTGGCGCTGGACGTGCAGCAGCGCCTGCTCGCCGCGTTGCCGCCGGAACTCGCTGAAGGCCAACAAGCGTCGCTGCTCAGGCAAGGATTTCATGCAGGCTCCGTAAGGTTTCGTCCGGCTCGCAACACTCGCCCGTCGGCTGGCGCAGCCATCGGTCAAGGGCATCACGCCGGTGCATCGCGTGGTCATTGGCCGCGTCCGCGCCCGGGCTGTACTCGCCCATGTCGAGAAAGACCTGCAACTGTTCAAGACGGGCCAGGGTTTCCCGGGTCGACGCGGCCAGTTGCTGCACCTGCGGCGTGGTGACTTGGGTCGCCACCCGGCTGACGCTGCGCAGGACATCGATGGCCGGGTAGTGCCCCTTGGCCGCCAGGGCACGGCTGAGGTAGACATGGCCATCGAGGATGGAACGAATCTCCTCGGCGATCGGATCCGGCTCGTCGTCGCTTTCCAACAGCACCGTGTACCAGGCGGTGATGCTGCCGGTCGCGGTTACCCCTGGTCGCTCCAGCAAGCGCGGCAAGGCATCGAACACCGAGGCCGGATAGCCGCGCCGCGCCGGGGCTTCACCGGCCGCCAAGGCCAGGTCGCGACGGGCGCGGGCGTAGCGGGTCAACGAGTCCAGCAACAACACCACGCGCCGCCCCTGGTCGCGAAAATACTCGGCGATGGTGGTGGCTTGCAGCGCCGAGTTGCAGCGATCCACCGAGGAAAAATCCGAAGTGGCGAATACCACCACGCAACGAGAATGCTTGGGCGACTGGCGCAGGTGCGCGATGAACTCAGTCACCTCCCGCCCACGTTCGCCAATCAGGCCGATCACGAAGACCTCTGCGTCGGTGTGCTCGATCAGCATGTTGATCAAGGTGGTCTTGCCGGAACCGGCGGCGGCAAAAATGCCGATGCGCTGACCGACACCACAGGTCAGTAAGCCATCGATGACGCGGATGCCGGTGCGCAGCGATTCCGCCACCGGGCGTCGCTGCTGGTAGGACGGCGGGTCGGCATCCACCGGACAATCCCGTTGCGCCACCGCCGTCGAAGGCGCCAGGCGCTCGACGATCGTGCCCTGGGGATCGACCACACTGCCGAGCAAGGCGTCACTGCAGGTCAGTTGCAAGGTCGAGCCGGTGGGCACGATCATCGACTCCCGGGACAAGCCTTTGCCATCACCCAGCAGGCTGAGCAACACGGCACCGGGCTTGAAGCCGATCACCTGCGCCCTGGCCGCGACCTCGGGCGAGCGCCAGTGCCGACGCACTTCGCAGACTTCGCCGACCACCACCCCGGGCAGCGCCGCTTCTATCAGTGGCCCGCTCAAGCGCAAGGGGTGGGCCGCCTGTCGCTCCAGGCGGAGGCTATTTCCAACCGCCATGTGCAGTGTCCTCACAGGGTTTTGATGACATTGACGGACACGCTCTCGGAGATTTCGCCGAACGACATGACGTCCAGCTCCCGGAAACGTCCCTCGATGAGTTTCTTGATGTAGCGCCGCACATCCACCGAACACAGCAACACCATGTCCTTGTGGGCGATGTGCACGCTGTCCAGGCCGACACTGAGGCGGTCCATCAGTTCTTCCGATTCGGCCGGTTCCAGGTTGAGGAAACTGCCGCCGGAGGTTTGCCGGATGCCACGGCGCACCACTTCTTCGAACTCTGGCGACAACAGCAGCACGCGCAGGTCGTTGCCCTGGGCAAACTTGTTGCTGATGTAGCGGGCCATGGCGCCGCGCACGTGTTCGACCAGCGCCAGCACGTCCTTTTCCCGGGAGGCCCAATGGGCAAGGGATTCGAGGATCAGCTTCATGTTGCGCACGGAGATGCGCTCGCCGATCAGGCGCTGCAGCACTTCGGCGATCTTCTGCACGGTGACGTGGCGATAGACTTCCTTGAGCAGGTCGGGGCAGCGGGTTTCCATTTCGTCGAGCAACTGCTTGGTTTCCTGCACGCCAAAGAACTCCTGGATGTTGCGCGCCAGCAGCGTGACCAGGCAGCGATAGCATTCTTCATCGGCGGGCCGTAGGTGATAGCCCAACTGCTGCACCCGCTCGCGGTCGGCGGCGCTGACCCAGACACCGCCCAGGCGATTGCTGTCGTTGCCGCGCACCAAGGCAAAACCCAACGGGTCCAGCTCCGGCGAGTAATCCAGCAGGCGCCAGTGATCGAAATGAATGTCGAACTGCTCGGCCCGCACTTCGTTGATCAACACCGCCACTTGATGCGCCGGCAGCGCCTCGCTGGCCCGCAGCCGTGGCTCGGGAATGCGCAAGCCGTAGTCGACGAAAAACTGGCTGCGAAAGCGCGCCGCCCAACGCTGCTTTTCCAGCGCTTCGAGTTGCGTCTTGGGCACCAGCAGCATCAAGGCGATGGTTTCTGTCGCGAGGTTGTCGACGTCATCGAGCAGTCCTGACTCGCTCGGCAGCGCGTCTTGCTCGGCGGCTTCGGCGCGGCTTTGGCCCGGGCTAGCCTGTCGTGACGATTTGCGCTGGCGCACAAACACCACCAGCCCCAACACGCCGGCAATCGACAGGAACGTCAGCAACGGGAAACCCGGCAACAGCCCCACACCCACCGCCAGCAACGCGGTAACACCAAGGACGAACGGGTTGCCGAGCATCTGGGTGAGCATGTTGCGCCCCAGGTTGCTGTCGTCGCCGTTGACGCGGGTGACGATGAAGCCGGCACCGATGGCGATCAGCAGCGCCGGGATCTGGGCCACCAGGCCATCGCCGATGGTCAACAGGGTGTAGGTCGACAGCGCGGTGGACAGGTCCATGCCCAGTTGCCCGACGCCGATGGCCATGCCGCCGATAAAGTTGACGAAGATAATGATGATCCCGGCGATGGCATCGCCCTTGATGAATTTCATCGCCCCGTCAAAAGACCCGTACAGCTGGCTTTCGCGCTCCAGCACGCTGCGTTTTTCCCGGGCCTGGGCCGCGTCGATGGCGCCGGCCTTGAGGTCACCGTCGATGCTCATCTGCTTGCCCGGCATCCCGTCCAGGGAAAAACGCGCGGCGACTTCCGCCACCCGCTCCGAGCCTTTGGTGATCACGATGAACTGGACGATGGTGACGATGGAAAAAATCACGAAGCCCACCACCAGGCTTTCGCCGATCACAAAGTCACCGAACGAGGCGATGATCTCGCCGGCATCGGCCTGGCTGAGGATCAGCCGGCTGGTGCTGATCGACAGCGCCAGGCGAAACAAGGTCGTCAACAGCAGCAACGCCGGGAACGTCGAATAGCTGAGGATGCGCTCGATGTAGAACGAGCCCATGAACACCAGCAGGGAGATGACGATGTTCAGGCCGATGAGAAAATCCACCAGCACCGTGGGCAAGGGGATGATCAACATGGCGATGATCATCACCATCAAGGTCAGGATCAGCAGCTCCGGGCGAGCGCCGACGTTGCGCAAGAACCCATTGAGCAGGGTCATGGGCAACCACCCGAGCGGCGCTGATCGATGCATTCATGGGCATAGGCGACGTCCGCCAAGCGGGTGAACTGGGTGGCCAGGCGCTGTGGCGCCTCCTCATCGGCAAACAGGGGCAAGGGCAACCGCAGGCTGAGCCGGCGCAGGGTCTGCAAGAGTATCGATCGCTCACGGTGGGCACTGAGCAGCACTTGTTCGCCCAACGCACCGAGCAACAACTGGTCGAGGTCATCGGGGTAGGTCAACACGCCGAAGAGGAACACCAACCAGTCGGACTCCTCGGGGTTGTGCCGGCAGATGACGGCATCGCCAAGTACTGCGCCGATAAACAGCTCATCGGCCGAACGCAGGCGCTTGAGGTCGGTCACCTTTGCTAGCAATTGGCCGAACTCGGCGCGCGAACAACTGGGGTCCTGGGCGCTGATGTCGGTGAGCACCGCCGCTTCGATGAAGGCCAGCACCCCGCTGCGTTGCGCCGCGCCATACAGGGCGATCCAGTCCTGGTAACAGCTGAGCGGGCCTTCGTCGGATTCGAGGAAATCCCGGTAAGTCTCGCGTAGCAGGCCGGCCCGCACCGCCAGGCTCTTGCCGAACATCCTGGCCTTGAGCGCCGCGTTGATCCCGGCGTTCAGGCGCTTGGGGGAGGCTTGGGCAACCACCGTCTGCAACAGCGTTTCGAGGCGCTGCCGGGTCAGCGTTTCCAGGTTCTTGCGGCGCAACAACGCCCGTAGCACCAGGGCCAGGTCGCTGTCATCGGGAAACAGGCTTCGCGCCATTTGCAGCAACCAGGCGACGGGCTTGTCCGCCAACCGCGCCAGGCTCAGCACCTGCCGGGCCTTGGGCACGGTGTCGTCTTCCAGCACGCGCTCGAAGGTGTCGGTCATGGCCTCGGACTTGAGCTCAAACAACCGGCGACCACGGAATTGGGTCAGTGCCGCCGAGAGTTCGTCGCTGATCTGCACGAGGCGCTGCGCCACTGCGGCCGTTGCGCTGTCCTCCGGCGTCTCGGCATCGACGGGTGGTTGCGGGTGTTCGGCGGCTTTCTCGGCATTGAGCCGCGCCTGGGCAGCCCGGCCACCGAGGGAAACCGGGGGCAGCATCATTTCTCTGACATCCGGAAGTACATTCGACGCACCCGCTCGTGCTGCTGCGGAGTCAGCAACTGCCCGCCCGGCTCGCTCGTGGCCGGTTCAAAAGCCTCGCGAATCTCCTTGGGCTGGATCAGGAATACGCGCACCGTGTTGGCCGAGCGCCCTTGGCGATAGCTGAACAAGCGACCGATCCAGGGAATCGCCCCCAACACCGGGACGCGCCCGATCTGCTCGCCGTGGTCATCGCGGGTGAAACCGCCCACCAACAGACTCTTGCCTTGGGGTACTCGCGCTACGGTACTGATGCGGGTGCGACCGACCGTCGGCAACGCGCCCTGGCGCTCACCCTGGCCCGGACTCTCGACTTCGTTGCCGTCCTCGATATTGAGCGACATCTCGATCTCGTCCGCGTGGGCGAAACGCGGCAGTACATTCACCAACGTGCCGTAGGTCACATGCTGCAGATCGACACTGCGCTCCCCGACCAAGGGGGCATAGAAGGTGCGGTTGTTATCGAAGATCGCCGGCACGTTCTCTTGCGTCAGGATCACCGGGCGCGAGACGACATTGGCCCGCTGGGTCCGCTCCAGGGCCATGACCTGGGTGACGAACGAGGCGCCATCGAGGGTGGTCGCCGAGCCGGCGTTGAGCGATGCGCTGAAGGTGGCCCCGGACTTCACCGCGCCTTGCCAGTTGATGCCCAGTTGGTTGAGCTCATCCTTGTGCAGGTCGATGATCCACAACGACAACTCGACGTGGCGTTTCGGCGTGTCCAGGGCATTGACCAGGTTCTCGATGAAGCGCACCTGCTCCGGCAGCCCCTTGACCAACAGGCTGTTGGTGTCCGGGTAGGCCACCACCCGAATGTTGCCGGCGGCCACCTCCCGCGCAATGATTCGCGGGGCCCTCGGGTCTTGGTTCGAGGGGGTGTCCGCCAGGCCCGCCAGGGGAAACAGCGGCATCGCGCCCCGCACTCCCGACGCGGTGCCTTGCGCCACCGACGGCTCGACCTCGTGCTTTTCGCCGCGCAACAGGGCCTCGATCACAGTGGCCAGCCCTGGAATGGTCACCTTGTCGTCGCGCAGCTCATAGTTGCGGTCACTGACAAAGGTGTTTCGCACTTGGATCACACCGATCTGCTGCTTGCCCAGCAGCAGCTCCGAGCGCTGGTTGTCCATCAAGCCGGCGGCTTGCACCACCAGGTCGACATAGATCGGCGGGCCCGAGACATGGAATGTCCGCAGACCGTCGTGACGCAACGGATACCGGACATCGTGCAGCCCCGAACGCCCCAGGAAGGCCTGGAGCTTGGCGACGGTCAGGGTCTGCAGCGACATCATCGCGCTTTTGATTTCCGAGGCGTCATACAGATAAATCGCCTGGCCATCGCTGTACCAGATCAGCCCCATCTGCGCGCTGACACGCTCGAAAGTCCGTTGCGGGGTGCGCAGATCGAACGTACCGCCGATCCGTTTGGCCGCCGCGGCCTTGCTGACAATGACCGGCTTGCCCAACGACCCGGACAACTCGCTGAAAAAAGTCCGCGCGCTCTGCTCCCGGGCTTCGAAGCTGTAGACATCAGCCCGGGCGGCCAATGCTGGGAGCAGCATCGCGGTACTCAGGCACAACCATGAAAGGGTCAGGGAAAATCGTCGCTGGCTCATCGACTCACTTGCCTGGCAGGTAGGTGATATCCGCCAGGCTGCTGGGCGCGAAACCCACCAGTTCGCGGACTTCCTTGGAAAAGTGTGAAGAGGAGGCAAAGCCGAACTCCAGCGCCACATCGGTCAGCGAGCCGTCCTGAAGACTCATGTTCAGCAGCGCCTGGGCCGTGCGCCAGCCGCGCAACACCGGTTTGGCCGCGCTCCCCAAGGCCTGCTGGCACAGCCGCCGAAAATGCGAAACCGACACACCGTAGCGCTGGGCCAGCGTGTTAAGTTTTTCGCTGTGGGTGCCTTGTTCCAATAAAAACCGTACGAGCCCGTAGCTCTCGTGATGCCGCAACAGGTTGGCAGCCGCGTGATAGGCCGCGGTGCCGCCCAGCGCCTGGCCGATGAACCAGCGTTCGAATCGTTCCTGGGAGCGGACGACTTCCTCGGTCACCGGCAACAGGGCCCACGGTCCAACTGCCCCCCGTTGCCCGACCTCGACGAAGGCATTGCTCATGTCGAAAAAAGCCTGCAACTTCACCAGCGGCGCCGCAGTCACAGGCTGGACCTGCAACGGGCCACCACTCCAGCGCAGCGAATCACCCGCCACCACCACCCCTTCCCAACCGACCGGCAGGCGATGACTGACGCCAAACCTCGCGGCGCTCAGTTGAACCGGGCTTTGCGCGACACGCAGGTGCAGCACCCGTTCGCGCTGTTCAGGCAATGCCGTGGAGCGAGATGATTTGTCCTGCACACCGGTCTCCTTTGCTACGTAGCCTTGGAAGGGCCGACAGGATGAAAGACCCGGCGTCTTGAATCTTGATGGAAAGGTGATGGGGCACGCACTGGCATATGCCTTGCACCCTTTTCGTTCATCGGCGCCCATGCCAATGGCGGAATGAGTGCCACACTGATTTAAAGGACAACGGCGTCGTCATCCGGCCCTGCCCTGGCAGCGCTGGGTACGGCGCTTTTTTTACGTGGAAGGTGATGCGCGATGAATGAAGTTCCAGCCAATCCCCTGGCCTGGGTCAACGGTAGCGATGCCCCGGAAAAGAGCGCAGTCAACCTGGGTTTCATGGCCTTGAGTGACTGTGCCCCGGTGGTCGTGGCCGCCACCCAGGGCTTCGCCCAACCCTACGGCCTGACCCTGAACCTCAAGCGCCAGACGTCCTGGGCCAACCTGCGGGACAAGCTGGTCAGTGGTGAAATCGATGCCGCCCATAGCCTGTACGGCCTGATCTACGCCGTGCACCTGGGGATCGGCGGCGTCGCGCCGACCGACATGGCCGTGCTGATGGGCCTGAACCAGAACGGCCAGAGCATCAACCTGTCCCATGGCTTGCAGGCCCAGGGCGTGACCAGTCCTGAGGCACTGGAACAGCACGTGCACCAAACTCGCCCGAAACTGACCTTCGCCCAGACCTTCCCCACCGGCACCCATGCCATGTGGCTTTATTACTGGCTCGCCGCCCAGGGCATCCATCCCTTGTCGGATGTCGACAGCGTCGTGGTGCCGCCGCCGCAAATGATCGCGCACCTGCAAGCCGGACGTATCGACGGTTTTTGCGTCGGTGAACCCTGGTGCGCCAGCGCGGTGAAGCAGAACCTGGGTTTTACCCTGGCGACCACCCAGACCATCTGGCCCGATCACCCGGAAAAAGTCCTGGGCTGCACCCGCGCATTCGTCGAGCAGTACCCCAATACCGCCCGGGCCCTGGTGATGGCGATCCTCGAAGCCAGCCGCTTCATCGAACAAAGCAGCGAAAACCGTCGCAGCACCGCACAACTGTTGAGCGCGCCCGAATACCTCGACGCGCCACTGGACTGCATCGAGCCGCGCTTGCTGGGGATCTATGCCGATGGCTTGGGCAACAGTTGGCAGGATCCCCACGCCATGCGCTTCCACGGCAATGGCGAGGTGAACCTGCCGTACCTGTCCGACGGCATGTGGTTCATGACCCAGTTCCGTCGCTGGGGCCTGTTGCGCGAAGACCCGGATTACCTGGCCGTGGCCCAGGACGTCCAGCAGCTCAAGCTGTACCGTGAAGCCGCTGGCGCACTGGGCATCGCGTCCCCGCGCCAGGACATGCGCAGCAGCCAGTTGATCGATGGCACCACCTGGGACGGTTCGGACCCGGCCAAGTATGCCCGCAGCTTCAAACTGCACGCCTTGAGCGATGCGGCTCCCCTTTTCGCCAGCCGCTGACAGGAGCCTCGACCATGCTGCGTATCCTGCTGATCAACGACACCGCGAAAAAAGTCGGCCGCCTCAAAGCCGCCCTGATTGAAGCCGGATTCGAAGTCATCGATGAATCCGGATTGACCATCGACCTGCCGGCGCGCGTCGAAACGGTGCGTCCGGACGTGATCCTGATCGATACCGAGTCACCCGGACGGGATGTCATGGAGCAAGTGGTGCTGGTCAGCCGCGACCAACCACGACCGATCGTCATGTTTACCGACGAGCACGACCCCGACGTGATGCGCCAGGCGATCAAGTCGGGGGTGAGCGCCTACATCGTCGAAGGCATCCACGCCGCACGCCTGCAACCGATCCTCGACGTGGCCATGGCCCGCTTCGAAAGCGACCAGGCCCTGCGCGCCCAGCTCCTGGCCCGCGACCAGCAACTGGCCGAGCGCAAGCGCATCGAACTGGCCAAGGGCATGTTGATGAAGATGAAGGAATGCAACGAGGAGCAGGCCTACACCCTGATGCGCCGCCAGGCCATGAGCCGCCAGCAGAAGCTGATCCAGGTGGCGGAGCAGATCATTGCCATGAATGAGCTGCTGGGCTGAAAGCCTTGTAGCGCCTGCCTTACCGCCCTACTGATGATCGTTCCCACGCTCTGCGTTGGAATGCATCCTGTGACGTTCTGCGTCACCTTGTGAAGCGGAACGCGGAGCGTCCCTGGCGCGGCATTCCCGCGCAGAGCGTAGGAACGATCGTGACAGACTTGGCACAGATCTCGCTTAAGCAAACCCACAGGTAACCAACGGCGGTTGCCCCACCTACGACAAAGACGTCGCACACCCTCCTTGCCTTTCTGGCGATCCGGGTTGCGGCGTTTTTTTGTTTTGGCCCTTCGGGGCCGGTGGTGCGACCACAGGCGGCGCACTGCTCAAAGCACTGACTCATTTCTCGAGACTTTTACAGCTGAGGTGCGCGATGAATTCAAGCTTCTGGAAATCCGGCCATACCCCGACACTGTTCGCGGCCTTCCTCTACTTCGACCTGAGCTTCATGGTCTGGTACCTGCTCGGTCCACTGGCGGTACAGATCTCTGCCGACCTGCACCTGACCACCCAGCAACGCGGCCTGATGGTCGCGACGCCGATCCTGGCTGGCGCCGTACTGCGGTTGTTCATGGGCCTGCTGGCCGATCGGATTTCGCCGAAGACTGCTGGCATGGTGGGCCAGGTGATTGTGATCGGTGCGCTGTTCTGCGCCTGGAAACTGGGCATCCACAGCTACGAGCAAGCGTTGTTGCTAGGCCTGTTCCTGGGCGTGGCCGGCGCGTCGTTCGCCGTGGCCTTGCCGCTGGCGTCCCAGTGGTATCCACCACAGCATCAGGGCAAGGCCATGGGTATTGCCGGTGCCGGTAACTCGGGCACCGTGCTCGCGGCGCTGATCGCTCCGGTCATGGCGGTGGCCTTCGGCTGGAGCAACGTGTTCGGCTTCGCGCTGATCCCGCTGGTGCTGACCCTGGTGCTCTTCGCCTGGTTGGCCAAGAACGCCCCCGAGCGGCCAAAAGCCAAATCCATGGCCGACTACCTCAAGGCCCTGGGCGACCGCGACAGCTGGTGGTTCATGTTCTTCTACAGCGTGACCTTCGGCGGCTTCATCGGCCTGGCCAGCGCCCTGCCCGGCTACTTCAACGACCAATATGGCCTGAGCCCGGTCACCGCTGGCTACTACACCGCCGCCTGCGTCTTCGGTGGCAGCCTGATGCGTCCATTGGGCGGCGCCCTGGCGGACCGTTTCGGCGGCATCCGCACCTTGCTGGGCATGTACACCGTCGCGGCCGTCTGCATCGCCGCAGTGGGCTTCAACCTGCCGAGCTCCTACGCCGCCCTGGCCCTGTTCGTCTGCACCATGCTCGGTTTGGGTGCAGGCAACGGCGCGGTGTTCCAACTGGTGCCACAACGCTTCCGTCGCGAGATCGGCGTGATGACCGGGCTGATCGGCATGGCCGGCGGCATCGGCGGCTTCGCCCTGGCGGCGGGCATGGGCGCGATCAAGCAGAGCACCGGCAGCTATCAACTGGCACTGTGGTTGTTTGCCAGCCTCGGTGTCCTGGCCTGGTTCGGCCTGCACGGCGTCAAGCGCCGTTGGAGGACCACTTGGGGTTCGGCCGCCGTCACTGCGGCTCGGGTATAAATAGCCTCCATGAGCCTGCAACTGAGTTTCGCCGAAGCCAGTGCCATCGGCCCGCGGGAGGAAAACCAGGACGCCCTGCGCCTGGTCACCCCCGCCCCGGCCCTGGCCGCCAGCAAGGGATACCTGTTCGCCATCGCCGACGGCGTGAGCCAATGCGCCGATGGCGGGCTGGCCGCCCGTTCGACCTTGCAGGCCCTGGCCCTGGATTACTACTCCACGCCACAGACCTGGGGCGTGGCCCAGGCATTGGACCGGTTGCTGTTGGCGCAGAATCGCTGGCTGCAAGCCAACGGTGGCGGACAGCCGCTGCTCACCACCGTCAGCGCCCTGGTCCTGCGGGGCCGGCGCTTCACCCTCGCCCATGTCGGCGATTGCCGGGTCTACCGCTGGCACGCCGATCATCTGCAACGGGTCAGCGAAGACCACGTCTGGGAACAACAGGGCATGCAGCATGTGCTCAAGCGTGCCCTGGGCCTGGACCAACACCTGATCCTCGACTTTCTTGACGGCGAACTGCGCATCGACGAAACCTTCGTGCTGCTCAGCGACGGCGTCTGGGCAGTGCTGGGCGACACGGCCATTGCCGGCATTCTTCGCGATCAACCGGACCTGGACGTCGCCGCCCAGACCCTGGTCAACGCCGCGCACCTGGCCGGCAGCCAGGACAACGCCAGTGCCTTGCTGGTGCGGGTCGATGCGGTGGGCGAAGCGAGCATCGGCGATGCGCTGATCCAGTTGCAGCAATGGCCCCTGCCGCCTGCGCTGAAACCGGGCCAGATGTTCGAGGGCTGGCAGATCGAAAGCCTGCTCGGCCACAGCCAGCAATCGTTGCTCTACCGGGTACACGATGGTCAGGGCCAACCTTGGCTGCTGAAAACCCTGCCCGCGCAACTACGGGACGATAGCCGCGCGGGGCAGGCGTTGCTCTCGGAGGAGTGGTTTCTCAAGCGCGTCGCCGGGCGGCAGTTTCCCGAGGTCCATGGCGTTCCCCAGCGTCAGCATTTGTACTACGTGATGCGTGAATATCCGGGCGCGACCCTGGCCGAGCTGTTCAACCAGGGCGGGCCACTGCCTCTGGCCCAGTGGCTGGACCTGGCGCAGCGGCTGGTACGGGCAGTAGGCCTGTTACATCGAAGGCAGATCTACCACCGCGACATCAAGCCGGAAAACCTGCACCTGGGGGATGACGGGGAATTGCGTTTGCTGGATTTCGGCCTGGCGTACTGCCCGGGCCTGTCCGAGGACCAGGCCAACGTCTTGCCCGGCACCCCCAGCTACATCGCCCCGGAAGCCTTCGGCGGCGCCGCACCGACGGCGCAACAGGACTTGTACTCGGTCGGCGTGACCTTGTACTTCCTGCTGACCGGGCATTATCCCTACGGCGAAATCGAAGCCTTCCAACGCCCGCGCTTTGGCGTACCGGTCAGTGCCAGTCGCTATCGACCGGACTTGGCCGAATGGCTCGGGCAAAGCCTGGAACGCGCCGTCGCCGCAGACCCGGAGCAACGCTTTGAAACCGCCGAAGAGTGGTTGTTGCTGCTGGAGCAGGGTGAACGCCGCAGCTTGAACGTCAGGCCCCGGCCACTGCTGGAGCGCGAGCCGCTGAAGGTCTGGCGGACCTTGGCGCTGGTGTCCCTGGTGGTGAACATCGTGCTGCTGTTTTTGGTGTTTCACTCATAACAACCGTGGCGAGGGAGCTTGCTCCCGCTGGGGCGCGCAGCGGCCCTAAAACCCGGCGACGCGGTGGATCAGGTTGATTGAGTGAGCTTGAGAGGGGGCT